>JBPCLW010000024.1:0-13119 GCA_051002895.1 Candidatus Dormibacteria bacterium | reverse complement strand
CCTTCACCGACTCCGTCCCCATCACCCCCATCGCCCATCCCGCTGCCCGCGAACGGGCCGCCTGAACCCGCCCGGAAGTTTTCGCTGAACACTTAGGCGGAAGGAATCGCTGAACAGCTACAACAATTCACGATTGGAGGGTGGCGTTCGGGAGCGGGTAGGCGCACGGCTACCCTGCACTGCCATGACCCTGAGCGTCGTCAGCCGCCCATCGGATGGCTCCGCCGAGTGGCTGCGCCGGCGCCTTGCCGAACTCAAGGCGGGGGACGACATGGCGGCGGTCACCCTCCTGTTGCCGGGCTCCGCCGCGGCGCTCTCCACCCAGCGCGCCCTCGGACGTCACGGCGTCATCAACGTCCGCTGCACCGTGTTCGGCCGGATGGCGGAAGTCCTTGCCGCAGCCGGTCTCGCCGTCGCCGGCAGGACGGCGCTGCGGCCGGAGGTGGAGTTGTCGCTCGCCCGCACGCTGCTGCGCCACGCGCCTCCACCGCTGCGGAGTGAGCGCCCCCACCGTGCTCTGGTGGCACAGGTAACGGCATCGCTGCGCCGGCTGCGTGACCTCGATCTCGACGCGACGCAGCGCCAGGAGGTTGCCGCGCGAGGACCGGTCAGCGCCGGGACGGTAGCCATGCTCACCGGCTACGAGGACCTGCTGCGAGATCGAGCCCTGTACGACTCGCACGACCTCCTCGTGGGCGCGGCGGAGAGCGTCACCGCCGGTGCCGGACTCGGCGATGTCGGTGCAGTGCTCTGCCTCCAGCCCACCAACCTCTCGTCGGGAGAACGGCGACTGCTCGATGCGCTGGCATCCCGTACAACCGTGCTTGTCGCACTGCAAACGGAAGGACCTGCCGACGCGCGCAGAGCGGCATCGCATCTCTCCGAGAAACTCGGCCAAGAACCGCCTGTCGGGCGATCGCCGGCGGTGCCGTCGTGCACCCACGTCACCCTGGCGCCGAACGCAACCGAGGAGGTGCGCGCCGCCGTGCGCCGCATCATCGCGGATGCCGGGAGCGGAATTCCGCTGCACCGCACCGCCTTGCTGCATTCCGACAGCGGCCGATACGCTGAACTCATCCGCGACACGCTGCACGCTGCGGGCATCCCCTTCACCCTGCTCGGAGGCCGCTCACTCGCCACCAGCCACGCGGGACGCGGGCTCATCGGCCTGCTGCGGCTACGGGAGCTTGACTTCGCGCGGACGTCGGTGCTGCGCTGGCTCTCGTCATTTCCCCGCAGCCATCCCGGGGTTCCCGACTCTCCGGCGTGGGACCGGCTGAGCCGACGCGCCGGTGTCGTCCGCCGCCCGCGGGATTGGGATGTGCGCATGCGTCAGCTCGGGGCGCGCGAGTCGGCGGAGGCCTCGTCGGTCGACGACGAGGGAGAACCGCTCGACGCCCGTGGCCGTGCTGCGGCACATCAGGCACGCGACGCGGTGGCCATCGCCGATCACATCGCGGCTCTGGACGCGGCGACGGCACCGCCGGCGGAGAGGACGTGGTCGTCGTGGAGCACCTGGGTGCGCCATCTTCTCCACGACCACGTCGTCGACCCGCACTGGACGGCGGCCGAGCAGGAGGCGGTGACGGCCGTCAACGAGATCGTCGCGAGCATCACGTCCTCGGGCGCGATCGAGTCCGATCTGGAGATGGACACAGTGCTCAACACGGTCGAGCAGTTGCTGGAGACGCGGCGCCGGCCCGAGGGAGCCCTGGGCACCGGGGTCGTGGTCGGCACGGTGAGTGCGGCCGCCGGCATGGAGATGGAGAGCGTGCATGTCCTCGGTGTCGATGAGCGCAGCTTCCCGGGCCCAGTCGCTGATGATCCCCTGCTGCCCGAGCGCGGAGCCGATGACCTCACCGACGACCGAGAAGCGCGGGTGGGCGCGGCTGCGCTCTCCTTTGCCTCCGTCACCGCCACCACGGGACGGCTCAACCTCTCCATGGCGATCTGGGACGGTGCCGGGCACCCCCTCTACCCCAGCCGCTGGCTTACCGAGATTGCGTCAATGCTGGCGAGAACGCGGTTGTCAGCGGTGCGGCTGCGCGAGCACGGTGCGGCGGAGTGGTGCACGGCGGCACCCTCACGGCTCTCCGCCCTGCTGCGCGCGGAGACGCCGCGCTCAGCCGCCGAGTTCCGACTCCTCAGCGTGGCGCGACGCCACGCCGCCGGTCAGATGCTGCGGGGAAGCGCACTGGCGGGCACTCCAAACCTGCCGGTCGCGCGAGGATTGCAGGTGCGGGCCGCACGGCGCTCAGCCGCGCTCACCGCCGCCGACGGCAACCTCTCCGATGCGCTCCTCGACGGCGACCAGGAGACGCTCGACCTCGACCTCATTGGTGACCACCCCCAGAGTGCGACGCGTTTCCAGGAGTGGGCGGAGTGCCCGTTTCGCTTCTTCCTCGATCGCGTTCTCCACGTGGAACCCACAGGGCGGCCCGAGGACGAGGACGCCTGGAAGATCAGCCCTCTGGAGCGGGGCGCGGCCATCCACCGCATGCTCGAGCGCTACGTCGCTGAGCTCATCGCTCAGGGCCGCCCGTCGCCCGACGAGACGGCAACGCCCGCCGACCATGCCCGGCTCCAGGCAATCGCCACTGAGGAGTTCACTGTGCTGGAGGTGAGCGGAGTGACCGGTCACCCCCTGCTCTGGGCGCAAACCAGGGCTGACATCCTCGCCGACCTGGAGACTCTGCTCGACCGCGACGCTCGGCTGCGCGCGCAGGGGTGGACGCCCCATCTCGTCGAGCATCCCTTCGGGTATGGCGCAGAGCGGCCCCAGGGCTGGGAACCGGTGACGGTGCGTCTGCCCACCGGTCGCACCCTGACGCTGCGCGGCAGCATCGACCGTCTCGACGTCGGCGGACCCGGCGCGCAGCCGCATCGCCTGCGCATCATCGACTACAAGACCGGAAAGGCCAAACCGACGCAGAAGGAACTGGACGCCGACCCGGTACACCGCGGACGCGCGCTGCAACTTGCGCTGTATGCCGACGCCGCCGGCGACGCGTTCCCTGACGTGGCAAGCATCGACGCGGGCTATTGGTTCGCCTCGGCGCGTGGCGGTTTCGAGTACGTCCATATCGACGTCGGCACGGCGCAGGATGAGCGGTTGCGTGACGTCCTCACCGGCGTAGCCGGCGGGATCGACGCGGGTGCCTTCCCCCAGCGACCGGGCGACGAGGACTATCGTCTCAGCCGCGGCGCCGGCTGGAAGAACTGCATGTACTGCGCCTACGACCGCATCTGCCCCTCAGCCCGCGATGCTCTCGCTGAGCGGAAGAGTGCTGACCCCGCGGTGCGCTGGCACGCTGATCTTACCCTGCCGCCCCCAGACGACGAGCCATGAGCAGCGCCGATCCACTGACAGTACAGGACCTCGAGGCGCGCCGAACCATGGCCGGCGATCTCGACACCACGCTGTTTGTCGAAGCCGGTGCGGGTACCGGTAAGACCACCGCCATCGTCGAGCGCATCGTGGCGCTGATCGGTAGTGGGCGCGCCCGCGCCGACACGCTGGTGGCCATCACCTTCACCGAGGCGGCCGCGGGCGAGCTGCGCCAACGTGTGCGCGACGCCCTGGAGTGCGCCACGACTGACGAGAAGCGGTCGGCAACTGAGAGAGAGCTCTGTGAAGCGGCGGCGACAAGTTTCGACTGCGCCAGCATCACCACCATCCACGCCTTTAACGCCGAGCTGTTGCGTAGCCATTCCACCGAAGCGGGACTGCCACCGCAGCTCGAGATCATCGACGCGGTGGCCCAAGAATTGGAACGCCGCGAGCGCTTTCGCGACTGGTTCGACTCCGCGGCGGAGCGCGAGTGGGGAGCGCCACTGAGCCGCTGCCTCGAGCTCGGAATCACACCACAACATCTCGAACCGCTCATGGCCGAACTCGACAACGAGGCGGACCTGCTCGTCACTGCGAATGATTGGCCGGCGCCGACAGAGCCGGATGCCGTCGCCATCGTGGGCCGCATGGCGGCGAGATTCCAGGACGTCGAGACGTCGGTCCTACCCCAAGGGCATCTCTGGGCGGAAGCGTGGCGCCGCGCAGGTCTGGCCCGCGAGCGATGCATAGCGGCGACCACTGAGGCTGAGGCCGTGGCGGCGCTGCTGCTGGCCGAGCGACTGCCCGCAAAAGGCGGGGGCGACAAGAGGGAGTGGACGCGGGCGGGAGGTGATCCAGGGGTGGTGGACGCGATCGGAGATGCTCGACGCGACGCTCTGGCGACGGTGGCAACGCTGCGCAGCATTGCCCTCTGTGGCCTGCTCCCCCACCTTCGCGACTGGGTCCTGGTCGGCGTGGCCCAGCGGCGCCGGCGCGGTGTGGCCACGTTCCAGGATCTGCTCGCCTGGGCGCGGGATCTCCTCCACAACCACGAGGTGAGGCGGCGTTGCCACGAACGCTGGACGCACATCGTCATCGACGAATTCCAGGACACCGACCCGCTGCAGGCGGAGCTGGCGGTGCTGCTCAGCGCACCGCCAGACGTCGACCCCGGAACCACGTCGTGGTTGCAGGCACCAATCAGCCCCGGCCGGCTCTGTGTCGTCGGCGACCCCAAACAGTCGATCTACCGTTTCCGCCGTGCCGATATCGCCCTCTACGAGGAGGTTCGCTGCGCTGTGGAGCGCAGCGACGGTGCCGTGGTAACGCTCTCTCGCAACCACCGATCGGTGCCTCGCATTCTCGATATGGTGAATGCGCACTTCGCACGGACCATGGTGGCTCGAGAGCACGTGCAACCGGCATACGTGCCACTCCATGCCCATTGCGATGACGCTGGTGCCGGTGTGTGGATGCTGGGCGCCGACGTCGACGGCGCCGCTGCAGAAGTCTGGGCAACGGAGGCAATCGCAGTCGCGGGGGCGGCCCGTCAGGTGCACGAGGACGGCTGGCGTATTCGCGATGTGGCGGGGGGCGAACGCCGGCCGGCGATGTTCCGTGACATCTGCGTCCTCGTACCCACACGGACAAACCTGCGCCGACTGGAGCGGGCTTTCGACGAGTACGAGGTCCCCTATCGGCTGGAGAGCGGTGTCCTCATTCTCGAGACCCAGGAGGTGCGCGAACTGCTGGCAACGCTTCGCTGCATCGATGATCCGTCTGACCAGGTCGCCCTGGTGGCCGCGTTGCGTGCGCCGGCCTACGGCTGCAGTGACCGTGAACTCTTCCGCTGGGTGTCCGATGGTGGCCGTCTCGACCCCCTCCGTCCCGGAAACGCCGATGTACCGCGCGTTGCCTCGGCTTTGCACGACCTCGCAGGGCGGCACCACGACCGTCACCAAGGCTCGGTGGCGGGAATGATCGAGCAGCTCATCGAGGACCGCATGCTCGACGTGCTCGCCTTCGCCGAAGCGCGCCCGCGGGAGGTACTGCGCAGACTGCAGTGGGTGGTCGAACAGGCCCGGACCCTCGCCGCGAGCGGCCGCGACACCCTGCGGGAGATTGTCGATTCCCTGGAGACGATGGCCGGCGAGGGACATCGAGATTCCATCGGCGCCGCCACGGAGACCGACGAGGACGCGGTGCGGGTGATGACGGTGCACGGCGCCAAGGGCCTGGAGTTTCCCATCGTCATGCTCACCGGCCTGGGCAGTGACCCTGCTCCGCGCGCAGGCTTGGTTCTCGTCGACCGCGTGGCCCAGCACATCGAGGCACGGTGCGGGACTCAGGAGGCGTCGTTCGCAACGCCGGGATACAGCAGTGCTCGTGCCGACAACACAGAACTCGCCAAGGCGGAGCATCAGCGAATGCTCTACGTCGCGGCGACGCGAGCGCGCGATCACCTCGTCGTCAGCGTCTTCCACAGCAGCAAGGGCGCGCGGGGTGCCGACGCTCGGGCGTTCCGCCAGACCCTCAACGATGCCCGCCAGACGGACCCCGAGTTGGGGCCGACGGTGCTGACCGAGCCGTGGGTGACACCGCACCATGAGATTCAACCAGAGAGTGTCGACGACGACTGGAGCGTCGAGCGCGAGAACGACTGGTTGGAAGCACGGCGCACTCTCATCGACCACTCAGCAGCGGAGCGACGGAGCACCGCAACGCAACTCGCCCACTCTCCGGACGACGCAAACGAGATCGCTCTGCCGCAGCGCGGCCGCGGCGGCTCCGCTTTGGGACGCGCGGTTCACGCGGTCTTGCAGAACGTCGACCTCAGCGACATCGCCGGCATCGCCGCGCTCGCCCGCGTCCACGCCGCCACCGAGGGCATCCCCGACCGGGCTCCCCGCGTCGCCGAACTGGTGGAGACGGCGTGGCGGAGCGCACCGGTACGACGCGCTATCGCTGCGCGACACTGGCGAGAGATACCCGTCGGGGCCATGCTCGACGGCACCCTCGTGGAGGGCGTCATCGATCTTCTGTACGAGGCCGGCGACGCCCTCGTCGTTGTCGACTACAAGACCGACGACGTCAGTGGCGGGGAGTTGCAACGACGACTGGAGAGATATGAGGTGCAGGGCGCCGTGTATGCCCTGCTCGTCAGCACTGTTACCGGCCGCAAGGTGGAGCGATGCGAGTTCGTGCTCGCCGCGACCGGCGATGTGCACACCGCCGGTCGGAGCCTCTGAAGTGATCGTGCTCAGTCCCTCGACCCAACGTCTGGAGCATCACCCCGTTGGAGATCCTCGGCCGTGAGGTGGTTCCCGCCGCTGCCGCGTTCTGAATCACGGCTGGGACGGTCAGGCGACGGCGCGCGTCTCCATCTGGGGAAAGGACAACAGCGGGCCCTCGAGAGCGTCGAGCCGGCGCGCCCGAATGGCGCGCTCGGTCCCGTCAAGAGCCTCGACAATGACACGTCGACCGCTGGGCGTCAGGTGCGGTTGCGTCAACGCTGCGGCACCCGCGCGCAGAGCGGTCTGACCCACCGGCGGAAAGAGTCCGGCGATCAGCTCCTGAGCTTCCTCCTGGGTGCGTTCTGCGGAGAGCTTGTCCACCGTCGCGGGGTACTGCAGGGCGAACGGGCGAACCAGGTCTTCCTGTCCGGAGCGGCCGAAACCAGCCATCAGCCCACGCATGTTCCACGGCGTCATTTGAGGATCACCCGCCTGCGGGTCGCTGAGCATGCGATAGGCCTCAGCCTTGGCTGCGACCGTCGGCCGCGAGGCCATGGCCTGCAAGTAGGAGCGCTCGCCCTGGATGGAGGTGTCCCGCTGCGCCTCGGTGGTGAGTGCGGACTCGTCGAGGACACCAGCGCCAGCAAGGG
This sequence comes from Candidatus Dormibacteria bacterium, assembly GCA_051002895.1. GTDB lineage: Bacteria > Chloroflexota > Dormibacteria > Aeolococcales > Aeolococcaceae > JBPCLW01. The sequence goes on along the minus strand of JBPCLW010000024.1, from coordinate 5,905 downwards.
CGACGACGACCTTCCAGCGCGTGTCCTTGTCCAGGGTGATGCCGGGAAGAGAGCGCGTCCCATTGAGCATGCCATGGAGCAGCGCCACATCGCGTAGGCGCGGCATGCCCCGGTCACGCACGGTGCTGTTGGCGAGGAAGCCCTCGAACCAAGAGAGCCGAGTGGTTGGCTCGAGGTCAGCGCGCTGCAGCTGCTCCAGCGACACCTCCGCCAGACGGCCGCGCAGTTGGTCGCGGATGCGGGGACTTGCATAGAGATCGATTGCCCCGGCGGCACGCGCCAGGGCAGCGTCCACGACCGCGGGCTCGGATTCGCCGCCGGCGTGACGGGCAACGAGGTCGACGAAGCGGCGGGCGGGCAACTCAGCGTCGCGGGTCATATCCCAGAGCGCACTCCAGAGTTGGGCGCGGAGCAGAGGGGACTTGGCGGTGCTGAGGCGCGTCGCCACGGTGTCGAGCGAGCCTTTGTCGAAGCGGATCTTGGTGTAGGTGAGGTCGCCGTCGTTGACCATGAGGAGAGCCGGCTGCTTCTCACCGTTGAGAGCAGTGAGCATGGTGCGATCTCCGCTGACGGTGACGGGGACACTGCGACGCAGGACCAGCCGCCCGGCGCGGTCGAGGTCATAGAGGCCGACATTCATGACGTGGGTGCGCAGAGTGGGATGATCGGCCCGCGCCGCCGTCTGGGTGATGACGACGTTGTGCATGCGCCCTGCGGCATCGACGTCAAAGCTGGGAGTCAGGACGTTGACGCCCGCCTGCTCCAGCCACTGCTTGGCCCAGCCGCGGACGTCTTTGCCCGGTGCGTTGTCCTGGATGGCACCGAGAAAGTTGTCGAGGGTGGCATTCTTGAAGCGGTAGGTACGGAAGTACTGGCGAAGACCGGCAACGAACTCCTGCTCACCAACGTAGGCAACGAGCTGGCGCAGTGCGGCGGCTCCCTTCTCGTAGGTGATGGCGTCGAAGTTCTCGTGCACGCCGTCCGTGTCAGCAACCACGGTGACTATGGGATGTGTCGTCGATCGCTGGTCGAGGATTGCGGCGCGCAGCTTCTCGCCATTGGCGGTGACGAGCGCATTGGTGTACTTGGTGATGCGATCCTGCATGCGGGTTGCCATGAAGGTGGCAAAGCTTTCGTTGAGCCAGAGGTCCTGCCACCACTCCATGGTCACGAGATCGCCAAACCACATGTGCGCCATCTCGTGGAGGATGACCTCGGCGCGCCATTCCTTCATGCGGTTGGGCACATCGCCGCGGAAGATCACCGATTCTGCAAAGGTGACAAGGCCGGGATTCTCCATGGCCCCAGCCTTGAATCCGGGGACGACGACCTGGTCGTACTTGGGGAACGGATAGGGCTGCTGGAACTCCTCCTCGTAGGCCCTCAGCCCTGCCTTGGTGATCTCGAACCACCCGGCGGCGTCCTTGCCCACGTCTTGCGCCTGCGATGCGCGGGTGTACAGCGCCAAGGGAATGACCCTGCCGTCGATGGATGTGTAGCTGTCCTCGAACTTCGCGAACGGCCCTGCGACCATCGCGCAGAGGTAGGTGGAGATGCGCTCGGTCTCCGCGAACTCGGTGCGCTGCATGCCGCCGCCGAGGTCGGTGGTCTGCACCGGGGCGGTGTTGGTCATGACACTGAGCGCCGTGGGTGCTTCGACAGTCCAGCTGAAATGTCCTTTGATGTCGGGCTGGTCGAAGCACGCGAACACCTTGTGGGCGTGGTTGTGCTCGAATTGGGTGTGCAGGTATGGCCGACCGTCCTCGGAGTCGATGACCTGGGAAAGACCGGCTCCGGTATTGCTGAGGGGGTGGAGGCTCTTTACCACCAGGGTGTTGTGCGCCCGGAGGTTGTCGAGGGGAAGACGGCCATCCCGGTATCGGGCGAGGTCGATGGGAACACCGTTCAGAGTTGCCTCGGTGACGCGCAGGGCGAAGATGTCGATGAACGACGAGGCTCCGGGGCGGCCGGCCTCGAACTCCACCCGCGACTCCGCGGTGAACGTCTTCGCCGACGATACCGAGCCGAGACGGATGGTTGGCCGGTAGACCGGGTTGCTGATGAGCGCGGCGCGCTCCTCTGCCTCGACCTTGGTGAGTCGATCCAACTCCAACACGCGCCGCCCCTCCCCACGAACGACCGGTGCAGATCCGCACCGCGACAGAAAAAGCCGCCGATCGTAGGGCCACTGACTCGGACATCGGACGGACAATGGCGCGAGAAATCTCGCGCCGCCGGTGAGTGAGGGTGGAGCTCAGTCGGCGAGAAGCGACCGCACGTCGGCGAGGCGTTCGTCGATGCGCCGCCGGGTTGCGGGACCGACCGTGTCGAAGAGGTGCACCGTGGCCTCGCGGACGGTGACGTTCCAGGTCCCGACGGCCTCGCCGTCGACGAGCACCACCGGATAGCCATCACCGGACAGCCCCACGTTGGGCTGGCCCGGAGCCATCACCCCCTGGCGGACATACATCTGGGGCTGGTTGTGCAGATGGACGAGCCGCGCCCGGCCGTCGGGTGCAAACCCCATGGTGTACGCGTCCCACTTGGGCAGAAGGTCGACGGTATTGCGCGGTGCCGTGATGCCGCTGAACGCCGGCTCGTCGTTCCGAGGCAACAGCAGGCCGTTGCCAACGTCGACCGTGTCCACGGTGGCGAGCGCACGGGCGGCGGCGGCGGTTCCGACCCCGGTCCACCAGGCGAAGTCGGCAGGCCGGGCGGGGCCATACCCCCGCAGGTAATCCCCGGCGAGCGCAGCAAGCGCGGCATCGACGTCATCGACCTCGAGAGCGCCGGCGGCCCATGATGCGGTGGCGACGTAGCGCAGCTGGGCGGCTCGTAGGCTGCCCTGCGCCACCGCGAGCATCCTGCCCTCGGCCCGAATCGTGCGCAGGAGCAGGCTCATCCGCACGCCGCTGACGCCGGCGACGTCCTCGAGTTCGCGGGGCAGGAGCGGCAACGAGGCGGTAGCGACGATGCGCTCAGAGGCTGCCCGGTACCCCTCGTCGTCCAGCTCGGCGCGACGCATGCGGGTGAGCACACGCGCCGCGCTGGCTTGGAATGGCGCAAAGACCCTGCCGGCAGTGTCGCTGGGGACGAGGAACAGGCTGCCCCGCATCCCCGGGATCCGCAGCGCGGAGCGCTCCTGGTCCAGCGCCCGGAAATCGCCAGCGGTCATCCCCGCGGTGCGGGCGGCCAGCGCCAGCGGTGCGGTGGGATGGGCGCCGTACACCGCAACCACGGACCGCAGGGCCTCGAGTGGACCGGAGGCAGGGTTGCCACCGAGGCGCTGCCGATGATGGGTCCAGGCCCGCAGCCGCTGGGTCTCGTCCACGGCACAAGTATGGACAGGCGATTGCGTTGTCCCGGTATGAGCGAGCATGCTCCGGCCCCGGACCTCTGCTCAGGATCCGTTCACCCCCTCACCAGCCGTTCGCCCGCTTCGGCCAATCCTCAGAACGGCCCGCGTTCACTCTCAGCGAGAAGGTCAGGCTCGGCACCTAGGATGAGTCGTTGCCGCCGGAACAGGCGCTGAAGAGCAGCGCTGCTCCGGCGGACAACGGGATCACGCCGCGAAGCTTCATCCAGACGAGGGTTCGGTCAAACCGGACGCCGCTTGCTACCCCCTCGCAACGCCTGTGGGAACAGACGCCTGGCCAGCAGCCCGAACGCTCCCAGCGAGAAGAGCACGACGCCGACCAACGGAGCAGCCCCGGGACCGCCAGTACCGGTGCTGGGGACAGGGGGAGCAGGCGCAGGGGGCGCGGGTGGCGGGACGGTGGTCGGGGGCGGCGAGGGCGCGGGAGTTGGCGTGGTCACCGCCGCAGGCGTGGTGAAGTTGCAGGCTGCACCGGTTAAGCCGTGGCTGCCGGGGTTGAAGGTGACGGTGTAGCTGTACCGGGTGGCAGGTGTCAGCCCGGAGGCGGTGGCCAAGAAGCCTGGCGCACTGCCGGGGGGTATGGTCCCGGCCGGCGGGGTGAGGGTGAAGGTCGCCGAGGTCGCAGTGACATCGGTGGTGGCCCCGTGCAAAATGGCCGTGGTCGAGGTCACATTCGTCGCTGGGCTGCAGCTGTAGGTGGGGGCGAGCACCTGGCTCACCTCGCCGGGGGCACCGCACACCCCGACCACCGCGGCGTGGGCGTTGTCGCCCGAATAGGCGGCCAGCCACTGGAAGGTGCCCGGTTGAGTGGGCGTAAATTTCGGGGTGGACGTGTAGGTACCGTTCCCCGTCACGGTGAGTGTGGAGGTGAACACCGGCACCCCGAGGCAGACCGCGTCACCGGGCACGCTGCGGTAGAGACCGAAGGTGACGGTGCCCATGGGGGCGGGGCCGGCTCCGGCCAGCGTCGACGTATCCCTGATCGGCCCTCCCACGACGGTCGACGGGGTTGCCGCAGTGGAGAAGGTCGGCGCCGGCGGGGCGGAGGTGCAGACCACCGCGAGCGCATTCGCCTCGAGGGCGTGGCCCGGGGTGGGGCTGAGCACGATCGGCGTTCCGGGCATGAGGGTGCGCAGATCGACGGGGCTCACCGTGCTCGGTGGGTTGGGGAGCATGGGGCCCAGCGGGTTGAGGTTGTTGACCACGTACGCCGACGATCCATCCGACGTGATCGCGATCTCCTGGGCGTTTAGCCCGGCCGGAATCGGAGTCCCAACCGAGCCGGTGGCGATGTCGACAGCGACGACCGATGTGCTGTTCACCGCCACCGCGGTGACGTTGCTGGCGGCGACGTCCCGCGCCCCACCGGCGATGGGGACCAGCGTTCCGACGGTGTTGGTGGCCAGGTCGACAATCTGGATGCCATCGGCCTCACCGATGATCAGGCGCGTGCCGTCCGGCGTGACCGCGAGCGAGAGCGGCACGCCGCTCGTGGCCAGGGTGAACAGGAGCGGGTGGCCGGCGGCCGTCGAGAACGCCTGCACCTCACCGGGGATGAAAATGGCGACGAAAAAAATCGTCCCCGCCGGATTCAGGACCACGTCCTCCACTGAGCCCGGCGCCGGCACCACCGCCTGCGGTGTGCCCCCGGGGAGGGTCACAGGGAGGACACCACGGAAGAAACCGGCTGGCGGGAAGTCGGTTGAGCCGCCGACATACGCGGCACTCTGGTCCGGCGCGACCGCGATCGCCGGCGGCGCGGGGGTGGTCACGTCAAGCCGGGCCGCGACCGTATTGGTGTTCAGGTCGAGCTTGACGATCGCGTCGTCAGTGGCCACGTAGCCGGTGCAGCCGGCCTGGCCGAGCCTGGGCGCCACTGGTGGCGCACCGTGTGCAGTCACGGGATTGATCAGGACCGCGCCAGCGGCCACCATTAGCGGGGCGGCAAGCAGCGCAGCCGTCCGGCGCAGGCCTCGGGAACGACCAAGCGCGTCGCGTCGGACCGGATGTGGGGCGGGTGTCGTCGGCATCACTGTGTCGCTCGCCTTGCTGGACGCTCTCCTTGCGGACCTCGGGGTTCCGCGCCACGAATTGTTGGGCATCCGGCCCAAGGAACCGCGCCGAGCTGGCATCGCTCACGGCAGCGAGCAACCCGGAGGGACGTGCGGTATTACCTAATCGGTGTCCGGCTGGGGGTCAAGGCCAGGAAACCAAACCGTTACATGCGAAGCGGTGAACGATTTCAAGCGGGGAGTGATCTGCTGGTGCAGCGCGGGCTGCTACTGCGCCAGCTCTCGCTGGGTCCCTATGGCCGGAGGCAGTTCATCAACGTTGCGCATGGCGCTCGGCACCGTTGTCAAGTGTGAAGTGGCGCGAAACTGGCACGATGAGTTCGCCAAAAACGGCTCTTCGACCCTTTCCGTGGGTGATCTGAGGGCTGGCTGAACGAGAACACGCCGCTGCCGCCTACCTTTTCCGGTTGTTGAAGCTGGATCAGGAAGGGAGGGCAACGGCGTGCGATATACAAGG
>JBPCLW010000023.1:0-60127 GCA_051002895.1 Candidatus Dormibacteria bacterium | reverse complement strand
CCTTCATGAAACTGGCCGTATCCATCAAGGAGCACCGCGCGGCAATCGACGCGGCGCTCACGCACCAACTCTCCAACGCCCGTGTCGAGGCGATCAACACCAAGCTCCGTCTGCTGACCAGGATCGCATTCGGCTTCCGCTCTGCTCAGGCCCTCATCGCCCTCGCCATGCTCAGCCTCGGCGGTCTCTGCCCACCCCTCCCTGGCCGCTCATGACCCACGGAAACGACACAAGAGCCCCAAAAACTGGCGGCGAAAAGGGACACGAACTGGCACTGGGACTGGCGGCCTCGACCGCCCCGTCGAATTCAACTCCAATTGGAGATCGGCGGCCAGTTCGTGGCATTTCCTGCTGCCACTTCCGGGGCAAACCCGCTGCCAGTTTTGACGCCACGTCGCACCTGCTCACCGGCCTCCCGCGGCCGCTCGCGCCGCCCGCGACCGGGAGCGCGGCCCGACGCCATCCACCCTGGAACTGCGCGGCGTCCCGGTCAGCGGATAGCCGCCTCCTGAACTCGGGTCAGCCCGCGGCGGCTATCGGCGGTGGGGGGACGTCGGGTGGTGGGGGGGCTCCCTGCACCGCGGCGGAGCCCGCGCCACCACCGCGACGACGACGGCGACGGGGACGGAAGGACCGCGTCTCACCGTCGGGAGCAAAGTGCAGGACCTCGGCACCACCGCTCGTGGGAAGGGCCGGGGGCTCGCCAACTCGGCCGGCCGAGGGTGCGACCACACCGTCCACGCGGGGGCCGCGGCGGCGGCGGCGACGCTTGCGGCGCACCGGTTGCCCGTCAGGACCAAGCTCCGGCGGGGGTGTGCCGCCCTGGGGAATCACCGGATTGCCGTTCTCGTCGAGCAGCACCGGCTTGGGCCCAACGCCTGCCCCCCCGCGGCGGCGGCGGCGACGACGGCGGCGGCGGCGCACGTCCTCCTCACTCTCGGACGCGCCGGCACCGGCGGCGATGCCGACGCGGGCGCCGCCGGGGCGGGCCCGTTTGGGCGCACCGACAATGTCAGTGGCGGGGAGGTAGCCACCGGTCTCCCGGGCAGCGTCGACGAGCACCCCGTACATGGAGTCGTCGCCGCTGCGAAGCGTGTCGGAGTCTCCGATACAGGCGACCAGCCTCTTGGCGCGGGAGATAGCGACATTGAGACGGTTGGGGACGCGCAGGAATCCGATGCGTCCCCGCTCGTTGGAGCGCACCAGAGAGATGACAACCATGTCCTCCTCGCGGCCCTCAAACGAGTCGACGGTGTCGATCTTGACGGGGCGTTTGAACTTGCGCCGACCCAGCGCCTGACGCAGACGCTCGACCTGCTCGGCATACATGGCGATGACCGCCATGGTCAGCTCCTTGGGAGCGCGCTCGTCGAGGAGGCGAACGACGTGCGCGGCAACGCGGACCTCGGTCTCGTTGCGCAACGCACCCCCGGGTCCGCGGCGCTCGCGACTCCCACGCATACCGTCGGTGTCGACGAAGTGCAGCGCCACCGGAAAGGGTTTGCGGGTCACGAAGTCGTAGGCCTCGACCTCGGGCGCATTAAGGAGTTGTCCTTCGTAGCTCGCCCGCGACACATACGACGAGATGTCGGGATGCATGCGATGCTGGACGGTAAGCAGGCAGCGCGCTGCCTCCGGGACCCCACCCTCCCAGGCCATCTCGAAGAGTGAGCGGTTGACGAGATCTTCGAGGTGGGGATCGGTCTCAACGATGCCGTACAGCGAGTCGTCCTCAACAGGGGGGAGCTGCTTGTGGTCCCCCACCAGTCCCAAAGCCGAACCCAGCCGCAGAGCCGGCAACGCCTCATCGGCCCGCGCCTTGTTGGCCTCGTCGAGGATGACGATATCGAAGTTCATGTCAGTGATCGCGCTTGTCGCCGCGGTCGCGCACGTTGCGAAGTAGCAGTTGGCTTCCAGGAGCCGCGGATCGTCCTCATCATCACAACGGAAGCGGTCCACGGCAGGATGCACCCGCTCCGCGCGAGCGACCCGAACCGCGCGCATACCAGGAGTGTCGGCGAGGCGCTCCAGCGCGTTGTCAACCGCAAGGTTGGAATGTGATGTCACCAGGATCCGCTGGTCGGGGTTGAGCGCGAGACGGCGCTTGATGGCCTCCACGATGACCGTGGTCTTGCCAGTGCCGGGCGGACCCTGGATGAACACCGCCTGACCCGCCTGCAGGCCACTCACCAGAGCAACAGCGCGGTCCTGGGGGGGATTGGCCTGCATGCCGTTGGTGAGCCAGGCGGCGTGCGAGGCCGCAGCCGTCTCCTCGTCATAGATCGGTGCCTGCACCGATTGTGGCGAAGCAATGAGCTGGGCGAGCAGGCCGGCGCCAAAGTCGCGGGTGGCGATGGCGGCGAGCACGCTGCGCTTGGCCTGGTACAGCGAGCGGTTGAAGCTCGGTGTGATGGCTCCCTCAGTCCCCGCGTGCTCATATGTGCGGCAGGTGACCTCGACGGTGTGGCGCCGATGATCGATGCGTGACACCCGTCCCACGAAGTTGGGCTCGTCCTCGGGCTCGACGAGAACTGCGGCGTCTGCGGTGAGGTTGATGGGCTCACTCTCGGGCACCGAGAACTCCACCTTGGCAACCTCGGGCTGCTTGTGGTCGGCGGGGCCGAACTCGCGTCCGCAGCTCGGGCAGCGCTCGTGGTCCTTGGGTCGCCAGAGGGCCCGGCAAGTCTTGCAGCGCCAGTACTCCTTGGCCGCGTTGAAGTGGGTGCGCTGCGTCTGCATGCGCGACTTCTCCGCATTCTCCAGACGGTCGACGAGTTTCAACGTCGCATAGAGCTGCTCGCTGCGTGAGCCCTTCTCAATCGCCTGTCGCCACTCCAGGATGCGGAACGTGTCACTGCTCATCCCGTTGGCGGCGGTGACCACCGGATGCCGGGCGGTGACGGTGAGGAGCTTTGCGCCCTCGGGATGGTCAGACATCGGCCGCAGTGCGTAGACCCGGAGTGCGAGGTGATCCTGCTCACCGTCAGGACCCTGCTCAGGTATGCACTGCAGGGTGAGGTCGGGAAGGCAAAGCTGGATGTGGGGCGGTTCGTCGGTGGTGAATGACGCGGTGACGTATCCCACCTCGGCGAGACGCTCGGCAAAAATGGCGCGGGGATCCTCGGTCGCCACGTTGCCGTTGGCAAGCGTGGTCAGCACGACCATGGCGTCACTGTCGTCAGGGACGATGAGGTGGAGCTTGTCGAGCGCGAGGTCTGGAGCGATCAGCGGAGTGACATCCCTCGTTCGCCACTGGGTATGTGCCAGCGGCGTGTACACACGCGATACCGGGAGGTATTCGGAGGCCCGCGTCCATTGGGAAACGGTGGCAACTGCGGCCGGCTCGCGGCCCAGGGCAGCGGCTCTCGAAGCTCCCGCCTACACCGGACTATAAACGAACAGGGGCCGGTTGCAACAGGGGTTGCCCAAGATTGCCTCAGTCGCCAGGGGCAGGAGGGCAAGCAGGGCTCTGCCTCTCTCCCGGGCTCAGCGTCCGCTTCCCGGCGAGGGAAGGGCTTCCGGTGCGGTTTTGGCCAGGTAGGTGCCCGAGGGGGAGCGGGCCCTCGAGGCGGGTCATCGCGTCGCCGAGATGGGCGTTGGGATCGAACGCAGCGGGTCGGCGGCTCTGATCCCGGAGATCAGCGAGGGCCACGAGAAAAGCTCTGGGATCCTTGAGCCCGGCGACGATCTCCCGGTTTTCCGGCGCCAACCCATCGAGCATCTCCGCACCCCGGGATCGCTGCCGTTCCAAGGTCCATTCAGCAAGCCGCTGGAGCGCCCGCCCCATGTATGCGTTCGGGTCAAATTTGGCAGGATCGCGCGCCTCCTCACGGATCGACGCCATGACGGCGTGAAACGCGGGCGCATCCTTGAGCCGGGCGACCATCTCGCGGTTCCCGGCGGAGAGGCTGGTGCGAACACCGCCGAGAAGCTCGGTGGAGCGCTCCGTGACATCCGGGGCAAGGAAACGGCACAGGGGATCGCGCTCCCGGATTCGGAACTCCTTGCAGGCGATGGCGAACCTGGCCGTCCCAATGCGGAGGTCGGCTGCAGCTTCGATCCTCATCCGATCCACCATCGCAGTGTTGCAATGCGCTGGGGACGCCGGGCGGACAGTGTCAGCCCCGCCTGTGACAGAGTGATCGCAGCTATTGCATTCAGACCAGAGACTATGCTTAGGGGCGCGGCTCATTAGCGGGGCGCGCCCCCTAAGCCCGGATCCACCGATGAGCTTTGCGCGGGGCTAGTGAACCACCGGCAAGTCGGCGGTACGATGGGCGCCGGTGCCAGCACAACGGTGAGCTTGGGCGATTGAGTCGTTCGGGGGAAATTGGAGCGTTTTGAGGGCGTGTTTGCATCATTGAACTCTCAGAGCGCGGGCTGCTGGTTATGCGGGCGTGGAGACGGCGGCGGAGAGTGACCGCAGGCGCTCCAGCGCAGCCAGGAATTGCTCAGCCCAGGGCCAGCGAGCGGGCAGGTGCAACCGCAGCTGGCGCGCGTGGCGGCTCAGCCAGCCGGGCAGAGCCAGGTGCCGCATGCGCACCGTTGGCGTTGTCACCAGCGTCTCGTCGAGACCCAGCCGGCTCACCCAGCGGGCCAGGTTGTGTGCCATCACGTTGAACGCAAGCCAGGCGCCGTTGGCTGCGAAGCGCCCTGAAGGCAGGTGATCCAGAGCCATGCCGTCCTTGAGATCACGAATGACGTTCTCCACGACCGCATGACGGCGGTGATCGGTCTCGAGTTCCAGCATGTCACCGGCGCGATCAGTGATGAACGCGTGGTGCGTGTACTTGAAGCCCGCGAACTCGAGTTGGCTTCCGGGCGTGGGCTTAACGCGGCGAACGATGAGACGTACCGGCGTGGCGCGGCCGGACTGGGCGAAAGGTGTGTATACGGTTTCCGCAACATCAGCCGCGCCGTCGAACCAATACGCAATCGGCACCCAGGCATCATCAGCAATCGTGTCGATCACCTTGTGGAGGGCGGGACTGAGGCGCACAGTGATCGAGAATCGCACATCCTTGGTCCGGCAGGCCTGCACTACCTTGTGGTTGTAGAAGCCGGAATCCGCCCGCAGCGTGAGCGTCCCCGTGGCACCCGCCGCGCGCACACGAGCAAAGGTTTCCGTGAGGAACCCGGCGGCCCCTCGCGCGGTGAAGACGGGGCCACCACGAAGACGAGAGTGGACAACGTCACCCAATCCTGCGGCCACCGCCAGCAACGGGTGATACCCCCGCACATGGGTGTAGGTGAACTTGGAGCCGCCCTGCTTCTTCAGCCCATAAGTCTCGCAGATGGTGGAGTCCACATCCAGGGTCAGGGGATCCGCCCCAGGTCCGCCACCAGCATGCCAAGCCCGCTTCAGGAGCTCGCCACTGACGGCATCGAGCTGGCGAACGTGGCCCCACGTGAAGGCGCGGAGGAAGGTGTCGATAGTGGAGGCAGCGGCCGCCCAATGCCCGAGAATCTTCGCGGTCTCTCCGGCCCGGAGTACCGCGACATCGTTGATCCACTTTGCTCCGCCCAGCAATGCCGCGATCACGGTCAGTGCCTTGTCACCGACATTGGCCCGGCCCGGCACGTCGCCAAGGTCGACGCGCTCCTGGAGGAGTTCTCTGAGGCCCAGACGCTGCATCAGCGTTGCCGGGAGAAGCAGCCCGGCATTGGCCACCAGGCGCTCGTCGTCAAAGGCGGGGCGGATGGCGTCGAGGCTGTGCGAAACTTTCACCTGACAGGTGCTCCAGCTGAGACGTTGGCTTTGTTGCAGAATCCATTGTCTCAACTCAGGTTCGCACCTGTCTTCATGTCAGGCGCACCACCTCATCGGTGGATCCGGGCTAAGCTCAGTCCGTTGCCGGGTCCAGTCCGACGGCGCGGCCCGCCAGCCCAGGTGGGAGGGCCCCGCTACCCGTGATGGCGTCATGGAACTCGCGCAGGGTGCCGCGCTTCTCCGCGAGCCAGCGATCGCGCATCTCCTCGATAGCGATGGCGCCGGTGAGATACGCCGATGCCTGGGTGGGCCAGGCTGCATAGCGCAGCGCTTCCGCCTTCGCCACTGACTCCGGTAGACCACCCCGCACCTGCATGAACTGCGCAGCGTCGTCTATTGACATCTCGCCGAGGTGCAGACTGGTGTCGACGATGATGCGCGCCGCGCGGAAGATGCGCGCCCCGAGAGCACCGAGGAGTTCGTCGTCGCTGCGGTAGAAACCGTGCTCACCCATCATCTTCTCGGCGTAGAGAGCCCAGCCCTCAACGAAGTAGGTGCTCTCCAAGAAATGCCGCAACGGACTGGCTCTGCCCATGTGGACGAAATGGTGGTGGTGGCCGGGGTAGGCCTCGTGCGCGGTGGTTGAAGGGATCTCGTAGTGCGCGTTCGTCTCCAACCGCTCCGCGTCCTCGGTGGGGGTCGAACCGTCCGGCGTATAGGGAACGTTGAAGGTTCCCTTCGTCCCGGGGAGGAACGGCGCCGGCGGGAAGTAGCTCGCCACCGCGATGGCGGCGCGCTCAAACGCCGGCGCAGGGAGGACATCGCAATGCTCTCCGGCGGGGACTGTGGCGAGGTCGTGGTCGATGACGAACTGCCGAGCGCGCTGGGTCGTCTGTGTGTACTCGTCGAGCATGCCCTGCATGTCGGCAGCGTGCTGTTTTTGCAGCGTCCGCAGCAGCGTCTGCCAATCGCGGCTGCCGCCGTTGATGCGCTGGGCGACATCGCCCATCTTCGTGTTGAGCGCGTCCCATTCGCGCCGCCCCATCTCACGAAGAGTGTGCGAGTTGAAGCTGAGCTGCTCCCCGGTTTGGAGAACCGCGTTGTAGTTCTTTTCGCCGAAGACGTAGCTGCCGTGCGCGACCTCTGCCAGCGCGTCGACATGATCGGCCAGGTTGTCGTACGCCGCGGCAGCCGGCGCAGCAGCGTCGCCCAGCCGCTGACGGAGGACTGGGTCCTGGACGAAGCCGGGCAGATCCTCGCGGAGAAATTGCGCCTGGCCACGCACGGTGGCGAGATCTCGGCGGAGGACCTCCGGGCAGGCGAGGTCGGCACTGAGGTTTGCCGTGGCATTGGCAACGGTCTGGGGGACAGCGGCGAGGCGGGTGACCGCCGCCGCGACCGCCTCGGCCTGGGGACGAGCCTGATGCACAAAGAGGTTGAACACGCCGTCCTGGACGTATTGCTCCGGCGCGCGCCGCCAGAACTGGAAGTCCGCGGTGGCGACCTCGGCCCCGAGGCGCGCCAGGATGAGCTCACGGTCGATGCGCTGCGAGCCGCTGAGTTCGGAGCTGTCGACATCCTCGAACGTGCGCACCCAGTGGCGATCGCGGTCGTGATGCTCTTGGAAACCGTCCGCTGAGGTGTCGGAGACAGCGTGGTCATAGTCGGTGCGGCCGAGGAAGGATGCATTCTCGGGCGCCAGCCGGCACTGGTCCTCGATGAAACCGGCCACCAGCGCGTCGAATTGCTGGCCCGGAGTCGTGTCGCGGAGCGAAGGCGCCATGGCCGAGAGACCTCTGATGTGGCGAGTAGTGGCGCTGTTATCCCATGAAGCGGAGACGGTTCGGGAGACGACCGCTGTCGGATCCAACCCTTCGACGGCGTACGATCAAGCAATGACCGACGACGCGCAACCGCAGGACGGACTCGACCTCTCCGGCCTGCATCGCGAGATCGACCGCCTCAAGGCACAGCTCTGCCGCTGCCACCACGAGGGCACGTGCGTCGCCTGCAAGGGCTTCGAGGTAGTGCGCCAACAGGGACAGGCGGTGGCGGCAGCGGCCTCGCAACCCGTCCTCATGCAGGTGGCCCAGGAGGCGGCGGTGAAGGACATGCTCGCCCAGCTCGGTGGCCTCCAGGCCAAGCTCGCCACCGACCCCCAGCTCGCCGAACTCATGACCCGCATGGCCGAGCGTGTCCAGGAGGATCTCGGCGGACCCGAGGCGCTCGAGGAGATGCTCAAGAACATGGGCTTCATGAGTGCCAACGGCCGATCGCCGTTCGATGACATGGGACGCCCAGCGAGTGGTGACTCGCCCTTCGATGCCTTCGCCAAGCCCGACGAGCCGCCGGACCCGCCCGCTGAGGGTGGATCGGCACCGCAGGGCTCGCCTCCCGCCTGACGCCGGCGGCGGCCGGGCTGGGTCTCATCGTGGCACTCTCCCCTGCCATGGAATTCGTCCTCACGGCTCCCCCCTCGCTCAGCCGCGTCTTTGAGCGCGAGATCGCGGCGCTCCCAGCGACCCAGCGTGAGGCGCACGGACGGGTCCTCGTCAACCTGGGGCTTCAGGGGCCCAATACGCTGCTGCACGACGGGCGTGCCTGGAAGCGACTCCCACCGCAGCAGATCGTCGCGGACACTCGAGCGGCGCTGGCCTGCCGGGGGCGCTTCGCGCTCATCGTGCATGCCAGCTACGCGTTTCTCCGCGGCGCGGAGACAGCGGAGCCCGGCGACAAACTCCGCCCCATCATCGAAGCCGCGCTAGAAGCGGAGCAACTGGTGCTCGATGATCCCCGGCCGTCCTGGGTGGTCAGGCTCGGCTATCTCTACGGTCCGGAGGCCCGCGACCTGCGCCTCTATCGTCGGGCCTTCCGCCTCGGCCGGCCGTACTGGGCGGGTCCCGACGCGGCCCGCCATGACCACCTCCACAGCGCCGACGCGGCGCGAGCAGTCCTCGCCCTCACCCGACTCCGCCCTCAGGGCCGGCCCATCTACGCCACCGACGGCACCCCGGTTTCTTTCCGCACCTTCATGGATCACTTCGCCCAGAGCATCGGCAACCCGATTCCGCTGCCCATCCCCCACTTTCTGCGGATGCCGGCGCACCGCGTGGTGGCGGAGGAGCACATGCAGATGTGCGAACTCGGCGTGCGGGGGAAAACGGGGCCCCAGGTGAACGGATTCACCCCCCGTTTCCCAAACTACCGCGCCGGCATCGACGCCGTGCTCGCTGAGTGGCGCATCGAGCCGTAGCGGGGTACCAGCCGAAACGCCGGCCACGCGCAGCCATGCCCGGTTCGTAGAATCCTCAAGGTTCCCGACGGTCACCGGCAGGAGGAGATCTCATGGGCAAGCAGCGACTGCGTCGCACAGTTCTGGCCTGCCCTGGCAGCAACCCACGGATGATGGAGAAAGCGTCGCAGAGCGCCGCCGATGAGATCTTCCTCGATCTCGAGGATGCCTGTGCACCGTTGGAGAAGCCGGACGCCCGGCGCAAGGTCGTCGACGCGCTGCAAACCCACGATTGGTCGACGAAGACGGTGGTGGTGCGCATAAACCAGGTGACGAGCCGCTTCGCCTTTGATGATCTCCGCGAGGTCGTCCCAGCGGCCGGCAGCATTGTCGATTGCATCATGGTCCCCAAGGTCCGCAACGCGGGGGATGTCGCCTTCGTGGATCGGGCGTTGCTGCAACTCGAGCAGTCATTCGGTCTGGAGGAGGGCCGCATCGGCATCGAGGCACAGATCGAGGACGCCCAGGGACTCCTGCATGCCGAGGAGATCGCCTGCAGCAGCGACCGCCTGGAGACCCTCACCTACGGGCCCGCCGACTTCTCCGCGGCCATGCAGTTCCCCTCACTCACCGTGGGCAACGACGCGACCTACCCCGGTGACCGTTTCCACTACGTGCTCTTCAAGATCGCTGTCGCCGCGCGCGCCGCGGGCATCCAGTGCATCGACGGACCCTATCTGCTGATCCGCGACATCGACGGCTTCCGTCAGGCTGCGGCCCGCGCCGCCGCACTCGGCTTCGACGGCAAGTGGGTGCTCCATCCCGGACAGATCGATCCCGGCAATGCCGCGTTCACGCCGTCTCAGGCGGACTTCGACAAGGCGAACCAGATCCTCCTGGCCTACGACCACGCCACCAATGTGGAGCGCAAGGGGGCGGTCATGCTCGGCGATGAAATGATCGACGAGGCTTCGCGGAAAATGGCAGAACAGTTCGCGCGGCGCGGCCGCGCCGCGGGGCTGACTCCCTCACCATCGGAGCCCGAGCCGCCGCCGGACTGACGTTCGGTGAAACCCCGGGGGGTGCCCGGCCCACTGCTTACCACGGTTCGAGGGGGACTCCGCGCCTCGATGCGATTTGGTGGGCATCGCGAGCGAAGCGCCGCATCGCCGGCACGGGCGCCGTCCCCTCCGTCCAGTCCGCCGACGTCGCAGGCACGTTGCGCATCCAGGAGCGGCTGGTGAGCACCGGGTGCTCATGCTCTCCGCCGGTCATGTCCGCGAAGACGATGCCTGTCGCGGTTGCGAAGGCAAAGTCATCAGCCGGACCGCTTCACCATCGTCCGCGGCGGCGAATCCGCAGGCCGCCAACCTGTCCCCCACGCTGGACAGCTACCCCCTCGGCGGTCGTGGGGGCGCACCGGCCGTCACGCAAAGCGAGCCCCGGCTCGCCGCCGGGGCTCGCTTTGTCGGGCGTCGCTCGGCTGGCTCAGGAGGGGTGCTTCAGCGCCCAATGAGCGAACGCCTGGCCTCGGGTCTGGCCGTGGGGACCCGGAGTGCCGTCTGCCCCGTAGATGGGCTCCAGCCTCACCTGCTGAAGCTGGGTGTTCTCCGCAGGTGTGAGCCCGGGATTGTCTGGATTTGCCCATACCTTCTTGAGCCCGCTCTGCAGGTTGGTCTGCGCCGCAGTCGGCGCCCCACCCAGTGGCAGCGGGACCGGTAGTTGCAGCGGGACAGGAGCGGTGGTTGGCTGAGTTGGCGGTGGCGGCGGGGTGCCAAACGACTTGATCCCCACCGTGGTGACCGCCACCCCGCCGGCCATGGCGGTGGGATGGGTGATGGTCAGCACCTGCCCGGGGTTGATCAGATTGGGATTGCCAC
This sequence comes from Candidatus Dormibacteria bacterium, assembly GCA_051002895.1. GTDB lineage: Bacteria > Chloroflexota > Dormibacteria > Aeolococcales > Aeolococcaceae > JBPCLW01. The sequence goes on along the minus strand of JBPCLW010000023.1, from coordinate 49,305 downwards.
CGATCTTGGCCTTGTTCTTCGCGTAGATCCTTTGCCAAGTCTGACTTCCGTACGCGGTGCCCGCGATGGTCGAGAGATTGTCGCCGGGAACGACGGTGTAGTCGTAGGACGCCACCTCGGAGAAGGGGATCGGCGGGTCCGTCGGCTGCGGCAGGTAGCCGTTCTCGCCCACAGCGGTCAGGGGACTCAGCGAGCCTGTGGCGGCGCCGTCCGACTTGACGTTGTCAAAGCGGTTGACGGCGCTCTTGCGGAACCCGTCCACGCGCGTCGCGTAGGCACTCAGTTGGTTCTGCAGCGTGGTGACCGCTATGGCCTCGGCGTCGATGTCGCCGGTGAGATGCGCCCAGTTCATCCAGGCATTGCATTGCCACTGGGAAAGCGCCCTCCAGGTCGCTCCGCTGGCGATTGATCCCCCATCCGAGGGAATCGAGAAGTCGCCGGCGTTGGGCCACTTGGGGATCTTCTTGGCGGCCTCCGGGGTGGTCGACACGGGCTGGCTGATCACCCCTTTGACCTTGGTGCCCAGTGCGTTGATGGCGGCGGTGCGCTCGGTGAGCTTCTTGGAGAGCCCCCACCAGGTGTCGGTGCGTCCATCACCGGGATGGCCCTGGACGTCATCGAGGTCAGTGGCGTACTTGTCCACGTCGGTGGCGAGGCTGGTCACCCTCGCTGCCGCTTTGTTGAGGGCGTCGCCGAATTTGGGAAGGAGGTCGTGGAAGATGGTGGCTGCCGGGCTGTTCCAACTTGACGTTGCGTTGACCTGGCTATTGGTGAGGTGCGCGGCGGCGCCCAGGTTGCCGTCGCCTGAGAGTTCGGCGCGCCACTTTGTGGCCAGGGCCCTGACGGCGTCGGGGTCACCGGAGGGTGCATCGGCGAGCCCCACGATGCGGGCGTTGGGAGCAGTCATCTCAATCTATCCTTCTTGATCGCTACGCCACGCCACGGTGATGGGCCAGTCGCTTGGCGAGCGCGAGGTCAACCCCCTGGTAGGCCTCGCTGGCGTTACTCACCGCCGTTCCCAGCGCGTCGACCCGGGTGAGCAGCGTGTTGAGGTCGGCGGCCATGGCGCTGATCGCCGCGTTGTACGGTGCGTCGAAGGGATCGCCAATGCTGCTCGCTTGCGTGGCTTGGACCCGGACCGAGGCGATCGGGGTCGAGACGCCATTTGACAGAGCTCGGGCGGCGCTGTCCAGATGGAAGCAATCCACCTTGAGGTGGACGTTGCTGAGCTTGCCGCCCATGGTTTGTGCCTCCAGGATGATTCCGCAGTAGTCGGAGAGGAACTGGCCAGAGCCTGCCAGTGGCGAAGGGACACGAAGCGGACGAAGACGGACTGTCCTGTGGATCTTCTGTTGTCAGCGACCCGGCCTCGCGGCCTCCGTGGCGGACGGTCAGCCTCTCCTCCTCACCGCGGCACCTCCAGCGACCCCGTCCGTTGGTCAGCCACCATCCCAATGTCGAGGTCTGCGTCACCGTCCTTCGCGGCTGCATCGCCCGCCGGCTCCGCCGCGGATACCACCCGGCCAACCCGGCGTCCGCCCCCGCTCGGACCGAGGTGTCACACGTCATGGCCGTCGGCTCCCGGCCCGCACAGAGCAGCACAGCGCCACGTTTGTGCCTGGCCAGCGGATTTCGGCAGATACGGCCTCAAGACACCAAAGAGGCCAGACCGGCGGGAGTCGGAGCCGCCTTGCTCAACGCGCCCTGGCACACGCTGTGCACCGCCGCCGGCCTGATCGCGGCTTGATCCACCACAGCGACCAGGGCTCTCCGTACCGGTCCTGGGCCTATCAGGAGGAGCTCAAGCGGATCGGAGCCCGACCCAGCATGGGGCGGAAGGGCCAGCCCGGCGACAATACCTGCATCGAGAGCTGGAACAGCACCCTCGAGAGGGAGCTCCTAGCGTTCCACACCTTCAGGACCAGCACGGAGGCCGAGCGCTCATCGCCGAGCGCTCATCAGAGGTTGGATCGTCCACTTCAACCACCGCCGGTATCACTCGTACCTGGGGCGCTTGACCCCAGCCGAGTTCGAGGCACACAAGCCTAACCTCATCAACCTTCCGACCGGACACCCTCCGGTGTCTAGGACCGGGTACCACCGCCTAGGGACGGGGTCAGGCGCTCATCTGCTCCAGGATGCTGAGGAGGTCGTCGGCGTGCTCCTCTTCGACAGCGAGGATCTGCTTGATGACGTTGGCGGTAGTGGGGTCGTCGTCGCCCAGCCAGCGGGTGATCTCCTGGTAGGAGGCGATGGCAATGCGCTCGGCGACGAGGTCCTCGCGCACCATATCGAGGAGGTTGCTGCCCTCAACGTATTCGCTGTGACTGCGCGTCGCCAGACCAGTGGGGCTGTAGTCGGGGTCGCCCTGGAGCTGGGTGATACGTGTCGCCACCCAATCGGCGTGCTCCAGTTCCTGGTTGGCATGTTCGAGGAACTCGGCAGCCACCGGGGCAGCGTTGATCCCGGACGCCGTGTAGTGGTGACGCTTGTAGCGCAGGTAGCAGACGATCTCGGTGGCGAGGACTTCGTTGAGCACCTCGATGACGCGCTCCCGATCAGCGCCGTACGCATCGGTGATGGGCCCCTTGTCCATGTGCTCCCGAGCGCGAGCGCGCAGAGTGGTGACGTCGGTGAGGAACGGTTCGGTGGACGCGGCGCTGTCGGACACGAGATGGCCTCCTGGACGCTGATGGCGCTCCTGAGGATAGCCGGTGGGCAGGCTCCGAGCAGCCCGCGCATCCCAGTGCCGTACAGTCAGATGGATGATCCGCCGCTTCGCCACAGTCGCCGCCCTGGCTGCGTCCGCCGCTCTTGCCGGCTGCGGAAGCCCATCCCCCTCACCGACGCTAGCACCCGCGACATGGAACGGAGCCATCATCCAGGACCCCACCACCAAGCCGAACGTGGCGCTCGTCGACACCGCCGGCCACCCGGTGAACATCGCAACCGACACCCAGGGCAGGGTGACGCTCGTCTACTTTGGCTACACGAACTGCCCCGACCGCTGTCCCGCGGACATGGCGGCGGTGGCGAACTCCCTAAAGATGCTCAGCACTGGCGAGCGAGCACACATCAGCGTGTACTTCGTCACCACCGACCCTGCCCGTGATACGCCGGCGGCTCTGCGCACCTTCCTCGACCGTTTCAATCCCAGCTTCATCGGACTGACCGGCAGCGCCGCTGATCTTCTCAAGGCCCAGCGTAGCGCCGGTGTCACCCTCGCAGTACCGGCGACACCCTCGCCCGGGCACACTGACTACGAGGTGGACCATGCCGCCTACGTCCTTGCGTACGGAAGCGATGGCAGGGCCCATGAGGCATTCCCGGGCGGGGTCAGCGTCGATCGCGAAGCAGCGGACCTGCGCCGTCTGGTGGCGGGACAGACGCCGGCGTAACAACAACCGCAAAAGCAGCACATGCCCCTGGAGTCCGGCACCGTTATCCTTGACGGCGGCATGGTGCTTGCCGACGTCTCTTCCGCACAGCTGCCGTCCTTCCGCATCGAGCGGGACGACTGCTTCAGTCTTCTCGCATCCCTGGCTGACGGATCGGTCGACTGCATCGTCACCGATCCGGCGTACTCCGGCATGAACGAGCACATGGCCTTCGGCCATGGACGCATCGTGGGACGCTACGGCGATCCCGACAACCCCGCATGGTTCGCCGAGTTCCGTGACGACCCGGAGACCTTTCGTCAGTTCCTTGACGAGTGCCACCGCGTGCTCCGCAGTGATCGGCACATCTACGTGATGTTCGATTCGTTCTCCCTGCTCTCCCTGGGCGCGCTGATGCGCGAACGTTTCGCGGTCCGGGGCGTGGTGGTCTGGGACAAGGTGAACATCGGCATGGGTCATCACTTCCGGCGTCGCCATGAGCTCATCGTGTTCGCCAGCAAGGGACAGCGCCGGATCGCCCGCCGCGACATTCCCGACGTCTGGAGCATTCCCCGCATCCACCGCGCCGCCTACCCCACTCAGAAGCCGGTAGCACTGTTCAGTCAGATGCTCGACGTCAGCGTCGAGCGGGGCATGGTCGTGTGCGACCCCTTCGTCGGCAGTGGCAGCAGCGCGGTGGCGGCGCTCGCCGCCGGCTGCGACTTCATCGGTGGCGATATCGCCGGCGAGGCCGTGGAGATGACCGTGCGTCGCTGTACCGAGTGGCTGGATACCGGTGTCGACACCGGGGAACGCATCCCCCGCTGAGGTCTGAGCAAGCTCAGGCGCTATCCTCGGCGGCGATGCGGAAGCGACAACTCGGCAACTCCGGTCTCTCCGTCTCCGTCGTCGGCCTCGGGTGCAACAACTTCGGCGGCAGGATCGACGCCGCGAGCTCGCGACGGGTCATCGATTCCGCCATCGAGGCGGGGATTACTTTCTTCGACACTGCCGACATCTATGGCAACCAGGGTGGCAGCGAGACCATCATCGGGGAGGCCCTGCGGGGACGCCGCGATCGTGTCATCGTCGCAACCAAGTTCGGCATGGACATGGGCGATTCGCTCACCGAGGCGCGAGCCTCGCGTCATTACATCCGCCGCGCCTTGGAGGCCAGCCTTCGCCGGCTACAGACGGAGTACATCGACCTCTACCAGCTGCACATTCCCGACGGACTCACTCCATTCGAGGAAACGCTTGCCGCCCTGACTGAACTCGTCGACGAAGGCAAGGTCCGCTACATCGGCAGCAGTCAGTTCACCGCGTGGCAGGTGGTGGACGCCGACCACATCGCTCGCCGACGGCACCTCGAACGCTTCATCAGCGCCCAGAATTACTACAACCTGCTGGGACGCGAGGCCGAGCGCGAACTGCTCCCAGCGTGCATCGCCAAGGGAATCGGGGTGCTGCCGTTCTTCCCGCTCGCCTGGGGCCTGCTCACCGGCAAGTACAGGCGCGGTCAGCCGCCTCCTACGGGAACACGGCTGGCGGGTGGCGATGAGCGGCTCACCGACGCCAACTTCGATCTCCTCGAATCGCTGGAGGGCTTCGCCCAGGAACGTGGTCACACCCTGCTCGACCTCGCCTTCGCCGGACTCCTCGCGCGGACGCCGGTGGCGAGCGTCATCGCTGGTGCCACCAGGCCGGAACAGATCGTGGCCAACGTCGCCGCCGGACAATGGGAGCTTACCCACGAGGATCACCGGGCGATGCGGACCCTTCTCGCCGGCTGAGGGGCGCGGGATACACTCCGGCGATGGCCGTTGAGATGAACACCGAGCAGCGCGAGATCGTGGGCATGGTCCGCGATTTCGTGGGGAAGGAGATTCTCCCCGTCGTTCACGAACTGGAGCACGATGACGTCTACCCCGCGGCGATCGTCGAGAAGATGAAACAGCTTGGTTTCTTCGGCTTCGCCATCGCCGAGCAGTGGGGCGGAGCCGGACTCGACTATCAGACGTACGCGATGGTTTGCGAGGAGATCGCCCGCGGCTGGATGGCGGTGACGGGAATCATCAACACCCACTTCATCGTCGCTCACCTCATCGAGAATTTCGGCACCGACGAGCAGCGGCAACGGTTCCTGCCCAGGATGGCGAGCGGAGAGATCCGTGGCGGCTTCTCCATGAGCGAACCGAACTGCGGCAGCGACGTCCAAGCGATCACCACTCGGGCGGTGCGCGACGACGGCGAATATGTCGTCAACGGGACCAAGATGTGGGTCACCAACGGGGAACGCGCCCAGCTCATCGCCACGCTGGTGAAGACGGATCCCGACGCCAGGCCCGCCCATCGCGGCATGAGCTGCATCCTGGCTGAGAAACAGTACAGCGGGCTGACCGCCAGCAAGCACATCGAGAAGCTCGGCTACCGGGGCGTGGAGACCACCGAGCTCGTGTTCGAGAACAACCGTCAGCCCGCGGCCAATCTTCTTGGTGGCGTCGAAGGGCAGGGCTTCAAGCAGATGATGGCCGCCATCGAGGTGGGCCGGGTCAACGTCGCCGCCCGCGGTGTGGGTGTCGCCCAGCGCGCCTTTGAACTCGCCATCGCCTACGCGCAGGAGCGCACCGCATTCGGCAAGCCCATCGCCGACAAGCAGGCGATCCAGTTCAAGCTCGCCGAGATGGCCACCAAGATCCAGGCGGCCCGGCTGATGACGCAGTTCGCCGCCCGCAAGAAGGACCTTGGCGAACGTGCCGACGTGGAGTGCGGCATGGCCAAACTCTTCGCCACCGAAACCTGCATGGAGTGTGTCCAGGAGGCACTCCGCGTCCATGGCGGCTACGGATTCTCCAGGGAGTACGACGTGGAGCGGCTCTACCGCGACGCCCCCATGCTGGTCATCGGCGAGGGGACCAACGAGATCCAGAAGCTCATCATCGCCAAGGGCCTCCTCGAGCGCCATGCGGTCACTCGCACCGCGACATCCTGACCTTGTCCGTGCGATGTCCTCTGGGAGGCGCCAAGTTGATGTGGAATGCAAATCTCCATTGCGATCGGTCCCCACTCAGCTGACCTGACGACCCAAGCGCTGGAAAGCGATTCAGCCTTGGCGCGACACATTGAGAGACTTGCCGACATGGTGCGAGGTGATCAACCGGGCCGCGAGCCACGTCCCGGATCAACCGTGTTCGTGGGCATCAAGGCAGCCCGACTGTCGTTCCAAGGCATCTACGATCTCCACGAGCCACCAGAATCCGTTCGTGCAATGGTTTCCGAGGTGGACCACCGCCAGCCGTCGATGGTTCCCGGAGCGTCCGGGGCCGCGGACGCACTCTTGAGGCTGCTCGGTCCGGCGGAGGGTGAAGACCAGGCGATGTCCGGCACAGCACTCAAGAACGCGACCTGCTGGACCAACCTCACGCTGCGAATAGCGATTTTCCAGCTGTCCTCCGCTGGATTGCTGGACCGTCAGCAACTGGACTCAGCTCACCCACTTGGCTGGGAGGCCTCACTCAGCAACGAAGGGCGACTCCTCCTCGTCCCCCCCGGGGTCGCTCAGTCCGCTCTGAGTTGAGCACGAGGATGCCAGCAGCCCCTAGTCGTAGTGCAGACAGACGTTGGACACGGGGGAAGCTGCCGGACGAGCGATCGCCCTGATCCCTAGCCGGAGCCGCGGAGCGCTGGCCCGACCACCAGCTCAGGCGCGGCGAGGGCGCGTTCCGCGAGAGGACGATCCACGGGTCATGCTCGAGAACCTGGGTCGGCAAGACATGATCGGGGCATGAATCACGTCGAGGACCTGCTCCGCCGTGTCGAGGCTCTCGAGGAGCGCGACGGATATGTCGACGCGCTCGACATCACGGTGTCCGCCTGCACTGCGCACCCCGATGAGCCCGTCTTCTGGGACACCCGAGGCGATCTCGCCCTCAAGTGCGGCCGCGCTGACGAGGCCGCCGCCGCCTTCGAGCAATTGCTACGCCTCGAGCCGGATGCCGGGGACGCCTGGTTCGGGCTGGGAGAGGCGCATCAATGGCAGGGACACCACGCGGCTGCGGAGTCCTGCTTCGCCCGCGCCGCCGCACTCGACCATGAGCGATACGTCGTCCCCATCCGGGTGACACCCAAGCGCTTCGATGAACTTGTCGGGGGGGTGCTGCGGACGCTGCCGGCCAACATCGTCGACTTCCTCGAGCGCAGCGGCACCTCGATCACCGCCATGCCCCGGCCGGCCCGCGAGCTCGTGGTCGAGGATCACCTCGATCCTCACGCCCTTGGCTACTGGCGCGGCAACCCGTTCGGTGTGTCGGGCGGCGGCCTCGACGGACTCAGCCCCGGTGCCGCCGTGGAGATCTACCAACTCAACATCGAGAACTGGTGCGCCGACGAGGCCAGGCTGCGCGAGGAGGTGCGGCGCACCGTCCTCCACGAGATCGGCCACGCGGTGGGCATGGATCACGACCTGCTCGACGAGGACGGCTATTAGGTGCCGTCGTCGGCCTCAGCCTACGCCCGGCCCGCTGTTGGCGTATTTCTCCCAGGGTGTCTGCCAGTCACCCTCGCCGTCACCCTGGTCGGCAGCGCGGGCCGCGTTGGTGACCAGGACGATGTCCCCGGGGAGGGACTGATCGTAAAACGCCTTGCCGTGATCCGGGGAGAGGTTGATACAGCCGTGGGAGACGTTGCGCACGCCCTGGTCTCCGACTGACCAGGGCGCGGCGTGGATGTAGAACCCGTTGACGGAGATGGCGGTATCCCAATACACGTACTCGTCGTAGAAATTGGAGCTGCCTGGCTGGCACGCCGCCCCACCAAAGGTGGCGCATGAACTCATCTTCAGCTTGTCGAGCTTGTAGGGCACCCACAGGGTCCCTCCGATCGTGGGAAACCCGTTCTTGCCAAGCGACGCCGGCCACACCGCAGTCTGTTGGTCGTTGACGGTCACGGACATCTGATGGGCCGCGTTGTCGACGGTCGCGACGTGCTTGTCACCAACGGTGAAGCTGCGGGTCATCTCGTCCGCGCCCCAGCGACCATTACCGGCGCTGACTCCGTGGAGGTGGACGGTCAGTTTCACCGTCGCGTGGGCAGGCCAGAACGCCTGCGGCCGGAAGTGCAACTCCTGGAGCGTCCACCAGTGCCAGGCGCCCAGCATCGGCGGGGTGCTCGACACCGTGAGGTGCTTCACGAACTCGACCTGGTCGGCCTCGGCGACGCCCGCACTCAGCTGCAATGTGATGGGCATGCCGACGCCGACCGTGGTGCCGTCGTCGGGCCGCATCGAGGTGATGTGGAGAGACTCACCGACGGTGGTGAAGGCGCTCGTCACCGTTGTGCCGCCAGAGTTGCCCGTGGCCGTCGCTGTGGCTCGGTAGCGAGTTGCCGGATCAAGGAGCTCGGTGGCCTTCCAACTGGCGCCGTCGCCCGAGAGGGTCCCCGCAACGGGAACGTTGTCGGCGACACGGGCAAGCGCGACCGAGGCGAGCCGACCACCGGAGGCGCTCACGGCGACGACGTGGTCGGGGCGCACCGTGGTGGCTCCGTCCGCAGGATCGATGCTGACCCGAGGCGGTGGGGCCGCGGTCGCAGATGTGCTGCCACCGCCGACGCCGCCCGGCGCCTGGCCACCCGGGCTTCCCGGTGTGCCACAGGCGGCCGCGAGCATGCTCAGCCCGAGCAAGGCGAGACGGCGACCATGAAGAACCGGAGACATAGGCGCCTAGTCTGACAGGCCTCGCTGAAATGATTGCGCCGCGAGATCGCGGCGCCTGTCGCCGGACACGCGCTGCGGCCCAGCAGGTGCCGCTCCTCAGACGTGGGCTAGAGTGGCCGTCGCGGAACGGCAGGAGGTTGATGGCATGCAATTCGGGCGGTACTTCGAGGAGTTCGAGGCCGGTGCTACCTACAAACACTGGCCCGGCAAGACCATCACCGAGGCCGACGACCACCTCTTCTGCCTCATCACCATGAACCACCATCCCCTCCATCTCGACGCCCACTACGCGGAGACGTCGACACAGTTCGGCCGCAACGTGGTGGTCGGCAACCTCGTGTACTCGCTGGCGCTGGGCATGAGCGTTGCCGACATCAGCGGCAAGGCCATCGCCAATCTCGAGGTGGAGTCTCTCAAACACGAGAACCCAACGTTCCATGGCGACACCATCTATGCCGAGACAACGGTGCTCGACAAGAGGGAGTCGAGTAGCCGACCGGACCGGGGTATCGTCTCCGTGGAAACTCGAGCCTTTAACCAGCGCGGTGAGCGTGTCTGCATCTTCCGCCGCAGGGTCATGGTGCCCAAGCACCGCGCCGTGGGCGACCTCCAACCCGCCGACCTCGGCGCGGGCGAGGATCCCTCCTGAGCGCTGTCCTCGATGCCGCCCAGACCGCCCTACGTCACAACATTCGACCCCTGCTGCCCCAGCCACCTCAGGTCCTCCGCGACACGGTGCAGAGCATTGGCGGCACCGGCGCCCTCTCCCTGCTCGCGGTTCACGGTGCTGCAGAAGCGTTCGTGGTAGAGGGGCTGCGCAGCGACCAGGCGCGCGCCCTGGAGCGCGCGGTGCGCGAGAGCGGCGGCATCACCGTCATTTCCGAGTACGGCGAGCGGGCGCTGCTTCTGGCATCGGTGGCGTCGCTGGCGGCGAGCGCAGCGCGCCTCGCGGAATGGGGTCAACAGACGGAGGCTCTGGGAACTGAGATATCCCGCATCCTCCTGGGCCAGCACACGCGTGCCCCCATGCGCTGCGGTAGCCACACGCTCGATATCGGCACCCGGACCCTGGTCATGGGCGTGGTGAATGTCACCCCGGATTCCTTCTCCGGTGACGGCACTGGCGACGATGTTAACGCCGCCGTGGATCGGGCGGTGCGCATGGTCGACGAGGGCGCCGCGATCATCGACGTGGGTGGCGAGTCCACCCGTCCGCACTCCGCCGAGGTCCCCGACGACGAGGAACGCCGTCGCGTTCTGCCGGTCATCGAGCGCCTCGCCGGACGTCTCACCGTGCCTCTCTCCATCGACACCCGCAAGGCGACGGTGGCGCGCGACGCAGTCGCGGCGGGCTGTCTCATCGTCAACGACATCTGGGGCCTGCGTGGTGACCCGGACATGGCGGCGCTGGTGGCCACCAACCCGCAAATCTTGCTCATCACCATGCACAACCAGCGGGGCACTGAGTACACGGACCTGCTCGCCGACATCGCCCGCAGCCTCCGCGAATCGATGATGCTGGCGGCGCGGCACGGCATCGCCGCCGGGCGGATCATCGTCGACCCCGGCTTTGGCTTCGGCAAGACCCCGGGGCAGAACCTCGAACTGGTGCGGCGCCTCGCCGAACTCCGGGGCCTGGGCCGACCCCTGCTCCTCGGCGCATCGCGCAAATCGACGATAGGGCTCGTACTCGACAGCGCTCCCACCGCCCTGCGTGTCGAGGGAGGCATCGCGCTCGCCGTACTCGCCGCCGCAAGCGGTGCTGACATCATCCGCACCCACGATGTGGCGGCAACCGTTCGCGCCCTGCGAGTCGCCGATGCGGTGCAACGGGGCGCTCCCGATGCCGTCGTCCAGAGCCCGGCACCCGGTCCTACTCAGTGACCGGCGCGCGGGAAGCACGCGGCGCTCCGGCCCCGCTACACGCGACGCATGACGCTTGGCTCAGCCTGGGAAGCAATCTCGGCCACCGCGGAACCTCCCTCGCCGCGATGCGTGATCACCTCGTCGCGCAGGGACTGGAGATCGTGGCCGCGTCGCTGGAAATACTCACCCGTCCGGTCGGCGTCCGCGGCCAGGGTGACTTCCACAACCAGGTGCTGCGAGTGGCGAGTGCCGTCCCCCGCGACGCCACGGGATGGTTGAGCATCTGCAAGGCGACCGAGCGCGCCGCCGGGCGCCGGGAGACCTTCCACTGGGGCCCCCGCCGTGCTGATTGCGACCTCCTGCTCCTCGGGGAACACGGCGAGATCTGTCATGCCGGCGACCCCGCCGTCCCTCATCCGGAGATACTCTGCCGCCCCTACCTGGGACGGTTGCTCAACGAGCTCGACCCCCAGCGCGAAGCGACGACCGCCCCAGCGACCACCGCGGAACGGCCGGCTATGAGCGACCAGTACACCCATGGTCACCAGGAGTCGGTGCTGCGGAGCCATACCTGGCGGACTGCGCAGAACTCCGCCAGCTACCTGCTGGGACTTCTGAAGCCCGGCCAGGATCTTCTCGACGTTGGCTGCGGACCAGGAACGATCACTATTGACTTGGGCGACTACGTGAACCCCGGCACAGTGGTTGGGGTGGACCGCGAGGCCGGGGTGCTTGTTCAGGCGGATGAACTGCGCCGCCGCAACCAAGCGGCGAACGTGCGCTTCACCGCCGGCGACGCGTATCACCTCGACTTCGGCGACGCCACCTTCGACGTGGTCCATGCGCACCAACTCCTTCAGCACCTCACCGATCCCGTCGCCGCTCTGCGGGAGATGCGGCGCGTGTTGCGGCCGGGCGGCGTCCTCGCCGTCCGAGACGGCGACTACGGCGCCTTCACGTGGGCGCCTGATGACCGCCGTCTCGATCGCTGGCTGGAGCTGTACCACCAGGTGACCGAACGCAATGGGGCCGAGGCGAACGCCGGTCGGTACCTGCGTGGGTGGGTGCAGGCGGCGGGATTCTCCGAGGTCCAGGTCGGAGGCTCGACATGGACGTTCGCCGATTCCCAGAGCACGGCGTGGTGGGGTGGACTGTGGGCGGATCGCATCCGGCTCTCGTCGTTCGCCGACCAGGCTGTGGAATATGGCCTGTCCAACACCGAAGAGCTTGGCGCGCTCTCTGCGGCATGGCAGCAGTGGTCGACGCAACCAGCGGCCTACTTTTGTGCCCTGCACGGGGAGGTGATCGCGCGCCGCTGACCCGTTGGAGAGGGGCGCATCGCCCCTCTATCTAGATCGGCAGGCGATCGGCAAGCTGGGGAATGATGCGAAGCGCCGCCTTCACCTGCTCGGCGATGCCGGTGAAGTCCGGCGGCCGCTCGAAGTCGAGCAGCCAGCTGTGCTCCGCGGTGAATTTCTCAACCAGCGTCGTGGTTCCCAGGGCGGCCAGACCGATGTGTACCGAGGGCCGGTCATCGCTGGTGAACGCCTTGCCGAGCAAGGACTGCACAGTGTCGACCCAGCCCGACACCTCGTGGACCTCCTGGAGTTCATAGCCGCCGTCACCGAGGACGAACTCTGCCTCGATCTCCACGAAGGGCTGGGGGGAAAGCTGCCGGTGGGGACAGTCCTGGGCCTCTTCATCGTCGTGGTAGAGCTCGCAATCCGAGCCGGGACCGTAAGCGTAGACGTAGGTGAGCAGAGCATCCCAGGAGAAGCTGACGTGGGTGTGGTACCGACTGGGCGGTTCGCTCGACGAGAGCCGGACGGTGCACTCGAATCGGCGCTCGCCCACCGAGGGTTCAACGTGGTGACGCACGTCCTCGACGGAGAGGCCGGCACCATCGATGGCCTCCACCAGGTCAGCCGAGATCTCCTCGTAGGAAGGGAAGAACTGGCGCGCAGGGCCGGGCTGCTCGGCCGGCTCCGGGGCGGGATGTTCGGCCATGGGTCAGCGCCCCAGGCGTCGCAGAAAACGCACGGTGACCGCGCTGACGTTGAGCACCAGCGCAACTCCGAAGAGCGCGGTAAGGATCAGGACGAGGGGGCCAAGCGCCTTGGGGAGCGCGTAGTCATACACCGCCAAGATGGCGACCCCGAGGAGGCCGATTCCCAGAAGGGCGAGGAGCGCTATGGTGAGGCCGGCGATGGGATCGCCGGGGGGACGTCGGAGGGCGCCGCGGGGCCCCCCGCAGGGATCGAGCATCGGAGGTGTCGGCACGTCCTCAGTCTATCTGTCACCCGCGGGGTTGAGCGGCGAGATGCTACCGTTCGATGCCCGCGTCGGGATCGCCTGAGCGGCGTACCCCGTACGGGGTTGGTACTATACGGGCCGATCTGGCGGATTCTGTTGGCGTCCGCGTCGCTCGTTCGACTCATTCGGGAGAACGCCAGTGCAACAGCATGGGTCGTTGCAGGAGGCAAGCCTGAGCTCGCTGCTGCAGACTATGCAGGCAGAACGGGCCACGGGTACCCTCACCGTCGAGGACGCCTCGGAGAGCGCGTCGCTGTACTTCCTGTTTGGGCATCTCTTTCATGCCGCCGGTCCCCAGGGCCAGGGCGAGGACATCGTCATCGAGGCGCTCAGCTGGAACGACGGCAACTTCAAGTTCGACCCCCGCGCCAAGCTGCCCGCGGAGGAAACCATCAAGTCATCCCCCGCCGAACTCATCGCTGAGGCGGCGGGTCGTAAGGCGACCGCTGGGGACGGCGGCGCGGTCCCGGCCGGCAACTCCGCCTGGGCGAGTTCCGGTGTCTTTGGGGCAGAGAGTGGCTCTGCCACTCCGGCCGACGACCAGGTCTTGGGCGCGGTTACTCCCGCGCCTGAGGAGACGGCCTCCTTTGCCTCAGCGTCCTGGGCGACGCCCCAGCACGGTGTCGAGACGGACCCGGAGAAGTCCGACGCTCAGCAGATCGGCTCCGCCGGCACGGACGCCGGATCCTCCAGTGGCCCCTCTGAGCCCGTCGCGGATACGTCTCCCTCGCCGTGGGGATCGCCTCCTGCGGAGGCTGCCGCGGCAGATACGACAAGCTCCTGGTCAACCCCGGCGTCGGAGCCGGTGCCCGCATATGCCGCAAACCCCGCCACCGGTCGAGAGGCTTCGACACCGACGGCGGCAGCGAGCTCCAATCCCGTCCCCCAGGAGCAGCCGACTGCGGGGTCCGTCCTCGGTGCACCAGAGGCGAAGCCGCTCGACATCCTCTACCCCCTTCCCTCGGGCCGCGCCCAATATGAGGGTCTGAAGGCGGCCTTCGTCGACTTCCCCAAGTTGCTTCGCAGCCTGCGCAATGATCGGCACACCGGCTACGTCCGGCTCACGGCCAGCGACTTCTCCGGAGTGCTCCTCTTCCGCGAGGGGAATGTCCTTCAGACCCTGACGAGTGTGGCCAATGCCCAGGCAGGGGAGACAGCGTTCGCGGAGCTCCGCCGCCGCATGGATAGCGGCGAGGGCACGCTCGCGGTCATCGAACTCTCCGCCGACACCGTGCAATCGCTCGCCCAGCTCCTTGCGGCACCGCTCATGTACGCCGGCCTGCTCGGCCACTTCATCAACTTTGAACGCCTCCTCGAGCATCTCCAGGAGGCCGGGGTCGAGGGCGCGGTGGTGGTTGTCGGCAAGGAGGACGTCGGGATCATCCTGCTCCGCGCGGGTGCGGTGGTGGGAGCCTACACCGAGGCGAACGGCACCCCCAAGACGGCGACCATCGATGTCGGCAAGATCGCCGCCGAGAAGGCTGCCCAGATCGAGGTCAAGCATGGTGCCGGAGAGATCCAGCCCATCGACATCGAGAGCGCCCTTGAGCGTCGCTACTGAGCAGGGATTGGCAGCGTGTCTGAGGCGACACTCTCCTCTGAGCGTCGTCTAGGCCAAGTCGGAGCCGCCAGTCTCGTCGCGATCCTCTGCTCACTGCTCACCGGCTGCTTCAGCGCTCCACCGCAAATTATCGCCCTCGACCCCAATCGGGGATCGACTGGCGTGGCCGCGGATACCCCGATCAGGGTCGTGTTCGACCGCCAGGTCGTCCACGACTCAGTGGCCACTCGGTTCAGCCTGGCCCCCAACCTCCCCGGATGCGATCCCCGAGCCGCATTCACGGCCCCGTCAACAGCGCCCTGCTCCGTGGAATGGCTGCCCGACCAACCAGGGTTCCTGTTCAGACACCCGGGAGCGATCTTTGCGCCGAATCTCACCTATACGATCGACGTCGGGTCGGGGGTCGTTGATGTCAACGGCACCCAAAATTCCCTCGATCATCGCTGGGACATCGCCACCGCTCCGGCACCCATCGTCGTTACGGCGGAGCCGGCCGACGGTACGCTGGTGGCTCGGGACGCCCCGCTGACGATCAACTTCTCCCGGCCCATGAACGAGGCAAGCCTGCAAGGGGCAGTTCGTCTCGAGCCCTCGGTGCCGGGGACACGCGTGGTCCGCAACAGTCGAGATCACGGGCGATTCCTCGTCCTCCCGGGCCGGCTCCTCGAGCCCGGCACAGCCTACGCGCTGAGCATCAACACCTCGGCGACCGACGAGCACCGTGCCCGACTCGGGACCGAGACCACCGTGCACTTCAATACCGGGCCGATCCGGCCCACCGATCACGCCTTGACACTGGTCAACCAGTCCGGCGAGGGCGCCACTACTGTTGTGCTCAGCCGCCTGGCCCCCTTACAGTTCGGCGAGCCCATCCCCAGCGAAACACTCCTTGCCGCGCCCCGTTGCACCGCCGCAGCATGCGGTGCCGTCGCCGCGGGTCACCCACTGGTCACCTACCGCGACGCGCAACTGGCCCCCGGCAGCCGCTGGCTGGCCCTCGTCGAAGCCGACGAAACCGTTCCCTCGGCACCGACCCACCTGCGGATCGTCGACCTCAATAGGGACGTCGATCGCACCGTGGTCCCCGGGGGTCGCTACCCGGCCTGGTCACCCGATGGGGCCCATGTCGCCTTTGCCGACGCAGCGGGCGGCGCGACGCTCTACGCCCCTGCGACCGACACCTTCGCCCATCTCCCCACCGGCGGTGCCCTGGTCGGCCATCCCGCCTGGCTCAGCGGAGGAGAGTCTGTTGCCCTCCCCGCACAGGGTGCAACGACAACCGGGATCGACCTGGCGGTGCCCTCCCTCGGTGCCCGGTACCCCCTACCCCAGCTCAGGGGCCGGCTCGACACCCCGATCGCGGGCCCGGGAAACGAGCTCGCCCTGCGGAGCGTCGAAGATGGCGGAGTGGTGAGCACCTGGGTTGCCGGCTCGGCCGGAGCCGCAGCCGTGCAGCTGCCCGGCGCGGTGAGCCCTGTCGGATTCCTCGATGCCGGCCGACTGCTCTGCAGCGACGAGACTGGGCGGAGCCTGGTCATCGTCACGGTTGCCACCCGAGAGGTGACTCCGCTCAGCCAGACGGCGGCTTCAGGCCAACTCCCCAGCCTGGTGATGACCCCGAGTGGGCGCCAAATCGCCTACGTCTCCAGCCGCCTCGACGGCGTCGCCGAAGCCGTGGTCGCCAACAGCGACGGCAGCGGCCCGCTCGCTCTCACCCGCTTGGACGCCGGACAGGCGGCCGTGGCCGTCTCCGTGCAGTAGCGGCACCCGCGCCGGGCGGCGGTAGCGGCTCGGGCTCCTCGCTCTTGGTAGGGTTGGTCGCCATGCCGGCTCTGCTCCTCTTTCTCATCGCCGACACTGGCGGCGGCCACCGCGCCTCGGCGAACGCAGTGCGCCGTTATTTCGAGGAGGAGCACCCAGGTGAGTTCGAGATTCGTATCGTCGATCCCTTCGTGGAGGCGGCGCCTCGCTGGACGGGCGCGGCCACCAACCTCTACGGCCCGATCATCCAAAACGCCCGCTGGCTCTGGGGCGGCATCTACCACGCCACCAACTCGCGACCGGCGATGGTGGCTCTCCAGGGAACAGTATTGCGCTCCGTCGAGAAGGGGATCGAGCGCCTCTGCGACGAGGTCGAGCCCGCGGCCATCGTCTCCTTCCACCCCTTGCTCAACCACATCTCGGCGCGGGTTGCCCGGCGCCGCTCTTGGCGGCAACCGCAGCGGGCCCCGGTCATCACCGTTATCACCGATCTCGTCGATGTTCACGCCGCCTGGGCCTGCCGCGACGCCGACCTGGTCATCACGCCGTCACCAGGTGGGGTGAGCCGCTGCCGCCGGGCGGGCATTCCCGCCGATCGGGTGATGCAGATCGGTCTCCCCGTCGACCCTGCGTTCACCTCGCCCCCACCGACGCCCGAGGAGCGCCGCGAGCTCCGCCGCAGCCTCGGCATCGATCCCCAGGCGGTGACGGTCCTGGTCTGCTCCGGTGCCGACGGATCGGGGGGGGTCGACCGCCGAGCCGTGGCGATTGCCCGCGCCAACTTGGCCATCGAACTCGTCGTCATCTGCGGGCGCAACGAGCGAGTGCGCCGCCACCTCGCCGGTCTGCAACACCGTGACGGTCGCCCGGTGACGGTTCTGGGATTCGTGAGCAACATGGCGGAGTGGATGCGAGCGGCGGACATCTGCGTGACCAAGGCAGGGCCGGGGACGATCGCCGAGGCTCTCTGCTGTGGGCTGCCCCTGCTCCTCAACTGGTATCTGCCGGGACAGGAGCGGGGCAACGTCGAATGGGTCGTCGATATTGGGGCAGGGCGCTACGTGCCCGGTGTCAGGGAGCTCGTGGATACCGTCGGGGAATTGAGTGCACCCCGCTCCCCTGCGCTGGCGGCGATGCGCACCGTCGTTAACCGCGTCGCCCGCCCCGACGCGACTGCGCGCATTGCCGAACTCGTTCGCAGCTTCGCCACCGCCGGCGCCGCAGCCGCGGCCACCCAGCGGCTGGGTCCCTCCCCACAGCGCAGCCACGCTCGCCGGTGACCGCGCAGGCACTGCCCCGGTCTGGCGCCTGCCGCCTCTCGTCGCTCCGGCTCTATCAGTTCCGCAACTATGAGGAGCTGCGGATCGAACTCGGCACCGGGCTCAACGTCTTCGTTGGCGAGAATGCCCAGGGCAAGACCAATCTCCTGGAGGCGGTGACAACGCTCCTGCTCACGCGCTCGCCACGAGCCGCCAACGCCGGTGAACTCATCCGGTGGGGCGCGGACGAGGCGGCGGTGGAGGGCGTGATTGGCCGGCCGGCCGCCTCGCAGACGATGCTCATGCGCCTCCGCCGCGACGGTGTCCGCGCCATCCGGACGACGAGTATCGACGGCGCGACCATTGCGGCGCGTGATGTCATCGGCTTCTGTCCCCTGGTCCCCTTCTGGCCCGACGACCTCCTTCTCGTCAAGGCCGGGCCGGCGGAGCGGCGTCGCCAGCTCGACATTGTCGCCAGCCAGCTCGATCGGGCCGCCGCCGACGATCTCATCCGCTACCGGCGGATCCTCGAACAGCGCAACGCTGCCCTCCGCCAGATCCGTCAGGGCTTCGGTGCTATGCAGACGGTGCGTAGCTTCGACCCCGAGTTGGTCGAGCGCGG
Source organism: Candidatus Dormibacteria bacterium (assembly GCA_051002895.1). Taxonomy (GTDB): domain Bacteria; phylum Chloroflexota; class Dormibacteria; order Aeolococcales; family Aeolococcaceae; genus JBPCLW01. Next base: position 30,833 of record JBPCLW010000023.1, on the reverse strand, counting down.
AGCCCGCATCCAGGTTGGCCGTCAGGCGCTGGTGGGGGCACTGGAGCCTCTCGCTAGCGAGGCCATGGCCGAGATCAGTGATAGCCGGGAAGAACTCGGCCTCCGCTACCTCCCGGATGGCTCCCAGGGCGGCGGCGATACCGCCGTCGTGGCCGGCGAACTGCAACGCCGTCTCCAGGCCGCGGCCGCCGAAGAGATCGCTCGGGGCATCACCGTTGTCGGACCCCACCGGGACGACATCGAGATCATGGTCGACGGACGTCCAGCGCGCTCCACGGCCTCGCAGGGACAGCAGCGCAGCGCCGTGCTCGCCATCAAGCTGGCCGAGTTACGGCACATCGAGATGCGGGCAGAGCTGGCTCCCGTCCTCGTCCTCGACGACGTCCTCAGCGAACTCGACAGCGGGCGGCGGCGCCGGCTGCTCGCTGGTCTGTCGCGCAGTGGCAACCTTCAGACCCTGGTGACCACCACTGAGGCCGACGCGGTCGAGGCTCCCAACATGCGCCGCTTCGTGGTCGCCGCCGGTTGCATCGAGGGAGATTGATGGACAAGCTCTCGGATCTCATCGATCCAACCCTGCGCAAGATGGGCGTTCGCCGTGGGGTGCGCGAGGTTCAGCTTCGCGAGCTTCTGGACGAGGTTCTCGGCCCCGCCCTTGCTGAACACTGCTACGCCCTCAAGCTGGAACGTGGTGCTCTCCTCATTGCCACGCCGAACGGAGCGACGGCGCAGCAGCTCCAGGCGGAGTCACCAAGGATCATCGCTGCCCTCAACGAGCGGCTCGGTGCCATGGCTGTCCAGCGGTTGCGCTTCCGCTCTCGCAGCGGTGATGAGCCTCGCTAATTTTCAGGGCACCCGGACCGGCATGATGATGCAGAGGTAGTCGTCACGGCCGGCGGGACGCAGAACGCCAGGCTGGAGAGCACCGTTGAACGACAGTTCGATGTCATCACTACTCATCACCTGGAGGGCATCGAGGACGTAACGGGCGTTGAAAGCGATCTCCACGTCATCACCGGTCACCGATGCGGTGAGCGGCGCCTCGTGATCACCGACCTCCGCTGTCTGGGCGATCAGGGTGAGAGCACCATCACCGGCTCGCAGGCGCACCGGGTTGGCGGCATCCTTGGCCAGAACCGCGGCTGTGCGAGCGGCGCGAAGAAGATCGGCCGTGGGGAGGCTGACCTTCGTCGTCGACTCGGCAGGAATCACCTGTGCGTAGTTGGGGTAGTTCCCCTCGATAAGCCGCGAGGAGATCTCAACGTCGGCAATGGTGAAGAAAATCTGATTCCGCGCCTCACTGAAGACGATGCCAACAGTTGGCCGAGCAGCGTTGATGGCCCGTCCGAGCTCGCCGAGGTGGCGGGCGGGAACAATCACCGCACCGATACTGCCCGCGCTGCCGTCCACCGTCACGTCCAGTGTCTTCACCGCCAAACGGTGGCGATCGGTGGCAGCCAGGGTCAAGCGATTTCCGTCCACTTGGATGAGCACCCCGGTGAGTACCGGGGAGGCCTCGTCCCCCGACGCCGCTACGACTGTCTGGGTGATTGACTGCTGCAATTGCACTGAGTCGACGGTGAGAGCAGCCTCGCTGTCGCGCATCGGCAGCGGGGGGAATTCCACTGCGTCAATGCCATGGAGATTGGTTTTCTGCGCCCCGCAGGTAATGCGCAGCACCTGGGTGTCCTCGTCGAGCTGCATGGTGCACGGCGTCTCGTCGAGCGAGGAGATGTACTCGGAGAGCAGCTTGGCTGGCACCGTCGTCCGTCCCTCCTCGAGGACGGTGGCCGGGACCAGTGCGCTGATGGTGAGGTCGAGGTTGGTGGCGGTAACGCGGAGTCCTTTCTCGTCGGTCTCGAGGAGGACGTTGCTGAGAACCGGCAGGGTCGAACGGGGGGAAACCGCTCGGGAAACCAGGCCGAGGGTCGCGCCCAACGCGGCCGGCGAAACGGTGCATTTCAAGGCGGTACGGGCGCTGACGCTGCTGGATGACGAGTTGTTCACCGGACGAGTCTCCTACGAGAAGTCATCTCTATAAAGTGTTGTTAGCAGTAGGTCTGTGCATGGTGGGAAGAACGGTGCTTTCGTATTCAACACGAGCACGGAAAGTCCGGCGTCGCTGTGCACAAGAGAGGTCGCGGGGGCACGGACTGTCCCCAGGGGCGCCATGTGTGCCTGCCGTCCACAGGACGTCCCCCACTTCTCCACAACTCCATACCTTGTCACCGCGGCGCATGCAATCGCTCGCGAATCTGGCGGATGTCGGCCTGGAGACGAACATCTTCGCCGAGCAACTCTTTGATCTTCTCGTAGGCGTGGAGGGCTGTGGTGTGATCGCGTCCCCCAAAGGCTGCCCCGACCACCGGCAGCGACGACTCGGTCTCTTCGCGGACGAGGAACATGGCGACCTGGCGGGGGAAGACGATGTGCTTGTCACGTCGCTTGCTCTTCATCTCGTCCTGGGAGATGTTGAAGTAGTCAGCGACCGTTTCCTGGATCATGGTCAGCGACACCGGTTGGGTGTCGCCCACGGGAATGATGTCGCGCAGGATCCGGTGCGCGGTCTCCAGGGTCACCGGCTCGCCGTTGATGGAGGCGTGGGCGAGAACGCGAATGAGGGCGCCCTCGAGTTCGCGGATGTTCTTCTGGATCTTGTGGGCGATGAAGCTGCAGACCTCGTCCGGGACCAGGCGGCTATGAGCGCCCAGCTTGGTGTTCAGAATTGCCAGACGGGTCTCGAAGTCCGGGGGCTGCATGTCGGCCATGAGCCCCCCCTCGAAGCGGCTGCGCAGCCGATCCTCCAAGGTGGGGATGTCCTTGGGGGGGCGGTCGCTGCTGATGACGATCTGCTTTTGGATCTCGTGCAGCGCATTGAAGGTGTGGAAGAATTCCTCCTGGGTTCGATCCTTGCCGGCGAGGAACTGGATGTCGTCGATGAGGAGGACATCGACTGTCCGGTAGCGTTGCCGGAACTCGTGGTTCTTGTTCTGCTGGATTGAGCCCACCATCTCGTTCATGAACTTCTCGGAGGTGATGTAGGCGACCTTGGGGGGCCGGCGGTGGTCTTCGCGCACGGCATGTCCGATGGCGTGCATGAGATGAGTCTTGCCGAGACCAACGCCCCCGTAGAGGAAGAGCGGGTTGTACGCCTTGCCGGGAGCGTCGGCGACTGCCCGACAGGCGGCGTGGGCGAACCGCGAGGAGTTTCCGACAACGAAGGAGGGAAACGTAAAGTTGGGGTTGAGCCGCGATTCCATGGCCCCGTCATTGGATTGTGAAGGGTACTCGGGCTCGCGCTCCAAGAGGGGGGCCGGCGCGTCGAGTGGGGGGATGGCCTTGGGATCGACGGTGATGACGACCTCGCAGTCGTGGCCGACGATGCCCGAGAGGGTCTCGGCGATGAGGGCGCGGTAGCGGTCGTTCACCCAGTCCTTGGCCAGCCGGGTGGGCACGCCGATGGTGAAGTGAGTGCCGTCGGTGTCGATGAGCGATGCGCTGGCCAGCCACGTCTCGTAACTGGGACGAGTGAGCTGGAAGCGCAGTTCATCCTGGGCGGCTGCCCAGGTCTGAGCGTCACCGGCGGTCGTGGCGACATCTCTCGCCTCGTCTGTGGGCATGGTCTCGTCGAGGCCGACGGTCACGCGGTCACCGATGGGAAGGCCATGACACCCCTTCTTCGTGCTCGATCAGCCGTCCCCGGCCTACTTATCCACAGGATGTGAACAGAAGTGGATAAGCCGAGGTGACGCTGCCGGACGGGTGGGGCTGCGGGATCGCATGGGAAACGAATCCTGCCGGAGCACCCGCCAGTCTAACAACGCTCTCGGCTCCTCACAACGCTATACTTTGCTGGTCACGCCGTCTCCGCGCCTCGCGGCGCCTGGGGGCCGAGATCGATCGTGCAGGAGCCCCACCATCAAGCGGACGTACCAACCCAAGAAGGCGTACCGGCGAAAGACCCATGGGTTTCTCGTTCGTATGGCCTCACCGGGCGGGCGCAGCGTCATCACGGCGCGGCGCCGTAAGGGGCGCAAGCGTTTGACCCCCGCACCCGCCCGCATCCGCTGAGCCGCGGGTGGTCGCTGCGTGGTCGCAACCGCTTTGCTGCGGTCCGTCGCAACGGCGGCGAGGGGCGCAGTCAGGGAATCCGCGTGACCGCGAGTGCCAACGGCCTGCCGATGTCTCGGCTTGGTATCGGCGCCCCCAGAATGCCTGGGGCGGTACAACGCAACCGGGTGCGCCGGCGTATCCGCGAGGCGAGCCGTTGCACCCTCAGCTCCCGCCCCGGATTTGACCTCATCATCATTGCCGGCCTGGCCACGCTCTCGCTGAGCCTCGCCGAGCTCCGGCAGGCCATAGCCGAGGCCGCCGCCCGGGCCGTTTCCCACGCCGAGGCCCGGACGAACTGCGCGACGGCGCACAATGGTCACAGTCGTTCCCCCGCCTCGGTCGCCCCCGACCGGGAGCTGATTCCCTGATGACGCGTCTTAGCCTCTGGCTCCTCCGCATCTACCAGTTCACCCTCGGTCCCATCTTTGGACTGATGTCGAGCTGTCGCTACCAGCCGACGTGCTCGCGCTACACCGCCCAGGCGCTGGAGCACTTCGGCACACGGCGAGGGTGGTGGCTGGGGATGCGACGCATCGGCCGCTGCCACCCGTTCTACCCGGGCGGCGATGACCCTGTTCCTGACGAGTACGTGACGTGGCGCCAGGCGCGGCGCCAGCGCCGCGCTCAGCGCGCCGGCGCGAGCACGGCGGTCTAGCGGTGGGGCAGTAGCCGATGTACGACGCCATCAGCATCCTCCGCTTCCCCATCGGGTGGTGCCTCGACGGGCTGACGACACTCTTTAACGGCGTGCCCTTCCTGGTTGCCGTTGGGAGCTACGGGCTGGCGATCATCTGCACCACTCTCATCATCCGCGCCCTGCTCTTCCCGCTCTTTGGCTGGCAGTTGAAGACCCAGCGGCGGACCCAGAAGGAGCAGCGCCTCGTCGCTCCCGAGCTCGCCGAGCTACGCAAGAAATACCGCAAGGACCCCAAGAAGCTCCAGGAGGAGATGCAGAAGGTCTACGGGCAGCATGGGATTCACCCGCTGAGCGGCCTCGCCGGTTGCCTCCCCGTCCTGGTTCAGGCTCCGGTGCTCATCGGTCTGTACGCCGGCATCCGCACGGGCACCTCGCACCTCACCCGGCAGGAGAAGGGTTTCCTCTGGATCCCCGACGTCAGCAAGTCAGTTCACGACCTCTGCTGCCCGACGTTTCACGGCACCGGCGGTTTCGCCGATGTCCTCACCTGGATCGGCGAGACGTTTGTCGGGCTGATCACCCACCCCACACTCGCGATCATCCCCCTGATTGCCGCTGGGGCCACGTTCATCCAGTCGCGGATGATGATGCCGCCGCTCCGCGACGACATGACCCCGCAGGAGCGGTCGATGGCGGGAATGACAAAGAACCTCTCGTATCTCGCTCCGGTGTCGGTTCTCCTCTTCAGCCTCAACTTCGCTCAGGGTCTGCCCCTCTACTGGGCAACCAGCACCTGCTTCATGGTCCTCCAGCAGTTCTACGTGGTTGGCTGGGGATCGCTGAGCGTGCCACCATGGCTCCCTGGGCATGGACGAGTGACCGCGCTCTCCTACCCCACCGGTCCGGCGCCCAGCAGCAAGGCGATGATCAGCTCGACCACCGGGAACGGCAAGGGTCCGAGCGGCAGCAACGGCCGCGGGCCCGATGGTCGGCGTCCGCCCCGGGCGGAGCGAGAACGGGTGCCCGCCGAGCCCGTGGCCCCGGGGACGGGGCGGACGCCCGCCCGGAATAGCAGCACCAAGAAGAGACGACGCCGCTAGATGCGGCGTCCGGCGGAGGACAACGTGAACGACACTGACACCGCGATCGCCCCGGCAGCGCCGATCCACTGGCCCAGCGTCGAGGCCACTGGCAGCAGTATCGAGACCGCCACTGCGACAGCCCTCGCGGAGCTCGGCATCGGTGTCGACAGTGCGGTGGTGGAGGTGCTGGCCCGGCCGACTGAGGCGGTTCTTGGAGAGCGCGTCTCGGGCGGTGGCGAGGCGCGAGTGCGGGTTGCAGCTGTCGACCAGTACACAGCGCACGCCCGCGTCCGTCTCCAAGAGCTCCTCGAAAAGATGGGCATCGTCGCCCAGGTCTCGGTGCGCCGAGCGAATCCCGAGCCCGACGCGCCGGTGCTGCCTGTCCTGGACATCAGTGGCGATGACCTGGGCCTACTGATCGGCTGGCGGGGCGAAACACTGCGGGCGTTGCAGACCGTCATCAATCTGATGATGGGTGAGGGCGAGGCTCAGAACGGGCGCCGGATCATCATCGACGTGGAGCGCTACCGCGCCCGTCGTGAAGACCAAGTGAAAGAACTTGCTCTGCGGCTTGCCAACCGGGTGAAGCGCTCAGGGCAGCGGTACACGCTCGACCCCATGCATGCCTACGAGCGCCGAGCGATTCATCTCGCCCTTGACGGCGATGAGGGGGTGACGACGGAGTCGTCCGGCAAGGAGCCCGCTCGGCGGGTGGTCATCCTGCCCACAGGTCCGGCGCAGCCCGAACTCCCTGAGTATCCGAATCACCGGGGTAGTCCGGGTGGCAGCGGCGGTCGGGGCGGCGACCGCGGAGGAAGTCGCGGGCCGCGACGCGATCCCTGGTAGCGGTGACGACGCGTCGCTACCACCTAGCGTTCGTCGGCGCGCCGCTGCACCGACCGTGGGGGCGGCTGCACGTCTGGCGCGGCGGTCGCGGTCCAACGGTCCTCGCCATCCACGGTCTGGGCGGATCAGGCCGATACTGGGCCACCTTGGCGACGCTCGCGGGCGACCGGCATACCGTCGTCGCCCCCGACCTGGGGGGATTCGGCCACTCCGACAAGCCAACGCTGAGATATGACCGGACCTTCCATCTCGATAACCTAGACGCCGCTGTCGCGGACATCACCGGCCCCATCGTGGTGGTGGGTCACTCACTCGGCGGAGTGCTCGCGGCGCTGTGGGCAGCGCGCAACCCCCAACGTGTGGCTGCGCTGGCGCTGGTGGCGACGCCCTTTCCGGCTACCGGCCAGGGTATGCCGACACGGGATCAACGGCTCAGCGAGCAGGATCGGCGTGCCGTCAGGCAAGGGATGTACCGGGCGTTTCAGACCGCCTGGCCGGTGGTGACGTTCCCCATCCGCTCTCGGGTGTTCTCGCGAGCGGTCATCAGGGACTACATGCGCCATACCCTGCAGAGCTATTGGGAAACGGCGCAGGCGGTCCTCTGGGACTCGGCGACCGAATCCGAACTCGCTCCACTCGCCCATCTCTCGGCCGCGCCCGCTCTGCTCCTTTCCGCCGCCGACGACAAGCGGGTCGGGATTGCCTGTGCGGAGCGCTGGGCCGAGCTCCTGCCCCACGCCGAGCGTTCCGTCGTCACCGGGGGACACCAGCTGCTGCTCCGCGGCGGGTTCACCGAGTTGGCGTCGTGGCTGGGACGCTACTGAAGCGGCACGGTCAGTAATCTGAAGTGGCTCAGACGTACAGGCGCATGCCGAGAAGCTCGGCGTGCAGGGCCCGGCGGCGTAGTTGGGGGATCAACTCGATCTAGCAGGAGACGGCCGCCGTCCGTGGGGGCCGGGTGGCCGGTACCCAACTCCCTACACTGACCCGTCTATGACAATGGCCCCATACCGCATTCGCCGCCTCGACTCCGGCGTCCGGCTGATCACCGCGTCCCTCCCGGAGCGCGCCTCGGTCGCGGTCGCGTTCATGTTCGCCGTGGGATCCCGCCATGAGGACGAGGCGACCTGCGGTCTCTCCCACTTCATCGAACACATCGTCTTCAAGGGCGCCGAGGACTTCCCCACTGCGCGGGCCATCTCGGAGGCCATCGAGGGTGTCGGTGGTGTGCTCAACGCCGCGACCGACAAGGAGGCCACCGTGTTCTACGCCAAGGTGCCGCGCGAGCACACGGCCCTGGCGGTGAACGTTCTCAGCTCGATGCTCTTCGCCCCCATCCTCGACCCCGCGGAGGTTTCCAAGGAGCGCCAGGTCGTGGTCGAGGAGCTGCGGATGTACCAGGACAACCCCCAGGATCATGTCAGCACACTCTTTGACGAGATCATGTACCCCGGCCAGCCGCTGGGATGGGACGTTGCCGGCACCGAGAAGTCGGTGCGGCGCATCGAAGCTTCCGCATGCCGCGGCCACCTGGGCCGCCACTACCGGCCTGATACCGCGGTCATCAGCATTGCCGGCGGCATCGATCACGAGGAGGCCGAGCGCGTGGTCAGTGCTGCCGTCCGCCCCACCGGGCCGACGGTGGCGGCCGACGCGCCGCTTGCCGCGCGCGAGGTCCGTGGCACTGCGGTGCGTTCCCTGAACAAGCGCACTGAACAGGCCAACGTCATCCTTGGCGCCCATACCGTGTCGTACATGGACGAGCGGCGTCACGCCCTCGACCTCCTCAACGTCATTCTCGGCGAGGGGATGTCGAGCCGGCTCTTCCTCGAACTGCGCGAGGAGCGCGCCCTCGCCTACGACGTCCACTCCTTCACCTCGAAGCTGCGTGACAGCGGCTGCATGGGCATCTACATCGGCTGCGAGCCGCGGCGCGCGGTGCAGGCGACCGGCGCCGCCGTCGATGAGTTGCTCAAACTCGCCGCCGACCCCGTCGGCGCCGAGGAGTTGCACAAGGCCAAGGAGTACTCCAAGGGCCGGCTGCTCCTCCAACTCGAGTCGACGACGTCGCTGACCCAGTACCTCGGTCAGCAAGAACTGCTGGCCGGGGAGATTGAGACCCCAGAGGACGTGGTGTCTGCTATCGAGGCGGTGACCACCGACGAGATCCGTGACCTCGCCGCCGCCCTCTGCGGCCGGGGGCTGCGTGCCGCCGTCATCGGTCCCTTCGCCAAGCCGGAGCGTTTCGAGACCATCCTCGCCCGCGCTTCCTAACCCACAAGCACCTGCGGAGACGTCACATGGCACATGAGCGCACTCTCGTCCTCGTCAAGCCCGACGGGGTTCAGCGGGGGCTCATCGGAGAGGTGATCGGCCGTTTCGAACGGCGCGGCCTCCATCTCTGCGGGCTCAAACTCATGCGCATCAGCGGCGAGCTCGCCGGCCGTCACTACGCCGAGCACGAGGGCAAACCGTTCTTCCCCGGCCTGGTCGACTTCATCACCTCGGCGCCGGTTGTCGCCATGGTCTGGGAGGGCCCCGGTGCCGTTGCCGTGGTGCGCACCATGATGGGGACAACGAATCCCGCCGCCTCGTCGCCCGGCACGATCCGCGGTGACCTCGCGCTGACCATCGGCACCAACATCATCCACGGCAGCGACTCGGTCGAGCGCGGCCTTGTGGAGGTTGGCCTCTTTTTCGCCGCCGCCGAGCTCGTCGCGTGGGAGTCGGCGATCCGGAGTTGGACCGCCGAGGACTGACCGGGACGGGGCGATCCCCAAGCTGCCCATCCCGCACCGGCGGCTCAGGTTGCGAGGAGTTTGCTGAGTTCCTGCTTGAGGCGGCGGTTACGGCGACGCAGCCAGACGATCGCGACGGGGTGGCTCCAGAGAACGAGAGTGCCCTGTGGCCCTAGGCCGCCGAAGCTGCCGAGTGGCCAGAAGCGGAGTATCGCCTTGGCCTCGATCTTGCCTTTGGGGACGACGCCGAAGAAGCGCGAATCGTCCGACTCGTTGCGGTTGTCGCCCATGACGAAATACGTGTTGGCGGGCACATGGAAGACATGGGGCTGGTCGGAGTTGGTGCCGTCGGGCTGGCAGCACTTGATGTTGGTAATCCAGTTGTTGGGCAGGTAGGGCTCGGCCTCGCGGCTCCAGGGGCCGCTGCCGCCGGGCTGGACCAGCAGCGCTGTGGGCTGCTGGGTTCCGTCGATCTCGACGTTGTCTCCAGGGAGGCCGACGATGCGCTTAATGAAGTCCCGCTGTTTGATGGTGCTCCCCGGCGCGCATGCCGGTGCCGTCTTGTCAACGTCGCAGTACGGGGGTGGGGTCAGGATGACGATGTCGCCGCGCTCCGGCGATCCCAGTCGGTAGGAGATCTTGCTGGCAATGAGCAGATCACCGTCCTGCAGCGTGTTCACCATGCTTCGCCCGTCGACCTTCACGGTCTGGATGCAGGTCCAGATGATTCCGTAGAGGATGAGCGCGATCACCAGGACTTCGAGACCATCTCGGAGCCAGGAGCGTTCCTTGCGGCCGCCGCCGGCGGGGGGTGCGGGGGATGGAGACACGTGCTCAGGGATTATAGGAGGGGGTTCGTGCCCCTTCTCGTCGGCGAGGCGGGAACGGGCACCGCGCTGGCACAATGGCGCCCTTCGGGCCGTTGCGGCCCAGTATCGTGACGGAGGATCAGATGGCGCTTCTGACGCAGTCCCCGTACAAGGCCAGGGAGTTCAACCTCTCGGGTCTGCAGGGCATTTCCGATCACACCCTCGAGGTCCATTTCGGACTTTATGCCGGGTATGTCAAAAACACGAACACCGTCAACGAGCAGCTCGTGGAGTTGAGCCAACAGGGGAAGGGTGGCACGCCAGGCTACGCCGAACTCACCCGCCGGCTGGGATTCGAGTACAACGGCATGGTCCTTCACGAGTGGTACTTCGGCAACCTCAAGCCGGTTTCCGGTGGGGAGATATCCAGCTCATCGGATCTCGGACGCGCCCTTGGTGAGTCCTTCGGCGACGTCGAAAGCTGGCGCAAGGACTTCACCGCCATCGGCGGCATGCGCGGAGTGGGCTGGGCGGTGACGTATTTGGACCCGGCAACCGGTCGACTCTCCAACCACTGGATCACGCTTCACGAGGACGGAAACATCGCCGGGTTCAAGCCCATCGTGGTCATGGATGTCTGGGAGCACGCATTCCTGCTCGACTACAAGCCGGCCGACCGACCCAAATACATCGAGTCCTTTCTCGCCAACTTCGATGCGAGCGTGGCTGAGGCCCGATTCAACGGCACGGCGGATCGCCCCGTCGGCTGAGGCGCACCCGGGCGCGGCGCGGCGCGAGCGGTGCCGCGTCCGGGAGCTACAGGGGCGGCCCGTTCACCCGGCGGTAGATGCTGTCGAGATCCTCGTCACCGCTGAACTCGATGACCACTCGACCACCGCGGCGGCGGCGTTCGAGGCGCACCGGGAGTTCGAGAGCGCGTTCGAGACCGCGGCGCAGTGCGTCGTCGTCCGGGCTGAGGATCGGATCGGTCGGGGCTTTCCCCAGTGCTGGCGCAGCGGCGCCCGGCGGATTGCCGCCTCGTACCGCTTCCTCAGTGGCGCGCACGGAGAGACTCTCCTCACGGATGCGGGCGGCGAGTTTCAGTTGCGCGGCCTCGGAGTTGAGAGCGAGGAGAGCGCGACCGTGGCCCGCACTCAGGGTTCCGCTCGCGACCTCTGCCTGGAGGTGAGGGGGCAGCCCCAGAAGCCTGATGGCGTTGCTCACCGCCGGTCGACTGCGGCTGAGGCGGTGGGCGATGGCCTCATGGGAGAGCCCGAAGACGTCGGCAAGCCGGGTGAAGGCTGCGGCCTCGTCCATCGGATTGAGATCCTCGCGCATGAGGTTCTCGGTGAGGGCGAGTTCGAGCGAGTGCCGTCCGGATTCCGCAGCGGGGCGCACGATGGCGGGGACTGTCGACACCCCGGCTCGCTGAGCGGCCCGGAGCCGTCGCTCGCCGGCGACGAGGAGGAAGCCGTTCCCGTCGCCCTCAACCACGATGGGATGGAGGAGCCCGTGGAGGCGAATCGACTCCCCGAGGGCGGCGAGGCTGGCGTCGTCGAAATCGCGGCGTGGTTGCTCGGGGTTGGGCCGGACAAGATGGGGATCGACTTCGATGAGGCCCGTCGGCGCGCGGCCACCATCTCCCGCGGGGTCCCGTTCCGGATCGCTGCCGGCGAGGAGCGCATCGAGTCCGCGGCCGAGCCCGCGACGGGGCGGCGGGGTCATCCTGGGAGTGCCGCGATAGCGGGCGGATGGCTCTCGAGCCGGCGGTCGAGGTTGGCCGCCAGTTCCCGGTAGGCGACCGCTCCCCGTGATGTCGGTGCGTAGTGGGTGACCGGCTGACCGAAGCTCGGAGCCTCGCTGAGGCGCACATTCCGCGGGATGACGGGAGTGAGAAGTTCGTCCGGGAAGCGCTGCCGCACCTCGTCGACCACTTGGTGGGCGAGGGTCAGGCGGCCGTCGAACTGGGTCATCACGATGCCGGCAATGGCGAGGGTGGGGTGGAGTTGGCGGCGAAGCAGGCTGATCGTGTGGGTGAGAAGGCCGAGTCCCTCGAGGGCGTAGAACTCGCATTGGATGGGCACCAAGAGGGCATCAGCGGCGACGACCGCGTTGACCGTCATGAGGCCGAGGCTGGGGGGGCAATCGAGGAAGATGTAGTCGAGGTCAGAGTCCTGGAGTGCCTCGAGCGCATACCGCAAACGGTGCTCGCGACGGGCCATGGCGACGAGTTCGATCTCAGCTCCGGCGAGCGCGATGTCGGAGGGAACGATCTCCAATCGGGGCACCGACGTCGGCAGGCAGGCCTCCTGGAGGGGCCGTCCAAGAACAACCACGTCGTAGACGCTGACGGTGACGTCTCGTCGGGCGATGCCGAGGCCGGACGTTGCGTTGGCCTGCGCGTCGCAGTCGATGATGAGGACGCGACGGCCGGAGTCGGCGAGGGCGGCGGCAACGCTGAGGGTTGTCGTGGTCTTGCCCACGCCTCCCTTTTGGTTGGCAACGGCGAGCACTCGGGGCGGCATGGGCCGGAAGTATGGGGTGAGGGGCGGCAGCCTGGGAACCGCACGAACGACGAAGCAATCCAGGTGCAGCCGTTTCACGGGAAACGTCGCCACATGGCCGAAGGGGCTCACGGCGGCCGCACCGGGCGGAAGAGCCCGCGCCGCTAGTGTCCTGCTTCAGAGGTTCGTGCCAGAGATCGTGGCAGGCAGCCGGGAGGCTCCGGTCTGGGCGTTGAGGCCAAGGAAGGGGTGGATCGAGGAGGAGTGCATCTGAATGATGCATGACGACGAAGGGCCGGGACCCCTGACGCCGGCATCGACGTCCAGAGCCGCGATACATCCGTGAACCTCTGATGCAGGACACTAGAATGCCCTCGTGCTTGCCAAGCAGCGCCTGACCTGGCGCTTCCTCGCTGCCTGTCCACCCCGAGAGGTCTTTTCTGTCATGGAACAGATGGTGGGGACCTATCCCTTTCGCTACGAGGTCACCGGGCCGAACGCAGCCCGGATCATCGAGTTCCAGCGCAAAGGGCTCATCGGCAACTGGACCGCGCGCATGGTCCGACCCGTGCAGTGGGTGACCTGTACCGTGGAGCAGGTCAATGGCGGCACAATGGTGAGCGTTGCCTGCTGCCGCCGTCGCAGCCTCATCGGCGGTCGCGATCCCGCTCCGACCCGCGCGCTCCAACTCGTCGGCCTGTTGAGCCGCGGTGTGACAGATCTGCGGACCGTGTATCGGGAACGGATCATTCCCTCGGGCCCCATCAGTCTGGTCGCATCCTGGGCGGGAACGCCCTACCGCCTGTACGTCGAACCGCGGTTCGACGCTGATCGCGGAGCCGCAATCTTCACAGCCACCCGGGTGGAGGCGATCGACGGGGGAACCGCCACGTTCGTTCACGTCCGCCTCGCCGACGGCACCGAAGGGTATCTGGAGCGCGATCAGATCGTGCCCGCGCCGCAGCGGGCTCTGCGCGAGGCTCAGGCTCAGACTGCTGCCCTGGGCTGACTGGCTGGGGAGCGAGACGCGCCGGCTCTGCCCCTGTCAGCGAACAAAACGGGGCGCTCCGATCAATTCGGAACGCCCCGTCAGCACTGGATGCGATCTGCGCGGCCGCCGGGCGGGCGCGTCCCACATCACGGTATCCCGTCGATCAGCAAACCGCTCCGGTGCTGGTCGGCTCGAAGTGAATACTTGGTAATTGGATCATCGGCAGGACCCTCCTTTTCTGAAGAGTGCCCCAGAACGAACGCCGCCTGCGTCGATTGATGGCGCGACGTCGCGATGAGGCCGGAGACGCCCCCTCAGTGTACGCCCACCAAGGTGTGGCCCCGGGGAGTGTCGAACCTCACGACACCCGTGGCCAGGCGCGGCTTCAGTCTGACGGCGCGGCGGGGTCCCTCAGTTTGTGACGGGCACGTCGAGTAGCGGCGTGGTGGTCGGCTGGGTGCTAGCCTTCGGCTCCAGCGTCACCCTGATGTCGGTGACGCCAGTCATGTCCGCATTCATCGCAGCCGAGTACGTGCCGTCTGGGTTCGGGCCCAGGTAGCCGGCAGCGCGGGGATGACCATCCTGGCCCACTGCCCAGACCTCGTAGACGCCCGACGACGTCTTGGGCAGATTATTCACCTGAAGCGTCGCCACCTTGTTGCGGGCGTCGACAAAGAGGTCGGCGTGTGCCTGCGGTTGAGCGGCGGTGCCCTGGCCAACAGTGTGCTGCACCTCCGGACCGCGGGCCGCGTTACCGCCAATGATGGCCACAACAGCGAGACTGGCGGCGACCGTTGCCACAGTAAAGGCGCGGCCAACGGGTAGCGCATTCCACATGCGCCGCCAATGACTCTCGGTCACCGGCGTTGGGGCGGGTGAGCTGGCTGCGCTGGTGGCGTCGGCATGGATGGCGGCCATTACCCGGCTGCGCAACTTGGGATCCGGGGTCATCGAATCGAGTGCCAGCGGCAGCATGGCAGCCGTGTTCTGGTACTCGGCGGCGGCAACCCTGCAGCCTGCACAGTCACCCAAGTGCTTGTGCAGCGGGGCGACATCAGTGTCATCGCAGCCGAGAGCGTGAGCTGCAAGCATCTCCTCGGCCTCGTCGCACGTGATCTTGGTGGTCATAATGCCCACTCGATGCCACGTCCGGTGAGGGTGGTTCGCAGGCGACGGAGTGCCAGGCGAGTGCGCCCCTTCACGGTGCCGAGTGGAATGCTCAGCTTGTTGCTGATCTCTGTTTGGGAGAGGCCACCGAAATAGGCGAGTTCGATGGTCTCGCGCTGCTCCGCAGAGAGCGTATCCAGGGCACTGCGGATCTCCTCACGCTCGAGGTTCTCCGCAACCTGGACCCAACTGTCCGATATCGTCGAGCGGTCGGCAGGGAGAGAGTCGAGCGGGAGGTCCGTGCGGTTACGGCCGCTGCGGCCTCGGAGGCGATCCAGGGCCCGGTGGTGGACGATCGATGCCATCCATGTTCGCAGGCCACCGCGAGTGCGATCGAAACTGTCGGCACGGCGCCAGATGGCCAGGAATGCTTCCTGGACGACGTCCTCGGATGTGCCGGCGTCGTTGAGGACGCGATACGCGAGGGTGTACGCAAAACGGCTGTAGCGGTCGTACAGCAACTCCATCGCCGCGGGATCGCGTCGGCTGAGCAGGTCGGCGATGCGATCGTCGACCGAGGCCGGCTCGACGCTCATTCGGATCTGGCCCCACATCGCCACCACGTGTCATGCCTCCGCGCCTGCGGCCATGTCTTGACCTGTCCCGGAATACGCGGAGTCCCGGGGCCGCGGATCATTCCCGAGTGCTCAGTAGATGCCGAGCTCGAGCTTGGCCTCGTCGGATGACATGGTTCGGGGATCCCAGGGCGGGTCCCACACGAGGTTGACCCGGACGTCCTCGACGCCGGGGAGCGGGGCGCAGACGGCATGGGCCTGAGTCTGAATCATCGAGGCCATGGGGCAGTAGGGCGTCGTCAGTGTCATGTCAATGGCACAGAGTCCGTCCTCGTCCACCCGGGCGCCGTACACCAGACCCAGGGAAACGATGTCGATACCGATCTCGGGGTCGTAGACCTCGCCGAGAGCGTCGAAGATCATCGACTCGCTCGCTCGAGCCGCCGGACGCTCCGGCAGCGCTGGCGAAGCCGTCTCGGCGGTGCTGTTCTCACTCATGACCATCGCTCTCCTCGGTGGTGGCCCCCAGAGCCTGGAGCATCGCATTGGCGGCCAGGGTGGCGCATTTGATCCGCATCGGGTACGCGGCGACGCCCTGCAGGGCCTCGAGATCGCCGAGATCATCGGTGCCGCCTCCGGCGACGAGCATGGCGTGATAGCGGCGCAGCAGAGTGATCGCGGGCGAGCGCTCCGCGCCGGCCACCGCCTCGCAGAGCATGCTCGCCGCCGCCTGGCTGATGGAGCAGCCCTTCCCCGCGAAGGCGATCTCGGCGATGCGGTCGCCGTCGAGCCGCCAACCGAGATGCAGCTCGTCACCACAGAGCGGGTTATCGGCATCCACGGTGCCGTCGGCCGGGGAGACCTCACCGCGATGCCGGGGGCGGCGGAAGTGGTCGAGGATGATCTCGCGATAGAGGTCGTCACCGACGGGCGTAAATCCGACTGTCACGGTCAACATTGTACGCTCGGGGCACCGGTCAACTGGGTCGAAGGCCATGCCTTGCGCTCCAGGAGATACCGTCGCCGGGATCAGACCCTGAAGACGCGGCGCACCTCAGCGATGCCCTCACCCAGGCGGTCGATCTCTTCGCGCGTCGAATACAGGTAGACCGAGGCGCGCGTTGTCGCCGGGACATCGAGACGATGCATGAGCGGTTGGCAGCAGTGATGCCCGGCACGCACCGCGATGCCCGCGCGGTCAAGCACGGTGCCCACGTCGTGGGGATGGATGTCGGCGACGTTGAAGCTCACGGCACCTCCCCGCATCTCCGCCCCCCGGGGACCGTAGACGGTGGCACCGGCGCCATCGAGAACCTCGAGGAGGTGATCGGTGAGCATCCGCTCGTGAGCATGGATACGGTCGAGCCCGATGGTGGTGAGGTAGTCGCAGGCTGCGTGGAGCCCGGCCACCGAGGCGACATCGGGTGTGCCCGCCTCGAACTTGTGGGGGACCGTGTTCCACGACGAGTGTTCGATGCCGACACGCAGGATCATGCTTCCGCCACCGAGGAACGGCGGCATCCGCTCCAGCAGCTCGGGTCGCGCCCAGAGGACGCCGATACCCATGGGCGCGCACATCTTGTGCCCGGAGAAGGCGAGGAAGTCGACGCCGAGTTCACGCACCGAAACCGCCATGTGGGGCACGGACTGGGCGGCGTCAACGCAGACGAGGACGCCGCGCTCGTGGGCGGCCGTGGTCAGCGCGGCGATGTCGTTGATGGTGCCGAGTACGTTCGACTGATGGCTGATGGCCAGCAACTTGGTCGGGGGGGCGAGCCACTCGTCGAGGTTGCCGAGGTCGAGACGTCCGTCGTCGGTGAGATCGAGGGCCTCGATGCTCAGTCCGGCGCGTTCCGCCGCAAGCTGCCAGGGCACGAGATTGCTGTGGTGCTCCATGACAGAGACGACGATGCGATCACCGGGAGAGAGCAATTCTCGCGCGTAGGAACTGGCCACCAGGTTGAGCGCCTCGGTGGTGTTGCGAACGAAGACGACACCGGTGGGGTCAGCGTCGATGAACGTGCCCACCCGCTTCCGGGCAGCCTCGAAGACGTCCGTCGCCTCGTTGCCGAGCGAGTGCACGCCGCGGTGGACGTTGGCATTACTCCGCTCGTAGTAGCGATCCACTGCCTCGATCACCGCTCGCGGCTTCTGTGAGGTGGCGGCGGAATCGAGGTAGACGAGAGGGTGACCGTTGATGTGGCGCGTAAGGATCGGGAAGTCGCGCCGCAACGTGGCGACGTCGAGGGTGGGCGCAGCCGTCGCCTCGGTCATGCTCACGCCTGCTGCAAGGCGACGCTGATGACGCCATCCTCGATGCGCAGGGCGTGGGCGGCGACAGCCTGGACGGCGGGGAGCGTCACCGGCTCACCGGTGCGGAGGTCGAAGGCACTGCCATGGAGAGGGCATTCGATGGCACAGCGGGTGGCGTCGAGGTCACCTTCGGAGAGCGACGCCTCGGCATGACTGCAGGTGTCGTCGAGGCAGAAGAACTCGTTGTCGATGTTGAAGAGGGCGATGGGGCGGTCGTCGATCTCCACCCGCGCCGCGTGCCCGGGCGGAACCTCGTCGACGCGTCCGACGGCGATCCACTCAGCCACCGGCATCATCCCACCTCGGCGGCGATGAGCCCGTCCGCCCACTCCCGAAGGCCCGGGTCGGGCAGTCGATCGAGGGCATCCGCAAAGAAGCCGCGGACGATGATGCGGTCAGCCTCCTCGGTGGCGATGCCGCGCGACTGCAGGTAGAAGCGCTCGTCGTCATCGATGTGGCCGACGGTGGCGCCGTGTCCGCAGCGCACGTCGTTGGCGCGGATCTCCAGCCGGGGGATGCCGCTGGCTCGGGCGCCGCGGCTGAGCAGGAGATTGCGATTCTGCACATACCCATCGGTGTGGACAGCACTGGGCTCCACGTCGATCATCCCGCTGTACACCGAGCGTCCGGTGTCGCGTACCGCCGTCTTCAGCAGCAGCGCCGACCGTGTGTCCCGGCCGACATGCGCCTGGAGCGACTGATGATCGAGGTGGCGCTCGCCAGAAACCGCGGCGACACCGGTGATGTCGGCCTCGGAGCCATCGCCCTGGAGGCGTGTCTGCC
The DNA here is from genome assembly GCA_051002895.1 of Candidatus Dormibacteria bacterium. Classification (GTDB taxonomy): domain Bacteria; phylum Chloroflexota; class Dormibacteria; order Aeolococcales; family Aeolococcaceae; genus JBPCLW01. The sequence goes on along the minus strand of JBPCLW010000023.1, from coordinate 12,335 downwards.
AGTACGTCTTCTGCAACCGGCTGCCCAGCGAGAGGCCGACAAGTCGCAGCCGGCTGCCACGACCCTGCTCGGCCCTGACGGTGCCGAGGTGCCAGGCGTTGCGCGACCAATCCTGCACCGACACGTGCTCGAGTTGAGCGTCGCTGCCGAGATGCGCGGTCGTCACCGCGATGGCGGCATGCTCACCGCTGATCGAGGTCATGTCCTCGATGAGGCGCAGTTGGGCACCGTCGTCGAGGACGATGACGCAGGCGGGAAGCGTCAGTCCTCCCTCGGCGGCGACATGGCTCAGCCATACTGGTGCTGTGGCGGCGACGTTACGGGGCACGTAGACGAAGAGGCCGTCCTCCCAGATCGCGTTCCACAGCGCGGTGAAAGTCGACTCCCCGGCACTGATGATGGAGAGACCTCGTTCCACCAGTTCGGCGTGACGCTCCGCCGCTTCGGAGAGAGGGGCGATGATCACTCCCTGGGCGAGCAGCGCATCGGCGCCGTCGCCGCCCAGCACACCGCCCGCGCCGATGGCGAGGAATGCGGAGTCGGGGGCACCGGCATCTCGCCGGGCACGGGCGCGCTCAACGTCGGCATCCGCTGGGGTGACCGCAGGATCGAAGCGGTCGAGGCGCAGCCGGTTGATAGGCGTGCGCCTCCAATCCTCGTCGCGTGCCGAACTAGGGAGTGGCAGCTCCTGATACGCAGCCCAGGCGAGACCGCGGCGATCGGCGAGCCAGGCCGGCGAGGCGCTCACCCGTGCCTGAAGAGTCTCGCGGAACCGGCTGTTGTCGACGGCCGAGCCTGCAGGTGCAGTCACCCGATGCTCAGCCAACAGAGCCCTCCATCGACATTGCCAGCAGCCGGTTGAGTTCGACGGCGTACTCCATGGGGAGTTCCTTGACGAAGGGCTCAAAGAAGCCGTTGACGATCAGCGCGGTGGCCTCGTTCTCGTCGATACCGCGTGACTGGAGGTAGAAGATCTGATCCTCGCCGACCTTGCTCACGCTGGCCTCATGACCGACCGTGACATTGGGGTTGTCGATGTCCATGTACGGGTACGTGTCGCTCTGCGCCTGCTCATCGAGAAGTAGGGCGTCACAGCGGACATTGACCTTGACGTTGTCGGCCTTGGGAAGCACCTGCACGTGCCCGCGGTAGGTGCTGCGCCCGGTGCCCTTGCTGATGGAACGGCTGACGATGTTCGAGGTGGTGTTGGGGGCGGCATGGATGACCTTGGCACCGGCGTCCTGATGCTGGCCGTCACCGGCGAAGGCGGCGGAGAGAACCTCGCCATGGGCACCCTCGCCCATGAGGAAGATCGCCGGGTACTTCATTGTGACCTTACTTCCGAGATTGCCGTCTATCCATTCGACGCGCGCGTTGGCGTATGCCTTGGCCCGCTTGGTGACCAGGTTGTAGACGTTGTCCGACCAGTTTTGGATCGTCGTGTAACGGATGCGCGCACCGGGCATGGCGATGAGTTCGACGACCGCCGAGTGCAGCGAGTCGCTGGAATAGTTCGGCGCGGTGCAGCCCTCGATGTAATGGACGTCGGATCCCTCGTCGGCAATGATCAACGTCCGCTCGAACTGACCCATGTTGTCGCTGTTGATGCGGAAGTACGCCTGCAGGGGCACGTCGACCTTGACGCCGGGCGGCACGTACACGAACGAGCCTCCGCTCCACACCGCACTGTTCAGCGCCGCGAACTTGTTGTCGTTCGGCGGAATGACGGTGGCGAAGTGCTTGCGGAAGAGTTCGGGATGCTCGCGGAGTCCGGTGTCGCAGTCGGAGAAGAGAACCCCGAGCTTCTCCAGGTCCTCGCGGATGTTGTGATAGACGACCTCGGAGTCGTACTGCGCGGAAACCCCGGCGAGGAACTTGCGCTCCGCCTCGGGAACGCCGAGGCGGTCGAAGGTCTTCTTGATCGAGTCGGGAACGTCATCCCAGCTCCGGCTCATCTCTTCGGCGGGCTTGACGTAGTAGTAGATATTGTTGAAGTCGATGCCGGAGAGATCCGCACCCCACGCAGGCATGGGCCGCTTGTAAAAGTGCTCGAGGGCCTTCAGGCGGAAGGCGAGCATCCACTCGGGCTCGTTCTTGTGCAGGGAGATCGCCGCGACCACCTCGGGTGAGAGGCCCTTGGCGGTGCGGAAGACGGAGACGTCCTCGTCGTGGAAGCCGTACTGGTAGTCCTTGGTCAGCTCGCGGGCCTTGATCGCCATGGGTCAGACCTCCACAGGGACGGGACTATCAGCGGGACTATCCGCACCGCGGCCGAGGATAGGTTCATAGCCGCCGTGTTCAATGCGCTGGGCAAGCTCGGGTCCGCCGGACTCGGCGATGCGGCCTTGGTGGAGGACGTGCACCTGCGTTGGCTTGAGGTATTCCAGCATGCGGTGATAGTGGGTGATGAGGAGCGCGCTCATCCGTCCCGGCGAGCGATCCATGACCCGGCGCACGCCCTCCGCAACGGTGCGCAGGGCATCGACATCGAGACCGGAATCGGTCTCGTCGAGGATGGCCAGGCGGGGCTCGAGCATGGCCAGTTGGAGGACCTCGGCGCGCTTCTTCTCACCGCCGGAGAACCCGTCGTTGATGTAGCGGGCCCGGAAGGACTCGTCGACGCGCAGGGCGTTCATCTCGTCGCGCAGCCGGGCGATGAATTCGCGGGCCGGGAGTTCCTTGCCCTGCGCGCGCATTGCGGCGCGGAGGAAGTTCACCGTGCTCACCCCGGGGATCGCGGTGGGGTATTGGAAGGAGAGGAAGACGCCGAGCTTGGCGCGCTCGTGAGCGGCAAGGGCGAGCAGGTCCTGGCCGTCGAAACTCATGCTGCCGCCCTGAACCTGATACTTGGGGTGGCCCATGATCGAGTAGGCGAGGGTGGACTTCCCCGACCCGTTCGGGCCCATGAGCGCATGAACCTCCCCGGCGGGAAGGGTGAGGCTGACGCCGCGGAGAATCTCTTTCCCCTCGACGGCGACGCGCAGATCGGTGACGGTCAGCGTACCGGAGAATTCATGCATGGACGGGCTCACTTTTGGGGAGAGGGGTGAAAGCATCAACGAGGCTGCGGTCGGCAACGAGGTCGGCGAGCGTGGTGCCGCTGAGGACGGAGTCGATGGACTCCTTCAGGCGTGCCCAGAGTGCCCTCGAGGCGCAGCCGCCGTCTCTCGTGCAGGTGCCGGGGACGTACTCATGAGCAACGCATTCCACCGGCGCGACCTCGCCCTCGACAACGCGGACGACGTCGAGCACGGTGATCTCCTTGGGCGCGCGGCTGAGGCGGTAGCCTCCATGGACCCCGCGGGTGGAGGTGACAAGGCCACCACGGCGCAACTGCGCCGCGAGTTGCTCCATGTAGGCGAGGGGCAGATGCTCCACCCGCGAGACCTCGCCGAGGCTGAGAGGACCACGCTCGACCGCCTTGGCGAACTCGGTCATCATGCGGAGTCCGCAGTGCGCCTTGGAACTGACGCGCATGCTAAACGACGCCGCTGGGGGAATTCCGACCTTCATGGTCAGAATTGTAGCGAGTTGGTCCCCGCGACCGGGGCCCATCCTGGAGCGATTCCGGGCCGTATCCTCCAGCACAGGATGAGACGGCTTCTCGGCGTTGCGGCGTTGGCCCTGGGCATCACCGTGGCCGTCGCCGCTTGCGGCAGTACCTCATCGGGTTCGTCTCCCGGCGGCTCCCCCTCTGGCAGCCCGGGGGCAGCCGGCACCGCCTATCTCGCCGCCGTGGAGCCCTACAACAACGCCGAGCAGGAAATCGTCCGGCGGCAGGCGAAGTTCTGTGACCTGACCACGGGCAGCCTGGCGGACTGTCAGACGGCGTACCGGGATGACCTCAGCAACACGCAGAAGTTCCTCACCAGGCTGCGCGGGCTCACTGTCCCACCCGACGCCCAGGCCACGCTGGCCACCTTCATCACCGACACCACGGCGGAAGTCACGGCGCTTCAGCACACTTCCGCCGCCCCGACCCTCGTAGCGATCGCCAAGGTGGCCGGCGCTGAACTTCTCCCGGCGCAGCTCTCCTCCCACCACGACGCCATCGCCGTCCGGCGCGCCCTCAACCTGCCCGCACCGGGGGCAGGAGCCTCCCCATCACCGCGTCCGACCTAGCTTGTCGGCATGTGCAGGACTGGTCGCCCGCCCAACGCAGGCGAGTTCCTCAATTGGGCCGCTCGTGTCTGCCCAACCTGGCGCACTGAGCGAACCGCCTGCTCGATGAGTTCTGCCGCGATCCGGCAGTCCTCCTCCGTGGTTTCCCGACCGGCGCTCAATCGCAGGGCGCAGGCCGCGTCATCCACGGAATATCCCATCGCGGTGAGAACGTGGGAGGGGAGGGGTGCACCGCTGGCGCAGGCGGAGCCTGCAGATGCGCAGACCCCCGCTTCGTCGAGGCGGGCGAGGAGGATCTCTCCACGACAACCGGGGATCACCGCACTGAAGTGACCGGGGAGCCGGCGGGCGGGATCGCCGGTGAGGATGAGATCCGGGATTGCGGTCTGAAGGGCCTTGGTCATTCGCCCAAAATAACCGGCCATAACCCCGGTCGCCGCCGCGATGCTCCGTACTGCGCCCTCAGCGGCCGCGGCAAAGCCGACGATGCCGGCGACATTCTCCGTCCCGCTCCGCCGGCCGCGTTCCTGACCACCGCCGGTAAGTTGTCCCCCCAGGAAGACGCCCTGGCCAACCGCCAGGAGGCCGGTACCCACGGGTCCCTGGGCCTTGTGCGCGCTCAGCGAGAGTAGATCGACACCCAGTTCGTCGAAGCGCAAGGGGATGCGGCCGAGGCCCTGGACCGCGTCGCTGTGCACCAGCGCGGTGGGCGACCGGCTGCGCACCGCGCTGACCATCGCCGCGACGTCCTGGAGCGTCCCCACCTCATTGTTGGCGAGCATCACCGAGACCAGCACGGTGTCGGGACGCACGGCCGCGGCCACCTCCGCGGGATCGACCCGGCCGAGCCGATCGCAACCCACAACGGTCAGAGAGGCGGCACCGATGTCGGCGAGGCGCTCGGCGGTATTGAGGACCGCCTCGTGCTCCACGGCGCTGACGACGAGGTGCCTCCCCCGCTCGGGCCCCCAGCGCTCCAGCACCCCTCGCACGGCGAGGTTGTCCGCCTCGGTGCCTCCCGAGGTGACAACGATCTCCCGCGATGCGCAGCCCACCGCCCCGGCGAGCCGATCACGAGCATCGTCTATCGCGGCGCGGGCACGGCGGCCGAGCGAGTGCACCGCTGACGGATTCCCCACGGCACCCTCCATCCAGGGGAGCATCGCAGCGAGGGCCCCGGGCGCCAGCGGGGTCGTTGCTGCGTGATCGAGGTAGACGCTGGGCATGGTGGTGAGTCTGCTCGGCTCGTGGCGGGTCGCGTTCGCCCTGCACGGCCCCTCGCATCGGGTACGCTGACGACGGCGAACCATCCAACACGGGGTTTGACATGACCTGGGTGACCGTTTCCACGGCCCATGAAACCGAGTGGAACAAGACCGCTGCGGTGCGCGCCGCCAGCGCGGCTCGTGTCCAGGAGCTAGTCCAGCGGCTGCTCAACGACCTGTCGAAGCTCAGCGCCCGCGACGAGCCGAGCCTCGACTATCTCGGCCCCGAGGCGCTCGATACCATCCGGAGCAGTCCCGACCCCTTCCAGGTCGTCGGTCGGCTCGCCGGCGGCGGAGACCGGCCTGCGGCTAGCTGCCGTACCACGACCTACTGGCCGGAGAGTGATAACGAACCCGTCGACGTCGAGTTGGACATTCGCGGTCAGGGCCTCGCCTTCGGTCATGACGTCGTGCCCGTGCCGCTTACCCGCAGCCGGCGGCGCCTGACCGCCACCGTCGATCCGGTCCTCGACCGCATCGCCAAGGTCGAGCTGAGCTAGCTGCGTCAGGCAAGGGGTAGCCTGGCCGGGTGACTCGGCAGTTCTCCCTTCGCGGGGCCCTCCGAGCAGTGCTCGTCGCTGCCTGGATGACGGTTGCCGTGCCCAGCGGAGCCATCGCTGTCTCTCTGCTGATCACGCCCGCGCAGACCATCCAGACCGCCGGGCAGTCCGTCCAACTCAATGCCGGAGCCCCGTCTCTCTCCACATCCGGGCCCGCCACGCTCGAACTGTTCGGGCGGACGATCCCCACCGATCTGCGGTTTGACGGTCCGATTCGGCCCAACCTCCGTTGGTCGGAGATCACCCAGTACGACCAGCTGCTCGCTGGATTGCAGCAGCCCCAGCAATTGGGCCAGGACCTGCGCGAGGGCTGGCGCGCCTACTTCATCCGCCAGCTGGTGATCGCAGTCATCGTCGCTGCCGTGCTTGCCGCCGCCAGCCTCGCCCTGGTGCGTCGCCGCTGGCCGGTGGTGCTGATTGGCGCGGTGCTCGCCGCGGTGGTGGCAGGTGGCGCGGACGGGGCCGCCATCGCCACGACGGCGCGACGATTGGAACAAGTCCCTCAGCAGGTGAGGACGCTCGAAGAGCTGGTAGGCCGCTCGCCCCTGCAGGTGGAGGCACAGACGCCGGCAGCAACGGGCCCGGCCGACACCGTTGTTATCGGTGACTCGACAGCGGCCGGTGCCGGCAACCCTCTCGTCCCAGGCGCCAGTCCCGATGACATCGCGTGCCGGCGCAGCAGTGACGCCTACGCGGTCGCAATCGCAAGGGTGAGTCGATCCTCCGTCGTCAACCTCGCCTGTACCAACGCCTCAATCCGTGATGGCCTCTTCGGCAGCCAACAGATCAACGGCAGGGTGGTGCCCCCACAGCTCCGCAGCCTGCGGCACATGGCCGGGGTCCGAACCGTCATCGTCAGCATCGGGGCCAATGAGATGCATTGGCGCGAACTCATGGCGCTCTGCCTGGTGGCATCCGTGTGCGATGACAGTGCCTCGGCGGCGGAGTTTCAGCAGGCCCTCGACAGCCTTGCTCTGGATTACTACGATCTCTTGGAGCAACTTGCGGCCCTTCCCGACCATCCCCGCGTCATCGTCAACCAGTACTACGCACCACTGTCCGCGAACCCGGCCTGCTCGGGGCGTCCTGATCTCGACGTGGCCAAGGCTCGGGCCCTCCTCGATCGCTTGGCGGCGTTCAACACCGTCCTCACCACCGGAGCCGTTGGGTTCGGCTTCGAGGCCGCCCACCCAGTCTTCGATGGCCACGAGCTGTGCACCACCCAGTCCTACGTCCAGGGCCCGGGTGACGGCGCGCCGTTGCATCCCACCGCCGCCGGGGAACTGAAAATCGCCTTGGCCGATGAGCAGGCGCTGGCCCGTCCACGGCCGGCGACACCCAGCGCCGGGGCGACACCCAAACCCACCTGAGCCCCAGCGCAGTGCGGGGCTTCGCGACCGGAGAGCCGATGTGCGAGTGACATGGTGGGAGTTGGTCAACGCGATCCCGTCCTCCAGCGCATCGCGCTGTCGCGCTGGGCGAGCATGAGCTAGTGCGTTTGGACTATGGACAACGCGTCCTCCTGGGCTACCGTCGGTACGGCCCCATGGGAACTGGCGTACCAACGATCAGGGTCTTGGTGGTCGATGACCATCGCATGCTCCGAGACGCGCTCGTCGACGCTCTCGGGGACGAGCCCGGGTTCGATATCGTGGGAAGCGTCGGGTCTCTTGCTGGCGCCAAGGAGTTCTTGGGCGGCAGGGAGGTCGACGTTATCCTCCTCGACCAACGCCTTCCCGACGGGCGGGGGACCGGTGCGGTTTCCGAGTTGCGCGGGCTCAGCCCTGGGAGTCGAGTGATCGTGATTAGCGGAGAGGCCAACACCGCTCTGCTCAGCGATGCGTTGGCGGCAGGTTGCGTCGGCCTCATCAGCAAGTCGGAGAGCATCGTTTTTCTCGCCGAATCCATTCGCGCCGCTCATCGCGGGACCGCGGTCTTCTCGCCGAGATCAGTCGCCGTTAGCAGTGCAGTACATCAGATGCACGCTGATCCCAGGGCGCTCACACGGCGAGAGAGCGAGATCCTCGTGCTCATCGCCGAAGGCCTATCAACCGGAGAGATCTCGCACCAACTGGACGTCAGCGTTCACACCCTACGCAACCACGTGCGCAACGTTCTGCTGAAACTCGGCACTCACTCGAGGCTCGAGGCGGTGACCCTGGCGATTCGCGAGGGCCTCATCCCTCCCTTGCGAGAGGACTGAGCCCCACCGGGGACTCGCTCAGTCCTCCACTGCGGCGTCAAGCTCCGCGGGGAGGAGGGCGCGGATGCTGGTGCCGGAGCTCGGGGCGGAGTCCACGTGGAGTGACCCTCCCACCTGGGACGCGAGATCGTGGAGGAGAACCAGCCCGAGGTGGCCGCCGCGCTGGCTCGAGGTGGCCTCGTCAGCAGTGAAACCGCGCCCGTCGTCGGAGACGAGGACCCGGATGCGGTCGCCATCCCGGTGGACGGTGATGGTCACATGGGTGGCCCTCGCATGCTTCCCGATGTTGCGCGTCCCCTCCTGGATGATCTGGAACACGGTGATGGCCGCGCTCGTGGAGAGTTGAAGCGCTATGTCAATGTCGACGGCTACCCCGGCGGCGACCATCTCCGCGCAGAGGTCATGCACCACGGCCGCGAGGCCACGCTCCTCCAGCTCCACGGGGGCTATGCGACGCAGGAGAGTTCGTAGTTCGTCGATGGCGCCTGCTGCGGTGTTCGCCGCGCGGCGCAGCACGGGGACCATGTCTGTCCCCCTGCCAAGCTCAACGCGGTCGGCCTGGGTGCGCAACCCCGAGGCGAGTAGCGCGAGATCCTGCACCAGTCCGTCGTGGAGTTCGCGGGCGATGCGACCGCGTTCCACCAGTGACGCCTCGATGACGCGCTGCAAGAGAGCCTCGCGCTCTCGGGCGTGGGTTCGGCTGGCCTGTTCATGCGCTGAGGTCCGTCGTTCGAGCACGGTCAGGAAGCCTTGGAGGAGGACTACGGGAACAAGCAGTAGGCTGAACCCGGCTGCGCCATTGCTCCGATACAACAGGCTGCCTCCGACTGCGGCCATCCCGTATCCGAGGTGGTAGGGCAGCACCGCGCCAGACTGACGCAGGAAGGTCGAGATGCTGCTGTCGGGCCGGCTCAGCCGGATGACCACGGCGATCAGAGTGATGTTGATGGCCCACTGCGCGAGCCCGGCGACAAGCCCCGCAGTGACCTGAATCGCCAGGCCGGGGTGCCCCCGCATCGCCAGCGCGAAGAGAGCCCATGCGCCCAAGTTGCTGCTGGCGTTCACGGCAGCGTTGAAGAGCAACCGGATGACTCCACTGCGATACCGCACCGCCCCTCCGAGGGCGTCCGCCGCCCCGGTCACCACCGCGCCGGCGGGTCCGATTGCCAGCGACGCCCCGAGATGGACGAAGCCGGCGGCCGACCAGTGGGCGTCGACACCGGAGAGGACCGACACCGCTGTCCCCGCCAGTCCCATGGTCACCGCCCCGCAGAGGAGCAGCATGAGGGGATCGAATGGCGGCCGCACCGTGGTCACGGATGCAGCCCCGGCGGCGAGCAGCACCACCGCGATGTACAGCCGGATGGTCCATGTGCGGGGAACAGCGGCTGCCGGCTCCCGCCGATCTTCCCGCAGGCGAGCGGGGAGCCTCACCGGGTTGGCCTCAGCCTGGCCCGTTTGCTCGGCAGCCGGATGCATCTCAGCCCCCGTCGTCGGGCGGGGCGAGCTGCGGATCCATCTGGATGACTCCGGTGCGCAGAGCCTTGGAGACCGCGGCGAGGCGGCTTGGGGCGTCGAGTTTGCTGTTCATCCGGCTGATGTGGTTGCGAATAGTGCTGCCGGAGAGAAACAGCCGATCAGCGATCTGCTCATTGCTCCAGCCGTGAGCGAGGAGCCTCAGGATGTCGAGTTCCCGCTCGGTGAGGCCGTGGGGTGCCGGCCGCTGCGGTGTCTCGAGGAGCCGGGTGGCCATCCCCGGGGAGAGCGAGCGGGTACCGACAACGGCATTGCGAATGGCGCCGGGAAGATGAATGAGGCTCTCCTGTTTGCTGAGAAAGCCGGCGCATCCTGCCACCAGCGCATCGGCCACCAGTTGCCGGTCGTCGGTGGCGGTGACGAGGATGACCTGGGTGCGGGGATGCTCCCTGCGGATCTGGCGCGCTCCCACGAGTCCATCGCCGTCCGGCAGTCGGTGGTCCATGAGGACAACGTCCACCGTCTGCTGGCGGAGAAAATTTCTGGCCGCCGTCAGACCTCCGGCGATGCCCACCACCGAAAGGTCGCTCTCCGAGCGCAGGGCTTGGGCGAGCGCCTCGGCGAACATCGCGTGATCCTCAACGATGAGGATGCGGACGCTGATGGCCTGCGGGGCATTGGCCGGAGTGACATTGGTCATCATCGGAGGCATGGGAGAGAGGAACGCCGCGCTCATCTTCGCCTCAGCCCCCGACGGCCTCGGCGGTTGTGAGCGGATCGTGACACCGGGCTGCGTGCAACCGCGAGAGCACCGCGATCACATTGGCAGCGAGGGCCACGCCAGCAGCCACTTCGAGGGGGGCAATCCAGCCCACGCCCCGTCCCACCAGGAGTGCCTCAATGGCTCCGGCCACCAGGCCGGCCTGGACCAGAGATGCAGCCGCCCCACTGGCGCTCGCCAGCTCCCCCCGGGGCAGACGCTGGCCCATCTCTACGCCGAGTGCCACCTGGTAGATGGTCGCGGCGAATCCGCTGACCGCCAGCGCAGCGAGCAGGGCCACGGTCCCTGGCAGCAGCGGCAGGAGCAGAAGTGGCGCCAGCTCGCCGACGGTGGCGAGACCGAGCGCCGTGGCCGAGCGTGGTCTCCGGCGCCAATGCATGAGAAGGAAACCGCCCAGAGCCGCTCCCACCGCAACCGCCCCATAGAGTAGGCCCACCGCAGTCTCGGTGCCGAGCCGGTCGAGGGCAACCGCTGTGAGGACCCCCTGTAACGCCGTGACCGCCATGGCGTTGCCCGCCTGGGCGATGAGGATCTGGCGCAACAGGGCATCGCCGAGAGCGGTGCGCAGCCCGCCAGCCGACCTCCGCGGCGGAGGGTAGGCGGAGGTCGATGCAGCAGGCTGATGGGCCGGCGCACGCAACACTCCCGCGGCGAGAAGAAAGGTGAGCGCGTCAACGCCCACCAGACCAGCGGGAGCGACGATCGCCACCAGCAGACCGGCGAGGGCGGGAGCGGCAATGGCACCCACCGCGTAGATCATGTGGGCGGTGCTCATCGCCCGCTGTAGCCGACTGGGTTCCACCACGAGGGTGAGGGTGATGGGCACGCAGGGGCGGCATGCCGCACCCAGCGCCTGGGCTACTCCGAGTACGACTAGAGCCGCAGTGGACTGGCGGAACAGCAAGCAGACCGCGAGAGCCGCCGTGGCCAGTCCCTGGGCGTAGGAGATGCTGCGTACTGCCGCCACAGCACCGAGCCATCTCACGACAGGCCCTGCCGCCCGCGCCGCGAATGGCCTGGGGAGCACCCGGACCAGCAACGCCAGTGCGGGGCCGGTGACGCTTCCCGAGAGATCGAAGAGGGCGACGGCGACCGCCACCGTCGTCAGCCAGTCGCCCACCGTGGAGAGGGCGACCGCGGAGAGCAGCGTTCGCTCCATCCGGAGACCGCTCCCTGACGTGCTGGTGGTCGCGGGGCGCTGGATCTGGACGGAAATCGGGTACTCCTTTCATGCTCTGCGGGCGCCGGTCCAACCGGCGCCCGCCCGACGGCGGATATCGTCAGTGCCAGTTCGTCATGGCGTGCCTCCTCCGAGAGGCACCGCGCGGACCTGCTCCCGCGCGCGCAGCGCCCGGTTCCTTGCGGGGCGCTGACCATGCTTGGACCGGGCGGTCTCAGCTTCTAGATCGGAATGTCCCCCACCTGGGGACAGCGGTCATCGATGCGATGACATCTGTCATCGCCCGCGTTGGGTGTTGCGGGAGAGCGTCTCTGCAGCCGTGGGGCTGACAGAAACAAGAGCGCCACCCCCACCAGCGACACCTCGATTCCCATGCCCGGTGCAGCACCCTGGGCTCCCGTCTGCGGGACCGGCGGTTGGGCTGAGACCGCCGGTGGGCCGGCTGCGGTGACCGGGGGGACGGCTGGGACGACCGGTGGGCCAGACGGGATGGCCGGTGACCGGACTGCTCTCGGTGGGAAGGTCACCGTCTGCACCAGTGATGAAGTGCTGGGAAGATAGCGGGAGGCTCCCAAATATGGCTCTTGTGTCGTTTCCGTGGGTCATGAGCGGCCAGGGAGGGGTGGGCAGAGACCGCCGAGGCTGAGCATGGCGAGGGCGATGAGGGCCTGAGCAGAGCGGAAGCCGAAGGCGATCCTGGTCAGCAGACGGAGCTTGGTGTTGATCGCCTCGACACGGGCGTTGGAGA
>JBPCLW010000022.1:0-48683 GCA_051002895.1 Candidatus Dormibacteria bacterium | reverse complement strand
TCCTGTGGCTTCTCAGCGGCACGCGCTCGCTCCAGTTGCTCGGCTCGACGCAGTTCACCCGCCGGTGTCTGCTCTTGGTACGTTTCCATCGACGGTCTCTCCTTGTTCAGGGGTTGAGACCGTCACTTTCCGAAATTCCACGCCCTCTGGGGCAACCCCCTGGACTCCCACATTCTTTGCTGGGGATGTCCGTGCAATGTCCGTCTTGCGCCTCTAGCGTGGCCGCGATGAGCGAGGGCGCCGGTGGGGACGATGGCGACGAGGGGACGGCTCTCGCGGAGCTGAACCGGATGCGCAGCGAGTCTCGGCGGTTAGCGTCGGAACGCGGCCGTCCGGAAACGACGGGCGACCTTCTGGAGGTGGTTCTCCGCTATGGGAGCGGTCATGCTCATCGCGATCTGACCCTGCTTGCAAGGCTGACCGCAGATGCGGTGGCCGAGGTCAATGAGCGCGTGCAACTGGACGGCGAGAGGCGCGAACCAGCATTCCTCGAGGTGGATCTCCTCCTGGAGTTCATCTACGAAGCCTCCGGCAAGATCAACGACGATGCCATCCTTGGGGCCATCGCCAGGGTGCCAGAGAGTCTGGGTAGCCAGATCATGCGGCGGACCGGGATGAAGGTGGAGGAGCAGGGACGTCCGCTTCGCCACTGGTTCCGCAAAGGAGAACCCATCGTCCGCGTCGATCTCCCCGATCGCATGGGCCGGGCTCTGTCGCCAACGCCGGTCCCCGGCGCGCCGGCCGAGTTCGAGGAGCAATTCACGGGAGCGGTGCAGTCGCGTATCGATGTGCCTTTCGCGGTGCTGGAGAAGCTGCTCCCTGAGGTGGCCGAAGCCTGGGTGAGCCAGGCTCGGGCCGAGGGGACCGCAACCGCCGGGTATCGTTTGAAGCCCGCAGACGGTGGGGCACTGAAGCTTCGGCTTGGCTATGGCAAGGCGGGGGATGTGCTTATCAGCCATACCACCGCCGTCCTGACACCGACATCGGACGGTAGCGGTGTGGCAGTCGACATCACCCACGGCGACGCACGCTCGCTTGCGGCTCTGGCGGACATTGGCGCCCGGATTCGTGCCATATACGACAACCCCGTCCCCCAGGCACTCGACGTCTACGCCGGCCTCGGCCTCTAGCCCGCGGCAGTACTGCCCCTTGCGCCTCGAACGACGCATAAAGTATTCTTTATTTTATACCTTCTACTTTATGAAAGACTCCGTTATGCGTTCCCGCCCTCGCCGCGCTCTACCGGGTGCCATCGCCGCCGGTGCCTTCGACCTCTCCGTGCACTTCGAAGGGCTGGCCAACCCCACGCGCCTGGCTGTCGTCGGGCTCCTGGCCCGGAGTGGTGAGCTCGGCGTCGGCGAGCTGGCTGCCCGCTGTCAGGTGAGCCAGCCGCGGATGAGCTGGCACCTGCGGATCCTCCGCTCCGCCCAGGTGGTCACCACCCGTCGCGAGGGCCGTGAGGTGCTCTGCAGTCTCGACCGCAAGGCCATCGCTCGCCATCTCCAAAGCTTCGTTCAGCTTCTCTCCGTGCGGGCCGAACCCGGCAGCGCGGCGCAACTCCACCAGTCCATAGAGGGGCTCAGCCCCGTCACAGAGGGAACATCAGCGTGAGCAAGAAGGTTCGGGTCGCCCTTGTCGGAGTCGGCAACTGCGCGTCGTCGCTCGTCCAGGGAGTCGAGTACTACAAGGATGCCGACCCCGGGGACGTTGTCCCGGGTCTGATGCACGTCGATCTCGGCGGGTATCACATCTCCGACATTGAATTCTCCGCCGCCATCGACATCGACAAGGAGAAGGTGGGCAAGGATCTCTCCGCTGCCATCTTCAGCGGTCAGAACAACACGGTGAAGTTCAGCGATGTCCCCAAGGCCGGCGTCAAGGTCGAACGTGGCATGACCCATGATGGTCTTGGCAAGTATCTGAAAGAAGTCATCACCAAAGCACCGGGCAACACCGCCGATATCGTGTCGATCCTCAAGGACACGGGTACCGATGTCGTGGTCAACTATCTGCCGGTCGGTTCGGAGGAGGCCACCAAGTGGTATACCGAGCAGATTCTCACCGCCGGCTGCGCCATGGTCAATTGCATGCCGGTGTTCATTGCTCGCGAGCAGTACTGGCAGAACCGTTTTCAGAAGGCTGGTGTACCGATCATTGGTGACGACATCAAGTCGCAGGTAGGCGCCACCATCGTGCATCGCGTTCTCACCCGCCTCTTCCGCGATCGCGGCGTCGAGATCGAGAATATGTACCAGCTCAACTTCGGCGGCAACACCGACTTCCTCAACATGCTGGAGCGTGAGCGCCTGGTCAGCAAGAAGATCAGCAAGACGAACAGTGTCAAGTCGCAGCTCGACCATCCCATCGAGGACAGAAACATCCACATCGGCCCGTCCGACTACGTGCCATGGTTGAACGATCGCAAGTGGGCGTACATCCGGGTTGAAGGCAAATCCTTCGGCGACGTGCCCCTCAACCTCGAGCTCAAGCTCGAGGTTCACGATTCACCGAACAGCGCCGGGATCGTCATCGACGCGGTGCGTTGCTGCAAGATCGCCATGGAGCGGGGCATCAGCGGCACCCTGGAGGGACCATCGGCGTACTTCATGAAATCACCGCCGCGACAGGTGTCGGACCACCTAGCGCATCAGCTTACTGAGGACTTCATCAACGGCTCCGCCCCCGAGGGCAGCAACGGCAACAAGACGAATCGGATCGCCACCGAGGTCGCCGAGGCCACACCGCCCAGCCGGAGCTGAGCACCGAGAACCACACGGAGTCCGTGGTCCGGGTGGAGGAAGCGTGAACACCGTCATGGAGAGAGCCAAGGAGGAGCGCGTTGCGGTGACGCGCTCCTCTCTCGCGCCCCCACCGGCGGCCGTCGAACAGAGCTCGATGCTGCCGTATTACGGCTATCGCGTCGCCGAGGCCATCGTCAGTGCCGTGCCTCGGCCGGTGGCAAACGTGCTGGCGTCAACCTGTGCCGACGCGGTACGCATTGTCCGGCCCCGCACCCTCGACGGGCTGCGCGCCAATCTGCGTCGGGTGATGCCCGATGCCGACCAGCGCACCCTGCGCACAGCGGTGCGCCGCAATGTACGCAATCTCGCCCGATGCTGGGTCGACGTCATGGAACTCTCGCACCGACCGGAGAAGGTGCGCGGCTCGCTGAGCACCCGGGACCTCGCCCATTACACCACCGCGGTGGATCGCGGCCGGGGTGTGGTCGTGGTGTCGCTCCACCTCGGCGCCTGGGAGCGTGGGCTGGCAGCCTGGAACGCTGGCCGCGGTGAACTGGCCCTGCTCGCCGAGTCGCTGAAACCGGTGCAGCTCTTCGACCGCGTGGCGGATGCGCGCCGAGCTCTCGGCGTCCACATCGTCCCCCTCGATGCCGAGGCGATGCGCAGCGGGGATGCCGCCACCAAGCGGCGCCTCGGTGCCCACGCCATGCGCGAGGTGATGCGCCGACTGCGCTCGGGAGGGACGATTGCCATCGCTATCGATCGCGACATCACCGGCACCGGCGTGGCCATGCCATTCTTCGGGGCGGCAGCGTCGATACCCACCGGAGTCGTCGATGTCGCGATTCGCAGCGGGGCGGCCATCGTGCCCATCGTGCTGCCCCGTACGCGCCGCAGCACCAGGGCCATTTGCTTCCCCGAGGTTGCCTACGACAGTCGGGCCCCGCGAGAACAGGAGGTTGCCCGCGTCGCCGCAGAGATCCTGCGCATCTTCGAGACGGTCATCCGAGCAGTTCCCGAACAATGGCACGTGCTTGATCCCATCTGGAAGGACTCCGCTGCCGGGGTTGGGCGATGAAGGTCTGCCTGGTTTCGCCCTACGACTTCTTCCACCCCGGTGGCGTCACCGAGCATGTCCGCCACCTCGCCGACCATCTCCGCGAGCGCGACCATGACGTGGTCATCCTGGCACCGAGTTCACGGGTGGGGGACTCCCACGGGATTCCCGGGTACGTGCGCATTGGACGCAGCGTGCCGGTGCGGAGCAATGGCTCGGTTGCCCGGGTAGCGCTCAGCTTCCACCTGGTACGCCGGGTGCGTTCGTTGTTGAACAAGGCAGATTTCGATGTTGTCCACTACCACGAACCGCTGGTGCCCGGGCTGCCGATCACCACGTTGCGCTTCCACCGCGGAGCCAACGTCGGCACCTTCCACGCCATGGCCCGGCGCAACCTCGGGTACTACTACGGTCGTGCCTTCCTGGGCCGCTACGCCAAGCGGCTGCACGCCCGCATTGCGGTGAGCGCGCCGGCGCGCGATTTCGTCAGCCGCTACTTCGACGGTGATTACCAGATCATCCCCAACGGCATCGACACCACTCGCTTCACCCCGCATTCCCCGGTCATCCCGGAGATTCGCAGCGAAGGCCAGTCGACGATCCTCTACGTCGGCCGCATGGAGGCGCGCAAGGGATTTGCGGTTCTCCTCCACGCCTACCAGCAGCTCCGTCAGGCGCGCAGCGATGTGCGCCTGGTGGCGGTTGGCGATGGGCCGATGCGCTGGGGCTACGAGCGCCAGGTCGAGGATCAGGGCATACCCGACGTGCTCTTCTGTGGCCATGTCGGCAACGATGTGCTCCCTCGGTACTACGCGTCCGCAGACGTGTTCTGCGCTCCGGCGCTCGGTGGCGAGAGCTTCGGCATCGTGCTCCTCGAGGCCATGGCGAGTGGGGTCCCGGTGCTAGCGTCGGCGATCCCCGGCTTCAGCCAGGTGGTCTCCTCCGGTCACGATGGATTGCTGGCACCACCCCGGCAGCCGAGTGTCTGGGCACAGGCGCTGGAGTCGCTGCTCAACGACCCCGCAATGCGCCGCGCCATGGGTGCCAACGGTGTCATCGCGGCGCAGCGTTACGACTGGGGCCGGGTGACGGCAAACATCGAGACCATCTACGAGGAGGCACGCCAGCGAGTGCACGGATCCGCGACGGTTCCCGTGAGCACCTGATGTTCACCCAGAAATTCCAGGAGTGGATCCGCGCCAACGCCCGGCGCTTGGTGCTGGCGATTCACCTCATGCGGATCACTCCCAACGTGCTCACCCTGGTGGGCCTCTTGGTCACCGCGGCATCGGCGGTGCTCCTCGGCTTTGGCCTCTTCACCGTCGGTGGCCTGGTGCTGCTCTTCGCAGGAGTGTTCGACATCCTCGACGGCGCCGTCGCCCGTGTCACCAACAATATGCAGCGCTACGGAGCATTCCTCGACTCGACGACCGATCGCTATGCCGAGGGATTCACGTACATCGGGCTGGTGGCGTACTTCCAACTGCACGGCCAGCACACGGTGGAACCCCTTCTGCTCATGTGCGCCCTGGTGGGCTCGCTGCTCGTCTCCTACGTGCGGGCACGGGCACAGGCGCTCGGCTTTACCTGTGACGGTGGTCTGCTGGCGCGACCGGAGCGGGTGGTGATCATCGTTGGTGGCCTGATCGTGCCGCCGCTACTCCTGCCCGCACTCTGGATCCTCGCCGTGCTCACCAACGTCACCGCGGTGCAGCGCATCTGGATCGTGTGGCGTCAGGCACGCGTCCTCGTCGCCTCTCCGACGCCGGTGGTGCCTCCGAGTACGGTCGCGGAGACCTCCCGCGCGGCCGCTCCCGGGCGGCCCCGTCCGGCCCCCGCTGAGCACCATTGATGCGCCGTCTCGGCCGTTGGCTCCGGTGGGAGTTCGGTCGCAAGATCGAGGTGACCGGCGTCATCAAGTTCATCATCGCCGAGCGATTCGTGAAGAGTGGCCTGCTCGTCCTGGGAGGGATCGTCCTGCTCGTCTACGGTGAAACCCATGACATTCACCGGTTCGCCGTGCAGCTGCAGGATCAACTCAACCTCGCTCAGGGCAAGAGCTTCTTCAAGGACACCATCGAGAACCTGGCGGTAAAGTTCGGACTGCTCTCGCCCACCAAACAGAACCTTGTTGCCAGCGGCGCCATGGTCTACGGCGCACTCGAAGCCGGCGAGGGTGTGGGCTTGCTTCTCCGTCGTCGTTGGGCGGAGTACCTCGTCCTCCTCGCCACGGCTGCCTTCCTGCCGCTGGAGATCACCGAGGTCATTCACCACATCAGTCCCTTCAAAGCCGGAGGGCTGGTTGTCAACCTTGCCATCTGCGGCTACCTCGTCTGGAAGAAGCGTCTCTTCCTGGAGTACCCCGGCGAGAGGGAGAAGCCGCCCATCCCCGACGACTCCGAACGGGCGCCCCAGGCATCGGAGGCCTAGTGGTCTCCCCTCGATGACGCAGCCTGAGTTCAGGCCTCGGCCGCGGCGCAGCGGGATTGCTCGACGGTCTCCTCCGAAAGGTTCGATCGCGCCCAGCCATCGATGGCATTGATCACGCTCTGCAGCCCCACCCCTGCGGCGGAGAGCTTGTAGGACGTGCGCGGCGGCATCTGCGAGTGCACGGTGCGCTCCAACAGTCCGAGGTCGACGAGCCGGTCGAGCCGTGCGCTCAGCGTTGCCGAGTTGCAGCCGCCGACCGCCCGGCCCAACTCGTTGAAGCCCAGCGGGCCGGGGAGCAGCGCTCGGACGATGTGCATCGTCCACTTCTCCTGAAGCACCGAGATCGCTGCATGCACGGGGCAGTAGGTCGTGTCCATCGGCGTCTCCCTGCCTCCTCCTTGTGGGACTTGACCAAGCATATCACTTGACAAGCTAAAGCACAATGAGATGTAATGCGCTGGTCGGCCCCCGTCGGCGCCCTCCGGAGGCTCGTCCGGCAAAGGAGTCCGGAATGTCCTGGACCATTGACCCCGCCCACTCCACCGTCGGCTTCAGCGCCAAGCACCTCGGGCTCTCCACCGTCCGCGGCCAGTTCAAGAAATTCGACGGTGAGATCGACCTGGACCCGAACGACCCCACCACCGCAAGCGGCCGGGCCACCATCGACGTGGCCAGTATCGACACCGGCAACGAGCAGCGCGATGGCCACCTCCGCACCGGCGACTTCTTCGAGGTTGAGAAATATCCCACGATCACCTTCGACCTGAAGCAGGTGGAGAAGGGCGACGACGACACCTACAAGGTGACAGGCGCACTGACCATCAAGGGCGTGACCAAGGACGTGGTTCTCGACTACGAGCATGCCGGCAGCGCCACCGACCCGTACGGCAACACCAAGGCTGGAGGTTCTCTCACCGGAACCATCAACCGCACCGACTGGGATCTGAAATGGAATGTCCCGCTCGGTGGGGGAGGGCTCCTCGTCAGCGAGAGGATCAAGATCGAAGTGGAGTACCAGCTTGCCGAGGCGAAGGAGGCTGTGCTCGAGGGCGCAGCCGCCGAGTCCAAGGCCGCCGAGACCGTCAGCAGTTGATCCCCGCGCCGGCGGGGAGGTCTGGGCCTCCTCGCCGGTCAACTCGGTCAGTGCAGGATGAGGGCGATCTCGATGGCGTTGAAAACGCCGTGCACGATGATCCCCGGCACGATCGATCCCGAGTACTCATAGATGAGCGCCAGCACCACACCGAGAAGGAGTAGGGGGACGAAGATGATCGGCTGGAAGTGGAGGAGGGCGAAGAACGCTCCAGAGAGAACCGCTGAGAACGGAACGTTCAGGTGGCGTCGCATCCAGGCGTAGATGAAGCCGCGGAAGACGGTTTCCTCGGCGATCGGAGCGATGATGCTGACGACCAGAAGGCCCACCACCAGGAGATGGCCAAAGCTCTGCTGCACGGCGGGGATCTGGCCGTTCTGCGCACCGGGAAAGAGTTGCTGAATCCAGGTTGCCGCGACATCCACGACCTTGAAGCTCACCAAGCCACCGACAACCGCGGCGGGAATCCAGAACCAGCGTACCCGTCGCCAGCCCAGGGCACCTGTGCCGGCACCGTGCCGCGAGCGCAGGACCACGAGGAGAACGGCGATCGCAGTCGCGTAGAAAGTCGCTTCCTCGAGGAGCGAGGCGTACGCCTGTCGCGCCTCATCGGAAAAGGAGAATATGGCGAGCAGGCGGGGAATCCCCGCCACAGCGAAGAAACCCACCACGCTGACCGCCAGGAAGGCGAGGACGAGGAAGAGGGCAACGTCGACCCAGTTCCAGGAAACGTCGCCGCGTAGCGGTCGACGGATACGGGCCATCAAACCGGTGGCCGGAGAGTCCATATCCGCCGCATTGTGCTGGTTGCGCCCGGGCAGCGGCCCCGATGTGTGCCTAGACTCGCGCTGATGTCCCTCGATAGCGTTCTCGGTCACGCCGCCGCCGTCGCTCGACTCCGCCGTCGCACCGCCGAGGGCACGCTTGGTCATGCGCTACTGCTCAGCGGTCCGGAGAGTGTCGGCAAGACGTGCATGGCCCTCGGTGTCGCCGATCTCATGCTCCGCCGTCACGCGTGGCCCGGTCCGCTCAACACCCATCCCGACCTCTGGGTGGAGGACGGTGACGGTGAGCGCATCGGCATCGACCGGGTGCGTGCCGGTGGTGATCACGACAGTCTGCAGCGCTTTCTCGCGCTGCGCGCCTATGCGGCCGGTTCGCGCGTCGCCATTCTCGCTCGTGCCGAGAGGCTCACCGACCAGGCGGCGAACTGCCTCCTGAAGAGCATCGAGGAACCGCCGCCCGGGACTCATCTGCTGCTCACCGCAGCCTCTCCGGAGCGGCTGCCTCAGACCATCCTCTCGCGCTGCGAGCAGATCAGCCTCGGTCCGGTTCCGGAGACTGAGATTGCCGGGTGGCTCGCCACGACCGGTGCGGAGAATGCGGAGATCTGTGCGCGCCTCGCCGCGGGCCGCCCGGGACACGCGCGCCGCCTCGCTGATGATCCCGACACCCTGCGCCGTGAGCTCGCCTCGTTGAATCGCTTCCTCGCTGTCGGCGGTGGGGGGCTCACCGCCGCCATTGCCGCCGCCGGCGAGCTGGCGGGAAGCGGTGGTGGCGCAGATGCGCGGGAGCGTCTCCTCGTCCAGCTCGCGGTGTGGGGTTCGTTCTGTCGCGATGCCGCCTGCTATGCCGCGGGTGCCCCGGAGCTGGCCCGCTGGACCTCGCACCGTCCTGCGCTCGAGGGATGGGCGGCAGCATTGAGCCCGGGACGAGCCGGTGAGATCCTCGGCGCCGTGTTGCAGGCCGCGTCGGACATTGCTGCCTACTCCAACCCCCGCCTCACCCTCGAGGTGCTCTTCATCGATATCTTTGCAGCCGTCGAGCATCCGCCGGCCGTCGACGTGGCGGTCGTCGGCCCCCCGGAGCCGGCGGAGAAACTGCCCGCGCCCAGCTCCCCTCGTCGCGGATCCAGCCGAGGGCGATCAGCGGATTCGGCGACCTAGGGTCGCGCCCAGGAGGAGCAGCACCACGAGAACCGCCGGGAGCAGCCAGGGATGGCGCTCCCGGAGGTCGTCGACGCGCTCACCCAACTCGGTGCGGCGGCGCAGAACCAGCGGCTCGCGGGTCACCACCTCGACGATGCCGGGGACGGGATGAGGACCGCGATCGGCCATGTTCTCGATGTTCACTCGCCCATTGTGGCCGCGGTGGGCCTCGGTCCGGAGGATCCCGACCAGCAGAGTCGGAATTTCTCCCAAAGTTGAGTAGAGTCGTCGGGTTTCCCCCGCCAGCAGGCTCTACTCCAATTGGGAGGGCACCATGTCCGACTACGCGCATCCCGAGGCAGTTGTCACCACCGAGTGGCTTGCCCAACATCTCGACGACACCAGAGTGCGGGTCCTCGAGGTCGACTGGGACCCGTCAGCCGCATATGAACTGGGCCACGCGCCCAACAGTGCCCTTGTCAATTGGAAGACCGACATCAACGACACGGTTCGCCGCGACATCATCTCCCGCGACCAGTTCGAGGCACTCCTGAGCCGCCACGGCGTCGAGCGCGACACCACCATCGTGCTCTATGGCGACATGCGGAATTGGTTCGCCGCGTTCGCGGTCTGGGTGTTCAAGATCCACGGCCACGAGGATGTCCGCCTGCTCAATGGCGGCCGTCGCAAGTGGATCGAGGAGGGGAATCCGGTGACCGACGCGGTGCCGAGCTTCGCCGCGACCAACTACCACGCCGGCGGGAGCAACCCCGAGCTGCGCACCTTCTTGCCCGACGTCCGCAAGGCCGTCGAGGACGGCAATCTCCAGCTTGTCGATGTGCGCAGCCCCGCCGAGTTCAACGGCGAGATCAGCGCACCTCCGGAGTATTCCAATGAGGGCGCCCAGCGCAGCGGTCACATCCCCGGAGCCGCGAATATCCCCTGGGCGCAGGCGATCAACGACGATGACACCTTTAAGACGACCGAGGAACTGCGCTCGCTCTATGCGGCGAAGGGTGTCACCGGAGATACGCCGGTGATCGCGTATTGCCGCATCGGCGAGCGCTCGTCGCACACCTGGTTCGTGCTCAGCTATCTGCTCGGCTTCCCCACCGTTCAGAACTACGACGGGTCCTGGAGTGAGTGGGGCAACTCCGTCGGCGTCCCGGTGGAGAAGCCGGTCACCGCGGGGGTCGGCGCCTAGCGCGAACAATGGCCCATCTCCTCCTGCCGGCCCCCGAGCGTCTCCACCGCCTTGGCGAGCGCGACCATGACGGCTGGACGCCACGCCGCAATCTCGCGATCGGTGGCCGCTACCGCGAGGGCGGCACCCGCGACCACGGCTGGTATCTGAATCCTGAGGCTGGACTCAGCGATCCGGCCTGGCACCGCGGTCGCATGGCGCTTATCGCCGCGGCCCGCTCGTTTGTCTGGGTGGAACGGACTGCCCTCCCGTCGGGAAATACCGGACTGCGCGTCCGCGTACCCCAGGGTGCGGCGCGCTGGCACGGTGTCCACCACGTGCCCTTTGCAGATCCAATCCCCACCAAGGTCGCCCATTCCGACTTCGCGATGCAGACGCAGCGGGCCCTGCGTGAGCGCCGCCAGGGCGGCGTCGCCGGCGGCCTCACGGTCGCCGACGTGCTCAACCGCTGGCAGGGCCTGGAACTCGCCATGGCTCGTCCCGGTGCCGCTGCGCAGTCACTTTTCGTGGGGAGTTCGGCAACGCAGCTCGGCTTCCCGGATCTCGGGGCCTGAGGCGCAATAGCCATCGGGCTGCGGGCCGTCGCTAGAGTGGCGGACGTGGAGATCATCCGTCTCGACCTCGCGCGCACCGAGGAGGAATGTGGTGACAACGCCCTCGGGCGGGTCCGTCGTGCCGTCGCCGACCTGGCCGTGGGAGGCGTCCTCGAGGTCTCCTCGTCGATCGCCGAGCACGCCTTCATGGTGCGCGCCTGGACTGCGAAGTCCGGAATCGAGGTGGTCGAGGAACGCCATGAGGGTGCGGTGACCCGATTCGTCCTCCGCCCCAGTGCCGCCACGCAGACCTGATGGCGCGACTCCCCGACGACTTCCTGCTCGGCTCGGCGAGCGCCGCTCATCAGGTGGAGGGCGGCCTGTGGAACGACTGGATGCGCATGGAGGAGGAGGAGCCCGAGCGCATTCTGGACGGCAGTTCCGCGAGGGTCGCCATCGACCACTTCCACCGCTACCGCGAGGACCTCGAACTGCTCGCGTCCCTGCATCAGAACGCCCAACGCTTCTCCATCGAGTGGTCGCGGGTCGAGCCCCAGCCGGGCTGTTTCGATCCCGCCGCGCTCGCCCATTACGCCGATGTCATTGCCACCTGTCATCGCCTTGGCATGGAGCCGGTGGTGACGCTGCAGCACTTCACGCTTCCGGTGTGGCTCGCCGACCGCGGTGGATTGCTCGCTCCCGATGCGCCGCGCCTCTTCGCGCGATTCGCGGCAGCATGTGCCGTGGCACTGGGCGCGGGTGTGCGCTGGTGGGTGACGGTGAACGAGCCCAATGTTCTCTGTCACTTCGCGTACAACGAGGGCTACTTTCCGCCCCACCAGCGGTCGACCGGCCTCGCGCTGGCGGCGAGCCGCGCTATGCTCCGCATGCATGTCGCCGCGTCCACCGCTCTGCACACGGTGGCGGCGCAACACGGACGGCAGGCGCTGGTTGGGCTGGCAACGCACGAGAGACGCCTGCGTGGCGCGCCCGGGAGCCCGCTCAATGCGCTGGCAGCGCGGCTTCCCGACTTCATCTTCAACCGCTGGATGCTCCAGTCCCTGGCCCGCGGGCGGATGCTCTGGCCCGTGGGTCGCGGCGAATCCGTTGCCGGGGCAGCCGAGTCCCTGGATTTCATTGGTCTCAACTACTACTGCGAGGACCAGGTCGTTTTTGACCCGCGATCGACGGGAACGCTGATGGCGCGCACCGTCCCGTTCGACGGCGCCGTGTACACCACGTTCGGATCCCCGGTGCAGCCCGAGGGTTTACAGCGCGCACTCACCAGCCTCTGGGCGGAATTTGGATTGCCGATCCTCATCACCGAGAGTGGCGTCGCTGACAATCATGACGAACTGCGCGCCCAGTACATCGTTGACCACCTCCGCGCTGTCGTCCGGGCGCGTGAGGAGGGAGTGGACGTGCGCGGGTATCTGTACTGGACGGGATTCGATAATTTCGAGTGGCTTCCCGGCTACTCACAGAAGTTCGGGCTGGTGGCCGTGGATAGGGAGACGCTCACGCGAACGCCCAAGCCGAGCAGTGCCGTGTACGCGGAGATCTGCCGTACCCGGGTGGTTTCCTAGAGGGATCGTCGAGGTTGTGACTGGTCCGGCGAGACTGCGCATCGGCCTCTGTGCCATTGGGGTTGTGGCTCTCGGCCTGGCGGTGGCGCTCGGCGGGGGAGCGGCTGCCGATGCGGCCTCTCAGAGCTGGCCTCCCTTCGTCCTCGTTGCCGGCCTCCTCGCCATTGGCCTGGTGGCGAATGACGACGGCCTCTTCGAGTGGGCCGCCGGTTTGCTCGACCGGCTTCCCGGCGGCGACATTGTTCTGTACGTGGCATCGATGCTCCTGGTTGCTGTCGTCACCGTGTTTCTCAACCTCGACACGTCGGTCGCCTTTCTCACGCCCGTCCTCGTTCACGTCGCACGTCGCCGGGGCGCAGGTCGCAACCGGCTCCTCTACGGCTGCGTCTTCATGTCGAACAGTGCGTCCCTGCTTCTGCCGGGAAGCAACCTCACCAATCTGCTCGTCCTCTCCCGCGAGCATGCCAACGGCGCTTCCTTCGCCCTGCGCATGCTGCCGGCGTGGATCGCCGCGGTCATCGTGACGACCGTCGTGGTGGGTGTCCTGCTGCGCGACCACGGCAACGGCCAGCGTGAGGTTTCTGAGGCACCGCCGCGGCGTCCGGGCTGGCTGGGGTCGGCGGGCGCCGGTGTGGCTCTGGTGCTCGTCATCGTTCTCGTGGATGCGGCGGTTCCCGTGTTCCTCGTTGGGTTGTCGCTTGTGGCGGTCGCTCTCCTTCGCCGCCGCGTGCGCCCTCGGGAGGTATGGGACATCATCGATCCGCTGAGTCTTGCTGCGATTTTCGCGCTGGCGGTGGGCATGGGGACCATTGCCCGGCGTTGGTTGCTACCGGGGCAATTGATGTCCCGATGCGGATCCATCCTCACTGCCGTGGTGGCCGCGATCCTGACCGTTCTCATCAACAACCTTCCCGCCGCGGTTCTGCTCAGTACTCCGTCTCCGCCGCATGCGCGCAGCCTCCTGCTGGGTCTCGACCTGGGACCCAACCTGGCGATGACGGGGTCGCTGGCGGCGCTGATCTGGTACCGGGCTGCTCGAGCGGTCGGAGAGGACCCGTCCCCACTGAGGTATTCCGCCGTCGGCGTGGTACTGGTGCCGCTCACCCTGCTCGCGGCGCTGGGAGCGCAGGCTTTGCTGGGCCAGGCGGGGCTGTGAAACCGGCTGACTCGATAACCGACCGCCCGCGCGACGGCGCGCGGCAGGGCCACAGGCAATATGATCGGGAATCGATCTTCCTCATTCACCTCGGCGATCGGAGGCTAGTCGTGGCATCTCTTCTCTGGGCGGTTGTCGTGGTCCTCGTGGTGCTCTGGCTGATTGGCGTGGTCATCGTTCATGTCACCGCAGCCTTCATCCACCTGCTACTCCTGCTCGCGGTCATCGCGCTCATCGTCGCTGTCGTCGGAGGACGTCGCTCGGGAGCCTGACCCCACGGCGGCTATGCCAGCAAACGGTCGGGCCGAAAGCGGTCGATGGGCAGATCGGTTTCCCCGCGCAGACCCAGATCCGCCGCGATGTCGCCCAGTGCCGTGGCGAACTTGAATCCGTGACCGGACGTCGCACCAATAATGGTTTGCCATGGTTGGCCGGGGAGCTGACCCACCACGAAGTGTCCGTCAGTGGCACTGGGGTAGAAGCACAGCGCGGTGCGGACGACATGAGAAGTGACCCCGAGCAGATGGTTGATGGCGTAGTTCACCACCGCATCGGCATCGGCGGGTGTGACGCGTCGATCGATGTCATCGGGATGGGCGCTGACCGCTCCCTCGTGATGAGCGCCGATCTTGACAGTGCGTCCGTCCAGCGATGGGAACCCATAGGTGCTGCGATTCTCAGCTAGCCGATGGATGAATACCGGGAAGTTGTCTGGAGTGAAGAGTTCGGGTTCGACGATCTCCAACCACACCTGAACCCGGCGCTCAACCTGGACGTGGGGGCGCAGGCCGGGGAGCAAATCACCAATCCACCCGCCGGTGGCGTTGATCACATGGCGAACCGTGTACACGTCGTTGCCGGCCCGGATCTCGGCGTGCTTGGTGTTGCCGCTGACTGCGTCGACTCGAGTGTTGCGACGAATCGTGGCACCCCGCGCCTCGGCCAACGCCAGGGCCGAGCTGATGGCAAGTTCGGGCCGAACGAACCCGCCGGCAGGGTCGACCAGGCAGCGTTCGTCGGCTGCAAAGTGACGAGCCGCAAACCGGCTCCTGGCCTCGGAGCTGGGGAACTCTTCGAATGGCACCCTGTGCTTCCGCAGTCCGGCGCGTGCTATCTCCCCGAGGGAATCACCCACACGGTCGATCTCCAAGAGGCCGGTGCGCACCAGTAGCGGCATGCCGGCCTCACTGCCAAGTTCGTCCCAGAGGCGATTGGCCGCTGTGGCGAGGGGGACGTAGAAGGGCCCGTCGTATGCCGACAGCCGAAAGATGCGACTCTCGCCGTGACTCGAGCCCCGGGCGTGAGGCGGGTCGAATTGGTCAAACCCGACCACCGAGGCACCCCGTTCGGCCAGACGCCACATCGCCATCGCCCCCATGGCTCCCAAGCCGATGACGGCAACGTCCGCTTCCATGGGGCCGATTCTAGGGTCGACCGCGACGGTGTGATGGTCCAACTCTGGGCCAGGGCTAGGGCGCCGCGCACCAGGATTTGCTGGCGGTCCAGGCGCTCCCGCACATGGACGAGGCGCCTGACCCTGTGCAAGGCTCTATGCTTGTGCGGACGATACAAGAGGAGGCCTGTATGACTCCCGCGACCGCGAAGACAACCAACGAGGTCCTCAGCGCCGTGGACCGGGCTGGGGCGGCCTACATCGATCTTCAGTTCACCGACGTCATGGGTGCGATGAAGACCGTGACCATCCCTGCCGACCAGATTGGTGATGCCCTCGAGCACGGCGTGTGGTTTGACGGCTCCTCGCTCGAGTCCCTCGCTCGTACCGCGGAATCGGACATGTACCTGGTGCCCGACCCTGGCACCTTCGCCGTCCTGCCCTGGATGGCCACGCCCACAGCACGGCTCATCTGCTGGGTGACGACGCCGCAGGGCGAACCCTACCCGGGAGACCCGCGACGGGCGCTGGCCCGCGCCATAGAGCATGCTGCCCGGCTCGGCTTCGACTACCGTCTTGGCCCCGAAATCGAGTTCTATCTGCTGCAGCGCGACGCTGGTGGTGGCTTGGCGCCGCTGCCCCACGACAAGAGCGGCTACTTCGACTTCAACACCGACCGCAGCGTCGCGGTGCGCCAGGCCATGGCCGAGGCGGCCCGCGGGCTTGGCATCGAGGTGAACACCCTTCACCACGAGGTGGCCGCCGGCCAGCACGAGATCGACCTCGGTCACGCTGATGCTCTCCGTGCTGCCGACGGCATCGCCACCTTCCGGTTTACGTTGAAGGCGGTCGCCCAGCAGCACGGCCTCCTCGCCAGCTTCATGCCCAAGCCCTTTCACGGTCAGCCGGGGAGCGGAATGCACGTCCATCAGTCCCTCGCTCGGACTGGCGACGGGCGCAATGCCTTCGCCGGCGGCGACGACTACGGACTCTCTGATGTTGCCAAGCACTTCGTCGCTGGGCAGCTGCACCACGCTGCCGGTATGTGTCTGGTGCTGGCGCCGCTCATCAACTCGTACAAGCGTCTGGTGCGTGGCTTCGAGGCCCCCATCTTCGTGTCCTGGGCACGCACCAATCGCGGTGCGCTGATCCGGGTTCCCCATGTGGGACGGGAGGACGCAACCCGCATCGAGCTGCGCAGTCCCGACCCCTCGTGCAACCCCTACCTGGCGGCCGCGGTGATGCTTCGCTGCGGGCTCGACGGGATCGAGCGCCGCCTGCCTCTGCCGCCGCCGGTGGAGGAGGCGCTGTACGGATTCGATGATGTCGAGCTCGAGCGTCGCCGCGTCGGGGTCCTCCCCGACAATTTCAAAGATGCCATCAGCGCCTTCGAGGCCGACGACATCGTGCGCGACACTCTCGGTGACCACCTCGCCGAGCGTTTCCTCGAGGCCAAGCAGCTGGAGTGGCGCGAGTATCGGGCTCAGGTGACGCCGTGGGAACTCGAGCAGTACCTCGAGCGCGCCTGACAAGTTGCTGTCACAGATGACAGGAATGCACGAGCCATGATCACCGTCAAGGATGTTTGGCGTGGCCCGTTGCCGGGCAACACCGAGCTTCTCGGCGGCGGTGCTGGACTCGAGCGGCGGGTGGAGTGGGCCACGTCGCTGCGCACCCGCCCACCGGCGTTCGACGCCATCAAGGGCGGAGAGATCGCATTTATCGCGGTGCGTTCCATCAAGCTACTCGACGAGCGCCTCGACCTCACCAAGGTCATCGACGCCTTCGCGGAAAAGCGTGGCGTCGCCGTTGTGGTGCTCGGCGATGCTCCGCCCAAGAGCATCGAACTCGCTGATCGGCTCATGCTGCCGCTGCTGCGGCTGCCAGGCGACACGGCCATTGCCGAGGTGCAGCAGAACACCATTCGCTTCATCCTCGACCAGCGCACAGAGTTGCACGACCGTGCCCAGGAACTCCAGACCGAGCTCATGGAACTTGCCCTGGGGGGGGCCGGCGCGGCGGCCATCCTCGACCGACTAGCCGAGATCTGCGATCTCCCCGCAGCACTCCAAGACGCCGAGGGCGCGGTCCTCCATTGCGCTGGAGCCATACCCCAGTTCGCCCCCTCCGACCCCTGGCGGGAGTCGCTCCCCGCCATTCGCCGCTTCGCCGACACCGGTGTCTCCCTTGCCGCCAACCCTCCCGTCCGCGAGTTCGCCGTCGGCGATCGCGGCCTGGGCCGTCTGGTCGCACCCATCCCTCTGCGGTCGGGGGTCGGCGGATTCGTCTCGGTGCTCGGTGAGAATGCGCTGCTCGGCCAGGTCCCACGACTGGCGACGTCGCGAGCCGCCTCGGCCTGCGCTATCGAGCTCGACCGCGAGCGCGCTGTGACCGCGGTGCGCGAGGACCTCGAGGGTGAGGTCCTCGCGTCCCTCCTCAGCGGGAGCTACGCCTCTGAGGCGGCGATGACCGAACGGGCTCGTCGTGCCGGCCTCGACCTGAACGCCGACGGGCACGTGATCGTCGTCCGCTCACTGAACGGCGCCGCTCCCGAGGCGTGGCCGGACGTGGGGGTGCGCGCGGCTCAGCGCTGGGCCGCCCGGCGCGAGGCCGATGCCCTCGTCGCCGGGCACCACAGCGCGGTCGTCGTGGTTGCCATGGGGATACCGGACATCCGCCGTGCCGCCGAAGAGCTCGGCCGCGAGTGTGAGGCTGCGATGAGTGGAGTCGCGCTCGCTGCGGGTGTGGGCCGCGCCAAGTCCGGGCTTGCTGGCCTTCGCGCCTCCCACCGCGAGGCCGAGCAAGCGATCTCCATGGGGTCGCGTCTCGCCGGGGCCAGCCCGGTGACGAGCTTTGCCGACCTTGGGCTCCATCGCCTCCTCTTCGCCGTCGCTCAGCACAATGAGCTCCACGACTTTTTCCGGGAGCAGCTCGGTACTCTGCAGACGTACGACCAGGAGCGGGGAGGGGGCGAACTGCTGCGGACTCTCGACGCCTTCTTCCGCAGTCATGGATCCCCCACCGAGGCGGCGGCGGGGCTTCATGTCCATCGCAATACCGTCCTCTATCGCCTGCGCCGCGTCGAGGAGATTGCCGGGATCGACCTCGACGACGCTGTCACCCGGCTCAATCTCCAACTCTGCCTGCGGATCCGCGAGGTCCTCGCTGCGACAGGGTGAGGATCTGTGCGGAGCGCCCAAATGGGAGACCAAACAATCTGGTCTAGGGGCGCATAGAGGAAGTCACAGGTGGGGCCTAAAGTCGGCAGGCAACCGACCCATCCCGCTCGGAGGAGAGCCCTTGCGCCGCCTCACCCGCCTACGTCTCGGAGCCAGCCTGGCCGCCGTGGCCCTGATCCCCACGGTTGTCCTCGCCGACGACCAGACTGCCACCCAGGCCGCCGGCGTTGCGGCCGACACCGTCTGGGTCGTTGTCGCGGCGGTCCTCGTTCTCTTCATGCAGGCCGGCTTTGCCCTGCTCGAGGTGGGCTTCGTGCGGATGAAGAACGTTGGCACCGTGATGGCCAAGATCGTCGTCAACCTCTCGGTGAGTTCCATCAGCTATTGGGCCTGCGGATTCGCGTTTGCATTCGGTGCCGCCAATGGCTGGCTGAACAACATTCTCGGCTTCACTGGTTTCGCTCCCCAGTTCCTGCCCGGGCGGGGCATGGATCTGCCCTCACTCGCCGTTTCCACCACGCCCGCGGCGGCAAAGTTCTTCTTCGAGTTCGTCTTCTGCGCCGTCTCCCTGGCCATCGTCTGGGGCACGATGCTGGAGCGGACCAAGTTCCGCGTGTACATCCTCTTTGGCATTCCCTTCAGCGCGTTCATCTACCCAATGATCAGCCACTGGCTCTTCGGCGGCGGCTGGCTGATGTCCAACCTGGGCGCCCAGGACTTTGCCGGTTCCACCGTCGTCCATCTCACCGGTGCCACCGCCGGCTTCGCCGGGCTGTTGCTCCTCGGGCCGCGCATTGGCAAGTACGGGAAGGACAAGAAGCCTAACGCGATTCCCGGGCACAGCATGCCGCTAGCCCAGCTCGGAGTGATCATCCTCTGGTTCGGTTGGTTCGGCTTCAACCCCGGTTCGACGCTGAATGCCACGGGCCTGCACTTCGCCGATATCGTCATCACCACCAACCTCGCCGCCGCTGCCGGAGCGCTCGCCGCCATGGGCTGCGTGTACATGAAGTGGCGGTCGCTCGATGTCGGCATGATCGGCAACGGTGCCATCGCGGCACTGGTTGCCATCACCGCCCCCTCTGGGTACGTGCAGCCCTGGGCAGCGATCATCATCGGTGGGGTGGCCGGATGCATCGTCGTCTTCGGTGTCATCCTCATCGACAAGTGGATCGACGATCCCGTCGGTGCACTCTCCGCCCACGGGCTGGCCGGCATCTGGGGCACGCTTGCCTGTGGCCTCTTCACCGATCCGGCACTGGCCAAGTTCAACACCGTGGGCCAGGGTGGCCTCTTCTACACCGGCAGTTTCAAGCAGCTCGGCGCCCAAGCCGCTGCTGTTGGTGCGTCCTTCACCACTGTCTTCATCCTCTCCTTCGCCATCTTCTGGGTCATCAAGAAGACCGTCGGGTTGCGTGTCAGTGAGAGGCACGAGATCGATGGGCTCGACATCAGCGAGCACGGTATGTGGGGCTACCCCGAACAGTTCATGCCGGTTCCCGGCGGTGCCTACGTCCATCCCGATGCTCTCACCGAGGTGGCTCGCAGCAAGGCGGTTCCGCCGGACGTCAGCATCAAAGAAGATTCCGAGCCTGAGAAGGTCCCCACGGAGAGAGGAGCGTGAAGAAGGTAGAGGCGATCATCCGGCCCGACAAGCTGCAGGCGGTGCAGGACGCTCTCGATGCGCTCGGGGGATCGGGGCTCACCGTCACCGAGGTGCTCGGTTGTGGCACTCAGCGTGGCTACACTGAGCAGTATCGTGGCACCCGGGTCAACATCTCACTGCAACGCAAGGTCAAGGTTGAGGCCATCGTCGCCGACAGCATGGTCGGTGCCGTGCTCGATGCTATCTCTCAGGCCGCGCATTCCGGCGAGATTGGCGATGGCAAGATCTTCGTCCTCGCCGTCGAGGAGGCGGTGCGCATCCGCACCGGCGAGCGCGGTGAGGAGATCATTCGCCACCTGACACCGGAGCGCTGGGGACACTAGTCGGTACCAGTGCCGCGGCTGGTCGCGCCGCGTGCCGGCTTTGGGCACGCCCGCCTGTTCCGTTGCCAACACCACATTGCTCAGCGTCGGCTCATCTCCCGGTGGGTGCAAGCGGCCTCGTTCGCGCTCTCTGCCGAGGCTTCCTGGCCCGCAGCCTCCGAACCCACCACGACCAGCGCGCCGGCCTCGCCGGGGGCCGGCCGACGGCCATCGCTGCGCGGTCGAGCAGGTCCTCCACGAGGGGGTCGTGCAGCCAGCGGATGACCAGCGGCCAGATCAGCCGGCCCCTGCCGATGAGTTGGCCGGTGATCTCGTGGCGGAGGACGGCGCGCCCTGGCCCGGAGCCGGGGAGTACCTCGAGGCTGTGGGTGCCAACCAGCCACATCGATGGGTCAAACCGGAACACCACCTGCGCTCCCGGCCGGTAGCTCTGCACCGCGTAGCGGATGGGGCCGTGGCCGCCGATAGCGCCGGCGGCGAGCGGCCGGTCCAGTCGCAGGGGCGGCCAGGTCGGGCTTGGCCAAAGCTTGTTTCCGGGCTCCGCGACGTGGTCGAGGAGATCGGCCAACAGAGCCGGGTCGACAGCGAACTCCCGCTGGTGGACGTTGCGGATCACGGCGGGCCTCCGTACTGTACCGTACGGTTATCAGGCGTACGGTAGCATGCGGACCGTGCAGACAGTCGCGCGTACCAGGCTGAGCCGCGACGACTGGACGGCCGCCGGCCTGGTCGCGCTCGCCGAAGGCGGGATGGCCGCCGTGGCCATCGAGCCGCTGGCGGCCCGGCTGGGTGCCACCAAGGGCAGCGGCTACTGGCACTTTGCCAACCGAGCCGCTCTGGTCGAGGCCACTCTGCAACGCTGGGAACGCGAGCACACCGAGATGGTGATCGCCGAGGTCGAGCGCCACAGCGGGGCGGTGGAACGCCTGCGGACCCTGCTCCACGCCGTTATGGGTCACGCTGGGCCGCAGGCCGTGGAACTGGCGCTCCTCGCTTCGGCCGACGACCCGATGGTTGCGCCGATCTTATGCCGCGTTACCGAGCGGCGAATCAGCTATCTCACCCGGTTGTTCCGGGAGATGGACTTCGACGATCAAGAGGCCGGACGTCGGGCGTTGTTGGCGTACACCACCTATCTCGGTCACGCCCAACTCGCCCGGACCGCGCCGCGCGCGGTGCCGCGGGGATCTGCTCGCCAGGCCTATCTGGATTCGGTGCTCACGGCCTTGACAGGTGACTAACCGTCACCGTCACTCCCTGATGTGCAGAGGCCGATGCCGCCCGGAGCGGATGGGTGCGACGCGTGCCGGCGGAGGGCCGTCTGCCTTCGTGGAGAGGCCCGCTCTCTTGAAATGCAGCCGAGCCGCCATGGAGTGGGGGTTGGCAACGGAACAGGCGGGCGTGCCCGAAGCCGGCATCCGTCGCGACCAGCCGCGTCACGGAGGTCGCGACGCACGCCCTTGGTAGACTCCGCAACGCCATGACCTATGTTGTCACTGAGACCTGCATCGACCTCAAGGACAAGTCGTGCATCGAGGTCTGCCCGGTCGATTGCATCCACGAAGTCGACGCCGACCGCATGGTCTACATCGATCCCGACGAGTGCATCGACTGCGGCGCCTGTGTCGACCCCTGCCCAGTCGACGCCATCTTCGCGGAGGAGGACGTGCCCCCCGGGCAGGTGGCGTTCACCGAGATCAATTCCGGGTACTTCAATGATCAGGACGCGGCAAGGTCCAAGGTCAACGGGATCAAGGCGCCCGCGTAGAGACAAGGCCACCGTGTCACCGGGGGCCCAACGATCGCCCGGGCCTTCTGTGCGCTCCGCACAGGGCGTCCTCTCCATGGGAAACGCTACGCTCCCGAGCAGCGAGGTCGCGGTGGCTCGATCGTCCGACATCTCATGGAGACGGCATGACAAGCAAGGCCGAGTACATCTGGATCGACGGCACCGAGCCGACGCCACTGCTCCGTTCCAAGACGAAGATCGTCAAGAACACCAAGGACCTCCCCATCTGGGCGTTCGATGGTTCGAGCACCAACCAGGCGCCGGGCAAGGCCTCTGACTGCGTCCTCCAGCCCGTCTTCTCCTGCCCCGATCCGATCCACGGTGAGGACAATGTCCTGGTCATGTGTGAGGTCCTGCTCACTGACATGACCCCTCATCCCACCAACACCCGCTCCCAGCTGGTCGCCGTCGCGCAGAGGTTCAAGGACCAGCAGCCGTGGTTCGGGATCGAGCAGGAATACACCATGTTTCGTGGCAGCCGCCCCCTCGGCTTTCCCGAGCACACCGGCTACCCCGGTGCTCAGGGACCGTATTACTGCGGCGTCGGCTCCGACGACGTCTACGGCCGTCCTCTCGCGGAGGCCCACCTCGACGCCTGTCTGGAGGCGGGTTTGGAGATCGCCGGCATCAACGCCGAGGTGATGCCCGGCCAGTGGGAGTTCCAGGTGGGTCCGCTCGGTCCGGTTGAGGTTGCGGATCAGCTCTGGCTGGCCCGGTGGCTGCTCAACCGCATCGGAGAGGAGTTCGACATCTCGGTGACGCTCGATCCCAAGCCGGTCCGTGGCGACTGGAACGGTGCCGGCGCCCACACCAATTTCTCGACGGCAGCGATGCGGGAGTCCTACGAGGCTGTGGTGGCCGCCTGCGAGGCCCTCGGCACTAGGGCCGAGCATCACGTCGCTCACTACGGCGATCGCATCGAGGCCCGCCTCACCGGCCAGCACGAGACCGCGCCCCACGACCGGTACTTCTATGGCGTCTCCGACCGCGGGGCCTCGGTCCGCATCCCCTGGCAGGTTGCCATTGACCGCAAGGGATACATCGAGGATCGTCGCCCCAACGCCAACTGCGATCCCTACACCGTCACCCGGCTGATCGTGGAAACCTGTTGCGGCGCGCTCGCCGAGACCCGGACGTCCGAACTAGCGGCTCGCTGAGCGCGCCGTCTGTCAGGCCAGTCGGCCGTCGTCCGAAGCCACCCGAGCCTCCACGATGCGCGTTGCGTCAGCGTCGGTCTGAAGTTCCACGGTGACCCGGCGCGGTGGTGGATTGACGGTCTGACCGCGTGCGGTCTGCCGCGCTGACTGGTCGAGGAACACCGCGGTGGCGGCGATGGCTCGGCGCTGATCCTTGGGCCACTGCACGGTCAGGCGGACGTCGCTGAAGTTCGGCACCATCCGATCGCCGGTGCGCAGGAACGGCGTTGCCATGTCCCGCAACTGCACCGCGACCGGGGGGAGAACGTACTCGAGCGGCGGATTGTGTCCGGCGAGCAATCGCCCCAGGTCATAGATGAACTCCTCGGCGAGCGTGGTCACCTTGTCGAGACGCTCCTGCTTCCACGCGTCCGGCGTCCCCACCACGGCAGTCTCGGATTTGGCCGCTGCCAGGCGAGGGGGCAGGCGAAGGTTCCGCATCCAGGCAATGTTTCGTCGCTTGCCCATGGTGGCGACGATGCCGTAGTTCCAGACCACGTACGTGACCGCAGCGAGGATCACGACGTCGGCGAGCAGGGCCGTGCCGGTGAAGCTGTTGTTGACACCGAGGACGATCATCCCGACGAGCACCACAGTCAGCAGTACCGCGGAGACCACGAGACCCGAGGTGGTGAGTTCGTATGCCTTCTGCAGTCCCGTGGCCTCGCTCCCAACGGCAGCAGTTGCGCCGAGAGGTCGACCCTCGCCGTCGCGAGCAATCGCGGCATGGGCGGGCGCGGAGGAGGACGAGGACGCCGATGGCGAGACCCTTCCCCGCGGCGCCGCCGGTCCTGGCGCACGCCGCGCCGCGGTGGGTTGGGCGGGGTTCTGGG
This sequence comes from Candidatus Dormibacteria bacterium, assembly GCA_051002895.1. GTDB lineage: Bacteria > Chloroflexota > Dormibacteria > Aeolococcales > Aeolococcaceae > JBPCLW01. Next base: position 24,576 of record JBPCLW010000022.1, on the reverse strand, counting down.
AAGGTCGTGGTTCCGCCACCGGCGGAGGTGTCGAGGAGGTCATGTCGCGGACGTAGATGAGAGCTCCGTCAATGATGCCGTGGTCGGCGAGCGTCTCGGTGGCGGTGAGCGGCTCGTCGCCGACCTTGCCGACCGCCCAGCGGGCCGACGGAGAGCGAGCCCCGGCGTCGATACAGAGGTCGACGATCTCGGGAATGAGCTCGAGGATGGGTGTATCGGCGGGAACGGTGAGATCGGTCCGCCGCTGCGGGCCAACCACCGTCACAAGGACGCTGGCCATGGGTGCCAGAGCGTATACGCCCCACGCGGCAGGCCGCGTGGGGACCCCGCTCATTCCCCCACCCCGGCTCGCCACTGGTTCGCAGCGCCCACTGGTCAGTCGGTGGCGTCGACCCGGACGGTCTGGACGAGGGCGGTACGCTGACCGCGGCGGACCAGGTAGCCGCGCCCGGGGGGCTGGAGTTGGGCTTTCTGGGTGCCCACGATGGGTCCCTCGCCGGGGTCGCCGCTCATGATCAGCGAGGGTGTACCGAGTTCCTTGACCCGCTGCAGCACCGCCTCAAAGGCGCTGCGGGCCATGCCGCCGACCCGCCGCGAGAGCACGAGGTGGAACCCGAGGTCGCGTCCCTGGGCAAGCAGTTCCACCAGTGGTTGCACCGGATTGCCTGCCGGCGTCACGACGAGGTCGTAGTCGTCGACGATGAGGATGACCTCGGGGCCGCTCCACCAGCTGCGGTTGATGAGTTCGTCCCTGGTCAACTCGGCCGGGGGCAGACGCTCGGTGAGAGTGAGCCGCACCGCTTCCACGGCATCCTTGGCCTGGGGCCCGGTGGCCGCGTACTTGACGACGTGGTCGCTTGTTGCCATGTCGAGCAGGGTGCGACGGTAATCGATGAGGACGAACCGGACCTCCTCAGAACTGTGGCGCAGGGAGATCTGATGCATCCAGGCGCGCAGGAAGTTCGTCTTCCCGCACTCGCTGTCGCCCAGGAGCAGGAAGTGCGGCTCGGTGCTGAAGACATCGAGGTAGACAGGCTCGAGGCGGAACTCCTCGACTCCCACGGGAACGCCGGGCGGCCCTGCGGAACCTGGCGTCGGTAGGTCTTCGAGGCGGAGCACCGGTGGCAGCAGTTTCACCGGCGGTGCGTTCTGTGACGACGACCAGCGGTTGCGTACGGCAGCCACGAGTTGATCGACCCCCTCGGTCAGATCGGAGACGCCCTCCGTGCCGTCGATGCGCGGGAGAGCCGCCTGGAATTGCAGAACCTGGGGGGTGAGTCCCCGCCCGGCGACGCCCACCGGCAGCGTCTTGGCCGCACCGCGGGGCATGTCCGAGTCCATGGGGTCATTGAGCCGCAGCTCGTAGCGGCCGCCGATGTTGTCCTTGAGGTTGGTGCGAATGTCGGCCCACCGCGAGGAGGCGATGATCACATGGACGCCGAAGCCCAGTCCAGTGGCCAGCAGGGGCTGGACGTCGGCATCGGCGTCCTCGAATTCCTGCTTGAACGCCGACCAGTTATCGATGACAAGGAACACGTCGCCGAGCATCGACGCGGGCAGGTCGCCGCTGGCACGGCGGCGCCGGAATGTCGCCATGGTGTCGATGGCGTGCTTGCGGAAGAGGATCTCGCGCTCCTCGATGACGGAGTGCATCTGCCGTACGATCCGGCTCAGACGATCCTTGTCGAGCTTGCCCGCAACCGAGCCAACATGGGGGAGACCGGCGAGCCCGTGCAGGCCACCGCCACCGAGATCGATGCAGTAGAACTGCACCTCCTCCGGGGAGTGGGTGAGGGCGAAGCTGCTGATGAGCGTGCGCAGAAACGTGCTCTTCCCGGTTTGCGGTGCGCCCGCGAGCATCATGTGTCCGGCGGTTGCCGAGAAGTCGAGAACGAAGGGCTCCTGGGCCTGCTGGGTGGGGAGGTCGAGCATCCCCACGGGAACGCGGAGCGGTCCCAGCGGTCGCGGGGTTTGCGGTGAGAAGCCGGTGCGCCGAAGTACGTCGTCGAGTGGTATGTAATCGGCAAGCGGCGGCAGCCACACCTGGTGGATGGCGGGCATGAGGTCGCGACCCAGAGAGTTGAGGCGGTCGATGGCCGCCTCCATCTCGGTGGGCAAACCGCTGCCGCGCGTCGACTCCTCGTCATCACCGGGACGCGACATCGCGCTGTGGGTGATACCGGCGAACAGGGCGATCGGCGCACGTTCGCTGTGGGCGTTGCGGCCCTCCTGGTATGGGCTGCTGATGAGTGCCGTCTTGAATCGCGAGTATGTCGTGGTGTCGACCTTGAAGTAGCCGGCTCCGGGAAACGGCGGCAGGTTGTACGCATCGGGTGTTCCCAGAACTGCCTGCGACTCCTGAGCGGAGAACGTGCGCAGGCAGATGCGGTAGCGGAGGTGACCCTCGAGGCCGCGGATGCGTCCCTCGTCGAGCCGTTGGGTGGCGAAGAGGAGGTGCATGCCCAGGCTTCGACCCACCCGGCCGATGGCGATGAAGAGATCAAGGAAGTCGGGGCGGGCGGCGAGAAGTTCGCCGAATTCGTCGACGACGATGAGCAGGTACGGCATTGGGGACAGCTCCGGTCGTTGCAGCCGGCGCACGTGATATTCCTTGATGCCGTCGAGGTTCCCGCCCTCGCGCAGGAGTCGCTGGCGTCGCTCCTGCTCGCCGACCAGCGCGGCGTGCATGCGGTCGATCCGGGAGAGATCGTTCTGCAGGTTGGTGATCATCCCCGCGACATGGGGGAGATCGGCGAGGTCGGCGAAGGCGGCGCCACCCTTGAAGTCGACAAAGACAAACCCCAGGAGCTCCGGGGAGTGGCTGACGGCCAGACCGGTGACGAGCGTGCGCAGCAGTTCGCTCTTTCCCGAACCGGTGGCACCGATGACAAGGCCATGCGGGCCCATGCCGCCCACGGCTGATTCCTTGAGGTCGAGCACCAGAGGTTCCCCGTCGCCGCGTATACCGATGGGCACACGGAGAACATCCTGTCGCGATCGCTGTTGCCAACTTTCTCGGGGATCCACGGCCGACGGTGTTTGCAGTCCCAGGAGGTCGAGGAGCTTGACCGTCTCCGCAAGCTCGCGGCCGCCTCCCTCCTGGCGCTCCTCGAGCCGCAGCGGGGCCAGGCAGCGGGCAACGGCCTCACACACCGGTGTTGCTGCCGATTCGGCGAGGACACGGACTCGGTAGCCACCGGGAGCGGTCTCCGCGAGCCTCAGGCTGCCGTCGACGTCGAGGTCGATCCGGGCATCGACAGTGCTGGGTTCGTCCTGGCGGCTCTCGATGATGGAGATAACCGTCACCTTGGCGACCCTTCCCAGGGACATGATGTCGCGGAGGCTTGCGAGGCGACCGATGTCCCCTCGCGGCTGATATCCGTCGACGACGAGAATGATGTGAGAGAGGGGTGCCGTCGCCTCCTCGATTGCCCGTCCGGCGCGCTGGAGGAGTTCGAGGCGGGGTGTCGTGACATGGCTGAGGATGGTTGCCAGCGACTGAGCGGAATCCGCCAGCAGGCACGGTGGCCCCGATCCATTTGCCACCGCCCCGGGCGAGCGATCGCGATTGTGCGGTAGCCATTTCAGCCACGCCCACTGATCGCGAAGTTGCGGCGGATACGCGGCGGCGATGACGACATCGTCGGCAGCGTGGAGAACGGCGGCCGAGCAGAGCAGGGCGCGCACCAGACCTCGCGCCCGGGTGAGGTCTCCGGTGACCGCAATACTGCCCAACCCGGTGAGATCGGCTTCAACCGGTGCGTCGTTGATCGTGGTGTAGCGGCGGACCACCGCGTTGGCCGCCTCCATGAGGTCGGGCTCGTACTCAGCGAGTGGGTCCGGCGCTCCCATCTCCGCCGCGCTCACTAGCGGCAGGCGACCCCGTCCGATGCGCAGGCGGAGGAAGTCGGGATGGAAGCGGCGCCGCTCCCACAGTCGGCCGCGATCCAGAGCGATGTGCCAGAGCCCCTCGGGATCGGGCAGGAGGTGTTCCACAGCGGAGAGTTGCAGTGAGGCGCGCTCCCTCAGCGTGACCTCGCGATCCTCCAGGTAGCTGAGGTAGCGCGCCCGGAAGTGGAGCTTCTGTTTCTTCGCCTGGCGGTTCTGGGCCCAGCGCAGGGCCATGGTGGAGACGATGCTCGCCAGGGCGACGAACGGCATGATGTATTTGAAGGGTGGCGGGATGATGAAGAAGAACGCCATCGAGCTCATGCCCACGAGCAGCGGCGACAGCGCCTGCAACCAGGACGCGAGCTTGCCCGCCGGAGGCTGCAGCACCGGCGGCAATACGATGCTGACCGGTTCGCGCTTGGGTGCCTCGGGATAAACGCGGGCGGGTCGGTGGAAGGGGATGGTGGACATGGATTGGGGAGGAGGGAGGTACGCCGTCTCTAGAGTAGAGGCTCGCCCAACTGGCAGCCTCCGCGTCTCGCGGGGAAACGGCCTTTGTGACGATGGTGTTACCCCACTGTCCGCGTGTCGTCCTCTTGCCTGCGCAGAATAGGCTGTGACAAGGGTCAGGCAACTCCCCTCGGCCCTCAACGGTAAGGAGACAATGCCATGCCCGGCGATGCAAGCATCAAAGTCAATACCCAAGAACTGGCAAGCCATGCAACCCAACTCGGGGCTGGGGTCGCTGACCTGGAATCCGTGATGTCGAGGTATCAGGCCGCGGCCAACGACCTCGAGGCGCGGATCAACACCGTGAAGGGTCAGGTGGCAACGCTCTCTGGCGAGTGGATCAGCAGTTCTGCGTCCGGGGCCTACCAGAACGTCATGGCCAGCTGGAACAACAATTCTCAGCAGGTCCACAGTGCGCTGGAGGAGTTGAAGACCGGTCCTCTGACGCGGATGCACCAGGATCTCCAACAGCTTGAGGTTCAGGTGACCAAGGCAGGCGGCACCTACCAGGAGACTGAGCAGGGCGTCACGGGACTCTTCGGAGGCCGCTAATCGGCAACGGTCAATCCCAAAAGAGGCGGCCTTCGGGCCGCCTTTTTTGTGTTGGCGCGCGTTGTGCGGGAAGCCGTTGCCCGGAGGCGCCAGCCCTCGTAACAGAGCGATGACAGGATATGGGGGACAACGTCCATGTCATGTCCGCAGGGAGCTCGTACGGTTCCCCTGTGATTAGGAATCATTCACAGTCCCTCCGGGACGCCGCCAAGGTCCTCGACGACCAGACGACGATACTCCAGCAGCGTTGGGGAGAGTTCAAAGCGGTCTCGGGAGCGGGCAGCGCCGCCCACAACGCCAAGTTCCAGAGCAATTACGACAGCGTGTTCCCCGGTTACCTGGAGAACCTCCACCGCACGATTTACAACCTTGAGCTTCTCGCCCAGAAACTCCACAAGGGGGCGGATATGTGGGCGCAGACCGAGACCAACAATGCCGGCGGTTTCACTCCAGGGGGGCCCTGATGCTCGGTGGTATGTACCCCGACCGGCCCACGGGTGATCTGGGAGCCCTCCACCACACCGCCGCAGTGTTTCAGCAGACGTCGCACGCACTTGATCAGGCTGTTCAGGCCAGCAAGGGCGCCGAAGGCCTGGTCCAGAACTGGGTGGGGACAGACGCCGATGCATTCCGGACGGACTACGCGACATGGGTGAGCGACACTCAGAACGGTGCGTCCGTCTTGGCGACGTGGCCCAGGAACCTGAACGACGCCGCTGACGCCATCCACCATGCCCAGGTGGTCTGGGACGCGTCCACAGCCGCCATTGCCGCCGCCACCGCAGTCGGTATCGGGATGACATTGCTCACCCTCGGTGGCTCCGACGTCGCTGCCGGTGCCGCCGTTGCCGGCGAGGCCGCCACCATCACCGGCGTCGTCGCCTGGCTGGAGTCCGCCCTGGCCACCGTCGCGGGCCAGATGGTGAGGAACTGGACAATTAACCTTGCCCTCACCACTGCCATGGATTACGGGGTCACCGGGGCCACCACCGGCCACTGGGGTCTGTCCAACATTCACCTCGGGCGCGACCTCATCGCCGCCACACTGATGACCGGCAGTAGCGCACTGACGGAGAGGGTGGTGGCGAGCAAGCTGGTCGCGAGCAAGCTGCCATCTGCCGTTGTCACCACCCTGAGGTCGCCGGGGATCACCGGAACCGCCCTGAAGTCGGGAATCTCTGGGGTTGGCTTCGACACTGCGATGCAGCAGGTTGAACATCCCGGCAAATTCAACCCCAAGGAGGCGATCTTTGTCGGTAGCCTCTTCGGTGTGACCGGCGCGGGCGCCGGGGCGCTAAAGGCCCGCATCATCCAGGGTCGCGGCAACCCGCCAACTGGCGGGTCGGTTGCAGCGGAACCGGCCACCGGCGTTGCCAAGCCGGTAATTGTCAACGGCCAGCCGGCCCGCGCCTTTGCCAGGCCCGTTCCGGTCATTGTCGACCCGGTTGCCGTCAAGCCGGCGGCCCCCAGGTCGGGAGCTTCCCCGGCAAGGGGTGGGACGCCCATCACCACGGAGATGCCCGTCTCCAAGGCGGCCCCCCCAACCCCCGCTGCGACCAGCAGGCCCGCCACCCCGAGCACCAAGGTCATGGAGCCTGTCAAGCCAGTCGTCGAGACTGCGAAGGTCCAGCCAGCGCCGGTGTCCGGCGGTAATCCCGGAAAGGCACACCCGTCAGCGAGCACCGATACCAAGGTGACCCAGGTAATGGACACGGTGAAGGACGGGTCAAGCGGGAATGCCGGGCACAGTGGCCATAGCACGGTGAAGAAGATCGCGATCATTGGTGGCCTTGCCGGCGGCGTCGACCTGCTCTCCCACACTGGTAGTGGGCCGGTTCACCACCTGGCTCCGGCTGGGACCACGCCCGGCGGAACGACCCCCAGCGGAACCACCCCCGGCGTGACCATACCCGGGGGAGCCACGCCCGGCGGAACGACCCATAGCGGGACGACCACTGGCGGGACCACGCCGAGTGGAACGACGCCTGGTGGGACGACCGGCGGCGGCAGCGCGACCACGTCGGGGACAACCTCGGGCGGGACAACGTCCAGTGGGTCAACCCACAGCGCAACAACGCCCGGGGTCACCCCACCGAGCGCCACAACCCACAACGTGACGACCCCCAGCGCCATCCCGTCGACCGGGACGACTCACAACGTGACGACAGACCCCAGCACGCCGATCGCAACCGCTCCCGGCACGACGCCGACCGTGACGACGCCGGGCGACACCGGCAATCCCCCGGTGTCGGCGGTCGCCCCGGGCGGCATCGATGGCACCGCCCCCGTCACATCCACCCCCCCAGGCGCCACCCCCGGCGTCACCACGCCGAACAGTGTCACGCCGGTGGGCACCCTCGACCACACCACGCCGGGCAGCGTTGTCCCCTCGAGCACCCCGGCGATGGGCACAGCTCCCCACGGCACGACCGCGGCAGATGCGACCGCGACGGGCACACCGCCGGCGGCCGTCACCCCCGCGACGGCCACCCCCGGTACCGCGCCCGTTCCCGCCTCCGCCGCCCCGGCCAGTTCCGCAGCCCCGACCAGCTCCACTCCCCCGACCTCCAGCACCGTCCCCATCACCGGCGCCGCTGCGGCGACGCCGGACACCGGCGTGGGCTTGCTTCCGGTGGCCGGGGTGGCCGTAGCAACGACCGGTGCAGTCCTCGTCGGCGCCGGATCGCGCAGCTCGCGCCGGGACGAGCGGAAGGGCTGAGGGTCTCAGCGCTCCACGAGCGATCCGGCACCGCGCTGGATCAGTTCGTGGACGCTGGTGGCGATGCCGGCGGCATCGAGTCCGAGTTCGTGCAGCAGCAGCCCCTGAGCGCCGTGCTCGATAAAGCGGTCGGGGATGCCAAGACGCCGCACCGGGGCGGTGACCCCCGCGTCGGCAAGGAGTTCCAGGACTGCGCTGCCGAATCCGCCGCTGCGTATCCCGTCCTCCACGGTGACCACAGCGCGATGCCGCGTCGCGATATCGGCAAGGCGAGCATCGAGCGGCTTGATGAACCTGCAGTCGACCACTGTGCAGTCGATACCGTCGGCGGCCAATAGCGCGGCCGCATCCTCGGCGGCTCCCACCATCTTGCCAACTGCGAGCAGTGCCACATCGCGACCCTCGCGGCGTCTGGTCGAGGCCCCAATGGGCAGCGTCTCGAGTCGCGCCGTGGCCTGTGCCGGTGCTGCGCCGCGAGGAAAACGCAGGGCGAAAGGACCGTCATGGGCCAGTCCGGTGGCGAGGAGCCGGCGCATCTCGTCGGGCGTGCTCGGCGCGCTGAGCGTCATGCCGGGGACGGCTCGAAGGTAGGCGAGATCGAGCATGCCGTGGTGGGACGCGCCGTCGTCACCGGTGATTCCGGCGCGGTCCAGCACGAAGAGTACGGGCAGGCGATGCAGGGCGACGTCGCAGACGATCTGGTCGAAGGCGCGCTGCACGAACGACGAGTAGATGCACACCACCGGTCGCAGACCACGCATCGCCAGTCCGGCGGCAAAGGTCACCGCGTGCTGCTCAGCGATGCCGACGTCGAAGAAGCGCTCGGGAAACCGGGCAGCGAAGGGGAGGAGCCCGGTGGAGGATGCCATTGCCGCGGTGATGGCGACGATGCGCGTGTCCCTCTCGGCGGCCTCGAGAAGCGCGTCCCCAAAGAGGTCGGTCCACGACGCAGCCTTGGCGGCAAAGGCGCCGTCATTGGGGTTGAAGGTCGAGACTCCATGGAATTTGTCGATCTCGTCAGAAACTGCCGGCCCATAGCCATGTCCCTTATCCGTGACCACGTGAACGACCACGGGTCCACGGTAGGCGGCGGCATCGCGCAGGGCGCGCTCCAGTGCCTCGATGTCGTGACCGTCGATGGGCCCTCCGTACTTCAAGCCCAACGTTTCGAAGAGCGACGACCCGGTCACCAGTTGCTTGAGGGATTCCTTCACCCGTCGAGCCGCGGCAAAGGTCTGTTCACCAACACCGGGGATGGCGCGCAGGGTGCGGCCAGTGCGGTCCTTGGCCGCCTCGTAGCGCGGTGAGAGGCGGAGCTGAGCGAGGTTCTCAGCAACACCGCCCACAGTTGGTGCGTAGGAGCGCCCGTTATCGTTGAGGATGATGACCATCTCGGGTTTGAGTTGCCCGATATTGTTGAGTGCTTCGTAGGCCATTCCCCCGGTCAGGGCGCCATCACCGATGACGGATACGACCTTGCCGGAGTCATCGCTGATGCGGCGGGCCATGGCCACCGCGAGGGCGTAGGAGAGGCCGGTGCTGGCGTGGGAGTTCTCGATGAGGTCGTGCTCCGACTCCGCCCGCGAAGGGTAACCGGAGAGGCCGCCGTGCTGGCGGAGGTTGTCGAACCCGGCGAGCCGTCCGGTGAGCATCTTGTGGACGTACGCCTGGTGTCCGGTGTCGAAGATCAACGCATCCCGCGGCGAGTCGAAGACTCGATGCAGGGCAATGGTGAGCTCCACGACACCAAGGTTGGGGCCGAGATGGCCGCCGGTCTGAGACACGGCACCAATCAGGAACTCGCGGATCTCAGCGCAGAGGCGGTCGAGGTCGTTCGCCGCCAGGCCCCGGAGGTCTTCGGGGCCGCGGATCTCCTCCAGAAGCATCGAACCCAGTGTACTGATCGCGTCCCCCACGCCCCGGAGGGATCGGCTGGCACGGCGGCCGGGCATGCCGGATCCTCACACTTTCGACCATGACGCACCATGAGGGTGCGCGGGCCAACCTGCTCGCGGCCGCCACGGACCCCGACGCCGAGATCGCCTCCGCGGCTCTCTGGATCGACGCCGAAGACTACCCCGACGTCGATCGAGGCGCCTGTCTCGATCAACTCGGGGAGATGGCCTCTGAACTCCGTACCCGCGGTCTGAGCGGCGACGTGATCGATGTCATCGGGGCCCTCCTTCGCGACCGGGTCCGCCTGCGCGGGGCCGGCGGTGGCGACCCCCGGGCACACTATCTTCACCACGTTCTCGAGCGCGGTTCCGCAGTGCCGATCGCCTGCGCTGCGGTGTGGATGGCGGTCGGCCGTCGCGCCGGCGTCAACGTTGAGGGCGTGGGATTACCGGGACACTTTGTCATCCGCGTCGAGGGCACGCTCGTCGACGCTGCATCGGGCGCCGAGCGTCTCGACGAGAGCGACGTCCGGCGCATCGTCAGCGACGCGATCGGGCGTTCCCCAGAGCATCTCGATCCGTCGTGGTTGGAACCCGCCTCAGTACGTTCGATACTGGTCCGGATGTCGCACAATCTCCGCGCCTGCCATGCCAGTCTGGAGAACTGGGACCTCGCGCTTCTCGCCGCTGATCGCTGCGTCGAGCTCTTGCCCGACCGGGCCATCGAGCGCCGGGATCGTGGTCTTCTTCTCTGGCGCATGGGCCGCAACCAGGCCGCTCTTAACGATCTCCGCTACTACCTCGAGTGCTCGCCGGAGGCGAGCGATGTGCAGGGCATCCAGGGTGTGGTCGGGCGCCTCCGCAGCTTCATGAACTGACCTCGGTTATAGCCGGGTGCCGGTCATGTTGCTGCGCCAATGAGTAGCGCCAGCAGCCACACCAGGGTCACGAGGACCCCCACGGCGAAGGGCACCAGCGCAAACACCACAAAGGAGAAGATGAGCCGCTCGTCGGCGATGCGTTGCGGCGCACGCTGGCGAAGTCTGGCGTCGCGGATATACCAGAGGATGCCGCCGAGGACGAAGCCGAGAAGCAGAAACATGATGCCGAGCAGCGCGGTGCCGACCCCCACCCGGGCGGGGGCGAGCGTGAATCGCCAGGTGAGCCCGGAGATGAGCGAGAGGATGCCGCAGGACACGAAGCGGAGCAGCATGCCCAGTACGGCGCCGCGCTGCGTCGGATTGGGGAGCTCGACGCCGGCGATCTCCACGTTCCGCGAGCGAGCGTCGTCCGCGTGCGTCGCGTCCGGCGCAGCGCGGGGACGGCGGGGCGGTCTCTGAGAGGGCACGATCGGCCAGTCTAGTCGTGACCGTAGACTCCCCCTGAGTGTCCACGACGTCCGGCATCAGCCCCCCAAGCGACGCCGGCCGTCCGGCTGCCGGCGCACTCCACGACCTCCTGCGTCGCCGCATGATCTTTGTCGCCGGCAAGGGTGGAACCGGGAAAACGTCGATTGCCGCAGCGCTGGCGCTCGTCGCCGCCCGCCGCGGGCAACGGGTGCTGGCCATCGAGGTCGACGCCAAGGGGGATCTCCCTCGGGCACTGGGCCGTGCTCCGGTGGGATTCCAGCCGGCCGTGGTCCAGCACAACCTCTCCGTCCTCGCCATGCACCCCGAGGAGTCCTTCCAGGAATACCTGCGCGTCTTCTTCAAGATTCCCCGGCTGGCGCGCTACACCCCGCTCTCAAAGGTGTTCGACTTCATCGCCACCGGTGTCCCCGGTCCTCGGGACATGCTGGTGATTGGCAAGATCGCCTACGAGGAACGTCGGCGGGAGAGCGGGCAGAGGATCTGGGACCTCATCGTTGTCGATTGCGCGGCCAGTGGCCACGTGCTTCCCCAACTCACCGCGGCGCGCTCGATGCGCCAACTCGTCCGGGGGGGCATCATCGCTGGCCAGGTGGACTGGGTGGACCAGGCGGTGTGTGACCCCCGGCGCAGCGCGCTCTGTCTGACCGCGCTGCCCGAAGAGATGCCCGTCGTCGAGGCACTGGAACTTCATGACGGCGCCCTCCGGGCAGGGCTACCGCTGGGGCCGGCGTTCCTCAACCGCAGCCTGCACCTGGGGCTGAGCGCGAACCAGAAGCGGCTCCTCACCGGGCTGACAACCCGAGGGCGCGCCGACACGGTGAGCAGCAACCTGGGCGGACGCATCGACGTGGTGCGCGAGGGCGTCGAACTCGGCGATGAGCTGACCAGCGCTGCTAAGCCAATGGCGGAGCGGTTCGCCGCGGGGATGTCGGTGCCGGTGGTCGACGTTCCCCTTCTCGCGGCGCGGCCAGGGATGGCGATGACCCGCGAAATCGCCACCACGCTACGGGGGCAGCTCTCGTGAGTGCGCCAGGTCGGCGCGGCCGCTCCAAGCGCGAGCAACCCCCTGGCGGGCTCGCCACGGAGCTGACCCGGCTCGAGATACTTGTCTGCTGCGGCAGTGGCGGGGTGGGTAAAACGACCGTCAGCGCGGCCGTGGCTGCGGCGCTCGCTCGCGATGGCAAGCGGGTTCTCGTACTCACCGTGGACCCGGCCCGGCGCCTCGCCACCGCATTGGGGATGGAGTCGATCGGCGCCGACCCGGTGCAGGTCTCACCCGCTCGTCTTCGCCGTGCCGGCCTCGATCTCCGCGGCCGCCTGGTTGCTGCCATGCTTGACCAGAAATCAGCGTGGGACCGGATGATCGAAGAGCATGCTCCGGACCGTCGAACCGCCCAGCGCATTCTCAAGAATCGGTTCTACCAGGGCATCAGCGAGGGCTTCGCCGGCAGCCAGGAATACATGGCGATGGAGACACTCTACGAGCTGCATGAGGCGCGCGAGTACGATGTCATCGTTGTCGACACGCCGCCCTCGCGCAATGCGCTCGACTTCCTGGAGGCGCCGGAGCGGATCAGTGACTTTGTCGGCGCCAAGCTACTCTCGTGGTTGGCGCGCCCCTCACGCTTCGGCTTTCGCGCCATGGGTTTGGCGGTCAGTCCATTCCTGAAACTAGCGGATCGCCTGGTGGGAGGTGAGGTACTCGGCGAGGTGTCGGACTTCGCCACGGATCTGCAATCGCTCTATGGTGGTGTTCAACAGCGAGCGCGCGCGGTGAGCAGGCTGCTGCGCAGCCCTCAGGTGGGATTCATCGTTGTCACCACCCTGGAGCCATCTGCCTTTGCTGAGGCTGAATTCTTCGTCGCCGAGTTGCGCAAGCGTTCGATGCCGCTGCGTGCGCTGGTGGTGAATCGCGTGCTCCCGGACGTTCTGCGCGACGCGCACGCTGCCCGCGCGGCGGAGCAGTTGTACGATGATCCCACCGCCGTCGGCCGCCTGGGCAAGGCCATCCATGTCGAGATCGACGCCGAGGACGCTGCCGGTATTGGCCGCAACTTCGAACTTCTCTCCGATCTCGCTGTTCGTGACGCCCGCCAGCTCAGCCGGCTTGCCGGCATTCGTAATGTCACTGTCGTGCAGGTGCCGCTCATCACCGGATCGGTGAGTGACCTGGATGGTCTTGCCCAGGTGGCGGAGGCGTTCTGACGATGACCCAGCATCCTTTCCCGCCCCTCAGCCTCGGTGCTGAGCGCGTGCGCGCCGCCCCGGGGTCTCGATCACCGGCTCATCCGAGTGCCCATCGAGATCAATGAGAGCACTGCTCTGCGTGGGGCAGAGGCTGATGAGGGTCGCCGCCGCGGCAGGGTCGCTCGTGGAGAGCACCACCTGATTGGTTGTTGACAGTCGCGACAAGAACTCCAGGAGGCTGCGGCGGCGGTCGGAGTCGGCGGAGAGCAGCGGTTCGTCGAGGAAGAGCGGCACTGACTCGCCGCCATCGGAGAGAACCTCGCAGAGCGCAAGACGAAGCAGCAACGACACCTGGTCGCGGGTGCCGTGGGAGACGACGTCGAGGGGCACGAGGTCGGGGCGATCGACTCCGAGCAGTGACACTGCGAAGTGGTCGGTGTCCACGTTCACCTCTTGGTAGCGGCTTTCGGTGAGCGTGGCCAGACGAGATCCCACTAGCGAGGCGAGCCGCGGCGCCAGTTCACGGTGCACGCTCTGGCTGGCGGCCTCGATGAGCTCGACGGCGCGCCTCAATGCGCTGGCCTGATGAAGTGCGCGGTCCCGCGCTGCGGTCAGCGCGGTCCTCTCGTCCTCGAGGTCGGCGAGGCTGGGGAGGCCGGCGGTCAGTCCATCGAGTCGAGCCCGCACAGCGCTCGCCTCGGTCCAGGCGTTGTTGGCGGTGCGTGTGGCCCGCTCAGCCTCGCGTTCGAGGTCGCGCAGTTCGTCGGAACCCAGCGGGGTGGCGGTAGCGGCGGTGATGCCGTCGCCTCCACGGCGCATCAGCTCTCCGAGGAGCTCCTTGCGGTGCCGGTGGAGGGCCGCCGCGTCGCCGACGAGGCGCTGCCGGTGACGCACCTCGGCGAGGGTCGCGGCGGCTTGGTCGTACTCACGGCGCCGAGAACAGGCCTCACGGAAGGCGGCCACCGCCGCCATCGGAGGCAAGTCGGCGACCATCCCGGAGCGTCCCACAAGTTGGCGGAACCGCGCCTCGACGGTTGCCGCTGCCTGGCGACGGCGGTTCTCCTCGTCGTCGAGCTCAGCGATGCGGGCCTCCTCTTCGGCAAGGCGTTCGTCCTCGGCGGCGAGTTCGCTGGCTCTGCGCGCGATCTGGGCAGCCCGCTGGATGGCATCGAGAGCACCACCGGCGGAGGCCGAGATGGCTGCGATCGAGTGCCCGTCGGGTCGGGGACCCAGGGTGGCAGCAACGCCGGCCACGACCGCGAGATCATGGCACTCGGTGGCGACCCCCTCGAGCTCGACAAGCAGCGAGCGGAGCTCTGTGCCATGGGACTCTATGAGCGTCGCCTGGCGGCGCAACTCCTCGGCGAGGCGGCAAAGCCCCGGCAGAGTGTCGGCAAGGTCCTCGATGGTGTTGCTGTGGAGGGTGATGCCGAGCCGCTGTTCGAGTTCCCGCCGTGCCTGCCGTGCCTCCGAATCGGCCACGCGGGTGGCAGCCTTCGCACCTCCGAGCGCGAGTACTGCGAGCGCGATGACGGCCGCAGCGGCGCTCCCGCGGCCGGTGACGAACAGGGCGCCGGATGCAAGCCCGGCGAGAACGGCAGCGAGGCGACCCAGAGGCGCCAGCCGCTCGCTGCGCCGTGCCGGGCGGCGGGCAGAGGTGAGAAGTTCGCCGAGCTTGTCCAGGGACTCCGGGGGGATCCGACCCCAGCCGGTGGCGGCGATCTCCTGGCGGAGCGCCTGCGCGCGCAGGGCTGCGGCAGCGAGTGCCTCCTCGCGCCGGGTCGTGGTGATGGCCAGGGCGAGACTTTGGCGCAGTGTCTGGGCACGATCAAGAACAGCCTCGTCGACCGCACAGACATCTCCCAGGGCCCTGCGTCCGGCGGCGATCTCCTGCCGGTGCCGCCTGAGTTCGTTGCCGCGGTCCCTGGCCGCCTGCAACCAGGCGTCCGCCTCTGCAGCGGCACGCTCAGCCTGATGGAGTTCTCCCCCCAGGGCGATGACCCGATCCTCGTCCTCCACCGGGAAATTAGCCTGATCACGGTGTCGCGAAAGAGTGGATTCGAGTTGCTCGATCTCGCCGCCGGCCGTTTCGATCTCGTCCTCCTGAGCGCGTAGGGCGCTGAGGCGGCCGGCGAGCCAGGAGCGCTCCGCGGCCAGGGCGGTCTCGGCTGCTCGCGCTGACGTAGCCTCCAACCGGCGCAGGCGAGTCTCCTCCTCAGCGAAGAGGCCACACCGCCGCCGCGCGTCGCTGATGTCCAACTCCAGGCGCCGCAGCCGCGCCGTCGCCGCCCCCAGGGGACTCCCCAACTTGCGCTCCGTGCCGACGCGCTGCATCGCCTCGCGCAGCTTGGCGATGGCCTGTGTTGCGGTGGCCCCCTCGCGGCCGGAGTCGGCAAGCCGCTCGATGGCCTCCTGGATGCGCTCGGCGCGCTGGCCCGCGGCGTCGGGTGCGCCCAGGCGCAGTCCGTCCTCGCAGAGCCACGCGGCGGCACAGAACACGGCCTCATCGATGCCGAGGTGGTGGCGGCCGGGACTCACGGTTCGTCGGCTGCGCAGCCGATCGGTGACGTCGCCCCCCCCGATCTCCTGCACCTGCGCCCGAACCTCACGCTGGTCGAGGCGCTGGGCAACCCGGAATCGGTGGCCGCTGTCGAGACGGTAGGCGAGAGCGAGGCCATACGAGCCGCCGTTCCAGGGTTGCCAGCGGGCCCAGTCGCTGCGCTCAACGGCGCGCCCCTGTCCCCCCGCATCGATGCCGTAGAGGGCACCACGGATGGCGCGATGGATCGTGGACTTTCCCGCCTCGTTGGAGCCGAGCACAACGGTGAGCTGCGACCCGAAATCGAGGCGGAGATTGCGGAGCCGTCCGAAACCGCTGATCTCCAAGCGCTCCAGCCTCATCGCAATCCCACGTCGTTGCCGGCGAGTGCCTGCAGCCCGTAGCGGAGAGCGTCGGCGACGATGGCGCGTTCGGAATCTTCGTCAGCCTGCTCCGACGCCTCCCGCGCAGCGCGCACGAACGCGCCGCGGGCGCTCGCCTCCTGGGCGACGACGTCGATCTCGGCGGCACTGCTGGTGAGATCACGGAGCCGCAGCGCGGCGATGCCAGTCGTCTCGCGGACCGCGGTCTCGGCGTCGAAGAGGTCGAGGCTGGCCCTGCTGCGAACCTGCCCGACGAGGTCGACCCGCAAGGTGGTGCGGTCGAGGTTCATGCCCGCAGTGGTGGCGAGTACCGCGGCGCTCACCCGGTCGATCGCGGTGGTGATGTTGCCGACGCCATCGAGATCGCACTCGACACTCCCAGCGTGCCAGCGGTTGAGGGTGAGGCCCTCGAAGCTGACGGTCCCGTCGCCGCCAATCTCCACGAGCACGGGACCGCGGGGCTCGCTCTCGTCGAAGGAGAGCGGCTCGGGGCTGCCGGGATAACAGAGACCGCTGGCGGAATCGAGACGGCGTCGATGGTAGTGACCGGAGAGTGCGGCCGCGAAGCCACGGTCGCGGATGTGCTCGCGGTGGAAGGGTCCGTGGATGGACTTCCCCGCGGGCCGCCAGCCCAGTTCGGCACCGTGAAAGAGCGCGATGTGAACGCCGCCGTCGCCGCCCACTGGGGCGATGGCCAGGGGATCCCCGGTCCACGCCGGGCCGGGGTGGCCGAGGCCCCAGACGGTGACTCCGTCGCAGAGACGAAGCGGCCGGAGCACTGGATCTGCGAAGAGATGGACATTGCCGGGCCACGATGTCCGCAGATGGATGCTCCCCGGCAGGAGAGGGTCGTGATTTCCGGCAGCGAGGAGCACGCGCATCGGCTGCCATGAGGCGAAAGTCTCGGTAAGGAACTGCGCGGTATCGACGCCGGAGCGTTCGTGCTCGAGGAGGTCACCGCCGATGCTGACGGCGGCGCAGCCGCGCTGCTGCGCCGCCTCCCCGGCGCGCTGCAGCGCCGCGCGCAGGCCCATGCGGCGGCGACGGGCAAGGTCGCCCTGGCACCCCATCGCCGCGAACGAGCGATCGAGATGGAGGTCGGAGATGTGAAGAAGACGAAGTGGCATTGACCTACGCCAGATGGTGGCCGCTCGGCGGGCCGAACGTCAGTTCGTTGTACGGTACCACCTCTCCGACCCCGTGACATGGGTCCCGCTGCATCACCGGACTTGACGTCGTGCCTCGTATGATTCTAGAATCGAAGAATTCGAGCCACGAAACCTATTGGTATCTGATGACAGTCGAACCGTTGACCCCCCGCAAGGGCTCTCGAGCAGCACTCGCTGACGAGCTTCTCGCCCTGCTCTTCCAACTCCGCAACCGCGTCCAGGCGAGCATGCCGCCGGCGATCCGTGACGAGTTGCAAGAGGTCACCTCGCATCAGATGGAGGCGGTTGGCTGCCTCATCAACACCGACGGACTGACCATGCATGAGCTCGCCCAGAAGCAGGGCTGTGCCATGAGCACTGCGACCTCGCTGGCGGATCGACTCATCAAGGCCGGCCTCGCCGACCGTGTTCCCGACCCTACCGATCGCCGAGTGGTCCGCCTCGTCCCCACCGAGCGAGCTCGTGAGCTCAAAGGTCGTTTCCATCAGGCAAAGCGCGAGGCAGCTCTGACCATTCTGTCGGGGCTGGACGTGCCGGAGATCGAGACCCTGACCCAACTCCTGCGCAAGATCGCCACTGCTGAGGAGGTCGCCCATGGCTAGTACTCAGGTGGCTCCGCCGCCGCCGGCAACCACGACGCGGCGCATGGGTCACGTCGAATACAAGTGGGTTGCGCTCGGTGTCGTCCTGCTGGGGACGATCATGACGATCCTCGACGCGACGATCGTCAACATTGCCGTACCCACGCTGCAGTCGGCGTTTCACGTCAGCAGCTACAACGACATCGCCTGGGTGGTCACCGGGTACCTGCTTGCCCAGGGTGCGGTGATCCCTATGACCGGGTGGGTCACGGACAGATGGGGGACGAAGCGCGTCTACCTCATCACCATCGCCCTCTTCACCCTCGCCTCGATGCTGTGCGGGGTGGCGCCGAATCTCCCCGCCCTCATCGTCTTCCGAATCCTCCAGGGGCTCGGAGGCGGGATGCTCATGCCCATCGGAATGACCATCATCCTGCAGGCCGTGGGCCCCCAGCAGATGGGTAAGGTCATGGGCATCTTCGGCGTACCGATGCTCATCGCGCCCGCTCTCGGACCGGTGCTTGGTGGATGGTTCATCAGCGGCTTCGGTTCCGAGGGCTGGCGTCTCATCTTCTACATCAACGTGCCCATCGGCATCCTCGCTTCTGTCCTCGCCGCGCTCTGGCTCGTGGAGAGCAAGCGCTCACATCGGCTCCGCCTCGATGTGTTCGGAATGCTCACGGCAACACCCGCCGTGGTGGCGCTCATGTATGCCGTCGACCGTAGCACCGAGTTGGGCTGGGGGTCTGCCCTTGTCGTCGGGCTGCTCACATACGCAGGCCTCACCTTCGCCGCCTTCGTGCTGAGCCAGACGGGCCGCCGTCGGGCCGCTGCTCTGCTGGCCCTCGCCATCGGCCTGGGATCCCTTGCCATGGCGGCGTACAACACAGCGACGTTTGGCTTGGTCAGCGTGGAAACCCTCACCATCCTCGGTGGTGGGCTCATCACTCTCGGTGCATTTGCCAAGAGCTACAGCAACACCCAGGAAAATCTGCTCGAGCTCAGCCTCTTCCGTGACGCGACGTTCGCTTGGGCAATGGTGCTCAGTTTCATCATCGTCACGGTGATGTTCGGAGCCATGCTTCTTATCCCCCTGTACCTTCAGCAGATTCACGGTTGGAGTGCCATCGAGACCGGTCTCGCCCTCCTCCCCCAGGCGGGGGCTGCGGCGATCGCCATGCCGCTGGGCGGATACCTGACCGACCGCTTTGGCCCCCGACCCGTCGTCCTCTCCGGCGTGGTGCTCTTGGCCATCGCCGGGGTCGTGCTCGCGCAACTGCAGACGAACTCAGGCTTTGGGGTCCTCGCCGTCGCGCTCGCGCTGCGCGGTTTTGCCATGGGCTTCACCATGATGCCGTCGACAGCTGCGGCGCTGGCCCGGGTGCCAAAGCGATTCGCGTCGCGGGCATCGAGCATCACCAACACGCTGCAGCGTGCCGGCTCGTCGGTGGGTATCGCCATTCTCGTCACCATCCTCGCCGCCCAGTTCGTCCCCGCCTCGAAGGAGGTGTCGTGCGCGCCGAGCGCTGCCGTGCAGACTAGTGCGCCGGGTGTGTGCGGCACCATCCAGACGCAGCTTGCCAACAGCGCGTCGGCGCGCGGTTCCCGATCGGTGCCCACGAACACGCCGCCCGATGTACGCAACTTTGCCAGTGATTACGTGAATAACGTGTCGACTCGGGCGTTTGACCGGGTCTTCGCGTTCATCGCCATCCTCTCGGCGTTCGGCGTCATCCCCGCGCTCTTCCTTCGCCGCCCCGAGCGCGACACGGGTGAAGCTGCACAAGCGCCCGTGGAGCTGGCCGCCTAACAGTACGTCGCTGTTGCCGAGTCGGTTGACCGCCGTCGGTGCGTGTCAGTCGCCGATCGCGCGGTAGCGATGTGCCCGCTGCGCCATCAGATCGTCCACGCTCAAAGTGCTGAGTTCGCGTAAGTGCCGGTTGATGGCACCGCGCAGTGCGGCGATGACCACCGCACCATGAACGTGGGCACCGGGCGCGGGCTCGGGAATGAGCTCATCGACGAGGCCAACCTCATGTGCGGTCTGTACCCAGGGGCGCTGCGCTGCTGCAGCCCGACCCTTCTGCTGAGCGTCGCGATAGAGGATGGCGGCGACGGTCTCAGGCGGGGCCACGCAGTACACCGCGTTCTCCCAGGCGAGCACGCGATCGGCCACTGCGAGTGCCAGCGCACCGCCGCTGCCCCCCTCTGACAGCACGCAGGAGATCACGGGAACACGAAGCTGCAGCAGGGTGAGCAGCGACTCCGCGATCGCCCAGGCTTGGCCGCGTTCTTCGGCACCGACCCCCGCGTGGGCCGCCGGCGTGTCCACGAGGCAGACCACGGGCATGGCGAACTTCTCCGCCATCTTCATGAGTCGGATCGCCTTGCGGTAGCCCTCGGGGTGGGGCATCCCGAAGTTGTGAAGTGCCCGCGAGGTGGCATCGGTGCCTTTGTGCTGGGCGATCACCATCACCCAGCGGTCGTCGGCAGGGCTGGTCCCCGAACCGCGGAGGCGGCCGGGGCCGCCGACCACCGCGCGGTCGTCGCCAAAGAGCCGGTCGCCGCGAAGCTCGGTCCACTCGCTGAACGCAGCCTCGATGACCTCGAGTGCTCGCGGGCGCCCGGGGTTGCGGGCCAGTTCGACGCGGGCGAAGGCGGCCGTTTCGCGCTCGATGGTCGCGGTGGCGTCGGTCATCACGAGGTCATCGCCGCGAGTAGCCGGCCCACCAGGGGACGCATCTCGCGGCGGTCAACCACCTGGTCAACCATGCCATGCGCGAGGAGGAATTCCGCGGTCTGGAATCCCTCGGGGAGCTTCTCGTGGGCGGCCTGCTCGATGACCCGGCCACCGGCGAAACCGATGCGGGCGGCGGGCTCGGCGAGGATGACGTCGGCCTGGGCGGCGAAGCTCGCGGTGACCCCCCCGAAGCAGGGGTCGGCGAGGATCGAGAGGTAGGGGAGGCGGGCGGTCGAGACTGCGGCGACCCCGGCCGAGCAGCGGGCCATCTGAGCAAGCGAGGCGATACCCTCCTGCATGCGGGCGCCGCCCGACGAGCAGACGGCGATGAGCGCTCGACGCTCGGCGACGGCGACCTCGCAGCCGCGGGCAAAGAGTTCGCCTGCGGCGGAACCAAGCGAACCGCCGAGAAAGCCGAAGTCCATGACCGCGAGCACCACTGAACGGTCGTTGACGGTGGCTCGGGCGATGAGGAACGCTTCGGCGAGGCCGGTTCTGGCGCGGGCCTCAGCGACGCGTTTGCGATACGGCGTGCCATCGTCGAAGTGCAGAGGGTCCCGTTCGCCGAGCTCGACGTCGATGGTCGCTGCGCTGCCCCGATCCGCGAGCTGTGCGGCGCGCAGCCGCGCCGGCACCTGGGCATGGTGTCCACACCATGGGCAGACGCGGAGTTCGCTGTCGAAGCGCTCGGTGACGAAGCGCCCCCCGCAACTCTTGCAGGCGACGCCAGCCGCAGTTGTCGTCGGCCGCGGCCGCGGACCCGGCGCGGGGAGTTGTCGTCGGGGCTCGCTGTGGGTGCCGCGCCGGTGCAATCGAGAGAGCATGCTGTCAGTGGTCCCACTCGAAGGCCACGCCACCCCAGGTGGCACCGGCGCCGAACGCCACGGCGAGCACCTTGTCACCGTCGCGGAGTCGGCTGGCGCGGACTGCGCTCTCCAGAGCCAACGGGATCGAGGCGGCACTGGTGTTGCCGACCTCGTCAACATTGACGACCACGCGTTCCATGGGAACGCCGAGACGTTTCGCGGACGCCTCGATAATGCGCAGATTGGCCTGGTGAGGAATGAAGTGTTGCACCTCATCGAGGGTCCATCCCGCGTCGGCACAGAGTTGCTCGGCGATGGTGCAGAGGCGCTCCACTGCGAGACGATACGTGCCCCGGCCGGCCATCCGCAGGGCATCGGGATCCTCGGCGCTGCCACCGGGCGGCGGACCGAAGTAAATGAGGTCCGCCTCGCCACCATCGGCCCCCCAGCGACGGGCGACGATCCCTCCGCGGTCGGTTGGTTGCACAACGGCGGCACCGGCGCCGTCTCCGAAGAGGACGCAGGTGGTGCGGTCGCCGTAGTCGACGAGGGAGGTCATCGCCTCGGTGGCGACGACCAGGATGGTCTCGGCGACACCGGTACCGATGAGACCCTCGGCCACCGAGAGTCCGTAGACGAACCCGCTGCAGGCGGCATTGATGTCGAAGGCAGGGATCCCCCCCATGTCGAGCTGCCGCTGGATGAGGCAGGCCACCGAAGGAATCAGCGTGTCCGGGCTGCAGGTGGCGGCGATGATGACGTCGACCCGGGGATTCCCGGCCCGATCCAGGGCGTCGCGAGCGGCTGCGGCACCGATGGTGGAGGCGGTCTCACCGCTCCCCGTCCGGTGACGCTGGCGGATCCCGGTTCGCTCCATGATCCAGGTGTCGGAGGTCTCCACCATGGTCTCGAGTTGCGCATTGGTGAGGATGCCCGCAGGCACGCAGGCGCCGATGCTGACGATGCCCGCGCGTCGACCCAGGCGAGGTGAGGCGGGCATGGCGAACTCGGAGGGGAGCGTGGCCACTGCGAAAATTAGAAGTTGTCCTGGGGCGGCAAGGTTACGTGTCAGGCCGCTGGCGGGTGGTGGCATGTGACAGCATGGCATGATTCGGTTCCGAAACCGACCGCCCCGAGATGCCGTTGGATCTCCTAATGAGTCTTCAGATGATCACTTCGCCCGCCCGCCGTCCCACCCATCGCCGGCTTCGCATAGCTGGTTTGCTGGCGCTGATCGCCATCCTCATTGCGGCGGGCACGAGCACGGCCGTCGTTGTCGCCGGCCAGAGCAAAGCCCTGGCCACGGCGACCGGAGAACGTGACGGCGCCCGCAATGCCCTCGACAAGACCGTCCGCCTCGCCGGGACCGACGGCGTGGAGCCAACGGCACTGAGCAGTCTCGTCGAGAGGGAGCGCTCGATCCTTGCCGAGCCGGCCCGAAGGGCCTTCCTCATCTTTGACGGCGGTGAGACCGCTCATCTGAAGGACGAGAGCGGACGCCTCCAGGCTCTCGCCAACGACGTCCACGCCACGGAACTGACCGCTCTCGCGGCGACCCGGGCCGGAGCCGGTCAAACCCTCGATGAGATGAAGGCCACTGTCGGCGTTGCCGGAGCCGCCGGGCTGGACACGGCGAGTTGGGCAACGACCGAGTCGACAGCGCGCCAGGCGGTCGATGCAGCAGCGACGCCGGTGGCGGTCCTCGCCGCGGTTGCCGATTTGCCTGGGCAGATCGACGTGGTGCGCGGGGCGACGGCAAAGAAGCTCTCCGCCGACGCGGATTACCACGCTGCCCTCGGCCAGGCCAAGAGCGACGCGCAGAGCGCGGTGGCACGGGTGCAGCAACTCCTCACCCGGGGACAGCAGACTCCCCAGTACCAATTGGCCGCCACTGCGCAGGACGTCAACGGTCTCACCGCCGGTCTGACGACGGCCACCACGCCCGAGCAGTTCGCCAACATCATCCAGCAGGCGAACAAGATCGCCCGAGGTCTGCGGGCACTCTTCAGCGCCCACGACAACGCAGTCGCCGACCTTCAGGCTGCGCAGAACGATTTTCACAACGCCCAGGCCGCGGGGAAGAACACGAGGGACGTTGGGCCCCAACTCGACCAGGAGGCCAAGGATCTCGCTGCGGCGAGTTCCATCAGCGACTTCAACGCCGTCGACAATGCGGTGTTCAACACCATTACCCCGCTGCGCACCACCGCCGATGTTGTCGGCTTGCCGAACGGCAAGGTGATCTCCATCGATCTCGGTCAGCAGACACTCACCGCCTTCGAAAACAATGTTCCGGTGCTGTCGACACTGGTGACGACCGGGAGGCCGCAGCTGCCCACGCCTCCGGGACAGACGTCGGTGATGAGCAAGAGCCACCCCTTCGAGATGATCAGCACCTGGCCGCGATCTTCGCCCTTTTACTACCCGCCCTCCTGGGTGCAGCACGTCCTCTGGTTCCGCGATGGCGGTTACGGCATCCATGACGCACCATGGCGCAGCACCTACGGCCCCGGCACCAACGGCAACAACGGGACCCATGGCTGCGTCAATGTGCCCGGCGATGTCATGAACCGCTTATACGACTGGGCCGACATCGGCACCCCCGTCATCGTCCACTAGGCGGAGGCGCTCACTCCAGCGCATCTCGGCATCGTCTGCGGTGCTCGGTCGGTCATGCATCTCAGATGCGGGGCACTTACGCGCGATCGACTGACGGCGATGCAGCCTCGGCGGCTTCGAGAGAGGGCATGGGTCGCGCATCCTCGTCGGAGCGAAGAAGACGCCAGGCCAACGCGGCGACGGCACCACCCAAGAGTGGCGCCACGATGAACAGCCACACCTGGCTGAGCGCATCCCCACCAGCGAAGAGCGCCGGCCCCAGGGAACGCGCCGGATTGACCGAGGTCCCATCCAGGGGTATGCCGACAAGGTGAATGGCGGTGAGGGCGAGGCCAATGGCGACACCGGCGAATCCCGGTGCAGCCGCGCGGCCCGTAGCGAGCAGGACTACGAACACCAAGAAGAAGGTGAGGACGACCTCGAGGACAAACGCGCCGGACTCGCTGATGTCCGCTCCAAACGAGTTCGTTCCCAGTGTGTGTGTCTGGTAGAAGCATCTCGAATTTCGGCATGAAGGGAGGCCAAGGCGGAGGTGGAACCCGCCAGGGTGATTCCGCGGACGCCATTGGCCTCATCCCCAAAGGGGATTCCTTGGTTCGTCAAGTCTGGAGTTCA
>JBPCLW010000021.1:0-34304 GCA_051002895.1 Candidatus Dormibacteria bacterium | reverse complement strand
CTTCACCGACTCCGTCCCCATCACCCCCATCGCCCATCCCGCTGCCCGCGAACGGGCCGCCTGAACCCGCCCGGAAGTTTTCGCTGAACACTTAGGCGGAAGGAATCGCTGAACAGCTACAACAAAGCGACTCGGGTTTCCAAGCAGGCTGGGATGTCCCCTGTGCGCACTGAACAAGGGCGGCCCACCCGAGTCCCTGGTGAGTGGCGTGGCACCTGAATCGAACGGCCGACTCGTGGAGCGCCACCTAGGAGGCCTGCAGGTCTCCCAGTTGGGGGGGGCTCATGGCGAGTCGCTTTACGCGCTGCTCGGGCACAAGCTCACGGAGCGTGCGTGCTCGGGCCAGACCGTCGCGCATGTACGCCACGGACGCGGCGGGACCGTGTTCGTCAAGGAGGCCACGGGCCCTTCCGTCGGGCCCACTGCAACGCACCTCGGCGTAACTCGCCACCTCGGTGATACGCAGGGAAGCGCCCTGCTTGTTGGTAGCCTTCCAGACGGCGGCGCTCACCGCACTCGCAGACGGCCAGCCGGGGACGTCGATGGCGGTGCCGCGGAATATGGCGCCGCTCTCCGTCCTCACCAAGGCGAGCAATTGGGTGCTGGGGAGGCCGAGTTCTGCATGGAGGAATGCCGCCTCTTGAAGCAGTGCAGTCCCGCCCCGGATGTCCACCGACGCAGCGGTGTGATCCGGCGCGTCGGGGAAGAGATCGCTGATGGGCCGGGTTACCCAGGCACCTTTCCGCAGGAAGCTCACCGACGCCGTGCCACGGCTGACGTCGTGGATGGCTTGGCAGCAGCACGAGCATGGCGGCAGCGAGGGGTCGAGCCCAAGGATTGCGAGTGCCTGGAGCCGAGCTGTCGGTCCTGTCTCCTGGAGGGCTTCGACCATGACTGCAGGTTCGGCGCAGAGGGAGAGCGGGCGTAGACCGCTCTCCGCGTTGCTGCCCACGATGATGTGCTGGATGCCCTCGGGAGTGAGGAACGCTCCAGCCGCCCACACCTGACCTCCGGAGTGTGGTGCCGCCGCCTTTGGTCCGCTGACTTTTCGCGCCGCTACCCGGCGCTGCAGGTCACGATCGAGCGCGGGGCCGGTGTACATGGGAGCGACAGTATCCAACACCCAGGGACATCTGGCGGCCGATCCCTGCCGTCTGAGGAGGGTAGCGGGGTGGGGGACCCCATACTCGCCGGGTGGACATCCTGTACGGCCGCAACCCGGTTGTCGAGGCCATGCGCGCCGGTCGGCCTGCTCGCAAGCTTGTCGTTGCGCAAGGGGTGAAGCCGGAAGCTCGACTCGACGAGATCCTTGCCGTGGCAGGGGAGCGTGGGCTCACGGTGGAGCGCTCCCCGCGGCGCCGACTCGATGACATCGCCCATAGCGAGCACCACCAGGGGGTGGTCGGGTACTTCCACGCCAAGCCACCGGTGCAACTCGACGATCTCCTCGACCGGCTCCGTGCCCCGGCCCTGCTCCTGGTGCTGGACGGAATCCAGGATCCCCAGAACCTCGGCGCTCTGGCCCGGACTGCCGAGGCGGTGGGTGCGGACGGCTTGGTGATGCCGCGGCACCGAGCGGCCACCCTGACGCCGGCGGCGGTGAAGGCGTCGGCGGGTGCCACCGAGCACCTTCCCATGGTTTCGGTGGTGAATCTCGCTCAGGCTCTCGATCGCCTGGGAGCTGCGGGAGTGTGGCGGGTGGGCCTGGCCGGGGAAGCCGGGCAGCGCTACGACGAGGTCGACCTCGCGCAGCCGGTGGCCGTCGTGGTCGGCGCCGAGGGGGACGGGCTGCGACCGATCACGCGAAAGAATTGCGACGTCCTCGTCACCCTCCCCATGGTGGGCCGCGTCTCGTCGCTCAACGCTGCCGCCGCCGGAGCGGCCATCCTCTACGAGGCGTTCCGCCAGCGCGGTTTCGCAGCGCGATGAGGCTCATCATCGATGGCTACAACGTTGTTCACGCCTGGCCGCAGGTGAAAGCGATGCTGACGTCTCACAACCTCGGCGAAGCGCGGTCGCACCTCGTGCGTCGCCTCGCTGAGTACCACGCCGTCAGCGGCACTGACGTGATCGTCGTCTTTGACTCGCACAGCCGCGCTCCCGCGGCTGATGACGCCGAGCGGATCGATGGTGTGGAGGTCCGGTATGGGAGCTCTCACGACTCGGCGGACCACATCATCGAGCGGCTCTGCAATCGCGCGGTGCGGGCGGGAACGGCGGGCGGCACCGTGGTGGTGACGAACGACCGGCTGGAGCGTGCCATTGTTAGTGCTATGGGCGTGGCCACGATGACCGTGGCGGCGCTCATCGCCGAGGTGGGGGGCGCGATGGTGGAGCGCTCCCGGCAGGCTGAACGGCAGAGCGCGGGCGGTCTTTCTGCAGGCAGGCTGGAGAGCCGCATCGACCCAGGGATGCGCGAGCATCTGGAGCGCTTACGCCGTGGCGAGGGCGGGGGCGGGGGCGGGGGGTAGCATCGGGGACGCGCCGGCGAAGCTCAAAGGTTGAGCAGCGGTTTTGTAAACCGTAGGTTGGGGGTTCGAATCCCCCCGTCGGCTCCCCCTCTCCGGGCCAGGCGCAGATGGCGCTACGCCGGCAACTCTCTCCGCAGTATCGGCATGCTGCGGGGCGATTGCGACCCGCCTATGGCGGCGCGATAGGGCTCTACATGAACCGGTTCATAAAACGTTGACGACCGGAACGTCTTCGGTTACCATGATATTGAACACGTTCATATACCTCGGGAGAGAGAGCCGTGGATCTCACCGTCGTCACCTACCTCGTCTACCTGACCATCAGCATCGGGCTGACCGTCTGGGTGGGTCATACTCTCTACGCGAACGGTGGGTACTTCCTCGTCGACATCTTCGGTGGCGACGAGACGCTCGCAGGTGCCGTCAACCGCCTGCTGATTGTCGGCTTCTACCTCGTGAACCTCGGGTTCGTTGCTCTCAACCTGCGCGCCGATCCGGTGGCGTCTGCGTCGGGCACCATCGAGACCCTGGCCGCGAAGCTGGGCTTCGTCCTCCTTGCCCTCGGCGCCATGCACTTCTTCAACCTGGTGGTGCTCAACAAGGTGCGCCACAGCAAACTGCATCCCCGTCCGCCGGCCCCGGCCCAGCCCACGCTACCTCCACTCTCACCGGCTGGGTATGCCGGCTCTCCAAGGGCATGGTGATGAATCTCGACGCCCTCTTCGCCACCGACATCCTTGGCCTAGGCTTGGGGCTGGCCATGACCGTTATCGTCGCTCTGGTCCTGGGTCGCGGTCTCGGCCGTCTCTGGGGCCCAGAGCGCATGGTCACTCAGGCAACCGTCCGGATGATGCGTACGACCTTCCTGCTTGTGGCTGCCGCCGCCGTCTGCGTTCAGATCTCGCTGCTCCCCGCGCGGGTGCCCGACCCGCTCTGTGGGCTCGGCGGTTGCGGTGATAGCGCTCACCCCCCGGGGACGCTGGCTGACATCATCCTCATCGTGGCCACCCGCTTCGGCGCTGCCTGCCTCACCGTTGGAATCCTCTACCTGGTTCCCGTGATCACCGGCTTTCGCTGGCGGCGGCACCAACCGACGTCGGCCTCGGCAGCCGACCCCGCATGAGCGACGTGGTCGTGCCATCGGCCCAAGCCTCTGGCGGCGAACGCCTCACCAAGGGACAGCGGACCCAGCGTCGCATTCTCGATGCGGCGCTGGAGCTGTTCCAGGAGCATGGCTACGAGGGCACGACGATGCGGCTGATCGCCGCGCGGGCTGGTGTCTCGCTGGGCAACTCATACCAGTACTTTCCCAGCAAGGATCACCTTGTCCAGGCGTTCTACCGGCGCCTGTCCGAGGAGCACATCGCACTGTGCCGGCCGGTGCTCGATAGCGAACGCGACCTGCGCACCCGGCTCCACGAGGTCACTCGGCGGCGCCTCGAGAGCATCGAGCCCTACCACCGACTGTCCGGCGCACTCTTCCGCGTTGCCGCCGATCCGGCAAGCCCGATCAACCCGTTCAGTGACGACTCACGTCCCCTCCGGCAGGAATCCGTTGCCCTCATGGCCGAGGTCGTCAGCGGGTCTGCCCAGCGTCTGCCGCGTGATGTAGCCGCGGAGCTGCCGCGCCTGCTCTGGCTCTTCCATATGGGGTTGATCCTCTTCTGGGTACACGACACCTCGCCGCAACGCCGACGGACCCGTCGCCTCGCCGAGGACTCTGTCGATCTCGTCATGTCGCTGCTTTCTATGGCCACCCTGCCGCTCATGCGTCGGCACCGACGTCGTGTCTTGGCTCTCATCGCCACTGTCGCCGCCGCCGACGGCTGAGCGTCGAGTTGGGCGCTATTGGGCGTTGTGTGTCCGTGCCACGCCGCTACCCTGATGACATGCTCCGCCATCTCGCTGTTCCTGTGCTCGTTGCCACGGCGATCGGGTCCGCTGCAGCGCCTGCGGTCGCCGGAGCTTCTCCTCACTCCGCAGCACCCCGCTGTGCGTTGGTGGCGCATCGACCCATTGAGGGCGGCGGCCGCCCCGGGGCGATCACCGCAACCGCCACCCTCACCTGCGGCGGGGCATCCGGCCACGCCCGCCTCACGCTGCAGCGCCGGATCAATGGTGCTTGGCGGGAGGTTGGGAGTCGGACGCAGACGGTTGCTGGAGTGAGCGGTGGAGGCCATCAACGACTCACCGCTCCGGTGATCAACTGCTCTCAGGGTACGTATCGGCTGACCGCTCAGGTGCGACTCAGCTCACCTCATCCCGCGCCGCAGCTCAGCGCACGGAGCGAACCGGCCGCTATCTCCTGCGCCTAGCCGACTGACTGATTTATTCGTGACCCGGATGTTCGCTGGGGGCGCGTGCGCGCTGCTCATCAGCGCCTGTGGCGGCGTCAACAACCAGGCCCTGTACGACGCGTCTCGCAACCATGCAGTCACCGAGGTCTCCGTTCAGGGGACGGTGACGCACCTCCAGGCCGACTCCACGAGCAGCGTAGACGGGCCGCATCAGCGTTTCAACATCGACGTCGGGCACGGTCTCACCTGTCAGGTCATCCACAACCTCTCGTTGGCGCCGCGGGTGCCGGTGCAGACGGGAAATACCGTCACTGTCAAGGGACAATTCGAGCCCGATCCCGCCGGTTGCGTCATCCATTACACGCATCACACCACGAGTTCGCACCATGAGAGCGGATACATCGAGCTCAACGGTCAGACGTATTCGTAACGTTCTGTGACTGCTTCTACGGCGATCGATGATTAGAGTTCGCGACATGAAGGCTGTGAGGGTTCATCAGTTCGGTGGTGGCGTCCATGTCGACGAGGTTGCCGAGCCGCTGGCAAGGGACACTGACGTCCTCATCAGGGTCCGGCACATCGCCGTCAATCCCCTAGACCTCTGGGTTTCCCAGGGTACGGTCGCCGGAGGAGATCAGCATCTCCCCTTTGTTGTGGGCACCGAGGCGGTGGCGGACCATGATGGTCATCTCGTGCTCGTTCACGGCGCCGGTATCGGGGTCACCCGCGACGGACTCTGCCGAGAGCTGGCCGACGTTCCGTTGACGGCCTGCACCCCGCTTCCTGGCAACATCGATCCCCGACAGGCGGCCGCGGCGGCCGTCGCTGGGGTGACCGCATGGCGCCTCGTCCACGAACTCACCGAGACCACCGCTAGTGACGTTGCTCTCGTCCTCGGGGCGAGCGGTGGGGTTGGCAGTCTCCTAGTGCAGGTGCTCCGCGACGTGGGATGTCGCGTGGTGGCCCAGACCTCGTCTGAGAAGAAGCGTTGTCATCTCACCGACCTCGGCGCCGATGAGGTCATTGTCACTTCCGCGGAAACGCTCCCCGAGCTCGAGCCGGCGCCATCGGTCATCTTCGATCCGCTCGGTGGGCCCGCAACCGCCCGGGCGATGGTTCTCCTCGGTCCGTTCGGGCGTCACGCGCTCTTCGGAACGTCCCAAGCCCCCACGGCACCCGTCGACCTGCGGGCCTTCTATCGCAAGGCGGGACGGTTGCTCGGCTACTCCCAGACCATCGACCCTCCGTCGGCGCTGCTGTCCGCCATGATCCACGTCCTCGATCAACTCGCCGCCGGCCGGCTCCGTGTGCCCATCGACGAGGTTCTCCCTCTCGACCGTGCTCCCGAGGCCCACCGTCGTTTGCAACAGCGCAGCGTCCGCGGCAAGGTCATCCTCGACGTCACCTGAGCGGCTCATCTAGAGCCGGCGAGCACCTCATCGCGCGTCGGTTGGGAACTACCCGCTCCCCTGCGCTGTACGCAGATCGAGGCGGCCGCATTGGCCGTAACCAACCCGCTATCGAGGTCGCCTCCGAGAGCGCGTTCGGCGGCCAGATAGCCGACGAAGCAGTCGCCGGCTCCTGTTGTGTCGAGCACATCGACCTCATGCCCACCGACGGCGATGACATCCTCACCGCGGACGGCGACGGCCCCCGCAGCACTGAGGGTGACGACGAAGGTCTGATCGTCGCGGGTGCGCAACTCGCGAGCCACGGACGCCGCTGTCCCGGGGGTGATCACGGTCGATCGGCCGAGCAGAAAGGCCGCCTCGGTCTCGTTGACCACGAGCATGTCGACGAGGTCGAGCAGGCCGGGGATTGGTTCTGCCGCCGGCGCGAGATTGAGGATGGTGAGTGCACCCGCGCGGTGAGCCCGGCGCAGCGCGGCGAGGACGGCGGGTTGGGGAATCTCCAACTGACACACGAGGACATCGGCCGCATCCAAGTGGAGATCCCCACTGTCGCTCGCATCCACAAGCCCGCTGGCGCCGGCGCACACGACGATAGTGTTTTCGCCGGAACTGTCCACAACGATGATGGCCGTCTGAGTCGGCGCCTCTTGGCAGACCCGGACGCCGGAGATGTCGACGCCGCTACCGGCAAGCATCGCCTGCTGCCGCCGTCCCGCTTCATCGTCGCCGATGCGGCCAACCATGGCCGTCGCGGCCCCGGCCCGGGCGGCGGCGAGAGCCTGATTCGCCCCCTTGCCCCCGGGAAACATCGCCAGGCCCGCGCCGGGCACGGTTTCCCCCGCCCGGGGATGCCGGTCCGTGGCCACCACGATGTCACCGCCGATGCTGCCCACGACCACGACCCGTCCTGCCATCTCCGTCCCTCCGGCCCGATCGTAGCTGTCTCGATGTGGGTACGATTGGGCCGTGACCGATTCCGACGACTCCCAAGAGCCGGAGCCGCACCACAGTCTCCGTGAGCGGATCCACGACCGGCTGGTTGCCGCTGAGCTTGCCGCCGATGGCGCCGCCGGTTTTGGCGCGGGCACCGAACTCGTCGAGGCCACCGACGCGGCGATCCACCCGGAGCACGCCACTGAGCCCGAGAACGAGGAGGAGAAGTCGTCCCCCTAGGCCCCGACCGGGTGCCAGACCGTCTTGAACTCCATGAGGTCGGTCACCGCCTGCAGTGCGAGCTGTCCGTCAGTGCGGACCACGCGCTTGACGCTGTCGGCGGCGCGCCGTGCCGCATCGGTGGCGATCTCCTGGTCACAGTCACCGACGTCGATGGCGTTGACGTCCATGTGGGAGGCCAGCCAGGGCACCAATTCTCGTCGCGAGCCGGACAGGATGTTGACAACTCCGGCGGGAACGTCGCTGCTGGCAACGACCTCGGCAAGGGTCAGCGCAGGGATCCCTGCGGGCTGCTCGACCACGGCGACGACGGTGTTGCCGCCGCAGATGGCGGCGGCGACGCGAGCGATGGTGCGCAGTAGCGCCTGGTCCTCGCCGAGCGCGAGGCCGACCACTCCCATGGGCTCGGGGAGGGTGAACACGAAGTGCGGCGAGGCAACGGGGTTGACGGTGCCGGCAACCTGATGCAGCTTGTCGCACCAGCCGGCGTACCACATCAGCGCATCGACGCTGCTCTGCACCTCACGGCGGCCGCCCTGGGTGATGGCGGCGAATTCAGCGCGCCGCGCATCAAGCATCTCCGCGGTGCGATAGAGGATCTGCCCGCGGTTGTAAGCGGTCTTGCCGCTCCATCCTGGGAAGGCGCGGCGCGCAGCACGCACGGCGTCACGGAGATCCTTGCGCGAGGCGCGCGGGACATTCACCCCGGCGACGATCTCGGCCCGACCGGACTCCGAGCGCACCATCTGGCCGCCGACAAAGAGCTTGTAGGTCTTGCGGACCTCCTCCTCCCGCACCGCCATCAGCGGCCCTCCAGGCGCACGTACGCCGCCAGTCCGTGGAGACCGCCCTCGCGGCCGAACCCGGATTCCTTGTATCCCCCGAAGGGGGCGGCGGGATCGAAGCGGTTGTAGGTGTTAGCCCAGACCACACCGGCGCGCAGACGCTCCGCCATCCAGAGGATGCGTGAGCCCTTGTCGGTCCAGATCCCTGCGGAGAGCCCGTAGGGAATGTTGTTCGCCTTCTCCACGGCCTCGCTGGGCGTGCGAAAGCTGAGGACGGAGAGCACCGGGCCGAAGATCTCTTCGCGGGCGATACGGTGCGACTGTGAAACGTTGGTGAACACCGTGGGACGGAAGAAGAATCCACGCTCCGGCAGGGCGCACGCCGGTTGGTGCATCTCGGCCCCCTCGGCGACGCCGGCGGTGACCAGCTCGGTGATGCGGTCGAGTTGCTCGCGGCTGTTGATGGCGCCAATGTCGGTGTTCTTGTCGAGCGGATCACCAATCCGGAGGAGGTTCATGCGGCGCCGTAGTTTGGCGAGCAGCGGCTCCAGCACCGACTCCTGTACGAGCAGCCGGCTACCGGCGCAGCAGACGTGGCCCTGATTGAACCAGATGCCGTTGACGATGCCCTCGATCGTCTGGTCGAGAGGGGCGTCGTCGAAAACGATGTTCGCTGCCTTGCCGCCGAGCTCCAGGGTGAGGCGCTTGCCGGTCCCCGCGAGAGTCCGCTGGATGTGCTTGCCCACCTCGGTGGATCCGGTAAAAGCGATCTTGTCGACGCCAGGATGCTCGACAAGTGCGGCACCGGTAGGGCCGGCACCGGTGACGATGTTCACCACGCCCTGAGGCAGCCCCGCCTGCTCGCAGATCTCCGCAAAGCGGAGTGCGGTGAGAGATGTCGTCTCGGCTGGCTTCAGCACCACGGTGTTCCCGCAGGCCAGAGCCGGCGCCACCTTCCAGGCGAGCATGAGTAGCGGGAAGTTCCAGGGAATGATCTGGCCACAGACGCCGACGGGGCGCGCGGTGCGATTGGGGAACGCCCAGCCCAGCTTGTCGGCCCAGCCGGCGTGATGGAAGAAGTGAGCAGCGACCAGCGGCAGGTCGACGTCGCGGGACTCCTTGATCGGCTTGCCGCCGTCCATGGTCTCGAGGATGGCGAGTTCGCGGCTGCGTTCCTGAAGGATGCGGGCGATGCGATAGAGATAGCGGGCGCGGCGGGTTCCGTTGAGCTTCGACCAGACGCCGAAGGCGGCGCCGGCCGCGGCCACCGCGGCGTCAACGTCGTGGGCGTCGGCATCGGCGACCTCGCTGATGACGGCTTCGGTGGCGGGGTTCACGGTGGGAAAGTAGCGGCCGGAATGGGGCTCGACGAACTGGCCGCCGATGTAGAGATGATGGCGCGGCGCCAAAGTTACCCAGTCAGAGGACTCGGGCGCGGGAGCGTAGTCGAAGCTCTGCACGGTCGCTGCCGTGCGCGGGGTGTCGTCCATGCGTGTGCTCATCGCCATCAGGCCTGGGTGACGTAGTCGGCGGACCAATAGGAGCCGGTGCGTTGCGTGGCGAGTTGCTGAAGGACGTCGTTGAGCAGAGTGGATGCGCCGAGGCGGAAACGCTCCGCTGTCAGCCACTCCGCGCCGACGGTCTCGTTGACGAGCACGAGATGGGCGATGGCCTGCTTTGCGGTTCTGATGCCGCCGGCGGCCTTGAATCCCACCACTCGGCCGGTCTTCTCGTGCCAGTCGCGCACCGCTTCCAGCATGACCAGCGACACCGGCAGGGTGGCTGCGGGCTGCACCTTTCCGGTGGACGTCTTGATGAAGTCGGCACCAGCGGCCATGGCGAGATGGCTGGCGCGACGCACCGCATCGTACGACCCCAGTTCCCCAG
Source organism: Candidatus Dormibacteria bacterium (assembly GCA_051002895.1). Classification (GTDB taxonomy): domain Bacteria; phylum Chloroflexota; class Dormibacteria; order Aeolococcales; family Aeolococcaceae; genus JBPCLW01. The sequence goes on along the minus strand of JBPCLW010000021.1, from coordinate 24,279 downwards.
TCTCGAGGATGACCTTGAGATGGGCGTGGCCGCAGGCCTCCTTCACCGCCACGATCTCGTCGAAGACACGCGCGTAGTCGCCGCCGAGAAATGCACCCCGGTCGATGACCATGTCGATCTCATCGGCACCCGCGGCAACGGCGGCACGGGTCTCCGCGGTCTTGATCTCGGCGAAGGTCTGGCCCGAGGGAAAGGCGGTGGCCACCGAGGCCACGTGGATGCTCGTTCCCTGGAGTCGCTCCGCCGCCTCAGCGATGCGCGCAGGGTAGATGCAGACCGCTGCGACCGATGGAACGGCGTGGTCGAGAGGGTCCGGATAGACCGCTTTGTCGCAGAGCGAGCGGACCCGGCCATCGGTGTCGGCGCCCTCGAGGGTAGTGAGGTCGGTGCAGCGGATTGCCAGGTCCAGAGCGAAGCGCTTCGCCTCCTTCTTGATGGAGCGCTTGGCCAGTGAGGCGGCACGCTCCTCGGCGGCAACGGCATCGACCGGCGGGGCCGAGGCGACGATGTCGCGAGCGTCAGCGAGGGAGGCGATGGTCATGGCGAAGCCGGCAAGAATACCCCGCCAGAGAGGGCTGGGTCAGATCGGCATCACTGGGTCGGCCCCCTGCTCTGACGCCGCGGCGGCGGGGGGGGATGCCATCGACGGCGGAAGGGGTGCGGAACGGTCACCGTAGCCGAGGTTGGGTGGGTGCGTTTGGGGCGGATACGGGTAGGGTGGCGAGGGGGCCGCCGGCGGGGTCATGAAGCTGGGGGGGGCCTGCGGGACCGCGTACCCGGTATATCCGCTGTTCATCGGAGCCGCTCCGTAGCTGGCGGGATACCCCGGGTAGCCGAGAGGGGCACTGGGTGACGCGGGATACCGGGGCGCCACTGGGGTGAACGCCGGTGGCGCGGGCCGTGGCGCCTCAGCAGGTCGATGCTGGACGCCCTGCTGGTGGGTGTATCCGCCATACCCGGCGAGTGCCGGTTGCGCCGGTCCGTAGGTCGCTGTGGACACGGGAGAGCCCGCAGGACGGAGCCGCCGTCGCGCCAGCAGAAAGACGAGGCCGGCACCGAGCAGGCCACCGATGAGAGCCCAGAGACCCCGCTCCGCCCAGCCAAGTGCGACCTCACCGAGGGTGGCCGGGGAGCTCTGGGCGGGACCACCATTGGTTGCCTGGAGTGCCAGGTCCTTGCAGTAGATCTGCACCGGATTCATTGCGGCGCAGTGATCGAAGTTCGACTTGGCAGTGGGGTAATCCCCCTTTTTGTAGGCGTCGAGTCCATTGCGATACAGGGTGTCGATAGGCCCCAGCGAATTCTTCGCTGGGGTCTTGCCGACGTCATTGACGACGTCGTTGGATGCGATGAGGTAGTTGTGGTTACGCGTGTCGCCGAAGGAGACGATTCCGATGACGCCTCCGTCGCCCTGAACCGCCGGGCCTCCGCTGTTGCCGTGCTCGGTACGGGCGTCGATCTGGAGGAGATCGGCGTTGCCGCCGATGCCGGAGAAGGATCCGGGGTTGCCCCGCCGGGTGGAGGTCACCTGGCCAGAGGTCAACGTCGGCACCAGAGTGGGCCCCTTGGTCTGACCGCTCACCGGATAGCCGATGACAGCGATGCCGGTGGCCACGGCGGCCTTGGTGGAGTCGCCGAGGAGCGCGACGGGCTCATCCTTCCCTTCGATCTTGAGCACGGCGTTGTCCTGATCCAGCGTCGGGCTGCTGGAGATGAGCTTGGCGGTCACCCCATCGTCGGCAGGGCTCATGTCCTGGGTGAGGACGCGGAGGTCGACACTGGGATTCACTGCCGTCACCCGATTCATGTACTCGTCGTGGTGGGCATCCTGGACGGACTGGCAATGGTCGGCCGTCGTTGCCGGATCGCATTTCAGGCTCTCATCGATATAGAAGTCGACGAGTTCCCCCTTGATCTCGTCAGGACTGGGGGCGGCAACGTGGGCGGCGGTGACCAGGTAGCCGTCACTGCTGATGAAGAACCCGGTGCCGGCGAAGGCACTAACGAACGGTCCGTGGACCTGGCCGTCCGAGGTGTCGGCAACGGCGCCCGACACGTTCTGGACGACCGTGACGATGGCGGGGAGAGCTATTTGGGCGGCGTTCTGGAGCGTTTGATCGGCCAGCGGGCTCGGGGTGGGCACCGGACCGGCAGCGAGCACTAGGGGAGTGGCGGCGCAGAGGGCAGCCAGGAGAGCGCGCGGCGTCACGTCGAGGATGGTATCGATGGCCGGCGGTGGTCCGCAGGGCCATATCGGATGCGTACAGAACCGTTGCATTGGGTTCGACCGTCGGCGACGGCGCGAACGGGACCGCGATCGGCCCCCTGCTACCATCGCCACCCCGCCCAAGTAGCTCAGAGGTAGAGCAACGCCTTGGTAAGGCGTAGGCCGTGGGTTCGATTCCCACCTTGGGCTCCACCTTCTCTCGCTTAGTAGCCCGACGCGTGATACGTACTCGCGCTCGCGACAGCGCTGGGGTCCCGCCATCGCGATCTAACGGGACCTGTTTCTGGGGCTGAGAGGGGTTTCGGCCCCCAGCGACCAAGCGCGGGATTGCCTTTGGCTGAAAGGAGTTCCGCCCGCACGGCTTGCACCTGAACACTGCTCAGCGGAGCACAACGTGCAGCGCCGCATACACTACCCCGAGGCCTAAGAGAATGGCCCCATTGATCCGGGTTACGGCATTCCGCCAGAGCATCGCCGACGCCAGCCAGCACACCGCGACAAGGTATGGCCATTCCAAGGTCACCGTCAAATGCGGCACCGCCACGGGCGTCAGCAACGCGATGAGCCCAAGGTTGAACAGCGAGAAGTAGAGGACCGTGCCGATGACGTTCCCGGCGGCGATGTCGTGAAACCCCCGCTTCGCCGGAATCACCTGCCGAACGACCTCCTCGGCCTCAATCGCGGCCGGGGTGACGACCATCCCCATGAGCAGAGCGGGCACCCCGAAGGCTGAGATGATCCCCGTTGCGCCTCGGGCGACCAGCTCGCCGCCGAGCGTAATCGCTGCGACGCCGGCACCCGTGATTGCCAGCCATTGCCAGATCGGTCGAGCCTCCTCAGGCTCATCGTTCGCCTCGGTGACCTCCACGAAGCGGTGATCACGTGAGGCTCGCACCAGATAGGCCATCGCACCAGAGAACGCCACCAGCAGAACAAGCCCGCCCCAGCGAGGTGTCGTCGGTCCCGCGAGCGCGACCCCCGCGACGACCGGGGCAGCCGCCAGCAGTGCGACGATCCCTTTGGGCAGGGTCACCCGAAGCGGGGCGATAAGAGCACCCAAGCCGAGAGCCACACAGATCAGAAATGTGGCTCCGCCGAACGCAGTCCCCAGGGCGATCTCGCCGTGTCCATCGGCTCCGGCGGCAAGGCCGACCGCGACGTTCTCCGCCTCCAGGCCAGAGAGGACGGCGCTGACGACGAACGGCGCAAGGCGCGTGGCCCGCGCGACGCCAACAAGCCCCTCAAGAAGTCGTTCCGTCGCTACAACCACGATGATCGCGCCGGCCACAAATGCGAGCACCGAGACCAGGGAACCCATTGCCGCTCACTCTACGGGTCGATGAGCTCGGCGCACCTCCTGTCTCGCTTGCACTCTGGTGTCCGCGGCCCGTCACAGGGTAAGTCGGATGCGGCGCGATGAAGCTCGCTCCTTGAGCCGCGGATCGGTGGAGAGTTAGATTGCTTCGATCAAGGCCGAGGCTGAGCGCAGGTCGGCGGCACGACACACTGGCGTCAAAGCGCAGCGGTAATGGCGTCGAGGGCCCAAGCCCAGCCGTTAGGGTGTGTCGTCAGAGTTGCGGGGTCGGCTGACGATTCCTAACACCAGTGCGATGCAACCGATTGCCATCGCTGCCGCTGCATCGACCCACCACCACCCGAACGCCTGGGTCACTACTATGCCAATGAGCGCCATGGCGGCGAGAAGGGCGCCGACGGCCGACAGGTGCGCATCTGTTAGCAGCGCTCCGCTCATCACGATCCGTGCCACTGCGCGCTTCCGCAGGGACAGGATGATGAGAACGGCGAGCGACGCGGCTGCAAGTCCGGCTGCCACACCGGAAGAATGGCTTCCCAGGCCGGTCACCAGTCGGAAGGCGTTTGCCCCCATGGCGGCAAGGCCGACCACGATGAGCCCGATCGTGACGATGCCGTGGGCGGTTCGTTCTAAACCTTCCGAGATTTTCGCGTGCCGAAGAGCGTGACCGAAGTGATATACGAGAGCAGCAGATCCGACAGCATCAACGATGCCGACTGCGCTGAAGACGACGAGTATCCCACTGCCGTCCGCCAAGCCGATAGCGATTCCCGTGGCGCCGGCGATCGCTGTCCACAACACGCTGACGAGCGAGATGAGCCATGCGGATCGGATGGCCGACCGTTGGGGTTGTGACGTCACGATTGGTGCGGGCACGGGGGACTCCATAGTTGTCTGCCGACCAGACTTCCCGGCGCACCCACATTGCGGCCGCAGCGACCACGCCTCAGATCTTACACGTCGGTCATTTTTTGCCCCCGTTGACCAAACGGGGGGGCACGTTCGAGGAGCGTCAGCGCGACCAGCGTGCCCATGGAGTGGCCCATAACAATCGCGGGTTCGTCGACGCCCGCTTCAGTCAGGCACGCGGCAAGCCCGTCCGCGTGCCCATCCGGCCCGTCCCCGGATGCGGCTTGGGCGAGGCTCCGAAGCCGAGGAGGTCGGGCCCGATCAGCCGACAGCGCTCCGGAAGGACGTCGAATGCCGCCCCCGTTAGCGCTGCGAGCCGCACATGCCGTAGAGCAAGATGACAGGAGGTCCGCTATCTCCGGCTCAGGACGACCCGCCCGCCTCGGCGCGGATCGGCACTCCTGCACTACAAGGCTCGCCAGGCGCAAAGCGCCCCTCGCGAATCGTCTCGGCGGTGGGTCGCCCGGACCCTGCTGGAACGTAGGTCGAGCACGTGCTCGTTCTACAAACGGGGGTTGTTCGCGGGTCATCCAGGGTCACGCGGACATAAATCCACCCCAAAATGCCCAAGTAGCTTGGCCGGGCCGGCCGCCATGTGCGGATTCGTATTCAGAATGGCCCCTCAACCCCGGAGCATCTTGGGAAGGCGTAGGCCGTGGGTTCAATTCCCATCTTGGGCTCCACCCCGCGAGCGCGGGTTGCGGTGCCAGTTGAAGAGCAGAGGAGGCGTTTGCTACACTTCAGCTTGACCTAGCGCCGCTAGGTTTTATTTTTGTCGAGGCTGAGACGTGGCGACGGCGAAGGGTGGCGCATCGATCATCACCTTGCAGTGTCCCGACTGCAAGGAGCGCAATTACACAACGTCCAAGAACAAGCGCAACGACCCCGACCGGATCGAACTGCGTAAGTTCTGCCCGCGCTGCCGCAGTCACACTGCCCATCGCGAGACCAAGTAGCCACCACGGTGGGCGAGGAGGACGACGGGACAGCGGACCTCAAGTTTATGCAGTCGCAATAGGGGCGTAGCTCAGGTGGTAGAGCATCGGTCTCCAAAACCGAGGGTCGCGAGTTCGAGTCTTGCCGCCCCTGCCACGTCCCCCAACCATCAGGCGTTAGAAGGAGATCTCGGAGGTGGCCAAGGCGGTGCCCTCGCGGCGCGTTCCGGTTTCCCCATCGGGAAGCGGCGGTGCAACCACCGAACGCGGCTATCTTCGCGGCGTCGTCTCAGAACTGAGGAAGGTCATCTGGCCGACGCCCGGTGAACTCTGGCGGATGACCGGCATTGTGCTTGCCACCGTCCTCATCTTCGCCGCCCTCATCGGCGCAGCCGATTACCTGCTGGGCCTCGGCGTCAAGCAGATCTACACCAGCACCCAGGCATCGCCGTCGGCAGGTCCCAAGGTCCAGCCCACCCGGAATGCCCAGCCTACCCCGCAGATTCCGGCGGTGCCGACACCGAACAGCAGCGCACCCGCCGCCAGCCCCTAGAAGACAGAGAACATGAGCGACACCGAAAACAGCACAGATTCCCAGTGGTACGTCATCCATGCGTATTCGGGCCATGAGGAGAGGGTGAAAACCAATCTCCTGAAGCGCGTCGAATCCATGGACATGCACGACAAGATCTTCGACGTCCTCGTCCCCACTGAGGAGGTCATGGAGATCAAGGACGGTCAGCGCCGCAAGGTCTCCAAGCGCATCTTTCCCGGCTACATCATGGTCCACATGGTGATGTCCGATGAGTCGTGGTACGTCGTACGCAACACCCCCGGGGTGACCAGCTTCGTCGGCTCCGGAACCAAGCCCGTTCCCCTGCAGGAACATGAGGTCCGAGGCATCCAGAAGCAGGTCAAGGCGGAGGCGCCGACCAAGGTCGAGGTGCAGTACCAGGTTGACGAGAACGTGCGTGTCGTCGACGGACCCTTCACCGACTTCCACGGCAAGGTCACTGAAATCAACGCCGAGAAGGGCAAGCTCAAGGTTCTCGTCAACATGTTCGGGCGCGAGACGCCCGTCGAACTCGACCTTCTCCAGGTCGAGCGGCTGCGATAGGGAAACAACGACGTGGGCAAGAAGAAGATCAAGACAGTCATCCGCCTGCAGATCCAGGCGGGCAAGGCAACTCCGGCGCCCCCGGTGGGCACGGCGCTGGGCCCGCACGGTCTCAACATCATGGAGTTTTGCAAGACCTACAACGAGAGGACGGCGGCGCAGTCGGGGACGGTGATCCCCGCGGAGATCACCGTCTACGAGGACCGCACTTTCACCTTTGTCACCAAGACGCCGCCGGCATACGACTTACTGAAGAAGGCGGCCGGTGTCGACAAGGGGTCGGCTCGGCCCAATCGCGAGAAGGTTGGCAGTGTCACCCAGGCGCAGGTCCGCGAGATCGCCGAGCTGAAGATGCAGGATCTCAACGCCTTTGATATCGGGCAGGCCATGCGCATCATTGAGGGCACGGCTCGATCCATGGGCCTCAACGTCGATTCCAACTAGTCTCAGCAGCAGCGTGGGAGGACGCGTAACGCGTCCGCCATCACCACAGGAGAAACCATGCCCCACACCTACGGTAAGAAGTATCGCCAGGCCGCCGAGAAGCTCGAGAACGGTCGCTTCTACGGCCCCGACGAGGCCGTCGCTCTTGTCCGGGAGACGGCAACCACGAAGTTCGACGCCTCCGTCGAGGCTCACGTGCGCCTAGGTGTCGATCCCCGCCATGCTGACCAAATGGTTCGCAGCAGCGTTCTGCTCCCTCACGGCACTGGGAAGACACGTCGCATCGCCGTCTTCGCCATTGGTGAGAAGGCGAAAGAGGCTCTCGACGCCGGAGCCGACATTGTTGGCGGCGAGGATCTCGTGAAGACGGTCACCGCGGGGGAGATCGACTTCGACGTGGCGTTGAGCACGCCTGACCTCATGGGCCAGGTTGGTCGGCTCGGCAAGATCCTCGGGCCTCGTGGCCTCATGCCCAACCCCAAGGCGGGAACGGTCACCTTCGACATCGGCAAGGCCGTTCGCGACGTCCAGGGGGGGCGCGTGGAATTCCGCGTCGACAAGACTGGGATCATCCATGTCGCCATCGGCAAGGCGTCGTTCGGCGACGACGAGCTGCGCGACAACTTCGCGGCACTGATGGACGCGATCGTTCGCGCCAAGCCGTCCGCCGCTAAGGGGACCTACGTGAAGACGGTCACCCTGGCCGCAACCATGGGACCTGGTGTTCACGTCGACCCGGGCACGGCGGCGAAGATGTCGGTAGCCTGATCGCCATGGCAGATGGCGGCATCCGTCTGCTCATCGTCGATGACATCGCGTCGACGCGCGAGAACCTCGTGAAGCTGCTGAGCTTCGAGGACGACATCGAGGTCGTGGGCACCGCCTCGGACGGGAGGCAGGGTGTTGAGGAGGCGCACCGTCTCCAGCCGGACCTCGTCCTCACCGATGTGAACATGCCGCTCATGGACGGCATCCAACTCACCGAGCTACTCACGCAGGTTCACCCCACCTGTCCCGTCATCATCATGTCGGTCCAAGGAGAGCGCGACTATCTGCGTCGGGCCATGCAGGCCGGGGCCCGTGAGTTCCTCATCAAGCCGTTTAGCCATGATGAGCTCGTCGCGGTGATCCGTCGTGTCCACTCCCTCGCGCACAGCAAGGGCGGGTCGCCCGACACGACGACCGACGCGCCGCCACCCGCAGCTCCGGCGGCGCCGACCCGCAGTGCTCCCGCCGAGGTGTTCATGGTGTTCTCTGGCAAGGGCGGCACCGGCAAGAGCGTCGTTGCGGTCAACCTGGCGGTGGCCCTCGCCCAGCAGACGAGGGCGCGAGTTGCGCTGGTCGACCTCGACCTCCAGTTTGGCGACATCGGGGTCATGCTCAACCTCGACCATGGCCGCAGCATCACCGACCTGATCGACTCCGCAGAGGCCATCGGTCCCGGGGTGCTCGATGAAGTTCTCGCCACCGGACCGGCCGGTATCCGGGTGCTTCTCGCGCCGACAAGCCCGGAACTTGCGGATCTCGTCACCCCAGATCAGATTGGCAAAGTCCTTGGGGAGCTCCGGCGCACCTACGACGTCGTCATCGTCGACACCTCATCGCATCTCGGCGAGGCAAACCTGCAGGTCGTCGAAGGGGCAACCAAGATCCTCGTGATCACCGCCCTGACAATCCCCGCCATCAAGGACGCCAAGCTGACTCTCAAGGTCTTGGAGTCACTCAACGTCGAGCCCGGCAACGTGCTTCTCGTCGTCAACCGTGTAGACGGCTATTGTGATTTCAATCGCGATGCCATCGAGGCCAACCTTCGGGCCCAGGTGGTCGCCCACATCCCTCACGACGCCCGCCTTGTGGGTGAGGCCGTGAACCGCGGCACCCCTTTCGTCGAGACCCAGCCCGACGCTGAGGTTTCTGGGGCCATACGCGAACTCGCCTCCCGGCTGGTGCCGCAGGAGCAGGTGGCCGCCGCGGGGGCCACAAAGAAGCAGCGGCGCAAGGGCCTCTTCGGCCGCTGACGTCGCGGCGCCGATCTACCCTTGCGGCGGCGGTGGCCCGGGGAGGAAAGGCATCGGGTCGACGGGGTGGTTGTTGAAACGGACCTCGAAGTGGACGTGCGAACCGGTGGAGTTTCCCGTGCTTCCCATGAGGCCGATGAGTTGGCCCTGGTGCACGGTGTCACCGGGCTTGACCAGCATCGACTGGAGATGCCCGTACAGACTGAGGAAACCACCGGCATGGGCGAGGATGATGTGATTGCCGTAGCCGACGTCACTGGCACCGGCGATGACGACGACGCCGTCAGCGGTGGCAAGGATCGGCGATCCCGTCCCGCGAGCGAGGTCCAAACCCGTGTGGAAGTGCGGGTAGCCGCCGTAGGCGGGTTCGAAGGGGTAGGGGGAAGGACCGAAGGGCTGGACGAATGCCGCGCCCGGAGCGGGCCAGACGAAGTGCGCGGTGCCTGGGCTGCTCGGGGGAACCGCGAAACCACCGGGGAGGGCGCCGAGATGCTGAGCGATCCAGTAGGACGCCGCCTCCCAGTCGGCCTGCTCGGCGGCCCCGATGGTTGCATCGAGCTGGGCGATACGAGTTGCCGCGACCTCCTGCGCCACCGCCAGGCTCTGGGAGTTGGCGGCGTAGATCTCCCGGCTTGCCGCACGCGCCTGATCGTTGAGCTGTCCGATGAGCGTCTGCGCCTTGCTGGTCTGATCGTTGAGCGTCGTCTCCTGGGCGCTGAGCTCGCTTGCGGACGCCTGAGCCGTGGCCGCGTCCTTCCTGGCGGAGGCCTCGGCGCTCTCCGCGTCGGCAGCGTCCTGGCGCACCTTGACCGTCAACTGTTTGCCGCGGTCGACGAGATGGCTGAGATCGGAGGCACGACCGAACATCTCGGTCACCGAGCTGCTGGCGAGCACGTAGTCGACGAAGTGATCGTTGCTGACGTACTGACTGCGCAGGAACGACGCCAGGAGCGCCTTGTCGTCGTGCTCCTGCTGCCGGGCCAGGACCGCGGCGGAGTGCTCGGTGACGGCGCGGGCGGAGGACTCGCGGAATGACTTCTCCGCCGCAGCCAGCTTGACCAGGGTCGCGGCGATGGCCGTCTGGTTGGCGTCGATGACGGTGTTCAGGGCCTTCTGCTGATCCTTGGCCGCCTGGATTTCGGTGCCCAGGCTCTCCTTGGTGGCCGCCAGGGCCTGCTGCTCGGCGAGCTGTTGCTGCAATTGCTGGGCGAGTTGATCCGGCGTGGAGGGGGCGCCCGGGCTTGGGGACGGGCTGGGGCTCGGGGATGGGCTGGGGCTTGGCTTGGGCTGGGCAGCGGCATAGCCTGGGGCCGGCACCGCTGTGGCGACGGCAAGCAGCACCGCCACAGCGAGGCTGACCACGAGTTTTCGCATGTGTTGGAGCCTAAGGCGTGAGGCGTTCCAGCTGCAGCGGCCGGTACGCCTCATGAGCCACACGGGAAGCACCGCGGCGACCGATCACCCCACCAGTAGCGAGAATTGCTCGGTTGTGTGGTGTGGCTTTCAGGCGGATTACAGCTTCTACCGACCCGATTAACACTTGCCGGCTTTCTTGTCCAGGTCGTCACAAACTTGCTGGAAGACCTTCTGGATCCTCCCCCCCAGGGTAGTCACGACCGCGATCACGACAACGGCGATGAGAACAAGGATGAGGGCGTACTCGACCATCCCCTGGCCTTCCTCACGCGACCTGCGCGGGCCCTCCTTGATGAGCTCGGCTTTGCGAAGCATCAACTCACGCAACCGAATGTAGGACTCGCTGAGCACTGCGCATCACCTCCTTGGTCAGAATACTTCAGGCGCGCCGGGCTTACGCGGCCTGCATTGGACACTATGACAGCCCCCTCCCCCGGAGGGATGCGCAGACTGACACCGAACGGTAACGGGGTGCCGACAATAGTGCTTAAGGAACGCCTGGGCTGGGGTGACCTGACCGGTCGCTCCGTCAGGCGCCCCGTCCGTCCGCCCCGGCGCTGGCGGATAATGCAGGTCCCGCGCCAGCTTCAGGAGTGAACACATGCCCGGCTTTTTTCCCGGCGCACGCGAGAACATCGCCGTCCCCGACAATCGCAAGGGGCAGATCGTCTTCAAGTGGCCGGACCAGCAGATTCGCCGCTACACCTATGCCATCGTCGCGCCCGATGAGGTCGCCGTCTTCATGTACCAGGGACAGGTGAAAGGGATGCTGCCGCCGGGGCGTCACAAGCTCGACGCCACTGAGTTGCCCTTCCTCGGCATCCTGGCCGACCGAGTCTCCGGCGGCAACATGTACCGCACCGAGCTCTACTTTGTCGGCACCCGCGAGTTCACCCAGAACCGCTTCGGGGGCCGGATCGATTCTGTCCAGGATCCCGTGACCACCCAGATCGTCTCGCTGCGCGTCTTCGGGGACTATTCCCTCAAGGTGGTTGAGCCCTCCATCCTCCTCACCAACCTGGTGGGCACGGTCGACGTCACCTACAACGCCGCGATCACCGATTGGGTCGCGGACCAGCTCCTCAAGGTATTGCGCACCGACGTCACTGCCCAGATCGTTCGCAAGGGCTGGCCGATCCTCGGTCTCGCCGCCTACACCCCAGAGATCGAGACCGATGTCATCTCCCTTGCCAACACCCAACTTGCCAACTACGGGCTCACCGTTGCCCGAATGGGGAACTTCACCATCAGCCTGGACGACGAGTCGCAGCAGCGGCTCGACCAGTTCAGCAAAGACGTTGCCTACTCGCGCATGGCTGGGTCGTTCCAGCAGTACGCGGCGGGCGAACTCGCGCTGGGAGCCGGCGAGGGCATGGCCCAGGGTGGGTCTGGCGTCGCTCCCGCCTTTCTTGGTGCCGGTCTCGGCCTCGGCGGTCAGGCGGCCCAGCCCTCGCCCGCCGGGCCGACACCCCCTTCCGGTCCGGGTTACCCCGGGGGCAGCGCCACCTATAGTCATCCGCCAAGTGGCGACGGTGGAGGCGCTCCCGGGGCCGTCCCCTGTCCCGACTGTCATGCTGAGAATCCCGCCGGGTCCAAGTTCTGCTCGAGTTGTGGGACAGCCATGCCGGTCGCCGCGCACTGTGCGAACTGTGGGTCGGAACTCAGCGCGACCGCGAAGTTCTGCGCCGGATGCGGTCGTGCCGTCGCTGAGGGAGCACCTCCGGCGGAGCCCCCGCTGGCAGCCGGCCAGCCGTCGCCGCCGAGCGACACCCTCCCGCCACCTCCAGCGCCCTAGTCACATCACATCGCCCCGGTTGTTGTGCGCCACGCATCACGGCGCTGTTGCGCGTTGGTCGCATGGCAGAGCCGGGCAAGGGGGCGGCGGCTCATCTCAGCCACGATGGCCAGGCGGCTCTGCGAAGGGGCCGGAGCCCGGTGAGAAGGGAACCCATGCTCGCTGATCGTCCCCGCCACCCCAAACCCGGCCAACCATGGACGGGGTCGGAACAACCAGGGGTCGCTACCGGACCGCGACGCTCGGTCCTGGCCATGGTCACCGATGCCGATGGGCGCCTTGCCTTTGTCAACGGTGACCTCCTGAACCTGGGCGGGTGGAACTGGTCGGAAATCGCCGGGCGGCGCTGGCACGAGGCGCTCATCCCCAGGGAGCATCGTGACCGCGTCCATCGCGAGTTCGAGATCGCGCTCACGGGGGAGGAGAGCGCCGGTTATGCGGAGACGCCCATGCGCGATGCCGACGGACGGGTGCGCACCATCGCCTGGTCGTCCACAGCGACGCTCGACGAGTACGGCAACCTCCTCACTGTCACGTTGGTGGGCATTGACGTCACCAAGTGGGCAGGAGAGCGGGACCGCCTCACCGCGCTGCGCGTGTTCGACGAGTCGCACGATGTACTCACCGGACTCGTCAACGCTGCCTCGTTCCGATTCCAACTCGGCGTGGAACTCGCCGCGGCCCGCGGTACCGAGCGGCAGGTTGCCGTGCTCCTCACTGGCATCGACCGTTTTCGGGGCGTCATCGAAACCCTTGGCCACGAGGCCGGCGATCGCCTGCTCCGCGAGGTTGCCGCGCGGGTCGAAGCGTGTGCCCAGGGGAGACCGGTGGCGCGCTGGACCAACGACGAATTCGCCATCATCCTCGCCGGCATCAACGATCAGGCCGAGGCCGTGGCGATGGCTGAGAGCATCGTCGAGGCGATGAGCGTGCCCTGCACGAACGGAGCAACGGACTTCCATCTCGGAGCATCCGTGGGGATCGTTCTCGCTCCCCAGGACGGGGACACCGCCACCACCCTCATGCGCCATGCCGTCGCCGCCATGAGTCAGGCCAAGGCGGGCGGTGGCCAACGCCACGGCCTCTTTCGCGCATCACTGTCGAGCGCGGCGCGGGAACGAATCCTCCTCGAGCAGCAACTGCACGGGGCGGTGGCGCGCGGCGAGATCAGCCTCGCCTTCCAGCCCCAGGTCGACGCCAACGACCTGCGCATTGTCGGTGTCGAGGCCCTGGCCCGCTGGCACCACCCCACCCTCGGTGACATCCCCCCGACGCGCTTCATCCCCCTCGCCGAGGAGACGGGCTTGATCAGCGCCATCGGCGGCTTCGTGCTCGAGAACGCCCTGCGCCAGGCTCGGGAGTGGCGCGTCGAGGGCCTTGTGCAGATCACCATGGCCGTGAACGTTTCCCCGCACCAGCTTGCCGACCCCACCTTTGTCGATGATGTTCGGCGCATTCTCGAGGAGACGGAGACGCCCCCGGAGACTCTCGAGATCGAGGTCACTGAGACCGCGGCGATGGCGGACGTCGAGTCTGCTGCCGAGGTTCTACGTCAACTCGTCGGGCTCGGCGTGATCATCTCTCTCGACGACTTTGGAACCGGGTATTCGTGCCTGGGGAAACTCAACGACTTGGCGGTAAGCGCGATCAAGATAGATCGCAGCTTCATCAGCGGATCCGACACCTCCGCCGGCCCCAAGGGGCTACTGGGGGCCCTGGTCGGTCTCGGCCGCAGCCTCGATCTTCGAGTCATCGCCGAGGGCGTGGAGACCGAGGAAGAACTCAGCCGTCTCAGCGACCAGAGAGTCGACGCCTACCAGGGATTTCTCTTCGCCCGGCCGCTCCCCGCGTCCGACGTCGCCATCCTGCTTGGGGAAAACCGCCCGCTCAACTGACGCCCCCCGTCGATGACGAGAGCAGTGCGGACCGAGCGTCCAACGCCGACATCATTCGTGCTGCACAGCGGCGACGATGCTGGCACCGGTCGCTCGCCGCGCTGGCAGCAAGGCCGCGGTGATGGAGGCCACGACAACGGCACCGAGGATGGCGAGGAGAACCGCCGGGGCAACGACGAAGCCCGGGGCGAACCCGGGGCTGGAACTGGCGTGCAACATGGGCAGGGCAAGGGCGGCGCCGCTGAGCAGTCCGATGACCGCGGCGGCGACGGCCATGAGCCCGGCCTCGCCGAGCAACAGCCGCAGACCCTGGGCGCGTGAAAGTCCGACGGCGCGCAGGAGCCCCAGTTCTCGCGTGCTCTGCCGGATGGTCACCGCCAGGGTGTTGACCACGGCGAGGAGACCGATGGCGATGGTGACGACGGCGATGCCCAGCAGAAGACCGATCGCCCGGCTGACGGCATCGCGCCCGGCGGTCGCCACCTCACTCACCGGGACAGCGCTGACCCCGTAGCGCGATGCCACACCGCGGACCCTTTCGAAGCTGCCGGGGCTGAGGACCTGGAGATCGTCGAAGCCTGTGGCGGTGTCGCCGAAGTAGCTGCGCGCCTGGGAACTCGCCACGATGAGCGACTCGCGGCCGTCACCGCCTGGGAAGGAATGGGCGACCACGCCGCTCACCGTGAACGTCGTCGACCTAGGCGTGGTCGTGTTCGAGCTGGTCGTCACTGACAGCTGTGTGCCGGTCGTCCAACCGGTTGCGGAGGCTATGGATTCGGGAACGAGCAGCCGCGGGCCGGAGGCGAGGTCGTGGAATACGGCGTGTCGGTCCCCGGAGATAACGTCGAGGCCGCCGTTTTGGTCATATGTGTCGGCATCGAGTGCGGTCATGCCGATCACGTCTCCATTGACAACGGCGGGAAAGAAGCGCAAAGGTGTGACGTTGATTCCGCCGCTGTCGGCAGCGAGCGCCACGGATATGGCATCGCTCTGGGTGACCGGGCTGCGCACCAGGGTGTCGCCGACAAACAGATGACGGACCCAGGTGTCGCTTGCTGAGAGGGAACCCGCGATGAGCACGCTCGTGGCGCTGCTGGCGGCGATTGCCACCACCAGTCCGGCCACGGCAGTCCCGGTGCGGTTGCGCCGGCGGTTGAGATTGGCGGCGGCCAGGCGCGAACGCGGCCATACCGGCCGGCTGAGGATGGCAAGGACGTGTGTCACCGCCGGGAGGATGAGCGGCAGGGCAAGGCCGATACCGCTGAGGAGGAAGAGCCCGCTGATTACCACCCAGCCGCCGCTGAGCGGCGCCGTGAGGAGAGCGACGACCAGAAGTGGGGGGCAGGCGACGAGCAACCATCGTGGCGCTCGCTCGGGCCGGCCCGATTCCGGGCGCAGGGCGTCGAGAATGGCCAGCCGGCTGGCCGCCAAGGCGGGGATCGCAGCACCACAGACAGCGGTCGCGATGCCGAGCGCGGCGACGGCGGCGACGATGCGAACATCGATGCTCAGTGTGGGCGGCGGTAGCTCCGAGCCAGCGAAGATTCGGAGTAGCACCCAGCCGACGCCGACGCCAGCACCGACCCCAAGGATGACGCCGGCGATGGCGAAGGTCGCGGCCTCAGCGACGAAAACGCGGAAGACCTGGGCCGCCGAGGCGCCGGCGGCGCGCATCAGGCCGATGTCGCGGCGGCGCTCGAGTGTGGAGAGACTGACGCTGTTGGCGCTCACGCCGGCACCGATCAGGACGCTCAGCGCGGTGATGAGGAGCAGGAGCGGGCCCAGTTGGGCGAGCGGCTGTCGGGCGGTCACCGTGGGATCGAAGGTCGTTACGGTGCGGCCGAGGCGATGGTTGACCTCCACGGCGACATCCGTCGAACTCGTCCCCGAGACACGCACCGCGGCAAGCGGAGTACGCAGGCCGAGCGAGAACACCCGCCGCAGCGTGGTGTCGGAAACCACCACAGCGTCCTTGGTAAAGGTCTCGCTGATTGTCGGCTGGTTGGTGATTCCGACGACGGTGAAGGCGTCGTCCCCGGTGACGGTGGCGAGCACGACGGAGTCGCCGAGAGCGAGCGATCGGCCGTTGCTGCCAAGGGAGTCGCGGAGTCGCGTGTCGACGGCGATCTCGGTCCGACTGTTGTCTGCGGGGAGGCGCCCACTGGCGACGGCGAGGGGACGCAGTGCGATGGCGCCCTTGTGGAGGCCCACGAGGCTGACCTGGACGGGGAGGCCGCCCGGAGCGAGCTTCGCCGGGCGGGCGACCACGCGCTTCTCGTAGAGCGGCACCACCTCGGCGACACCGGAGATTGTGCTGATTTGGGTGAGTTGGGCGCCGCTCAGGCCACCGTTGACAGTGGCTCTGACGTCGAGCGCAGAGTTGCCGGCCCGCAATCGGGCCGCGGTCTGCGATTGGCTCATCAGGCCGGCGACACCGATCTGGACCCCGAGCATCACTGCGACCCCAAGAGCCACGGCGAGGATGGTCAGGGCGGCGCGGAGGCGGCGCGCGGCCAGGCTGCGTAGAACCAGACCGAGCATACCGCTCATGTCGCGGCTGAGTGGTGCCCAGCGGCCACCACTACAGATCGTGCTCGCGGAGCCGCGCGACCAGAGGTGCCACATCCGGGACAGTCTCGTCGTCGCCGTGCACAACGCCGACTTCGTCGATTATGTTTCCGTCACGAACGACGATAACCCGGTCAGCGTGGACAGCGACCCGGGCGTCATGGGTCACTAGCACTGTGGTTTGTTGCTGGGAGCGGCAGAGCCTGCTGAGGAGGCTCATGACTTCATGTCCGCTCGACCAATCGAGGTTGCCGGTAGGCTCGTCGGCGAGGAGCAGGGACGGTGCCGCAGCGAGTGCGCGAGCGATGGCGACGCGCTGCTGCTCTCCTCCGGAGACCTCTTCGGGGCCGTGGCCCTGCAGGCCGCGGAGGTTGAGTTGATCCATGAGTACCGCGACTCGGTCGTGGATCTCCGTGCGGGTGATTCTGGCTCGCCCGCGGCCACCCTCGCGCAGGGTCAGCGGCAGGGCGATGTTCTCGGCGGCGGTGAGGCTGGGGATGAGGTTGAAGAACTGGAAGACGACGCCAATGTGGTCCCGGCGGAACGACGAGCGGGTCCCATCGTCCATCGCATAGAGGTCGCGGCCCTCGACGAGCACCCGGCCCGAGTCGGGGGGCTCGAGGCCACCGAGAACGTGAAGGAGGGTGCTCTTTCCCGAGCCGCTCGGCCCCATGAGGGCAACGAATTCACCACGGCGCACCCGCAGCGAGACCCTATCGAGGACTGTTCGCGGCGGCCGGCTGATGTGATAGGCCTTGCACACATCCTCGAGGACCAGGACGTCATTCTCCGGCGTCTCGCTTGCGGATTCAGGCGCGGTGGCGGTATCGCTCAGACTCTCGTCCCTTCCTCTGCTTGGCACGGCCGACACTCTAGTCGAGATGCCGGGGTCCGGATCGCCGACCGGCTCAGTGGAGGAGATACGCCTCGAGAACGGATTCGACCACATCGGTGATGACGCCCTGACCCGTGTACACGAGAGGGAGCCCCGGCAACTGGGGGATCGCGGCGAGAGTGGGGGCAGGGGAGGGGGTGGAGATCGGGGCCGGCGTGGGGGCCGGCGTCGGGACCGGCGTCGGGGCTTCGGTAGCCACTGCCGTCGATGCCGGCGCCGACGGGGCCGGGGAATTGCGCTCGCCGCCCGACCCGCCCGGGGTGCCGGCACCTCCATTGTCGCCGGGAGGGGCCGGGGGCGGCGGGGGAGGCGGGGGCGGTGGCGGGGCAGTGCCGAGCTGGGCGAACTCCTCGGCGAACATCCACACGTTCTGGTGGCCGGGCAAGCCTCCGCCGCTCCAGGTCACCCCCGGAGCGCTCTGGGAGCTGCCGACGCCAACATCGGTGTAGCTGGGGTTGAGGATGTTGTCCCGGTGGTCGGCCGAGTTCATGAACGACCTGTTGATGAAGTCGGCGGCGGAGGCGGAATCACCGGGGCCAGCGGTCCAGCCGATGTTCTCCCCGGCGGACCGATAGTTCACGCCGTACGCCTGGAGGATGGAAAACACGTACTGGCCGCACGGTGGAATGGGGTGGGCAAAGTAGTTGCGGTTGATCATGTCCGCTGAACGCCCAGCGATGGTGCCCGCTCCCCCGCACCCTGAGTAGGCCCCACTCTCGCCGACACTTTGCAGCGTGCCGTTGGAGCGCAGTGACCCTCGGCCGTTGCTGGCGCGGTCCTGATTGGTCAGTGAGAACAGGTCACTGTCGGCGGCACCGTTGGCGGCGACAGTCGCGGGGCGTGAGTGGCTCACGGCGCTGGCTATAGCGATTGCCAAGATGGCAACCACGCCGCGACGGAGCGGCCGCAGCCAGGCGGGGCGGGACTGGGCGAGGGCATTTTCTGCTGGCGGCCGGACGACGTCCGCTGTTCGCACCAACTCATCCCACAGCGCTGTGGTTTCGCGCACCGCGTTCTCCATGTCCCCGATGTTTCCCTGGCCTCCAGAGAACCTGACCGGGGGACGCGACGGGCCCCCATCCCGTGGGTCGTCACCCCGCCGTGACCCTGACGTTGCAGCGCACCTCGACATCAGGCCCCGCAGAGTTGTTCCGCAGCGAGGTAGTGCATCTCCCGGGCCATGGCGCGGATCACCGAGGTATCGTGCCCGGAGATGGTGAGGGCCTTGATCCGCTCGATGCTGGCGACGACTTCGTCGACTCTGGGCCGAGTCCGGCGGATGATGTCGGCAACCGGTGCGACGTCATCATTGCCGAGCCAGAGAACGCCGATCTGGATGAGATCGGCTTTGACGCCCTCGTAATCTGTGGCCCCGACGTCGGCAGGCTCGGCTGCTGTCTCGTCGACGGGCTGGAGCGCACTCATCGGCGCTGCTTCCTCGCCAAAGAATATCGGCGCCGAGGAGGTTGTGGCCTCACCGCTTGGCGCGTCGGGCGGCGCAGCCCATGAGAAGAGTGCGTTACTGGCCGGTGCGGGCTCAGGCTCAGGTTCGGGGGCGGCCGGCTCGTCGGGCATCTCGCGGTCCGGCTGCAATGGCTGACTCTCGGCGGCGACGGAAGGGCCGTCAGCATGGCCATTGCTTGCGGCGATCCAACCATCCCCCTGAGCGGTCGCGTCCGAAGTCTCCTCATGTTCTTCCCCGGCGATGGGACCTGGCTCGACGGCCTCCGCTATCTCCATCTCCGCGGCTGCTGGCTCCGTCGTCACTCCCGCATCGGGGGTCTCTGCCGCGGCCACCTCGGCGTCGGCGTCGACAAAGGCGTGATAGCTCGCCTCCGGGACGTCGGGGACCTGGCCGCGATCGCCGGCTCGCTGGCGGATGGTGAGGGTGCCATCGCCCTGACGGATGAGGTCACGGAGTCGGTCGAGATCGCTCGAGGGCTGACGCTCGGTGTCGGTGTAGACGGCGATCAGATCGCCACCCATGAAGAGCCCGACACCGTGGGTGCTGCCGGCGACGAGGACCGCACCGTCGCGACGCTCCCGATGGAGTTCGCTGATGAAGCCATCCGCATCCAGCCATCTCGTGCGCAGTTCGCGAAACTGCGTGGGACACCGCCAGAGCATGGTCAGCGCCTCCGCGAGACGAGGGTCCTCAAGCCGGTATCCCGAGACTGTGCCCTCGCGGGCCCCCATGAGTGCGGTGATGGCGCTCTCTCCGATGGCGTGGTTGCGGTCGTCGACCCAGACGGCATCGATGATCTGCTTCCCCAGCACCACGGCAGCGGCGCGCAGTCTGGGGCCGGTGAGCACGATGAGCGTGTCGGGAAGTTTGGGGACGAGTACATCAAGGTGGACGACGCTTGCCGCTGCATCCGACCAAAGCGACTGGCCCAGCGGGAGGAGAGGGAAGTCCTGGACCCCGAAGTCGGGGTCCGCGGTGGCCCCGGTGTTCGCCTCGATTCCGCCGATCGCCGACGGGGGTGCTGGGGGCACCGTCGCGATTCCGCCAATCTCTGGTGAGGGTACCGGGGGTGCCTTCTTGGAGGCGCCCCCAGCGGGTTGCGCAAAGGGCTCCATGAGCTCTTCAAGTGTGCAATGCAGCGACTCGGTACGTATCACCACGCTGCGCCAGGGAGAGACAGAGAACCTCTGGGGCAGCTGCGCCACGAGTGCGTTGAGTGCCTCCTGGCCCTCGAGCTGATGCCCGTCCCCATCCGCGAATGTGGCGTGATTGGGCTGTCCGAAGACGAGGTACAGGCTAGCCTTGCCCTCGTCCCAGGTGATGTCGAGTGCGCCGCTGCGGTAGTCGTATCGGGCGCTGGAGAGTTGTCGCAGGAGCTTGACAAGCGGCGGTGCGGTGGCCATGAACCGATATTCTACGAGCATGCCTGCGGAAATAATCACGGTCGCGTCTCTGAAAGGTGGCGTTGGTAAGACAATCACCAGCTACGCGCTGGCTGCTGCGGCAGTGGCGACTGGATTGCGTGTTGTCGCCATCGATCTCGACCCCACCGGTGGTCTTTCCAACGCGCTGGAGAAGGCGAAACGGACGGTGACGATTGCTGATGTCCTGCGCGGGCGCGTGTCATTGCGCGATGCGCTCATCGACCATCCACTGGGTATTCGCACCGTCGCTGGACATCGCAGCCTCAACCACGAGGCATTGCTCGAGGGTCAGTTGCGATCGATCATCCAGCCAATTCTTTCCGACGCGGACGTCGTGCTTCTCGACACCCACCCGCATGAGCCGTCGTTGCTCGGGCCGATGGCCGTGGCTGACCGAGTGGTCATCCCTACCGCGCTCGACATACTCTCGGTTCGGGCAGCAGCCCTGACTGTGGGAATCGGCCAGCAGCTTGGAGTTCTCGACAAGATTCGGGGCATTGTTGTCAGCAACGCCAAGCGCCCCATGTCGGGCCATACTGAATCGCTGCTCAATGGCCTCACTCTGAGCGGGCTCGCATTCGAGACGGTGCTCTGGTTCTCGTCCGGCTGGGTGGTGGCCACGTCCGGCAAGGGCGACCTCCCCGGTCCAGCGCTCCTTGACCAGGCCAAGTCCCTACTCCAGGAGGTGGCCACGCGGCCCGTTCCCGTAGAGGCTCTGCGTCAGTTCATCACCATGGGGCAGGGGCGGCGGCCACCCGCCCCTGTTTGAGCGCGCCGACGCTTGTGCCGGCGTCTCACCGTCAGCTTGCGGTGCTCGCTCGTTCCTGCATGTCAATACCGTCCACCGAGCCTTCCGCACTGTCGCTGAATTGGCCGCTGTGTGCTCTGCTCAGGCGGTCCTGGAGACCGCGACGCTCGAAACGGTAGCCGATGCCGGGGACGGCGTGAATGTACGTGGGGCGCGGCCCCGCGGGCTCGATCTTGCGGCGCAGCCGGTACACGTGGGCGTCGACGGAGCGGAGGTCGAGATCGGCTCCCGGCCCCCACACCTTCTGGATCATCTCGCTCCGCGAGATCACCCGTCCCGGGGAGGCCGAAAGCAGGGCGAGAAGGTCGAACTCAGTTGGGGTGAGGGCGACCACCTTGCCCTCGCGAAGAACCTCGTGCCGACCAACATCGACGGTGAGACCGGGGAACTTGAGGCGCCCGGGCCGGACGTGCGACTGTGAGGCGCGTTGGCGCCGCAGTTTGGTATTGATGCGGGCGGCAAGTTCGCGGAGCTCGAAGGGCTTGATCAGGTAATCGTCGGCTCCGATCTCGAGGGCGACCACTACGTCAACGGGGTCGGAGTTCGCCGAGACCATGATGATTGGCACCTCGATGCCGGTGCCGCGCAGGCGTCGGCAGATGTCGACGCCGGTCATGCCAGGGAGCGTGAGGTCGAGGACGATGAGGTCGACATCGCTCGACTCTGCGAGACGGAGGCCGTCGATTCCATCCTCGGCGAACTGGGTGCTGAATCCATGCTGCTGGCCGAGGAGGGTGAGGATATCGTGCATCGACGGATCATTGTCGACGACGAGGACAGTGGCCTCTCCGTTGCTGGGGCGTTGCTCGTTGAAGGCACTCATCGCCTGAAGGCCCCTTCAGGATGGGCCTGCGGGTGGCCTCTTGGCATCGACCCGACGCTACCACGACGTCGGGCAGTGTCCGATGGGGTTACCTCGTTGTTGCGAGTCTGTGCGAGGCTGCTACGGCGGTCCCGTGGTTCATGGCCTACAGGACCAGCCATGGCCAGGTATTGTCGCCGCCGGTTGCTCTCCGGGGGGCCGCGGCTGTTCGCCGGCCGGGCGGTCTGAGGTCAGTCAGCTACTCCGGGGAAACCAATGTCGGTCTCACCTGGGCTGGAGTGAGCCAGCCGAAGGGCTCAGGGAGTGCTGCGGGGGCAAGATCGTGGAGGTCACCATGCGCCGTCCGAATGACCGAGCCGATCGCTGACATCAGTTGGCGCGCGTGAAAGGGCTTGTTGATGATGAAGGTGATCCCGCCGAGCTCGAGAAGGGTCTGGATGTCCTCATCGAAGCACCGGGCGGTCAGGAGGATGATGGGGAGTCTCGCGCCCCAGGCGATCCGCAGATCCCTGCAGACGGTGAACCCGGAGAGCTTCGGCATCATGACGTCGCACACTAGGGCGTCGGGCGCGAAGTCATCAAAGACCGCTAGAGCCCCGGCACCGTCGCCGACAGTAAGCACATCCACATCGTCGTTGCGGAGCAGCATCTCGATGAGGCGGCGGAGCGCTCGGTCGTCCTCGGCAACCAGGATCCTCCGTGGTCGGCCGGCGTCCTTCATTGGCTCCTCGAGGTCTCATGGACCGCTCAACCGAGCGGGTGCCTGCCGTCTGCGGTCTCCCTCAGCCGGTTATAGGCGTGCCTTGGTCGCTGGGATGACCGCGCAACTACCTTGTCACAGATGCGAAGTCCGACCCTCTGACCTGCGGTTCCGCAGCCACCGATCCGTCACATGTGGCCATTGGGTGATTTCCGAAACGGCTCAGTTCATCCGGCGACCACCGCTGGTGTCAGAAAGCCCCGGTTATGATGGTTCGCGTGTTCGCCAGCCCTCAAACCCTGGGCGCCTGATGTCGACGAGTGAAACGGTCCGTTCCGTCAACCCCTCAGCACTCTCGGGCGTGCGTTTTCTCATCACCAAGCGCATTGAAGACCTGGATGCCGCAAGTGCGCGTCTCCAGGCCCGCCAAGGCCACGCGGCGGAACGGCGTGACCAGCTCCGCGATCGCCTGGAGGAGGCCGAGATCTCCTGGGGCCACCTCCTCAAGGGCCTCGATCGCTTCGCCGCCGAAGACATCGACATGCAGTTTCGGTTGGTGTCCTCGACCAGGGCGGACCTGGCCGCGCTCCAAGAGCGCGTGCGGGACATCGGGACCCGGCTCAACGACATCCGCCACGAACAGGAAGTGCTGCGTTCGGTCTCGTGCGGCCTCGACGACCTCGCCGCCAGCACCGGCACACCCACGGCGCTGGGTACGGTCCGGCTTCGCAACACCTCGCGGCAGGTCTTCCAGATCCTCGAGGAGGAGCGGACGCGCATCGCCCGCAACATGCAGGATGGACCCGCACAATCGATGGCGGACCTGGTCCTCCAAGCGGAAATTCTCGAGCGGCTTATCAGTCGCGATCCCCACCGCGTTGTCAGCGAGCTTGCTGACTTCAAGCATGATGTGCGCAGCGTTCTCGACGAGACGCGCCGGCTCATCTTCGACCTTCGGCCCATGACGCTCGACGAGCTGGGCCTGGTGCCGACGCTGCGAAAGTTCATCAAGGACTTTGGGGACAAGTTCGCCGTCACAACCCACCTCGGGATTCGCGGCGAGGAGGCTCGGCTGCCCGGCGCCCTGGAACCCACCCTATTTCGGATCATCCAGGAAGCCATGGCCAACGCCGGACGACACGGCCAACCGACGAACGTCGAGGTGGCGATCACCTTCGCAGGCAGCGGAGTGAACGTGGTGGTGCGGGACGACGGGTGCGGCTTTGATGTTGCCACCACCGAGGCGGGCCTCGACGACGGCAGGCACCCTGGCATGGTCGCCATGCGGGAGCGTGTCGCCCTCGAGAAGGGCCGATTGGAGATCGTCTCGGAGATCGGTCAGGGCACTGAGGTGCGGGCCATCTTCGAGTATTAGGGCAACGCGAACCAGGGCGTCACTAGAAGCATCTCGAATTTCGGCATGAAGGGAGGCCAAGGCGGAGGTGGAACCCGCCAGGGTGATTCCGCGGACGCCATTGGCCTCATCCCCAAAGGGGATTCCTTGGTTCGTCAAGTCTGGAGTTCA
>JBPCLW010000020.1:0-21504 GCA_051002895.1 Candidatus Dormibacteria bacterium | reverse complement strand
CTTGTGTTCAAAGAACAGCACCGGGTCGGGGTCGCGCATCGCACTGATCAACAGCCCCTTGGCGTCATAGGCGTTGCTCGGCACCACCACCTTGAGCCCCGGGACCGCACAGAACATGGCCTCGATCGACTGCGAGTGGTAGAGAGCACCATGGATGCCACCACCAAACGGCGCGCGCACCACCATCGGAACGCTCCAGTCGTTGTTGCTGCGGTAGCGCATCTTCGCCGCCTCGCTGACGATCTGGTCCACCGCCGGCATGATGAAGTCCTGGAACTGGATCTCGGCGATGGGACGCATGCCGCCCATGGCCGCGCCGATGCACACACCGACTATGCAGCTCTCGGCGAGCGGCGAGTCCATCACCCGCCACTCGCCGAACTCCTTCTGAAGTCCCTCGGTGGCGCCGAACACACCACCCTTGGCGCCCACATCCTCACCGAAGATCATCACCCGCTCGTCGCGGCGTAGCTCCTCGGCCATGGCCTCGCGGATCGCCTCGATGTATGTCTTCGCCGCCATCACTCCCCCTCGCCGAGCACATGGAGCATGGCGGTCGCGCTCTCGGGATCGGGAGCGCGCTCGGCCACCTCGGTGGCTCTGTCGACCTCCTGCTGGACGACGTTGCGGATCTCGTCGGCGTCGGCCCGGCTGAGCACCCCCATCTCTGCGAGGCGGTCGCGAAAGAGAATCAGACAGTCGGCTGCCCTGTCGGCCTCCAGCGCTTCAGCGGTGCGGTAGCGCCGCTGGTCGTCGTCGGAGGAGTGCGAGGTGAGGCGAACGACGTTGGCCTCGAGGAGGACGGGGCCGGCACCGCTGCGCACGTGATGAACAGCTTCGAGAGCGGTCTGGTAGCACTCCAGCGCGTCTCGCCCGTCCATGACCAGACCGGGGATGTTGTACCCCTTGGCGCGATCGGCGACGGCCGGCGTCGGCATCTGATTTTCGAGGGGAACGCTGATGGCGTATCCGTTGTTCTCCACCATGAAGATCACCGGCAACCGCCGTGTCGCCGCGAAGTTCACCGCCTCATGGAAGTCGCCACCCGATGTGCTCCCCTCGCCGAATGCGACCAGTGTGATGGCGTCGTCACCGCGGATCTTGGAGGCAAGAGCAAGCCCGGCTGCGTGGAGGAGTTGGGTGCACACTGGCGAGCCGGTGGTGATCACGTTGAGACGGCGACACCCGTAGTGTGCGGGCATCTGCCGGCCACCACTGTTGGGGTCGTCCGCCTTGGCGAGAACCGAGAGGATCTGCTCCTCCGGGGTCATGCCGAGAACG
The DNA here is from genome assembly GCA_051002895.1 of Candidatus Dormibacteria bacterium. Classification (GTDB taxonomy): domain Bacteria; phylum Chloroflexota; class Dormibacteria; order Aeolococcales; family Aeolococcaceae; genus JBPCLW01. Next base: position 20,223 of record JBPCLW010000020.1, on the reverse strand, counting down.
AGCATCAGCGCGAGGTCGCGATAGTAGGGTGCGATCCAGTCGGTGCCAACGGTGAGCTGCATGGCGACGGCGACCTGGGCCGCCTCGTGGCCCATTCCCGAGATCCAGAAGGGCGCCCGACCCTGGCGGTTGAGCACCCACATCCGCTCGTCGAGCACCCGGGAGCGGAGCATGTGCCGGTACATGGTGCGCAGCGTCTCGGCGTCGAGACCGCCCAGCGCCTGACGGGCTGTGTTCGCCACTGCCACTTGTGCAATGCCTCCATTCGGGACCCTGCCTCGATTGTGACCGGGTGAGTGGGGGTCTGTCTGGCGATGGGTGGGGCGTCTGGTGACTGTCCTACGCGCCCGTGGCACCGTCGATGCCCTGGCGAAGCAGGTCGGCATGGCCGTTGTGGCGGGCGTACTCTTCGATCATGTGGATGAGCACCCAGCGCATCGAGAAATGCCGCCCGCGACTGTCGGGCTCAGGGCTCAGGGCATCGAGGTCCAGGGACGAGACAACGTTGCGGGCCAACTCGCACTGGCTCTCCCAATACGCACGATCGGCCTCCCAGTGCTCGGGCTCGGTGTGGTCAAAGTCGCCATCCGGCTCGGCCTCGGTGTAGAACAATGGCTCGATGGTTTCGCCCTCGAGACCCACGCGGAACCAGTGCTGCTCGACCTCGGCGAGGTGCCGCACCAGCCCGTGGAGTGAGAGTGTCGATGGCGGCGCCGACCGCAGCCCGACCTGTTCAGCGGTCAACCCGTCGCACTTCAGCCTCAGGGTGTCCCGATGGAACTCGAGCCACGCGATGAGCATGGTCCGCTCGTCCCCGCTTCTCGGCGGGTCGTCCCTCGGCGGCGTCATAGCGCCGCACGCTACGCCTTTCCCCCGATGCCGTAACCGACGACCCACGATCACATGGCCGTTGTTGAGGTCAGGCGATCTCGACACCAGCGGAGACCGCCCCGGCGCGCGCCGCGCCCGCAGCGGCACGCCGCTGTTGAAGAGCAGCCAGCTGAGGGGCATGCCCGACCGGCGGCTCCTTCTGGAGACAGGGTTCGAAGAGGCGCTGCTCGACCGCCGAGGGGGGGACGAATTGTCGCCCCAGGGTGAAGTGCTCGACGCCAAAGCCTGAGCACCTTTGGCCGCGGGCAGGGCGAGCATCGGCCAACTCTGGGGCATCTGGGTGCGGTGCGCCTCCACCGCCGGCTTCACCATCTCCGCCCAGATGTCCCGGGCATCGACCTTGGCGTCAAAGGTGCGGTCGGGCAGTGCCCGGGTCCAGTAGGCGCTGTGCGCTTCCGCGGTGAACGGATCCTCGACGTCCGAGGCAACGCACAGGCTACGCACGGCCTGTGCGGTCGAGCGTGCTAGACCGCTCCACTGGACTGAGGAAACCTGCCACGGTCTCCCCTCCTCCGGGTAGCGCGCCGGGTCAGCAGCAGCCTCGACCGCCGCCATGGTCACCTGGTATGCCTTGATATGGTCGGGATGGCCGTATCCGCCGTCGGGCGGATAGGTGACCATCACCTGGGGCCGGAACTCGCGGATCTCCCGGACCACCCGCCGGACAGCATCGTCCAGGTTTGCGGTGTGGAAGGAGCCGGGCGCCTCGTTGGTGGGGTCGCCAGCCATCCCCGAATCCTGATACGGCAGCATCTGGCGACGACCCACGCGCAGGTGATCGAGTGCCTGATTCCATTCCCCACGTCGGATGGTGGCCTGGTTCCGATAGTTCTCCTCAGTGGCCATGCCCTCACCGAAGATCGTGGCCGCACCGCCATCGGTGCAGGTGATCACCGAGGTCTCGCCGCCGTCGGCGGCAATTCGGGCCAGCAGCGCGCCCGAGCACACACTCTCATCGTCGGGATGGGCGTGGATTGCGAGGACCCGCAGGCCGTACAGTCGCTGCCGAGGATCTGGCGAAACCTCCGGAACACTCACGGCTCAAGTCTCCGGCATGCCAACAGACATCGCACGGACGTTGGGCTCGTGGATTGTGCGTGACCCTGGATTCTGCCCTTCCTCAACTGAACAGCGACCCTGTCCTCCATCTCTATACGAGAGATCCATCCACGTGACCAAGAGAGCCCAACACCGTGCCCGCGTCCTGCTGCACCTCGCGGAATTCGCCCGCCAGCGAGATGGGACCGCTTTGAGGTGAGTTCCGCCACCGGGATGGGACCACCCTTCCGCCAGTAGTGGGCCCGGGACTCCCGAACGAGCCCCGAGCCGCAAGGTGGTTCCCTAAACACCCTTTCGGGGGAACGATCCCCTACATCGCTCACCCCGCGGCCGCCGGCAGTGGCGCGTCTGCTCAGCTCCCACAGCCCCGCGGGCCATTCCCCTGGCGGCTCCGGAGCCATCCACAGTCTGGCGCCACCGGCGCGGATGGGCGCGGCGCGTGCCGGCAGAGGGCCGTCTGCGTTCTCAGGCGAGCCCGCCATCGGCCAACGCAGCCGAGGCCGCCCTGGAGTGGTGGTTGACCCGCAACAGGCGGGCGTGCCCGACGCCGGCATGCGCCGCGACCAGCCGCACCGCGAAGCGACGACTAGAAGTGGATGGCCCCGCTGGTGGCCGCCAATCCGGCTTCCATGAGCACCTCCGACAGGGTGGGGTGGGGCGCCATGGCCCGGCCCATCTCGTATGGAGTTGCCTCCAGCAGCGCACCCAGACCGCCCGCGTAGACAAGCTCGGTGACCTCGGGCCCGATGAGATGGATGCCGAGGATGTCGTTCTGCTGGTTGGAGACAATCTTGCAGAAACCACCGGTCTCGCCCCAGATGAGGGCACGACCGTTGCCGCGGAAGGGAAACGTCGCGGTACGAATGTCGTGACCGGCCTCGCGTGCCTGGCTCTCACTGAGGCCGATCGACCCGATCTGCGGAGTGCAGTACGTGGTCCGCGGTACGTGACGGGACTCCAGTGGGTGGGGATGCTCGCCGGCGATGACCTCGGCGGCGATGATCCCTTCATGGCTGCCCTTGTGGGCAAGTTGGAAGCCGCCAACCAGGTCGCCGATGGCATACACACCATCGACTCCGGTGCGCTGCAAGTCGTCGATCACCACGAAGCCACGATCGAGCCGCACTCCGAGACCCTCGAGACCGAGGTCTTCACTGTTGGGCGCGCGCCCCACGGACATCAGCAATACCTCGGCCTGGATCCGCTCCTCCTGCTCCCCGCTCACCACGGTCACGGCGACGCTGCCGTCGCCGCGCTCCAGGGTGTCCAGTTCCACGCCGGCGCCGGTGAGGCAGCGGATGCCTCGCGCCTCGAACTGCTTGCGGAGCTCGTCGCCGACGGCAGCGTCCTCGAGAGGAACCAGCCGGTCGAGCATCTCTACGACGGTGACGTCGACACCAGTCGAGCGCCAGTAGGAGGCGAACTCCACCCCGACCGCTCCAGCACCAAGGACGATGGCCGAGGCCGGCAGCCGGTCCATGCGCAGAACGTCGTCAGAGGTGAGGACCGATTGTCCGTCCGCCTCGGCACCAGGGAGTTGTTTGGGCCGCGACCCGGTGGCGACGATGACGTTGTCGGCCTCCACCTCGGTCATCTCCCCCGCGTCGGAGGTGACCACCACGCTCTGAGTCTTGGGCGTCCAGTTCCCCCCCGATGAGGGGCCCTCCAGGCGTCCCCGACCGCGGATCACCGTCACCCGGTTCTTGCCCATGAGTCCCTGGACACCCTTGTGGAGCGTGGCAACGACCTCATCGCGGTTCTGGACCGCGCGCGAATAGTCGTATTCCACCTCGCGGGCGATGACCCCGAGGCGCTCGCCGTGGCGCAACTGGTCGAGGAGGAAGGCCGATTGAAGCAGGGCCTTGGTGGGGATGCAGCCGCGGTGCAGGCAGGTGCCGCCGAGTTTGTCCATCTCGATGACCGATACGCGCAGGCCCAGCTGGGCCGCTCGAATGGCGGCAACGTAGCCGCCCATCCCCCCTCCGAGGACCGCGACGTCGAACCTCTCCGCCATCGCCGCCGAGTATAGGCGCCGGGCTGCTCAGCCTCGGGCGATCTGCAAAGCCTTCTGCAACTGCGGATCTGCAGAGGCGTCGGCGGATTGCGCCTCCAGAGTGAACCGTGCATCCGGAGCGCCGAGATCGACACTGGCATCGGGAGTAACCCCCTGGCCATCGATGGTTTCCCCATTGGGGCCATACCACTTTTCGATGGTGAGATGGAGGTCGTTGCCATCGGGAAGCGGGAAGTCGAGTTGTACCGAGCCCTTGCCAAAGGTCTTCACCCCGACAACGGTGGCCCGACCATAATCATGAAGAGCGGCGGTCACGATCTCCGAAGCGGAGGCGGTACTGGCGTCAACGAGAACCACCATCCGTGGCGAGGCGGCGACGCCGCCCGACTTGATGTCGTCGTGGGCGACGTTCTGCGCCGAGTTGGGGTTCCCGCCCTGATCCATGCGGCCGCGCCGCACTACCACGTCTTTCTCCTTGGGACCGGGGGTGAGGAACTCACTGGCGAGCTTCTGAGCAGCATCGACATAGCCACCGCCGTCGTTGCGGAGATCGAGGATGATGGAGGTTTCCCCAGCCAAGTTCTGCTGGAGAAGGCGGCGAGCCACGTCCCCGGTGTCGGTGTTGAATCCGGTCACCTGGAGGTAGAGGGTAGGCCCCATCTTCTGCGCAAAGACCGAGGGGATCTGCAGGTCAGCGCGCGTCGCGGTGGCCACCACCGTCTGGATGCCGCGCGACACGGTGATCTTCACCGTCGTCCCCGCCGGACCGCGGATGAGCGGACCGGCCTTGCTGATGATCTCCTCGGGCGTCTTGCCGAGCGTGTTCGCCTGGGCGTTGGCGATCGCCACCAGGACATCACCGTTGCGCAGGCCGGCCTTCTCGGCGGGCTGGCCGTGCAGCACGTTCCAGACCACGGCTTCGGTGGGGTTCTGACCTGGGGCGCAAAGCTTCTCGCCTGCACACCGTGCCTCCAGCGACAGGCCGATGACCCCGTTGTGCTGGCCGCTCAGATCGCCCTGCAGCATGGAGTACTGGTCCTTGGTCAGGAAGGCCGAGAAACGGTCGTTGTACTTCGCCTTGATGGCGTCGACCATGCCCCGCTCGGACCCGGCGGTGCCGAGGTCGGCGGGGACATCGCGCAGGAAGTACTGGCCCTGGATGGTCCGCCATGCCTCATCGATACTCGATTGATTGATCACGGCGCTACCCCCAGCATGGGGAAAGACCTTGGCGATGATGCCCGATGTCCGGGGATTGAACGAGAGATTCACGGCGAGGAGCGCGGAGAGGTAACAGACCAAGATCGTCGAAGCTACGGAGATCAGAGTGCCGTGACGTTGGGTGAACGTCGGAGCCGACGGCCTCGCTTCATCGCTCATGGGTCAGGGCAAGTAGTCGTACGGACTGCGCGGCTGGCCGTTCAATCGGACCTCAAAGTGGAGGTGGCATCCGGTGGAGTTGCCCGTGCTTCCCTCGTCGCCAATGTACTGGCCGCGGGTCACGGCTTGCCCGTTGCTGATGGCAATGCTGCCGAGGTGACCATAGACGCTGCTGAGCCCGTTGCCGTGCACGATGATGACGTGCTGGCCAAAGCCATAGGAGTCGTAATAGGCGAAGGCAAGGCCCCCCTGCGCGGCATGTACCGGCGTGCCGCAGCCGTTGGCGATGTCAATGCCGGTGTGGAAGTGGCGTGACGGGCAGTTGGGATCGTAGGGCTCGAAGAAGAACGGAGTGCAGCCGAAGCCCTGGGTGATCTCGCCCGACAGCGGCCAGGAGAATTGCCCACTCCCTCCGCCTCCGCCTCCACCTCCGCCGGGATTCCCTCCGTTGCCTCCGTTGCCTCCGTTGCCTCCGTTGCCTCCGTTCCTTGCGTTGTCTGCGTTCCTTGCGTTGTCTGCGTTCCTCGCGTTGTCTGCGGCGCGCTGGCGTGCGGCCGCTTCCTGCGCAGCGACCAACCGCGCGGCCTCCTCCTGGGCCGCGACCAACCCGGCGATCTCGCTATCGAGTGCCTTGGCGGCAGCCTCAGCCTGGGCCATACGCTGCTGGTCCTGAGCGACGAAACCCTGGAGTTGCTGCTGAAGTTGCACCTGGGCGCCCTGTTGGACGGCAAGCTGATTCCGCTGCCCGGCGAGTTGCTTGAGTACCTTCTGCTGATCAGCCTGCTTGGCGGTGATCGTGACCACCTCCTGCTCAGCGCGAGCCCTCTCGCTGCTGACGGTGTCAACGAGTTTCTGCTCCTGTGTGGCCACGCGCTGAGTATCGAGCAGCTTCACAAAGAACTCGTTGAAACTGTGGGCACCAACAACGTTGTTGACCGGAGTGGAATCGTTGCTCGCGACATACATGAGCTTGGTCTCAGACGCCAGAGTGACCCGGTCAGCGTTGAATTTGGCGATGGTGGCCGCCAGCTGCGACTGCATGACCACAAGATCCGCGCTGATCTTCTCGAACTTCAGCTGAGCCGCGTCAACGTTGGTCTGACTAATGCTGATCTGGTTGGCAAGCACAGCGATGAGCGCCTGAACCTGCACCTCCTGGTTCTGGGTCGCAGCGATCTGCGACTGCAGCGATCCGATCAGGCTGTTCTCCTGCTGCTTCTGATTCTTCTTATCCTGGATGTCGTCGGCACGCGCAGGTGCCACTGCGAGCACCGCTAGCACCACGGCGAGGATCGGGGCCATCAGACGTATGACCCGTCGCCGCCGAGAACGTCGTTCCATGATCAGAGCAACTCCTGTGGCAGACGATAGTGCAGGGAGGGTGAGAAGTTGTGGTCAAGACCGTGTAAAACGTCTACACGTTCAGGAAACGGCGCACCCCGAGATAACTTCCAAACGCGCCAAGCGCAGCGCCGCCGAGGGCAAGAAGTGCCAGAATCGCGGTGAGGAAGGTCCCGTCGTAGGCGATGCCGAGGAATCCCGTGCTGGGCTGGCCGAGAAGGAATTTGTACAGCATCGCCACGATCGTTCCCCCAACGATGGCGGCCAGCAGGCCACCGAGAATCCCTTCGAGAATGAAGGGCCAGCGGACGAACCAGTCGGTGGCGCCGACGAGTTTCATAATCTCGATCTCGGTGCGGCGAATGTACACCGCCGTCCGGATGGTATTCATGATGATCACCAGGCTGATGGTTGCCAGGATCATCCCGAGAACGAGGCCGATCAACTGGACCCAGAAGATGACGCTATGCAACGTGGGAATGACGTCTTTGTTGTAGTCGGTTCCATGGCCATTGACATTGTCGACGACGGGAAAGGTGCTCGCGGCCGTGTCCAGGTTGGCAAGGTCGGTGAGTTGCTTGACATTGAGTTCCAGCGACGCGGGGAGCGGGTTGCTGCCCAGCGCTTTCAGCGCCTGCCCAAAGTCGAGTCCACGGCGTGAGGACTCGGTGATCGCCTCGTCCTTGCTGACGAACTTCACGCTGTCCACACGTCCGTCCCCCTGAAACGATCGCTTGTAGTTCTCGATGGTCCGCAGCGACACCGAATCCTGCAGGTAGATCCGGATCTTGCTGGCGTCCTGCTGCTGGTGGTCGAGGACCGCGTTCAGCGAGTGCGTCCCCATGAACACGCCGCCCACCAAGAAGAGGATGAGCCCCATGGTGAAGACGCCGGCCAGGGAGACTGCGAGATTGCGGGTGAAGTTCTGCCCTGCGGCAACGAAGGAGAACTTGAAGGCCGCGAGCATGCGCCTCATATGGTGGCCTCACCATCCTTGAGGTACTGGCCCTCGGCCTCGTCGCGGATCACCCGGCCGCCCTCAATGGCGATGACCCGTCGGCGTACCAGATCGACGACCTCGCGGTTGTGGGTGGCCATGAGGACGGTGGTGCCGCGATGACTGATCTGCAGCAGGAGTTGGACGATGCCCCACGACGTGTCGGGATCGAGGTTACCGGTGGGCTCGTCGGCGAGAAAGATCCGCGGCCGGTGGACCAGCGCACGGGCGATGGCGACGCGCTGCTGCTCGCCACCGGAGAGCTCATCGGGAAACTTGTTCAGCTTGTCCTCGAGGCCGACGATCCACAGCGTCTCCTCGACCTTCTCCTTGAGGTGGCGCTGGCCCGGCCGGGTCACCTGGAGAGCGAAGGCCACGTTCTGGGCCACTGTCAGTTTGGGCAGGAGCTTGTAATCCTGGAACACGATCCCGAACTTGCGGCGCATCTTGGGCAACTGCCGGCGCCGCATCTTGGTGATCTCCTGACCTTCGATGAAGATGCGCCCCTTGGAGGCGGTTTCCTCGCGGATGAGGAGGCGGACCAGCGTCGACTTGCCGGCCCCACTGGCGCCGACGAGGAAGCAGAAGTCGCCCAGGTAGATGGCGAGGTCGACATCGCGCAGGGCGACAGTGCCATTGGGGTACGTCTTACCCACGCCATGGAAGCTGATGACTGGACGCAGCGCGGGATCGCTGGTCAGCGCGGTGCGCGGAGGCATAACCGCTGCCATGGTCAAACCGGCACCCTCAATCCGCGCAAGGTCACCCTGTCCCCCTGGCCCGCGGACGCTATGTGCGTCGGAAGAAGCATCGTCGTGTACCCGATGGTTCGGTCGACATTCGTCGTCCACTCCGGTGACCGGGCACGGAGCGGAGGCCTCAGGAGGTTCGCATGTGGGACGTGGAGCGCATTGAGGACCTGTCCTGAGACGGGGTCGAGTATACCCGGCTGCGCCCGCACCGACCGATCCGTGCCGATTCTCGGCGAATCCGTGCGCCCGGAGGCTCCGACTACTCTGCCTGCTCGGTCGCCGCCCAGCGCAGGTAGGCGTCCATGAAGTCGTCGAGATCACCCTCCAGCACAGCCTGGGTGTTGCCCACCTCGTGGCCGGTGCGGTGATCCTTGACCATGGTGTATGGCTGGAGGACATAGGAGCGGATCTGGCTGCCCCACTCGGCGCTGATCAGGTCGCCCTTGAGCTCAGCGAGATGCTCGGCGTGCTGGGCCTTCTGCAGCGCCAGCAGCCGCGAGCGCAGCACCTTCCAGGCAACCTCGCGGTTCTGATGCTGGGAACGCTCGTTCTGGCAGGTGACCACCACGTTGGTGGGGACATGGGTGAGGCGGATCGCCGACGAGGTCTTGTTGACATGCTGGCCGCCGGCACCACTGGAGCGATACACATCCTCGCGGACGTCCTTGGGATCGATCTCCACGGTGTCGTCGTCCGCGATCTCCGGCGTCACCTCGACGAGGACGAACGAGGTGTGGCGGCGATGCGCCGAGTCGAAGGGGCTGAGCCGCACCAGACGGTGGACGCCGTGTTCCGACTTGAGACGGCCAAACGCGCGGGGTCCCTCGATGCGGACGGTCGCCGACTTGAGCCCGGCCTCCTCCCCCTCCGACTCCTCGATGAACTCGACCTTGCGACTGGTGCGCTCCGTCCAGCGCAGGAACATGCGGAGCAGCATCTCCGCCCAATCCTGCGAGTCCGTCCCGCCCGCTCCGGCATGGACCGAGAGCAGGGCCACATGTTCGGCATAGGGGTCGCTGTAGAGAAGGTCGACCTCGCGAGCGCGCAGTTCGTCCTCGATGCTGTCGAGTTCGGCGACGACCTCGGCGACCATGCTCTCTTCGGTTTCCCCGGCGAGCATCTCGGCAAGGTCGACGGCATCGCCAACTCGCCGGCTCATTGCCTCCCAGCCGCCGAGCTCCTCGCGTAGCCGGGAGGCATCCTGGGTGATCTGGGCGGCCCGCTTGGGGTCGTCCCAGAGGGCGGTGTCCTGGGTCTGCTCGTCGAGCTCGGTCAGTCGGGAGCGGCGGCTACCGAGGTCAAAGGTGGCCCTGTAGCTCGGCTACACGGGCGGCGATCTCCTTGGCTCGGGTCACGAGGTCGGACATGGTGGTCGGGAGTGTAGCGGTGTCGAGGTGGGGGCCTAGTGGTGCCCGGCGGAAGTTCGTGACCCAGGCGCCGGTATCGGCGTTCGAGGCGAAGGAAAGGGTGGCGCGAGGAGGAGTGCATCTGAATGATGCATGACGACGTGGCGCCGGGCCCCTTGACGCACGCATCGGGCGCCGAGGTCAAGCATGGGTTGCGAACTTCCGCCGGGCACCACTAAGGTGCCCTCACCCTCGCGGACTCGGCTGCGCTATGGTGCCGACCGTCACGGTCGGTTGCCCGGCCGGCATCGGAGGGCTCCTCATGACGAATGTCGCAGTATCTGCGCCTGGTACCCCGATCTGGGTGGATCTAGGCTCGCCCGATGTCGAGGCGTCCGCGCGGTTCTACGAAGAACTCTTCGGCTGGGACGCGGAGGTCACCCCGGATCCCGCGGCCGGCGGGTACACGATGTTCCGCAAGGGCGGCAAGGAGGTTGCGGGCGCCGCTCCGCTGCAGAGCGAGGGCCAGCCACCGGCATGGACGACATACCTGAGCACGGATTCCGTTGATGCGAGCGCAGCCAAGATCGCCGACGCCGGCGGTAGTGTGCTGGCGCCGCCGTTCGACGTTCTCGAAGCGGGTCGAATGGCGATTGCCGAGGATCCCACAGGGGCTGTCTTCGGGCTGTGGCAGGCCAAGGACATGAAGGGTGCCGAGCTCTTCAACCAGCCCGGCAGTCTCTGCTGGAACGAACTCAGCACCCGCGATCTCGACCGTGCCATCGGCTTCTACAGCGAGGTCTTCGGGTTCGATGTCATGGACAGCGACACCCCCGAGATGCGCTACGTACAGTGGCGGATCGACGGAAAGTCGGTGGGCGGCGCGATGCCCACCCCGGACATGGTGCCCACCGAGGTCCCCGCTCACTGGCTCAGCTACTTCGCGGTGAGCGACCTCGGCGAGACGCTGGCCAAGGCCAAGGACTTGGGCGGCACCGTGGTGTTCGGACCCGTCGAGTCACCGCAGGGCCCGTTCGCGACCGTTATGGACCCCCAGGGAGCGATGTTCGCTGTCATCCAGATGTCCAGCCAGTAAGGCTGGGTTTCGGGACTGACGCCGAGCTTCTTCGGCTGCGGCGTTCATTGGCCGAGGGTACCGGCGGCCGCCTGACCGAGACGCAGAGTGCTAATACGGTCGACCGTCACCGCTCCGATGCGCTCAGCGGCCGTGACAGAACTTGTACTTCTTGCCGCTGCCGCACCAGCAGGACTCGTTGCGGCCCATTTTGCGATTGGGCACCCTGGTATTGCCGTTGCCGGCGACGCGCTCGGTTCCCGCCGATGACGACTGCACCACATTGCGCACCGGCGGGGGCAGAAGCCCGACTCCGGCGGCTGCTTTGTTGAGGCGACCGCTGGCCGCCGCCGCCGCGGGACGAGCCGGTGGTGGTGCTTCCACATCTCCATCGCGCCCGGAACCGGCCTGATCGGCACGGGCCGAGGCCGGCGCGGTGGCGTCCTGGGCGGCCTCGGTCGGAGGCTCGACAGACGGCGTGAAGACCTCAATGGGGGTGGCAAAGAACATGGTCACGATCTCGCGCTCGATCTGGGCGGTAAGTTCCTGAAATGACTCGAACGCCTGCTGCTTGTACTCGATGAGAGGATCGAGTTGCGCGTAGCTGGAGAGGTTCGTGCCCTCCCGAAGGTGTTCCATCTGGGTGAGGTAGGAGCGCCAACGCTCGTCGACGACATGGAGCATGACGACCTGCTCGGCCCGACGGATGAGTTCGGCGCCATGCTTCTCCTCGAGTTCCTCGTGGATAGCGGTGATCTCCCCGGTCAGCGTGTCCGTCACCTCATCCACCGAATCTCCGAGACTCCCGAGGTTGACCTCACCGACTGCGGGCAGCGGCGGCGCGAACTGGCGCATGCGCTGCCAGAGTCCCTCGAGATCCCAGGCCTCGCGGTTGCGGCCCTCGCAGAACGTCGGTACCTCCTCGGCAACGATGCGAGCCAGCATGCGCAGGAAGTTGGTCTTGGTGTCGCTGCCCTCGAGGATCTTGCGACGCTCCCCGTAGATGATCTCGCGCTGGCGATTCATGACGTCGTCGTACTCAACGACGTGCCGGCGGCTGTCGAAGTTGAATCCCTCGACGCGTGACTGCGCACCCTCGATCTGGCGGGTGACGAGCTTCGATTCCAACGCCCCGTCGTCCTCGAGCAGACGATCCATCATCCCCTGCATGCGCTCACCGCCAAAGATGCGCATGAGGTCGTCCTCGAAGGAGAGATAGAACCGCGTCTCTCCAGGGTCGCCCTGCCGTCCGGCACGACCGCGCAACTGGTTGTCGATACGCCGCGACTCGTGGCGCTCGGTGCCGATGATGTAGAGGCCGCCGACATCATCGACACCGTCGCCGAGCACGATGTCGGTTCCGCGGCCGGCCATGTTGGTGGCGATGGTGACAATGCTCTTCTTGCCGGCATCGGCAATGATCTGCGCTTCGCTCTCGTGCATCTTGGCGTTGAGCACGCTGTGGGGAATGCCCTTCTTCTCCAGGAGCCGGGCAATGCGCTCCGATTTCTCGATGCTGGTGGTACCCACCAGCACCGGCTGGCCCGTCTCGTAGCGCTCGGCAATGTCGTCGACGACCGCTCGGTATTTGGCGTCTGCGCTCTTGAAGATCAGGTCTGCCTCGTCCTTGCGGACGTTGGGGCGGTTGGTGGGGATGGGAACGACATCGAGCTTGTAGATCTTGTCGAACTCTTCGGCCTCGGTGATCGCAGTTCCTGTCATCCCCGAGAGCTTGTGGTAGATGCGGAAGAAGTTCTGAAAGGTGATGGTCGCCAGGGTGATGTTCTCCTGCTGGACGGAGACCCCCTCCTTGGCCTCGATCGCCTGATGGAGACCGTCACTCCAGCGCCGCCCTGGCATGGTGCGCCCGGTGAACTCATCGACGATCACCACCTCGCGATCCACGGTGACGATGTAATCGCGATCCTTCTGGTACAGCGCGTGAGCGCGCAGCGCCTGGTTGACCTGGTGCGCCTCCACGGTGTGCTCGATGTCGAAGATGTTCTTCACCCCCGACCATTGCTCGATCTTGGCAACGCCATCGTCAGTGAGCGCCGCCGACTTCGTCTTCTCGTCGAGCGTGTAGTCGTCCTCAGGCTTGAGCCGGGGGATGAGCCGGGAATAGGTGTAGTACTTGTCAGTGGGGTCGGTGCCCTCGCCACTGATGATCAGCGGTGTCCGTGCCTCGTCGACGAGGATGGAGTCGACCTCGTCGACGATGGCGAACCAGAGGCGCCGCTGGACACAGTCCTCGATGCTGCGGGACATGTTGTCGCGCAGGTAGTCGAAGCCGAGCTCGTTGTTGGTCGCGTAGGTGATGTCAGCGGCGTAGGCCTCGCGACGGTCGCAGGGCCGCAGGTGCTGGAGGCGCGGATCGGGATGCGACTGGTCGAGATACTCGGGGTCGTAGACGAAGGAGAGGTCCTGCCCGGCGATGATCCCGGTGCGCATTCCCAGAGCGTGGTAGAGCGGCGCGTTCCAGCCCGCATCACGACGCGCCAGATAGTCGTTGACGGTGACGAGGTGGGCACCGTGCCCGGGGAGCGCATTGAGGTAGAGCGCGAGCGTCGCCACCAGCGTCTTGCCCTCACCGGTGCGCATCTCGGAGATCTTGCCCTCATGGAGCACCATCGCCCCGATTAACTGGACGTCGAAATGACGCATGCCGAGGATGCGGAGCGACATCTCGCGGACGGTCGCGAAGGCCTCAGGGAGAACGTCGCCCAGGAGGCGCTCCGCCTCCGACCGTTTCTCCTCCTTCTCGCGGCGCTCCATCTCCGCCTCGATGTCCTCCTCGTCATCGCCCAGGAGGCCGTCGGCGTAGGACTGGCCGAAGCTGAGGTCGGGACCCTCGAACCCGATGCGCTCCCGAAACTCCACGGTCTTGGCGGCGAGCTCGTCGTCGCTCAGCGCCTTCATCTCCTCCTCCAAAGCGTTGATCTGCTCGACGGCGCGCCGATGGCGGCTGACCTCCCGCTTGTGGGGATCGCCGAGGACCTTGGAGAGAAGCGACATGAGGACTCCATGATGAATGCAGCCAGGCGATCAACGCACTCTCAGAGGCGCCGGGCGAGGACGCAGGCGGTCACCCGCTGGGCGCCACCCTCGTGGAGGGCGTCCGCTGCCGCACTCAGGGTGGCGCCGGTGGTGGCCACATCATCGACGAGAACGGCTGACCCCGAGCACCCGCCATCGGCTGCAAAGGCACCGGCAACATTCAGCTGCCGCCAGGTGATGTCGCCCCCGACCTGGGGACCGGTCTCTCGGATGCGGCGCAAGCCCGCATGGAGAGGCAGGTCCCAGGCTCGCGCCCAGACTGCGGCCACGACCTCGGCCTGGTTGTAGCCACGCTCGCGCCGCCGCCGTCTTCCCAGCGGCACCGGCACCACGACAGCGGCCCCAGGCGAGGGATGCCGAGTGCGGCAAGGGCGCAGAGGACGGCGCGTCCGTCGCGGTACTTGCCACGATGCAGAAGGCCGCGCGTCGAGGCGTCATATGCGAAGGCGGCGGTGGTGACCAGATCCGCCTGTCGCCACCTGGGGGGTACCGGCTGGCGCTCCAGAGCGGCGGCACAGGGTAGGCAAATCACCTCTCTCCCCGCACCGCACGCCGCGCATCGGCGCGGTGCCACGAGGTCGAGAAGCGCGCCGAACATACACAGCATTGTATAACCTGGGTTGGCCTCCCGGTTTCGCGCTGCGGCCGATGGCTCACAATCGGGCGGTGATTGCTTCCCGCCGTCTCGCGCTCATCCTCGTCGCTGCTGCCGCGCTACTCGCCGGTTGTGCCAACAACCCGCCGGGACAGCGTTACCTCGTCGGTGGGCTGGGCACCCCGGGCGCCGCTTCCAGCGGATCAGGCGGCAGCAGCAGCGTACAGAACTTTGTACCCATCGCCGAGAAATTCGTCGAGGAGCACCGCGGCCTCAAGTTCCTCAAACCGGTGCCGGTAACGCTCCTCAATGACACGGATTTCACCAAGAAGCTGAACGAGAAGGACAAGCTCGACACCGCTGCCCTGGGCAAACAGGAAAAGGAGCTCGCCGCACTTGCTCTCATCGACGGGCATATGGATCTCGTTCCCCTGGAGAAATCGCTCCTCGGCGGCGCCGTCGTCGGCTTCTACGACTCGGAGAGCAAGGACCTCTTCGTCCGCGGGGCCCAAATCACCCCTTACACCAAGGAGGTGATGGTCCACGAACTCACCCATGCGGTTCAGGACCAGCACTTCAACATCAAACGTCCTGAGCTCGACAAACGCAACGACGAAAGTGCTGAGGCATTCCTCGGCCTCCTCGAGGGTGACGCTGTCACCGTCCAGAACCAGTTCGTGGCCTCGGAGTCAGCGCAGGACCAGGCAGCGTCGCAGGTCGAACAGCTGCAAGGTGTGGGCAAGATTCCCACGAACATCCCCCAGGTCCTCCTCGAGATCCTCGTCTTCCCCTACACAGCGGGGCCGCCTTTCATCTCTGCGGTGCGCTCTGCCAAGGGGCAGGCGGGGCTCGACGCCGCTTTCACCACACCGCCAACCACGACCCAGCAAATCCTCCACCCGGAACGCTTCCTGGCCCGCGACAGCGGACAGAACGTGCCCAAACCCCCTGCCGATGCCACCGCCTTCGACGACGGCATCTTCGGCGAGCAGGGACTCGATCTCCTCCTGAAACACGCCACCACCGCGGGCAACCTCGACCCAGGTCTCAGCAAAAAGGCGAGCACGGCCTGGGATGGCGACCACTACTCTGCCTGGGATAGCGGCAGCAACTCCTGCGTCCGTATCGTCTTTCAGGCGCGCACTCCCGCGGACAACACCGTCCTCGTGGCAGCGCTCAAGGAGTACGTTGCCACCCTGCCCAGCGCCAAGCTGGAGTCGACGGCGCCGCTGACGGTCTCCACCTGCGGTTGAGGCGCGGCGTACTCAGACAAGCTTGAGAACGGTGCCCTTAGTGACACCATGACGCGCGAGTGTGCCCGCAGGCAATTCGATTGCCGCCTTGGCGCCGAAGACGATCCTGGAGATGCGCCAAGGGCGGATGGCGTGGAGCACATGCAGGACCTGCCCATCGCCGTTGACGAAGGCCACATCGAGGGCAAAGCGCATGAAGAACATGTGGATCTGCGAGCACCTCTGAATGCACAACCCCTCGTCCTCGGGTAGCGAGGCCCGCCCCATGAGGCCGAGGAAACGCGGGCCAAAGCCCGACGCTACCCGGACCCTCGGTGTCACCAGCTCACCAGCGGCCGTCTCCAGGCGGAAGGTTGCCGCTGCCATGGGTCGTGATGGTAGCGGCGAAGCGTCGCATGCACGCGGCTGATCACCGCGCATCGCCGCTGCGGGAACGACCGCCCCGGGAAAACCTCAGGAGGGGTGGGCGCGTCTGAACTGCCGAGGCGGTGCGACCCCGCCGTAGGGAGTCATGACATGCGCAGGATCCTCATCGCCCTTGGTGCCGCACTGCTGGCGACCGTCGCGTCGCTTCATGGGGCGCTCGCCTGCGGCGCCCTGGGGGCGCCCAACGGGTCGGTGCGGCTCGGTCAGGCGACCACCTTCGTCGCCTGGAAGGCCGGGGTAGAGCACTACCTGACCAGTTTCAGCTACTAGGGGGACGTTCCCGGCCTGGGCTTCATCGTCCCCCTGCCGGCCGTACCCACATCGATTCAGGAGGGAGGTGCCTGGACCCTCCGGCGGCTGGAACGCGAGGTCGCCCCGCCCCGGGCCGCGGCGGCCGACGGTGCGGTGGCGGCGGCTCCCAGCGCCCAGGTGATCCAGCAGGTGCAGGTGGCGGCCCTCGATATCACCGTGCTCAAGGGAAACGGCGAGGAGATCGTCAGGTGGTGTGCCGACAACCACTTCCTCCTTCACCAGGATGCCCTCGATCATCTCAGCCTCTACGCGCAGGCAAGCCGGTAGGCTCCGGAACAGGCGGGGGTGCCCAAGGCAGGCATGCGCGGCGTCCGGCCGCACCAACGAACGGCCACCGGAGACGGATTGCCTCGGCCATGTTCTGATGTAGAGAGATAATCGAATCGTGCATGTGCATTCCTCGCCGCCGCGGCCAGACGGCAGCCGCCTCATGTTGGCGATGGCCGCGGTCAGTGCGCTGTTCATTGCCGAGGTCGGCACCGCCCTCGCCAGCGGATCGCTGGCTCTCCTCGGGGACGCTGGCCACCTCCTCACCGACGCGGCCAGCCTCGGCCTGGCAGTCTTTGCGGTGCGACGTCGGCGCCGCCCGGCGAGCTCCCGACACACCTTCGGCCACTTCAGGACCGGCATCCTCGTTGCCGCTGCCAACGGCGCTGGCCTCCTCGTCATCGCCGCCTGGCTGCTCGTCGCCGCGATCGGCCGGCTCGGACACCCCTCGGCGGTACTGGCGGGCCCGGTCATCATCGTTGCCGCCATCGGTGTCGTCGTCAATGCTGGCCTCATCGGGCTCCTTCACGACGCCGGTGATGACCTCTCGGTGCGCAGCGCCATGCTCCATGTTTCCGCCGACGCAGTCGCCGGACTGGGCGTTCTGGTCAGTGCTGTCATCATCGCCACGACGGGGTGGCTGGCGGCGGATCCTGTGGCAACCATCGTGCTCGCCCTGCTCATCGGTGTCGCCTCGGTGCGGCTCCTCCGCGAGGCCACCCGCATCCTTGGCGAGGGCACCCCCCGCGGCCTCGATCCTGCGCGCGTCAGTGCCACCATGCGGAGCGTCTTGGGCGTCGAGGGGATCCACGATCTCCACATCTGGGCGATCGACCGTCAGCATCTCTCCCTCTCCGCCCATGTGAACCTGGACGACCGTCCCCTCGGCGAGGTCACCGCTGTCCTCCGCGACGTGGAGAGTGTGCTCTGCGCGCACTACGGCATCGAGCACGTCACCCTGCAGCCGGAATGCATCGCCTGCGACAGCGAGGGCGACCTCTACTGCGATCTCGACGACCGCCACCGCGCCTTCCATGAGGCGCTGCGGTGACGCCCCCGCTCAGCCCCCGCCCAGCGGAAAGATGGCCCGGACCTCGGTACCCACGCCGAGGATGCTGCGGATCTCCAAAGTGCCGTTCTCGAGTTCGGCGCGTTCCCGCATGGTGATCATTCCCATCACCCGCATCCGACCCAGGCGCGCTTCGGTAGCGCTGACGTCGAAGCCCTCGCCCCCGTCACGGATGAGAAGGGTCAACCGCTCTGGTGAGTAGGAGACAATGACGTCCACGGCGGCGCCACCGGCGTGCTCAACAGCGTTGTCGAGGGCCTCCTCGACGATGCGGAAGGCGGCGAGCTCGAGACGGCCGTCCAGGCGCCGCTCCTCGCCGAGAAGTTGGAACCTCACGGTTACGGCGACCTCTGAGACCTCGACGAGTTGCCGCAGGGTGCTCACTAGACCCTCATCGGCATGGCCCTCGGGCCGCAGCCGGAAGAGCACTCGGTGCATGTCGTGGAGCGCGATGCGGGTAGCAGACTTGCAGTGGGCCACCTCCTCGGCCGCGTTGCTGCGATCCTCGCTGACCCGGCGTCCCGCGACTTCCACGGCGAGAGCAGCGTCGGCAAGCCGTTCCACCGGGCCGGCGAGCACCTCCTCGACGGTGGCGGCATGGTCCTCGTCGACGAGTTGGAGCATCTGACGGGTGGCCCGCTCGTAGCGCGCCCCGACATCGTCGAGCCGAGCGCCGCGGAGTTCGTCGAGCTCGCCGAGCCGGCCGCTCAATTCGCGGAGAGAGAGAACCTGCATGCGGACGCCGTCGGCCCGCTCACGGAGAGCCTCGATCTCTTGCTCGACCAAGGCGAGACGGGTCTGGACCTGCTCGGATCGCGCAAAGCAGGCGAGAAGATGCTTCTCGGGAGCCAAGCGGTGGTGCTCGAGCAATTCCTGGCGGGTACCCTCGAACTCGCGCAGCTCGCTGCGCAGGTTGGCCCGGCGGGTCGCCGCGGCGACGAGGTCACGCTCCAGACCAGCAGCGACTTCGTCGAGTTCGGAGACGCGTCCGCCAAGTTGGAAACGCATGGCTGTGAGCGCGCAGTCGGCAACCCGAGCATCGAGCTGAAAGGGCGGCAGGCTGACCAGAGTGCTCATGATTTTCTCTCCAGGGGGAGCGCCTCGCGGGGCGGCTCATCCCCGCTGCGCAGCGTATCGCAGAACCGCTATTTGACCGTCGGCCTCCAGTCTGGCTGAGAGCAGCGGACCGGCGACGGACATCGCGTCACGAGAATCGACGGGAAGTGCTAGAGGGTGGCGGCGATCTCCACGCCTGCTCGTTGATCGCGAATGCGCTGCGCCCCCAGGCGTAAGGCTTGCAATTGGGTCACAACCTCTCCGCCAAGACGCTCGCCGGCAAAGGTGATCTTCTCCTCGAGGGCGGCAAATTCCAATGGCTGAGCGTGGTATTGGTAGGAAGATGTCGCTGGCACAGATCGGCGTTCGACCTGGACGAGGCGGTGGCGGAGAGACACGGCGTGATGGGTCTCTTCCACCCCCGCCAAGCGGAAGTAGTCGGTTGGGGTCACTCGAAGGACGAATCCACCGCGGTAACGAAGCTCCTCCAGGCGATCCGCGGGGCGGCGGGCCCAAGCCCGGAGAACGTCAGCAAGAATGTAGACGTCGCTGCCGTCGTTGAGCGTTCCAATTGGGGGGAGCGGACCGTCGGTGACCAGCCGCGGGCGGATAGTGGGGCGCGTCTTTCCAACTTCGATTCCGCGCTCTCGGAACCGGCGGCCCATCCAAGCGGCGCCCTCGGCGTAGGCGCCGAGAAGCCGGACGGCCGCGGTCAACTCCGCGTCGCTGAACGGCAGCGGGAGGCCTCTCAGCCTCGACTCGCGCTCCGGAGCCTGTCAACCCCTTTGAGACAACTCGGGTCGGGTTATTAATGAATCGGCGCTGCCTCCCGTGCTGGTGGATTGATCCAGACCGCTGTCGGCAGCAGCGGGGGCTGTGGTTTGATGCGAACGAAGCGTTCCGGATGGACGGCGTAGGCGGCTTCCAAGACGATGCTGCGCTGCTCACGGAGGGCGGCGGCGGTTCCGTAGTGCACGGACTCCGGGGTATGCAGCCCAAGCCCTGAGTGGTGGTGGTCGATGTTGTACCAGTCGAAGAATCCGCCACAGAACGCACGCCCGTCCTCGATACAGCCAAAGCGGTCGGGGAAGTTCGGTCGGTACTTCATCGTCTTGAACTGCGACTCGGAGTACGGGTTGTCGTTGGAGACGTGCGGTCGTGAATGACTCTTGGTCACGCCCAAGTCGGCCATCAGGAACGCCACCGGCTGGCCATGTCCTGTCAAGTGGTGTATGAGCGATCCGCTCCATCCGCATCAATCAGGCGGCGAGAGTAGATACCTCCTGTGGTTCGGGTAGCGACAACGGCTTGGTGAGCGATTCCGTGCTCATGT
>JBPCLW010000019.1:0-44882 GCA_051002895.1 Candidatus Dormibacteria bacterium | reverse complement strand
CGGTTACTAGCAACTCCGACTTCATGCAGGCGAGTTGCAGCCTGCAATCCGAACTGAGCCACGCTTTAAGGGATTGGCTTCACCTCGCGGTGTTGCAGCCCGTTGTACGTGGCATTGTAGCATGTGTGTAGCCCCAGGTATAAAGGGCATGATGACTTGACGTCATCCCCACCTTCCTCTGGGTTTCTCCCAGCAGTCTGGCTAGAGAATTACAACTAGCCACAGGGGTTGCGCTCGTTGCGGGACTTAACCCAACACCTCACGGCACGAGCTGACGACAGCCATGCACCACCTGTGCACCCGCCTTGCGGGGACCGTGTTTCCACGGTTTACGAGTGCATGTCAAACCTGGGTAAGGTTCTTCGCGTTGCCTCGAATTAAACCACATGCTCCGCTGCTTGTGCGGGCCCCCGTCAATTCCTTTGAGTTTTAACCTTGCGGCCGTACTCCCCAGGCGGTGCACTTAATGCGTTAGCTGCGGCACTGAGCGCGTCAATACGCCCAACACCTAGTGCACATCGTTTACAGCGTGGACTACCGGGGTATCTAATCCCGTTCGCTCCCCACGCTTTCGCGCTACAGCGTCAGTTGTGAGCCAGAAGGCCGCCTTCGCCACTGGTGTTCCTCCCGATATCTACGCATTTCACTACTACACCGGGAATTCCACCTTCCTCTCTCACACTCCAGCGGACCAGTATTGAAGGCAGTTTCAGGGTTGAGCCCTGAAATTTCACCCTCAACTTTGCCCGCCGCCTTAACGCGCTTTACGCCCAGTAAATCCGGATAACGCTCGCCCCCTACGTATTACCGCGGCTGCTGGCACGTAGTTAGCCGGGGCTTTCTTGGAGGGTACCGTCATTCGTTCTTCCCCTCCGACAGGGCTTTACAAGCCGAAGCTCTTCATCACCCACGCGGCGTTGCTCCGTCAGACTTTCGTCCATTGCGGAAGATTCCTAACTGCTGCCTCCCGTAGGAGTCTGGGCCGTGTCTCAGTCCCAGTGTGGCTGATCGTCCTCTCAGACCAGCTACCCATCATCGCCTTGGTAGGCCGTTACCCCACCAACAAGCTAATAGGCCGCGAGCCCGTCATTGAGCGGGTTGCCCCTTTACTCACTTCACGATGCCGTGTTGTGACCATATCCGGTATTAATCCTGATTTCTCAGGGCTATCCCAGACTCAAAGGTAGGTTGCTCACGTGTTACTCACCCGTTCGCCGCTAGATGTTTGGACCGAAGCCCAAACACCGCGCTCGACTTGCATGTTTCATGCACGCCGCCAGCGTTAATCCTGAGCCAGGATCAAACTCTCCGAACAAACGTCGGCCCCTGACGAATCAGGGGGTACTTCAACGTTAACGAGGACCTGCGCTGAGATCGCGCGCAAGCGCGCCTCACAGACCTTCGCGGAAAGTCGTCTCCACTCTTCAAATGTCAAGGAACGGGCACGCAACGAAGAGTGCTGAACACCTTCGAAAACGCTAGCCGGGCAAGCTCACGCCGACCGGGCAAGAGGAGAAGTGTAGCGTCGAGCCCGATCGAAGTCAAGTCGACGGTCCCCTCCCGGCCCCCTGTTTCCTCCGGGCGGAAAGGAGGCGCTCGGCTGCGGCTCAGACGGACCGTCGACCGGTGAAGGCTCGGGCCACCGTGACCTCATCCGCGTATCGAAGGTCGGCGCCCGCGGGCAGTCCGTGGGCCAGGCGGGTAACTCTGACCCCCAGAGGTTCGAGCCGCTCCGCGAGGTAGTGGGCCGTCGCTTCACCCTCGACGTCAGGGTCGGTGGCGATGACGACCTCACCGGTTGGCGATCCCTCGATACGGCCCTCCAACTCCACTACTCGCAGTTGGGCGGGGCCGATCCCCTCGAGTGGCGAGATCGACCCCTCGAGGACATGGTAGAGGCCTTGAAACTCCCCGCTGCGCTCGATGGCGAGCACGTCGAGCGCCTCCTCAACGACGCAGATCACAGTTTGATCCCGGCGGGGGCTATCGCAGACACCACAGAGATCGCCTTCAGCGATAAAGAAGCAACGTGGGCAGGGCCGGACCGCGCCCCGGATCCGCCTCAGGGCATCGCCGAGTTGCTCGGGGAGGTCGACCGGTGCCCGCAGGCAGAAGAATGCGAGCCGCTGCGCGGTCTTCGGGCCGATCCCGGGTAACCTGCCGAACTCCGCGGCGAGTCGCTCGAGGGCCTCGGGAACCAACGACAAGGGGGCCCCCTAGAGGAGGCCGGGCGGGAGGTTGAGGCCCGCGGTGAGTTGCCCCATCTGGGACGCTGCTGCGGTCCGCGACTCCTCGAGCGCCTGGTTGACGGCGGCGAGAACCAGGTCACTCAGCATCTCCGCTCCCTCCTCCATCGCCTCCACATCGATGACCACGCTGAGCACCTTCTGGTGACCATCGGCGGTCACCGTGACAGCACCGCCGCCGGCGGTGCCGGTGACCACCAGATCGCCAAGTTCTCCCTGCATCTTGGCCATGCGCGATTGCATCTGTTGTAGCTGCTTCATCATGTTCGCGTTCACGACAGACAAATCCTCTTGGTGTTGCTCGACCAGCATGCAGTCTACCCAGGCGAGCCGCCGGCGGTGGGATCGACCTCGGCCGGATCACGCATCCGCGTCGACGTGACCCGACTGCCCGCGAACGCAGCGAGCGCCGCCTGGGTGGTGTCGACCGCCTCGGGGTCTGCAGCCACCGCCTCCCCGCCGGAGAACTCTGCGCGGACCCGGCGCGGGGAACCGGCCAGGTCAGTGGCGGCACCGTCGAGGATCGCCGCGTTGGCGGGCTCGCGAAGCTTGTTGAGGTGAAACTGGAATGGAGCTCCAACCACGAGCTCCTCTGCGGAGGCGCCGAGGGGACGGCAGCCGCGCAGGATGCCGGCCACCATGCTATTGCGGCGATTCGCGGCCTCGATGAGAGCGGTCCAACTCGCCTCCCAGGCGTTGAGAGTAGTGAGGCCCTCGAGTGCCACGTCTGGAGCCGCAGCGGCGGCCACCGTCGCCCGCAGCGCTGCAGGCGCGCCGTCTGCCGGTGTGGGATCCGGCGAAAGGGCCGCAGCGGGACGGCCGGGTGTGGGTGCAGGTGCGGGCACCGCTACGGGCAGCTGGGGCCTGACGGGGTCCACTCCAGGCGGCGGCGTCCCGGCCGACAACTGTGCCTCCAGCGCGACCACCCGTGCCTCAAGCGCCCCCACGTTGACGGCGCCTCCGCGGCAGAGGCGCAGAAGACCAGTCTCCACCTGAAGACGCGCATCCACCGGCTGCCGGAGCTCCAGTTCGATGGTGCCGAAGAGTTCGAGGGCCCCGAGCCAGAACCCGCTGGCGGCGGCCGAGCCGAGTTGGCGGCTGAGTTCCTCCTCATCGCCGCGGACTCCGGCACCCTCGGGGAATCCGACTGCGCAGAGTTCGGCGGCGCGAGCGAGACGGCCACACTCGCGGAGAAGCTGCCGCGGGTCGGCGCCCGCCCCAAAGATGGCCCCTGCCGCGCGCAGGGCAGCCGCGGCGTCGCTCCCCGCCAGCGCCAGGAGCAGGTCGCGGATACTCTGGGGGTCGGCGAGACCGAGTGCGTCGCGAGCCACTGCGGCGGTGACCGGGCGATCGCCCACCGCGAGTGCCTGGTCGAGCAGGGAGAGGGCATCGCGGACGCTCCCCTGGGCGGCACGAGCAATGAGATCGACAGCCGGAGCGTCGACCTCGACCTCCTCACCAATGGCGATGCGCTCGAGATGGGCATGGATATCGCTCTCGGAGACGCGCCGGAAATCGAACCGCTGCACCCGGCTGCGCACCGTCTCGGGAACCTTGTGCGGCTCGGTGGTGCAGAGGATGAAGAGCACGTGTGCGGGCGGCTCCTCGAGCGTCTTCAGGAAGGCATTCCATGCCTCGGCGGTGAGCATGTGCGCCTCATCAATGATGTACACCTTGCGGCGCAGTGAGGCGGGCATGAACTTCACCTTCTCGCGGAGATCGCGCATCTCGTCGATACCGCGATTGCTCGCCGCATCGATCTCGAGAACGTCGACAGCGGCACCACCCGTGATCTCCGCGCAGGCAGCGCACTCGTTGCAGGGCTCACCCCCGACGGGCGCCAGGCAGTTGAGGGCGCGCGCCAGGATCCGGGCCGTGGACGTCTTGCCCGTGCCCCGAATGCCGGTCAGCAGGTAGGCGTGTGCCAGGCGATCCGACAGCACCTCGTTGAGAAGCGTTCGGGCGACATGCGCCTGGCCGACGAGATCCCCAAAGCGAGCCGATCGGTAGCGACGGTAGAGCGCGGTCACAAGGCAGACGATAGCGACCGTCGGGCCGCCGCCGTCAGGGCTTGATGATCTTCAGGGAGTTCGCCACCTCGGTAAATCCCGCGGGGGGATTGTTCGAGCCGTCGACCTCGACGACGAAGAGCGTGTGGTCATCGAGCACCTCGCGGAAGCCGACGTAGTAGGTGACGCTGCCCTGCTGCGCGGTCAGCGTGGCGTCGAGTGACGGGTGCCCCTGATAGGTTCCCGTCTGCTGGTTCACGGAGGTGCCGCTGACCGCCGAGACTCCGCCGTCGAGCGCAGCCTTCAGCACCGCCGACGAGTCTGAGACGTCGGTGGTCGCGGGGATTGAGTACGCCGCAACGGTGACCCCATCGCGAGGGCCGCTTTGGTATGTATATGCGGTGGCGCCATTGACGCTGGCGGAGGAGTTCACCTTCGGTGTCCCGCCCATGCCGATGCTGTAGCGGCCGTTGGGATCGGTGAACGTCGTTGACGTGTAGTTGTGCCTGCCAACGACGAGGATGCCGATGAGGGCTAAAACGAGAACGGCGACCGCCGCGAGCGCCACCAGACCGATGGTCTTTCGGCCACCCGACCGCGGCGGCGACGGCGCAGGACCGTACGGCTGCGCGTATGGAGATGGCTGCGTAGGGGGCGCGGGCTGATACCCATACGAGCCGGGCAGCGGCTGGCTCTGCGGACCCGGCCAAACCGGCGCCTCCTGTTCCCGGGGCGATCCGGCGCGGGGGTCGTTCGTCCACGGCTGGCCCGGCTGCGGGCGAGGGTAGTTGGGATCCACGGCCGCCACTCTACCCCCCCGCCCGCCAACGAGGGTTGTCATCGACGGCGGGACGTTGTCATCGGGGGAGGACCTGCCTCCCCCGATGAGATAGTCGCGCACCCCACGTCGTTGACGCGCCACCGGCGCTCACCCGACTCCCAACTCTGGCCAGGTTTACTGCGGCACCCCCGGGGGACCGCTGAGCGCTGCTTCCTTCCGGACCTGACGCGGTTCACGGGCCCGAGCTGCGCAGGACCCGGCCTTCAACGCCGATGAGATCGGAGCAGACCCGATGACCACGCCCCCTCGGTGGGGAGTTCGACCCCGCTATAGCGGATTGCGGGTGCAGGGCACCGCTACTTCCCCGTCTAGCGCGACCACCGTCATTGTACGGGCGCGGCCTCCCAACGTTGCGCCCCGCCATCCGCAATCACCTCTCCGCGATCCTCCGCCACCCGGCGCGCCTCGCCACCAGCGGCGTCGGGAGTCGCGGGCCAATCGATGATCACCGACGTCCCCTCGCCGACGCGGCTCTGCAGTTCCACCTGAGCGCCGTGAGCTGTGACCAAGCGACGCACCAGCGCCAGGCCCATGCCGGTACCGCCGAAGCGTCGCGTCGCGCTGTTGTCGACCTGATAGAACTGGTCGAAGACGCGCGAGATCTCCTTCTCGGGAATCCCGATCCCGCCGTCGGTGATCTGGATGCGCACCATGCGGTTCTGCCTGAGACCTGCACGGATGGTGATCTCGCCTTTACCGCTGCTGAACTTCACCGCATTGTCGAGGAGTGCCCGGAGGAGCTGGTCCATGCGATCGCGATCCGCGTACACCCGCACGTCCGCTGCCACGTCGATGTGCACCGGGACACCGACGCCACCCTTGTAGTGCTCTCCCACAGCGACGAGGGCCGCGTCGACCGCGGGCCGAACCGCAACCAGTAAAGGGGCGAGACCCAAGGGGCCGCTGTGCGTCGCCGAGAAGTCGATGATCGTCTCGACGATGTCGTAGAGGTTCTTTGCAGCCACCTGGATGTCGCGCACCGCCTCGAGCTTGGACGGGTCATCCCACATCCCCCAGCACATCTCGATGAGATCGCTCAGGCCAAGAATCGCGGTAAGCGGCGCGCGCAACTCGTGCTGCACGGTGCGCAGAAAGTCTGTCTTCATAGCGTCGAGTTCGCGCAGTCGCTTGACGGTCTCGCGCTCCCGCTCAAAGAGGCGGGCGTTCTCGCGAGCGATGGCTGCGTTGTTGGCCAGCACGGCGAGCACATCCTCGTCGCCACTGAGGTCTGTTCCCGGTGGCCCAACGATGGCGAGCACTCCGACGACCGCATCATGGGAGAACATCGGCACGGCCAGAAGCGTGCTGGTACGCCCATCCTCAGCGGGCAGGCTCACCCGCTCACCAGCGAGCACCGTTACCGTAGTTCGCACAGAAAGCCGCTCCACGAGCGGCGCGTCGCTGCTGCGATGCTGGGCCGCGGGGAACAGCTGCTCGTGCTCGCCGGGCACCATCCAGACAACGCTGCATCGCTCGCCGGCGATCGCGGCGGCGGCCGTGACCACCTGCTGCTCCAAATTGGCCACGCCCGATGCGGTGCCGGTCAGAGCCCGGGAGAGTTCCGAGATGCGATGCACAGCGGCGTCGCGCGTCGCTCGCGATTGCTCGATCTCTGAAACGTACTCCTTGATCCGCACCTGCATGCGATTGACGGACGTCGCCAGGCGGCCGAGCTCGTCCTTCGAGCGAACCTGAATGGGCGACGTGTAATCACCCTCAGCGATGCGGGCGACCCCGCGCTCCAGGCGGGAGATGGGACGCCACACCACCGAGGACACGAAGAGGACGACAACCATGACGGTCACAAGGATCGCCAGAGCAGCGATAAGGCCGAGGGTGATCTCATCACTCCGCGAGTCACCAACGAACGACGAGAGCGGCGCCTCGACACCGAGCCAACCCACGACCTTTCCGTCAGGACCGCGCTGCGCAAGAAAGCTACCGGCGACCTGATCGCCACCCGGGGTTGCATAGACGCCATGCACCGGGGCAATCGCCGGGCGCTGGTCGCGGAAGGAGGCAATGAGATCGGACGGAGCGGAATCGGTGGAGACGCTCCCCGTGGCACCGAAGCGCAGGAGCCTGTCGGGGCGGGCGCTCTGCACGAATGCCACCGGGTAATCCAGCAGCTTCTGGTACGACTTCAGCTGATTCTGCAGGGGTGCGAGGTAGGCAACCGTGCCGATGATGTGGCCACTCACCATGACTGGCACCGCAACATCGAACGCGGGCTGATCGCCGATGAGCTCGAGACCACACGCGGTTCCTGGCGTGGAGGAGGCTAGCGAGCACCGGCCACTACCGGCGAGAGCCTGGGTCAGGGAAGCCGGAAGGGTCGTGGGAATGGTGGTCGCGCCGCCACCCGAGGCATGGCTGTACACGACGTTGCCGCCAACGTCAGTCACGATGACGATCTCTCCGCTGAGGTCGACCGGAGGACTGTGGACCAAGAGCGCGGTGGCTTCGACCTGGGGGTCGATCGTGTTCAGTGCTGAGATGACGGCGGACTGACTGGCCAGACTCTGCGCTGCGGCCCGTGACTGGCCTCCCGTGAAAGTCACAAATGCCTGGGCGAGAACGGCCGCCCGGTTGTCGCTGTTGCTCAGGGCGGCTCCGGTCGTCTGGCGATCGCGGGAAATCAGCAGGTAGGCAAAGGTGCCACCAATGAGAGCGATGGTCAGCGCCAGTCCGGCCGCCAGCAGTTTGGTGGCAAGGGACCCCCGTAGCCGGCCGAGCATCCGGATGGACCCCTTCGTTGGTTTAGGTCAAGCCCCGCCGCAGAGTGCGTCGAACTACTGCGACGACGCCGAGGAGCGCGAGCATGTCGAGAACGATGAGCCCGGGCCACAGGAATGGCGCATGCCCGAAGTTGAATCCGGAGACCGCGCCGACCTGAGCGACTGGAGCGGGCGACGGCAGGGCAGACGCGCCGGCGTCGGTCACCACGCCGCTGGAGCCAGGGGCGGGGGTGACAATCGCCGCAGGCACCTTCGGCCCCACAACTGCTGGCAGAAGCGCTCCGTCACCGGGTCGAACGGGGGCTGTCACTGGGGCAACGACACTGGCCGGGGCGGCGACGGGCGGGGGCGGGGCCGGGGCAGGGCCACTCGTGGGCGAATTCACCGCGGGAAGCTGGGGCTGGACTGCGTTGGGTATGGCGGGGGGCGAAAACTTGGGACCGAGAGCGGGGACATTGGGGACCGAGGCGATGCTGGGCAGACCTCCGGCAGTGGGCACGGGCCCAACCGGGGCGGGCACGGAACCGGCCGCGGGGCTCGGGCTCGGGCTCGGGCCGAGGAGGGGCACGCTGACGCAGAGGTTCAGCAGGTTGACAGTGCAGTCCGCGGCCCTTGCCACCCCCGTTCCTGCCATGGTCAGGAGGGCGGCCAGGCAGAGGCTCAGGGCGGCAGCGACTGCTCGACCTCGCATGGGGTGAGTGGGAACAGGAACCGTGGGCACGCCCGTCAGCAACTGAATGTCCTCCATGGGGCAAGTATGAACTATCGCGACAATCCTTCCTCGGCTCACCTTGAGCGGAGGGACGACGTGGAGAGTGAGCGCTTGAGCCCGGTGAGGCGCAGGGAGTCGAGCGTCGGCTCTGTTCCCCTGCGGATGCGTTGGAGATTGGGAAGGTGTCGATAGAAGATCACCACCGCCGCCGGCACCACGAACGCCGCCGGAGCCCAGCGTCCCCGGCGCAGTTCCATAACGCTCTCAGCTGCAGCCGAGGTCGTCGCCGCCAGGGAGCCGACCGAGACCACCCGCGTCGCGGCCAGGGCGCTGAGACCGCCCACGACTGCGCACGCTGCGGCGCGAGGCGCGAGGACGAGAATCGTGCCGAAGGCGGTGGCGATGCTCTTGCCCCCCCGGAAACCGGCAAGACATGGCCACGAGTGGCCGACCACGGCACCGAGACCGCCCGCAACAGCGACGGCGTCCCCGCCACCGGCCGCCCGGACGGCAGCGACCGCGACCGCCCCCTTGGAGACATCGAGGCAGAAGGTGGATGCGCCTGCGCGGCCCCCCACCGTTCGGAAAACGTTGGTAGTGCCCATGCTGCGGCTGCCGTGCTCGCGCACGTCAACGCCGCCCTGAAGTCGACCGACGAGAACGCCAAATGGGATGCTCCCTAGACCGTAGCCGAGGGCTCCAGCGGCGGCGACGTGCAAAGGGCGGACCATCGGCCGCAGTCTAATCAACCGCGGTCACGACGACGTCGGCAGCGGTCATGGAAAGCCCAGCAGCGGGACGGACCACCCAGGCGGCTGCGGCGGGCCGTCCCGCCGCAGCGGTGAGCGCCGAACGGACCGCCTCGACTGTGTCTTTGAGACAGAGAGCAATGGCACTGCCGCCGAATCCGGCACCCACTAAGCGCGATCCCAGGCATCCGGGAACCTCCCGGGCAGCCGCAGTCATGGCTTCGAGGCGCGGCGTGCTCACCGCCAGGTCGTCCCGCAGCGAGGCGTGGCTAGCATCGATCAGGGCGCCCAGAGCAGCAGCATCCCCCAACCGCAGGGCGGCGACGGCGGCGCTGACACGCTGCGTCTCGGTGGCGATGTGACGTCCGGCCGGTCGCAGCTCGTCGCCGAGTTCCTGCCATCTCCGGCCGATACATGAGCTCGACGTCACTCCGAGCACGCTGAGCACCCTCTCTCCCGCGGCACGCCGCGCCCGGTACCCCGCGCCGCCGACGTCGTGCTTCTCTCCGCTCCACGCCACCACCAGCGCCACGTCCCTCCCCGGCCAGGCCACGCTCGTGGCGCTGCCATCGCTGCAGTCGATGATGAGGACGGCGCCGTCGGTGCTCTCGACGATGGCGCGCTGGTCGAGACGCCCGCAGGGCACACCGAGGACGTCGTGCTCGGCGACGTGCAGGGTGTCCACGGCCTCGGTGGCAGTCAGTGATCGTTGGGTGAGGCGCAGCATCGCGACGAGCGCGGCACCGGCGACCGCCGCAGACGAGGAGAGCCCCGCGGATTCGGGAATGTCCGCGGCGACGCCGACCTCCAGCGGTGGCACGTCGCCAAGGACCACTGCGGGTGCCAGAAGACGGTCGCCAATGTCCCCCCGCGGTGCCGGGTCCCCGCGTTCACTGGACCGCCCGGCGCTCACCACGCGCCACCGCCGATCCCGGCTCGGCCGGGCGGCGACGGCAACGCCGCGATCGATGGCCATGCAGGCTACCCGGCCGCCGACGTAGTCGACATGCTCACCGACGAGCGTCACTCGGCCCGGCGCACGTGTGATGACCGGCGCGACGCCGTCACCGAATGCTGAGCAAAGTGCTTCGACGGCAGCCCCCTCGAGGCTCACACCCCCGCCCCGGTGGCTCCGGTGCCATCAGCCACCGAGAGCACCGTCGAGCCCCCGGATTCCGTCGGCACCGATACCGCCGTAGGCAATCTTGGCATCGGGGCGGATGAGGTACACGGTGGGGACCACGGCAACCGACCATGCGTGGGTGGTGCGATTTCCGGGATCGACGAGAAACGTCACCGGACAGCCGCTCATGCGGGTCCGCGCATAGTCACTGATCGCCCCCGCACCCTCGAGTTCGCTGTCAACAGCGTAGACGCGAACGTCATGGTGGGCATTGGCAAGACTGCAGACATGGCCGGCCTGCTCCTGACAGGTGGGACAGGTGGTGGCGAAGAACTCCACGACGACGCGCTGGCCTCTGGCCTCAGTGAACACGTCGTGATGATGACCGGCGACGTCATCGAGAGTGATCGCTGGCGCGGCCGTCCCCCCAGAGATGGTGCGCGGCTGGGCAGGATGCAGCAGGGTGATGGCCACCAGAAACACCACGATGCCCACGGCGAAGAGCCCAAGAGCATGAAGCCACTGCACACGAGAGGGCCGGAGTTTGGGATCGCTCGTCGCCCCATCCATCGATCAATCAATCAGTGCAGCGCGAGCGAAGCACCGTTGACGAGGAGCAGCAACGGCTGGGCGAGGAGTGTTGCCATGACACCGAGCACAGCGCAGGCTGCCACGGCGATGCGCGCCATCCGCGGTGCCGCCTCCAGCGGCGCCCGCTCCTCGTTGTCCTCAACGTAGACCGCGACGAGGAAGCGGATGACAGCGACCGCGGCTAGCGCCGAGGCGAGCAGGCCCAGCAGCGCCACCCACGCATACCCTGCTGCCACCGCCGAGGAGGCGATGAGGATACGTACCAGGAATCCGCCGAGCGGGGGAAGTCCGACGAGCGCAACCAGGCCGATGGTCAGAGAGATCGCCGTTGCCGGGGAGCGCCGGGCCAGCCCCCGCAGGGAGTCGATCTCGCTGGCGATCCCCGACACGTGCAGAGAGCCGACGGCGAGCATGCTGCCGATCGCGGCTACGGCGAACACGACGGCGCCCATCAGGAGGGCGGTCGCCCCGGCGGCCGGGGTGTGGTCTCCGCCGGGGCCGGAACCGAGGACGGCGACGAGCAGGAGGCCCGCTTGCAAACTGGCCAGGAGGCCGATCAGTCGGCGGACATCGGTGACGCGCAGGGCGAGCAGCGCCGGCGCCAGGGTGGCGACGGCGGCGACCACTGTCGCCAGAGAGAGCCATGGCCGTAGCGCGGGGCCGAACCCGGAGACGGTGAGCCGGGTGAGCAGCACCGCACCGCCGAACCCCCCGAGGCCGATGACCGCGGCGCCGGTCACCGGCGCGAGGCCCTCGGCAGCGTTCACCACCCAGCGATGCAGCGGTGCCGCGCCGAGGAGCCCGGCTGCGCCGAGCAGGCAGAGGGCAAGCCCGAGCCCCTCCCCGGCAGCCCCGCCCCCATAGGCAACGCGGCTCCGCGCCAGATCGGTGCTCCCGGTGAGGCCGTAGATGATCGCCAAACCTTCGGCAAGCAGACCGAGCGCGACGCCGAGGAGGACAAGCTGCTTCAGCGTCGCCTCGATACTGCGGCCATCAGCCTTGGTGAGCGCCGCCAGGCCGACCAGCGCCACCACCAGCAGCGTCGCGGCGGCGAGGAGCGCGGCCATCTCTCGGGTGTTGGCCATCAGCGCTATGGCGGCGGCCGCGGTCAGGACGAGGGAGTGAAAGGCCGCCCTACGCCCGTGCAGCGCCACCCAGCCGAGACTGGCCCCGAGGATGACCAGCACAGCCAAACCGCAGGCGGCGCACTCGGCGAATACAGCGAAGCGATCCCCGAGGATCCCCCCCGCCATGGTGTCGATGCCCACGAAGTTGGGGCTGAAGCGCATGCGATAGAGAGCATTGAGGCCGGCGGCAGAGGCGCCGAGCAGACCGACCACTGCGATGGCCCGGTACCACCCCGGGTGGGTGCCACGGCGCAGGGCACCGATGGCGCCGATAATCGCGGCGGAGCCGAGCAGAAGAGCCACCGGGAGCAGGGTGAAAATGATGTCGGCGCGGTACTGATGGCTCATCCGCTTCCGCCGTGCCCGGGGAGCAGTGAGGACGCGCCAGCGCCGATCAGCCCGAGAAAGCGATTGGGGAAGATGCCGAAGAGCACGATGAAGGTGACCAGGACCCCCATGTAGGTGAGTTCCAGGGTGGTGAGGTCCTTGACCCGCGAGAAAACCTCTCGCGATGCCCCGAAGAAGAGCCGCTGCGCGATGCTGAGGATGGCCAGACCGGTGAGCACGATGCCGGCGATGACGAGGACCGTGCTGAAGCGGTGACCCTGGTACGCGCCCGTGAAGAGTAGGAGCGCTCCGGCAAAGCCGCTGAGCAGGGGAACACCGACGGCTGTCAGCCCGGAGAAGATCCACATTCCGGCGAGGCGGGGCGCCTGCCATGCCAGGCCCCCGATCTGGTCCAAGGATACGTGCCGGGTGCGCTCCTCGATGCACCCGGCGAGGAACATGAGCAGGGCGACGACAAAGCCCCGGCTGACCAGCAGAAGGGTTGCTCCCGTCAACGCGACGCTGTTGGAGACAGAGATGGCGACAAGGACGGCGCCAAGTTGGGCAATGCCAATGCTGCTGACGATGCGACGGAGGTTGTCGGCCGCCAGAGCGGAGGCCGCTCCCCACAGGGCGGCGACGACACCAAGAGCAGCGAGCACCACCGAGTACTGGCTCAACTGTGTGGGGAGGATGGGAACGATCACCCGCATGAGCCCGAAGAGACCAAGCATGGGCAGGAGGGCAGCGATCACCACCGCAATGGGGGCAGTCCCCTCCTCACTGAGGTCGAGGTGGGGCAGATGCAGCGGCACCGCGGCGCTGGCCAGCAGGAAACCGGTGAAGAACAACCAGAAGCACGCGCCCGCCACCGGCCCGGCGATCCCCGCAGGCGCCCTGGTGATCTCAAAGGAGTGGGTGCCGCTCTGGAAGGTGAGGATCAGTGCTCCACTGGTAATGAGCACAGTGCTGAGCAGCGCGATGATGGTGTGACGATTCACCACCCGCGCTGCCTCCGGTGGGCTCCAGCCCCGGATCAGGAGGTGTAGGGGGATGATGGGCAGCGCCCAAAACAGGAGGAAGAGCAGCCAGTCCTGGGAGAGCAGCACGCCGTTGACACCGGTCTCCAACAGCAGCAGGCAGACGGTGAAGAGCCGGACCCGACGATCGTTGTGGAAAGCTGCCATCGAGGCGCAGAAGAAGATGACAGTGCTCACCAGGAGAAGTGCCAGCGCGATGCCGTCAGCATCGAGGTGGTAGCTGGACCTCACCGCGAAGGAGACGATCCACCCGTGGTTCTCGCTGAGTTCGGCGCCCGGGCGACCACCCGTCCCCACCTCGGCCTGGTTGGCCTGAGTCTGCACCGCCCACAGCGCGAAGAACAGAGCGATGCCCGCACCCGCGACCCCCAGGACGTGGATGCGACCGCGCTGCTCGCGTGTGCGGTCGGGCATGAACAGGACGATCAGCGCAATGAGCACGGCGCCGCCGAGCAGCGTCGAGTAGAGCAGGGCGGGAAGCTCGATGGCTGCCCCTGGCGTTGCCGTTGACGTGGAACTGCTGCTGCTGGTGAAGGGGCTTGGCGCCGGGGGTGCGGTGGAGACCGCGCGCACCAAGCGCGCGGCTGCCCAGATGGTGGTGTTGACGAGGCCGGAGTCGGCAATCATCGCGTGTGCACCGGGAGCAGCCCGCCCGCGGCGGCGGCACCGGCAGCGACGAGCACGAGCACCACGACGACAACGAAGCCTACCCCCAGGCCGAGACGACGGGTGCGGAAACCGTCGACGCGCCGGGAGAGAAGGTCGATCCCATCTCCCGGCGCATCCAGAATCGGCTTCAGAACCGCACTCTCGCCGCCCCGGAGGATCGTCCCCGCCGCCGCTCCCACTCGTTCAAACGGCGCAGTGACCACGGTGATGGGCACCCGCGCCAGGCGCCCGACACGGGCGCGCAGGTCGGCGCGCGTGGGACTGCCGAGCGCCGTCCATCCCCCGAGCAAGCCAGCAACGAGCACGCCGGCGGCCACCGCCAGAGCGCGCCCATCAAGGGCCAGGATCTGGCGGCTGCCGCCCAAGTACACCCAGTGACTGAACGTCAACCCGGGAACGTGTGTCTTGCCGGCGGTGAAGCTGTCGATGCCCGGGATCGCGCACAGAGCGGCGAGCACCGTGCCTGCAGAGGCGAGCAACGCCATCCCCCGCAAGCGCCGGTCGACCTCAACGACACGATCGGTGAGGAATCCCCGACGCTTCACCGGCTCGCCACGACCGACGCTGGCGATCAAGCGTGCAGGGTAGACAGCGCTCAGCAGCATCGCCACAAGCACGAGGACGACGGTGACCCCGCGTGCCACTGAGCCCAGATGACCACCACCCGGAACTGTGTCGCGGAAGGTCGCGGCCAGCACGTGGTATCCGGCGAGGTTCCCTCCCGCTGTAGCAAGGGCCCAGATGACCAGGGCGGTGGCGGTGCGCGGCATGCGCCGGAAGGCCCCACCCATCTCGATGATGCTGCGCGTGCGATACGTGCGCACCAGGTTGCCGGCGACAACGAAGAGCAGCAGCGCCGCAGGGGCCGCTGCGAAGGCCGCGAAGAGACCAGGACTGAAGCCCCCGACGCCAAGCCCAACCAGTGCGAGGCTCATCTGCGTCGCCGCCGAGAGGGCCGCCAGGCGATAGATGTCGACGGTCAGGAGGCAGAGGATCCCGAGGATGACTGCGGATCCGCCACCGAGGATCGCCAGCGAGCCGAGCATGTGGGGCGCGGCGATCAACAACGGGTAGAGTTGCCCGAGGAGTAGCGGGCCGGCGAGCAGGCCGCCACCCCCCAACAACGCCAGCGCCGGAAGCGGAGCCTCCACCAGCGACGCGAGCCAACCGGAGAACGGCGCTGCGGCACTGCGGACGGCGGCGATGACGATGGCAAGGACGGCAAATATGATGAGTGTGCGCGCCCCCACATTGGGGATTCCTCCCTCCCCAGCTAGGCGCCAGGCAGGGTTGAGCAAGGCGTAGCTGTAGGGATCGTTGACGGTGAGATCACCGCCCTGAGGAAGCGTCTCACCTCCGATGAAACTGCCAAGTTTGGCCACATCGAAAACGAGAACGAAGAGCAAGGCGAGGTCGCTGGCGAGCAGCGTGAGGAAGCTGCGGCGAGCGGCCTGGGGTGCGGCCTCGCGCTGCCACCAATGCATCCCCAACATGAGAGTGGCCGCGCTCATAACCCCCAGCCCGAGCCAAGTCTGGAACAGACCCGGAGAGAGCGCCAGGGCGGCCAGGCCGAAGGTGTGCAGCGCGGCGAGCCAGAAGAAGCGCCGGTAGGCGGCATCGCCGCGCAGAAGCACGGTGGCGAGCATCTGCACCACGCTACTGAGGACAACGGCGAGCGCCGCGAAGGTGATGCTCATGTTGTCGACGTGGACACCAACCTCGGGGTGGAGGTCAGCGGGGAAGATACGCGTCTCGTCCGGCCGCAGGGTGAAGAAGGTGATGAGTGATTCATAGGGAGTGCCGCTCGTCTGGTAGTGGGCAACCCGGAACCCCAGAACCGCAACAGCGGCGACGACCGCCAAGAGGGTGAAGGTAATGCACACCTGGGCGGCGCGACGGGGGGTCTCCGCGATGAAGGAGAATATCGCGCCAGCGAGCGGCAACATCACCGTGAACCAGGACAGTGCGTAAGGCCAGGTCATGCGTCGAGCTCGGTGCTGGCATCGACATCGAGGACACCGTTGTGGCGGCGCAGCAGAGCGACGCCGGCCGCCCCGAGCAGCGCAACCGCGGCAGCAGCGCCGACCATGACCAGCGCAACCACCTCGCCTTGCGCCGGCAGCTGGTTCGCTGCCCCGGCCTCAGCAAGTCCCGCAAAGGCGACGACGGGGGCGAGGAGGAAGAGCGCCAGGCTAGCAACAACACCGATGCCGTCTCGCCGCGACACCAGCCCAAAGATCGCCAGCGCAAGGATGATCCCGCTGAGAACAACGTCGTGGGTGGGACCGATGCTCATGCCGATCCTCTGGCGCCGGAGCGCTTCTTCCGCGCTGCGGCGCGATCGTCGCGGCGTCGGCGCATCCGCTCCTCGCGCTCGGTGCGCGCAGCCCTGGCCTTGCGTGCT
This sequence comes from Candidatus Dormibacteria bacterium, assembly GCA_051002895.1. Classification (GTDB taxonomy): domain Bacteria; phylum Chloroflexota; class Dormibacteria; order Aeolococcales; family Aeolococcaceae; genus JBPCLW01. The sequence goes on along the minus strand of JBPCLW010000019.1, from coordinate 28,306 downwards.
ACGACCTCGTCCGGGCTGGTGAGGCCGATGATCAGCGCGCTGGCGAGTGCGGTGGCGGCAAGCACCGCCAGGACTCCGAGGACGATCGGCGCCCGATAGTGCAGAAGCGTGGCCAGATTCGCGCCCGACGCGCCCCGGTGCCAACCGCCGTCGCTAACCACGGCGGTCACGTCGACAACGAGACCTGCCGCCAGACCCACGGCCACCCCGAGTGGCCAGCGACCCCAGGCCACGATCTCCAATTCCTCGCCAAACCCACCGCGACGGCCGGCAACCGTGAGGAGCCCCAGCGTCCCCGATCCGACGACAAGAAGGGCGAGAGCGAGGATGGTCGCACCGGAAACGATGAGAAGCAAGCTCAGGGAGACAACCGTGGCGGCGCCACCCAGCAGAGTCAGACGCGGAGCGCGCAGGACCACTGTGGCCGCGCAGCTGGCGACCAGCAGCGCGGCGCACGCGTACCACCCCACAACGCTGACGCTCATTGCGCTCCAGGACGCAGCAGCGGTCCCGTCGGCAGGGACAGTGAAGGCGCGGGAGCCCACCGAGCAGGACGATGACCGAGGCGAGACATGGCGCGGAATTGTAGGGATCGGTGACCACCGCGAGTTCGATGGCCCCGTGCTGGACCCATCAGACGGCGTCGTCCTCGTCGAGCGGACGCCACGGCGGAGGTCGCCAACGCCGCTCCTCAGGAACGACTTGCTCGAGGAAGAGCACCAGGCTGAGGCCGACAAGTCCCAGCAGCAGACCGACGATCGCGATCGGATTGATGCCGGCTCCCAGAAGCGGGATCGAGATCGAACTCTGCCATACCGAGCCGGCGTTGCCGGACGCAGGCGCCGGCTGCTGGCCGACGACACCAACGGTGAACACAATGAAACCGGCGAACATGATGAGGAGCAGCCAGTTGCGGCTCTTCTGCATCATCCAGAGCGACCAGCAGGCGCCCAGACAACCGAGCATCACTACGGTGATGCCGAGAACGACCTGGGACCACTCCGGCGGCTTGGGGTTCATTGCGCCCGCTCGACGGTACCGCCGCCGAGCACCTCATCGCCCCGGAGCAGCACCGCCGCCTGGCCTGGGGCCACCGCGTCAACGGAGGGATCGCAGCGAAGAATCACCGCTCCCTCCCCCACCTCGACGATCTCCGTTGGATGTGCCTCGCCATGGGCGCGGAGTTGCACGTCGAACCGCTCTCCAGTCATCGGCGGACGGCCGCTGATCCACGAGCAGTCACCGATGCGCACCTGGTCTACCAGAAGTGCCGACCGAGTACCGACGACGACGGCGTTGCGGGCGGGGTCGATATCGACAACGTAGAGCGGTGCGGCATCCGGCCGGTTCGGCGCCAGCCCCAGGCGGCTCCGCTGGCCGACGGTGTAGAAGGGCAGGCCTCGGTGCTCACCAAGTTGGTCACCCTGTGCGTTGAGGATCGGACCCGGCTGGAACCGGCCGGCGAGGCGACGCTCGAGGTCGGCGCTCATGGAGACGTCGACAAAGCAGAGGTCCTGCGATTCCGCCTTGGCGGCGGTAACCAACCCCAGCCGCTCCGCCTCAGCGCGGACACTGGCCTTGCTCGTCATCGCCCCGAGAGGAAAGGTGGCGGCACCCAACTGGGCGGCACTGAGGCGATGGAGGGTGTAGGACTGGTCCTTGGCCGTATCGCGGGCCCGGTGCAGCGTGGGTTGCTCCCCGCGTCGCCCGGCCTGCGCGTAGTGACCGGTGGCCAGGTGGGTGGCCCCGGCCTCACGCGCCCGGTCCAGAAGGACCCCAAGCTTGATCCGAGCGTTGCAGCGCACGCAGGGGTTGGGCGTGCGCCCAGCGGCGTAGTCGTCGCTGAAGGGATCGATGACCTCGGTCTGGAAGTTGCCTTCGAGATTCCAGACGTAATGGCGAATGCCCAGCCTCGTGGCCACGCGCCGGGCGTCCTCGACGGCGTCGATAGAGCAGCAGCCGCGATCCCGCACGATCTCGCGATCGCGCGGCCAGAGGGCAAGCGTGATTCCCAGGGTGCTGGAGCGGGCCGCACATCGGGCGGCGGCGACGCTGGAATCGACGCCGCCGGACATGGCAACGGCGATCACGGCGTCGTTCGGCAGCAGGGCGAAGGGATCGTCGGGGACGGCTGCGGGCAATGTCGCTGCGGAGACGCTCACGCCCCAAGCCTGGCGAGTGGGATCAGCCGCCCGCCACAGCGGGCACGATAGAGATGTCATCGCTCCCGCCGAGTTCGGTGTCGAGCCCTTTGCCGAAGCGGATATCGCTGTCGTTGACGTAGATGTTGATGAACTGGCGGAGCTTGCCCTGGTCGTCGTAGAGGCGATCGCGGAAGCCCGGGTGGGACTCCTCGAGGTTCTCCAGCGCCGCAGCGACAGTTCCGCCCTCGACGCTGACCTCGGCGCTCCCGCCGGTGAGACGGCGCAGCGGCCCGGGGACACGAACGGTGATGGCCATGGCGCCGAGTATACGGAGGAGTAGCGCCGCGTCCGCGGGTACCATGGCCGGCGATGAGCGAGGAGACCGCCGAGAGCCGCAAGCAGAGCGTCGCCGCGCTCTTCGGGCTGGTGGCTCCCGATTACGACACCCTCATCCCTTACTTCCACACCTTCGGGGAACGCATCGTCGCTTGGATCGCTGCGAGACCCGGCGAGCGTGTGCTCGACGTGTGCGCAGGGACGGGGGCAACGCTGATACCGGCTGCTCGCCTCGGTGCCGACGTCACCGGGATCGATCTCGCCGCGCCGATGGTGGAGGCGCTGCGCTCGCGCATTGCCGCCGAGCGCCTCGACACCGCACGCGCCGAGGTGATGGACGCGGAGCACCTCGACTTTGCAGATGCCCGCTTCGATGCGCTCGTATGCGCCTTCGGAATCATGTTCCTCCCTCATCTCGATGAGGCGCTGCGGGGTTTTCATCGCGTGGTGCGGCCCGGAGGGCGAGTGGTTGTTGCAGTGTGGTCAGAGAGCATTCCCGACCGCGCGTTCATCAGGGAAACCGCGGTGCGCCATGGCGGCGGCGTCGACCCGCTCACGAGCGAGACCACTCTGCCCTGGTCGAGCGACGAGGGGATGAACGAGCTGCTCCTGGCGGCGGGCTTCTCCGCCCCCGAGATCCGCAGCGAGGAGGCGCACTTCGTTTTCGACGATTTCGAGATGTGGTGGCGGTGGCAGATGAGCACGGGTATGCGCGCTGCCATCGTCTCAGTCCCCCAGGCGAACGCGGCAGCCTTCCGGTCAGATCTTCGCGAACAGTGGAGCCGGATGGCCGACGAGGGACACTTCACCCTTCGCCAACGCGCCCGGCTCGCCCGGGCAACCCGCTAGCGCTACCCCGTCGCGGGCAGTTCGATGACGAGCGGGCTCTTCTCCGCCCGCTCCGGGGCGCCGGCGACGAGATCGTCGAAAACCAACTGCGACCACGACTCCATAGAGAGGTAGTGCATCCGCATCTCCTCCAGCGTCATGGTCATACCCTCGAGCTTCTCGGTCTCGCGCACGGCAACGACGCCATGGTCGGGTTCGATGAGAAAGACGAGGCCCAGGTGGACCCGCGATACCGGGGTGGAATCGTCGTTGAGCACAGCGACGAGCCGAGCTGTGGCCGGAGAGACACAGTGGATCTCCTCTCCCCACTCGCGAATGAGGCCACCGACCACGGGGTCAACGGCATAGCCGTCACCGGGGTTCACATGCCCCCCCACTCCTAGGGAATACAGGTGATGTAAGCGCTTCTCCGTGGAACGGCGCAGGCGCCGCGTCAGTAGGTAGGAGTCATCGTGGGCATGGCGGACCACGCAATATGGAATGATCTGCTGCTGGGTCGGGTCGTCCTCAACACGGTCCCGTGGCCGGTACTCGCCCGCAGCTCGGATGGTTCGCAGCACGCGCTCGAGGTTGAGCGTGATCAGGCCGCGCCAGGCGCCATCGGGGAAAATCGCGGTTCGGGAAACGCAGAGAACGTGCTCGCGATTCTTCGGCCGATGCGCTGCCGCCGGCTTTGCAACCACCTTGGGCGCCTGGCTCACAACGCCGCCTTCACCGGGTTGCGCAGCACTCCCACACCCTGGATTTCCACCTCGACGACATCCCCATCGTGTAGTGCACCCACTCCCGCGGGTGTCCCGGTGAAGACGGCGTCGCCCGGCTCCAGAGTCATGATCCCGCTGATGTGAGAGAGGAGATCGCCGACGGTGCGGACCAGATCGCGCGTCCGCCCCTGCTGGCGAACAGCGCCGTTGACCCGGGTGATGATGGCCAGGTCACTGACGTCGACGTTGCCGACGATGGCCGGGCCCAGCGGCGCGAAGGTGTCGAATCCCTTGGCGCGTGTCCATTGCCCATCAGAGCGCTGCAGATCTCGAGCGGTGACGTCGTTGCCGCACGTGTAGCCTCGTACCGCCGCGACTGCACTCTGCGCATCAGCGTGGCGAAGCCGGGAGCCGACGATGGCGACCAGCTCACCCTCGTACTCGACCTGTGCGCTCTGCGGTGGCAGGACGATGGCCTCGCCATCGGCGATGACGGCCGACGGCGGTTTGAGGAATAGGAGTGGTGACTCCGGGACCTCGCCGCCCATCTCCCGGGCGTGTTCGGTGTAGTTGCGGCCCACCGCCACGATCTTGCCGGGCCGGGGGACCCCGCTCACAGCGCCTCCTACTCCCAGACGAACCACAGGGATTGTTCCATCACCGACCATTGGCATGTGCCAGAACTCCCCGAGGTCGAGGCGCTGGCCCGTCAGCTCGGCGGACGGCTCACCGGCCGAACCATTGAAGCCGTACTCGTCCCGTCGGTGGCGGCGCTGAAGACGTTCGAGCCCACGGTCTCGCAGCTCGTGGGCGGGAAGATCGCCAAGGTCGGACGGCGAGGAAAGTTCGTGGTGATCAGCGCAGAACGCCTCCACCTCGTCGTCCATCTCGCCCGCGCCGGCTGGATCGCGTGGCGACCGGAAATTGCTGCGCGTAAACTCGCCCAGCGCGGACCTCTGGCGGCCCGTATCCGTCTCGACGACGGCAGCGGCATCGACATCACCGAACAGGGCCGGGAGCATCGACTGGCGATCTACGTGGTCAGCGCTGTTGCCGATGTGCCCGGTATCGGCCGCCTTGGCCCGGACGTCCTGAGCGAGGGCTTCACCCCAGCCGTGCTCAGCGAACGTCTGGCCACGGCTCGGACCAACCTGAAGTCGGCGCTCGCCGATCAGGAATTGATGTCGGGGATTGGCAACGCCTACTCAGACGAGATCCTCCACGCAGCCCGCCTCTCCCCCTTCGCTCGCAGCGACCGGCTCGACCCCGAGGCAGTCGAGCGCCTCTGGCACGTCATGAGCGACACCCTGGGAAACGCCATCGCGCGGGCTGAAGCAACCGATCTATCGGCGATCAAGGCGGAGAAGAAGAGCAACCTTCAAGTCCACGGACGAACCGGTCAGCCCTGCCCCAATTGCGGCGATACCATCCATCAGGTGGCCCTGGCAACGCGCTCCTTCCAGTACTGCCCGACGTGTCAGACCGGTGGCAAGGTGTACGCCGACCGCAGACTGAGCAGACTTATCCGTTGACACCCCAGTACATCAGCCCAAGGTGGCTTGGCCGAACGCCACGGGAGTGGCCCGCCCCATCGTTGTCGCCAGGCAGGTGATGAACACCGCGTCGCGCCCACGCACCACCCCGCGAGCTGGACAGATGGGAAAGAAATCTCTCGCCGGCTCCTTCCGCCGCCGCCGGTGTCAAGCTGCCACGTCAGACGAGGTCAAAGGCGGCGCGGATCGCCTCTGCCAATGCCACCTCTTGATCCTCCAGCAGGTGGCCGATGAGACGACCCAAGGCCGACGTCGGCACGGTGAGGATGTTGTCGCAACTCACAACACTTTCACGATCAAGGCCGTTCGCGCGCCCGACCGCGACCTCCGTGGACAGACCCCGAACGGTCGTGGTGATGGGCGCCAGCGTCACCCGGCTCACATGGGGCCTGACGACGTCCCGGGTCAGGATGAGGACGGGACGTGTCTTGTCCAACTGTGCCAGGTACATGGGGCGCATCAGGCGAGGTCACCAAAGGGAGTCTGAGCGCCGTGGGTGGCCAGTTCATCGAGGTCGTCGTCGTCTGCGACAACCCGCGCCAGAATCGCGGCGTCACGTGCAGCGATCTCCCGGCGGCGCTCTCTGTCCAGTGCGGCCGCCACCACTCCAGCCCTGCTGGTGGCGTCGCCCTGTTCGACCCGCCGGTCGATGAAGTCGACGAGTTTGTCGGGGAGCCGGACGGTTAGCTGCTTGCTCATACCGCTATGGTATCAATCTGGGACTACGGGCGAAAGGCGCCTCATACCACTGGGTTGAGCGCTCGCTTCGCCCCATGTCGCGGCCCGTGAAGGTGCGCCGCGTGTCGCGCAGCAGGGCTCTCGCAGGCGCGCACGCAAGCGCGCCGAGAGCGAGCCGCGAGCGCCACAGGCGCGAGACGGCGGTCCCTGCAAGCGGCATGCGGCGTGACTTCACGATCCCTGCAAGGGGCATGCGGCGTGACTCACGATCGCAGCGACTGGACTACAGCACCTTGGAGAGGAAGGCCTGAGTGCGCTCGTGCTGGGGATTGCCGAGGACGTCCCGGGGTTTCCCGGCCTCGACGATAACGCCCGCGTCCATGAAGACCAGGCTGTCACCGACCTCGCGGGCAAAGCCGATCTCGTGGGTGACGACCACCATGGTCATCCCGTCATTGGCGAGCCCCCGCATGACATCGAGGACGTCTCCGACGAGTTCGGGATCCAGTGCTGAGGTGGGCTCATCGAAAAGCATGAGCTTGGGCTCCATGGCCAGCGCGCGGGCTATGGCGACGCGCTGCTGCTGCCCCCCGGAGAGTTGATTGGGGAAAACATCGACCTTGTCGGCGAGCCCGACCCGCTCCAGCAAGCTGCGGGCGCGATCCACGGCAACAGGGCGCTGTTCCCGCTTCACCCGCAGCGGAGCCTCGATGACGTTCTCCAGCACCGTCATGTGAGGGAAGAGATTGAAGCGCTGGAAGACCATCCCGATCTGCGCGCGCTTGGCACACACCTCACTGTCGCGCAGCTCGTACAGCCGGTCGCCACGCTGCCGGTAGCCGACCAGCTCTCCATCAACCGCGAGCCGCCCTCCGTCGATCTTCTCGAGATGGTTGATGCAGCGGAGGAGAGTGCTCTTCCCAGACCCCGAAGGTCCGATCAGGCACATCACCTCCCGTGGCTGGACCTCGAGGTCGACGCTGCTGAGCACGGTGAGGCGTCCAAAGGACTTCCGCACCTGCTCGGCCCGCACCATCGGCGTGGTCTCCGGACTACTCATGGCCGCGCCGAGGGTGCCGCCCCGCGTGAGCCCACCAGAAGAGACCGGAAGCGCTGCAACGGTGTGACTGGCAACTGGCGCGCGGACCCCCGGGCGAAGTACCGCTCCACATAGAACTGCCCAAGGGTGAGGACGGAGGTGGCTATCAGGTACCAGATACTGGCGACGATCAGCAGTTCCAGTGTTCGATAGTTCACAGCGTAGATCTGGTTGGCGGTGTAGAGGAGTTCGCTGACGGCGAGAACACTCACCAGAGAGGTGTTCTTGAGCATGGAGATGGTCTCGTTCCCGGTGGGCGGCACGATGACGCGCATAGCCTGCGGCAGAACGATGCGACGCATCACCTGCAGTCGCGTCATTCCTAGCGCCTGAGCAGCCTCGGTCTGGCCGGGGTCGACCGAGATGAGACCGGCGCGGACGATCTCTGCCATGTACGCCCCCTCGTTGAGCCCCAGCCCGAGGATGGCAGCGATGAGCGGGGTGATGGCCTTGTTGGTATCGACGTCGATCAGGGTGGGGCCACCATAGGGAATCCCCAAGCCCAGCCTGGGAAAGAGCAGCGAGACGTTCCCCCAGAAGATGATCTGGACGAAGAGCGGCGTCCCCCGAAAGAACCAGATGTACAGCCAACTCACCCCCGACACCACCGGGTTTGGAGAGAGCCGCATCACCGCGAGCAAGACGCCGAGAACAACTCCGGCGGCCATGGCAATTGCGGTGAGTTCGAGCGTGAGAATCAGCCCATCACGGATCCGACCGTTGAGGACCCAGTACTGGACGACGTCCCAATGCAGCGTGGGAGCCGTGGCGATGGCGTTGACGATCGCCGCGAGGACGAGCACCACCGCCGCAGCGCCGACCCACCGCCCCGGGTGGCGGACGGGGACCGCCTTCACGACCGCCCGTCCGCTCCCAACAGGACCGTGAGGTTGCTCTGCAGGTGGGGTCACAGCTCGCGCTCGGCGACTCCCCTCAGCCGGCCTTGTTGATGCCGGGGTTGTTGATGGCTCCGCTGGAGACACCCCACTTGCTGAGGATGTTGGCGTACACGCCGTCGCTCATGAGCTCCTTGATGGCGTCCAGGATCGCCTTGCCCATCCCGTTGTTCTTGGGCAGCGCGATGCCATATGGGCCAGTTCCATACGGTTCGCCGCTGGTCTGGAATTGGCCGTTCGACTGCTGCACTTGATACGCGGCCACCGGCGAGTCGGCCATGCTGACCTCGACGCGACCGCTCTGCAGGGCGAGGTTCGCCCCGCTCTGATCGGGGAACGAGGAGACCGTCACATCGGGCTTCCCGGCGCCCGAGCACTTTGCCTTCTGGGCGTTGGCGTCGGTCTCCTGGATGGTCCCGGTTTCCACCGAGACCTTGTGCCCGCAGAGGTCGTCGAGCTTGGTGATGCTGGGTCCACCCTTCTTGATGAAGAATGAGGTTCCGGCGCTGAAGTAGGTGACAAAGTCAACGACCTGCTCGCGCTCCTTGTTGTCGTTGAACGACGACATTCCGAGATCGTACTTCCCACCCTGGATGCCGGGAAGAATGTTGTCGAACTTCACGTTGGTCACGCTGACTTTCAGCCCCGTGACGGCACCGATGGCGGCCGCGAGATCAGGGTCCATGCCGACAATGGTGGTGCCGTCAGGGCCGACGAACTCGTTGGGCGCGTAGGAGGCATCGGTGGCGATCGTCAGCGTGCCCTTGGTCTTCACCGCCGCCGGGACTTCATTGGCAATGGTGTCGACCTTGTTCGCCGTAATCTTGCCTCCCGACGAACTCGAGGCGGCGCTCGAGGAGGAACCTCCTGAACTGCCGCAGCCGGCAAGGCCGAGGGTGACGATGGTGAGCGCCGCGCCCAAACGCGCGATCTGACGGCTGACAACGGTGGCAAGCATCTCTGATGACCCCCTGTGCGATGTGGGCTGCCGTTGGCGGTGATCGTGGCGACGCATCATGGCAAATGCGAAGGGCTGTCGATTGGCATGCCCCGGATCCTGGCGCCCTCAGTGGCTGACGGCGTCGAGGTCGGCGAGAAAGCTCGGATACGACACCTCAACTGTCTCCGCGCCCTCGATTCGCGTACTCCCTGGCCCAACGGCGAGGCAGGCCGCCACTGCGAATGCCATGGCCAGGCGGTGATCCCCGTCAGCATCGACATTGGCGGGATGGAGATTGACCGGCCCCACGATAGTCATGCCATCCGCAGTCATCTCGCAGGTGGCCCCCATGGCGCCCAGCCCGCGGCAGATTGCGGCGATGCGATCGGATTCCTTGACCCGCAGTTCCGCGGCGTCGCGGATCACGGTGGTGCCCTCCGCCTGGGTGGCGAGGACGGCTATGACGGGGAGTTCGTCAATGAGGCGTGGCACCATCTCGCCGGCGATCAACAGCGACTGCAGGGAGGCACCGCGGACCTCCACCAACCCGGCGGGCTCGATTCCCCCGGCAGGCGGATCCTCGTCGACGTCCACCTGGGCACCCATCTGGCGCAGCACGTCGACGATACCGGTGCGTAAGGGATTGAGCCCCAGCCCCGGGCAGCGCACGGCCCATCCCGGGCGCCCTGCGGCGAGACACATGAAAGGCGCCGCCGAACTGATGTCCTGAGGAACGCGCATGCCGAACGGCTCGAGCTCCCCCGGTATCACGGTGAGGCTGTTACCGTCACGGATGACCCTAACTCCACAGAGGGAGAGCAGACGCTCGGTGTGATCACGCGACGGCATTGGCTCGCTGACCGTGGTTGCGCCGTCAGCATGCAGGCCGGCGACAAGGACTGCAGTCTTCACCTGAGCGCTGGCCACCGGCGATGCATAGGTGATTGCAGTCAGCGGTCGGTGCCCGGCAACCGTCACCGGGGCCGTGTCCGCAGCGCTCATCTGGACTCCCGCACCCATGCGTTGCAGCGGCTCCGCGATGCGCCGCATGGGCCGCCGACGGAGGGAGGAGTCCCCATCGAGGCGGGCCACCATCTCGTGCCCGGCGATGACGCCGGCGAGCATGCGCATGGTGCTCCCGCTGTTGCCGCAGTCGAGGGACGCCGCCGGGGTCTTCAGCGAGCGCCCGGGGCCGGCGCCGTCGAGTGAGACGCGGCCGTCATCGTGGAGGCGGATCGCCGCACCGCACGCGGTCAGACACTCGGCGGTGCTCCGCACGTCCGCCGATGGCGAGAGGTCGTTGAGATAGCTGCGCCCCTTGGCGAGCGCGCCGAGGATGAGCGCGCGGTGGCTGATGGACTTGTCACCGCCAGGTCGAATCTCGCCCTCGACCCGGGAGACGCCGTGAAGATTGCTGGCACTCACCGACCAAGAGCCTCGAGAAAGACCCGGGCCGCGTGCGCCGGGGCGGCTTCGCCGGCCTCGATGGCGCTGAGCAGGGCGGAGCCGATCACCGCGGCCTCGCAGCGCCCCCGTAGAGCGGCAAGATGCTCGCCCCTGGAGATGCCAAACCCCAGAGCGCGTGGCAGCGGTGAGACACCGCGGACGCGCTCGAGCAGATCGAGCCCTGCCAAGTCCACCGTGTCGCGAGCTCCAGTGACGCCGGTCACCCCCACGCAGTAGATGAAGCCCGAGGCGGCAGCAGCAACCCGGGTGAGACGTGCCGTCGTCGTAGTGGGCGCCACCAGGGGGACGTGGGCGAGCCCAACCCCCGTCACCGCCGCAGCGACGTCGACGGCCTCGTCGGCGGGCAGGTCGGGCACGATCACCGCATCGGCTCCCACACGGAGAGCATGGCTGGCGAATCGCTCCACCCCGTAGCTGAGGACGGGGTTGATGTACGTCATCACCGCGACGGGGATTGCCAAACCGGCAGCCCTCGCCTCCTCCACCTGACGGAGAGCGATCGCCAGGGTCATGCCGTTGCCGAGTGCGCGCCACCCGGTACGTTGGACCACCGGTCCATCAGCGAGAGGGTCGCTGAAGGGGATGCCAACCTCCACCGCCAGGCATCCGGCGTCCTGGCAGGCGAGGAGAAGTGAGGCGGTGTCATCGCGACCGGGAAATCCAGCGGTGACGTAGGCGATGACCCCGAGGTCGGTGGTGGCCGCAAATGCCTGGGTGAAGCGGTTGCCGGCGATCACCGTCATGAAATGGCTTCTCCGCCACTGGCGCGAACCGTGTCGATGTCTTTCTCGCCACGGCCGGAGAGGCAGACGAGCACACGAGCCTCGCGGGGCATGCTCCCGGCGAAGCGAGCGGCGACCGCGATCGCGTGGCTCGACTCCAGGGCGGGGATGATGCCCTCCAATCGGCAGAGCTGATGGAATGCGCTCAACGCATCGGCATCGGTGCAGCTCGTGTACTCGACACGCCCAGAATCCCGCAACGCGCTGTGCTCTGGGCCGACGCCAGGATAGTCGAGGCCGGCGCTGATGGAATGGGTCTCGCGCACCTGGCCGTCCTCAGTCTGCATGAGATAACTGAACGCCCCATGCAGAACGCCCGGTCGGCCGGCACTGAGCGGTGCGGCGTGGTCGTCGGTGTCGAGACCCCGACCGGCGGCCTCGACACCGACGATGCGGACATCGGGGTCGTCGAGAAAGGCGGCGTACATGCCGATGGCGTTGCTGCCGCCTCCCACGCAGGCAACGATGCACTCGGGAAGCCGCTGCCAGCGCCGGAGCGCCTCGGCCCGTGCCTCATCTCCGATCACGCGCTGCAGGCGTCGCACCAGCGCCGGATAGGGATGCGGGCCAACGCTCGAGCCGATGACGTAGTGGGTGGTGGCAACGTTGCCGACCCAGTCGCGAATCGCCTCGTTGGTGGCGTCCTTCAGGGTTCGCGAGCCGGATTCGACCGCCCGGACCTCGGTGCCGAGGAGGCCCATCTTGTAGACGTTGAGGCTCTGCCGGCGAATGTCCTCGCTGCCCATGTAGACCACGCACTCGAGCCCGAAGCAAGCGCACGCCGTGGCGGTGGCCAGCCCGTGCTGTCCGGCCCCGGTCTCAGCGATGATCCGACGTTTGCCCAGGCGTCGCGCCAGCAGCACCTGACCGAGGGCGTTGTTCAGCTTGTGGGCACCGGTGTGCAGGAGGTCCTCACGCTTCAGCCAGATCTCCGCGCCCCCGGAGAGGTCGGTGAGCCGACGCGCTGGAGTCATCGCCGTCGGGCGGCCCGCGTAGTCGCGCAGCCGGGAGTCGAGGTCGGACAGGAAGCTGTCGTCGGAGAACGCGTCCGCCATCGCCGATGACAGCTCTTCCAGTGCTGGAACCAGGGTCTCAGGGACGTAGGCACCCCCGTAGGCGCCGAAACGGCCCGCGCTCACAGCGCGGCCTGTGTTGCCGGCGCAGCCAGACGATCAAGGGCGCCGCGGGCGGCAGCGACAAAGGCCCTGACCCGTCCAGCATCTTTCACCCCTGGAGAAGATTCCAGAGCGCTGCTGGCATCCACGCCCCAGGGCCGCACCGTGGCAATTGCCTCGGCAACGTTCTCCGCGGTGAGGCCACCAGCCAGGACGATGCGCCGATGGGCAGCGACGTGGCGTGCTGCCGCCCAGTCGAGGCGAATGCCCGTACCTCCCGGGAGCCCGTCGCGCCCCCCCCCGATGCTATCGAGAAGCACCAAACCGTCCGGCCACCACTGCGCTGTCAGCGCCTCACCGGGGCGGATCACGTTGAGGCCACGAATGACAGGAGCGTCGATCTCGGTGACGATGTCTGGCTCGACCCTACCGTGGAGTTGCACGGCGGCGAGGCGGTGGCGATCGATCAAGGCGGATGCGGCGGCAGGCGTCGGTTCCACGAGGACGCCGACGCAGTCCGCCGCCGAGCCAGCGGCAGCACGGACCTCGGCGGCTGCCCGATCATCAACATAGCGGGGGCTGCGCCGCTCGAACACCAGACCGAGCCAATCGGCCCCAGCATCGACGGCGACATCGGCAATTCCCGCCGTGGAGATGCCACAGACCTTGACGATCATGCAGTGGTCCCCACCGCGGCAACAAGCGTGGCACAGGCTGCGCCCGGATCGTCGCTGCGCAGCAGCGTCTCCCCGACAAGCAGCGCGTCAGCGCCCTCATCGAGCAGTCGCCGAGCATCGCCAACATCGCGCACACCGGACTCGGCGATGCAGATGACACCATCGGGTAGCAACTGTCGGAGGCTGGCAAAGGTGTCGAGATTCGTGCGCAGGGTGCGCAGGTCGCGATTGTTGATGCCCACGCAGCCCGCCCCTACCCGCAAAGCGCGAGCGATTTCCGATGCGTCGTGCACCTCGACGATGGCATGGAGGCCGGCGCGCGTTGCCGCCGCCAAGCAGGCCTCCAAGGCATCCCCGGGGAGGATAGCAACGATGAGCAGCACCCAATCGGCACCGAGTACGCGAGATTCAGCGATCTGCACGGGGTCGACGATGAAATCCTTGCGCAACACGGGAACGTCGACGGCGGCGCGAACTGCCTCAAGATCGGCCGGCGACCCACCGAAGGCGGAGTCGGTGAGGATGGAGATGGCGGCGGCGCCCGCCGTGACATAGAGCCGAGCGGTCGCACTGACGTCGAGGTCGGGGCGCAGCTCCCCACCGCTGGGCGACCGGCGCTTCAATTCGGCGATCACGGCGCCACCGCGGAGACCGGCCATGCCATGCACCGGTTTCATCGCCTCCGCCTTGACCCACAGCGCGGCACGGCCGCAACGGATGGTTTCCACCTCCGCCCGCTTTCGGGCGACCATATCGTTGAGCATCCCGAGGTCGCTCACGTGACGCCCGCGCGCAGTGGAACGGCCACGCTCTGGAGGAACGCTGCCAGCAGGTGCCGGCCGACCGTCGTGCCAATCGACTCGGGATGGAACTGGACTCCCTCGACGCACCGGCTGCGATGCCGCAACCCCATGACGACCCCCGCCTCGGTCCACGCAGTCACCTCCAGGTCGGGCGGCAGCGTGTCCGCGTCGACCATGAGCGAATGGTATCGGGTGGCGAGAAATGGTGAGTCGAGCCCGGCGAACAGGCCGATGCCGCGGTGGTGGATCGGGCTCAGCTTTCCATGCATGAGCTCGGGGGCCCGCACGACGTCGCCGCCGTAGGCCGCAGCGATCGCCTGGAGACCCAAGCACACACCAAGGATGGGAACCCGGGCACCGAGCTCCCGTACCAGGGGGACGATGATTCCCGCGTCTGCCGGAGTTCCCGGCCCCGGAGAAAGAACGATCGCCGCGGGGTTGTGCGAATCAACCTCAGCGACGCTCGCCTGATCGTTGCGCACGACCACTGTGCGGGCACCGAGCTCGCCGAGGTACTGGACGAGATTGAAGGTGAAGGAGTCGTAGCTGTCGACAACGAGAACCGAGTCCTCCAGTGGCCGATCGGGAAGCGTGAACTCCGCATTCACCGGTTCACCGCCGCCACGGCGTGGGCGAGAGCGCGCAGCTTATTGTCGATCTCCCGAGCCTCCTCCTCGGGGTCGGAGTCGGCGACGATCCCGGCCGCAGCCTGGAGGTGCACGGTGCCGCGTTGCACCAGCGCGGTGCGCAGCGCGATGGCGGTGTCGAGGTTGCCACGCACGTCGAGATAGCCCACCGCGCCAGCGTACGCTCCCCTGACCTGCGTTTCGGTGTCAGCGATGATCTCCATCGCCCGTACCTTGGGCGCCCCGGTCACCGTGCCCGCGGGAAAGGCGGCTCGCAGCGCGTCAATGGGACGGAGATCGTGGCGCAGGCGCCCGGTAATGGAACTCTCCAGGTGCATCACCGCAGCGTAGCGGCGGACCGCAGCGAGTTCGGTGACGATCACCGAACCGATTTCCGACACGCGGCCGACATCGTTGCGGCCGAGGTCAACGAGCATGAGGTGCTCTGCCTGCTCTTTCTCGCTGCCGCGAAGCTCGTCCTCCAAGCAAGCGTCCTCATGGGAGGTACGACCGCGACGGCGAGTGCCGGCAATGGGGTGGTAGTCGATGCGGCCCTCCTCAACCCGCACCAACATCTCTGGGCTGGAACCCACCACCTCACCACGCGGAGTGCGGACGAAGAACATGTAGGGGCTGGGGTTGGTCTGGCGCAGTGCGCGGTAGAGATCAACGCCGGTGCCGACTAACGGCAGGCTGAATCGCCGAGAGAGTTGCACCTGAAAGACATCGCCGAGGGCGATGTGCTCGAGACTCCGCTGCACCCCCTCGAGGAAGCGGTCGCGCTCAACGTTGGCCATGTCCTCGGTGAGAACGTCAGTGGCCGTCGCGGGGATCTCTGGCTCGGGACCCGGATGTACGGAGCCGATGCGTGATTCCAGTGTGTCGAGCGCAGCGATGGCGTCCTCATGGCGGTTGTTGAGGACATCGAGCGTGGTGACGAGGTGGAGCAGTTTCTCCTCGCGATCGATGACGGCGACAGTGTCGGTGACCCCGATCCACGCGTCGGGCAACCCCAGCGGGTCGTCTCGGGGTCGGGGGATGCGCTCCAGCGCTCGTACCGACTCGTAGGCGAAGACCGCGACCCCACCGCCGATGAAGGGTAGGTGCAGCCCATCGGGCAGGGGCGCGAGAGATCGATCAGTGGCTACCGCCTGCTCCAGTGCGGCGAAGGGGTCGCGCCGCGAAGCGTCCCCGATGGTGGTCGCCGAGTGCGCGATGCCGGCGATGGTGTGGCGAGCGAACTCGCCGTCACCGGTGGCCGACTCGAACACGAAGGCGCCCTCACTCTCGCCCATGGCGGCGAGAAGGTGGGGGCCGGTGATGGCCCCCAGCGGTCGGGTGCGCACGATGGGGACTCGACCGACGCCGGCCGCGGCCAGCTCCCCCGTCGTCGTGGCGTCGGGGCGGGTGGTGATCAGTGGGGGGCCATGGCAGCGAGCAGGTTGGCGATACGATCGACGGCGATTTCCAGGTTGGCGACCGAGTTCGCATAGCTGAGCCGTAGGTGTCCGGCGCCATGGGGGCCGAAGGCGGTGCCGGCGAGAACTGCCACGCCGGCTTCGTCTAGCACCGCCTTCTGCAGCGCACGGTCGTTCCAACCGGTCTCGGTAATGTCGGGAAACACGTAGAAGGCCCCGGCCGGCTTGCGACAGACGACCCCCGGAATAGCGTTGAGCCCATCAACGATGACATCACGACGCTCGCGGAATTCCCCGACCATGGCCCCAACAGCAACGTCGGACTCCACACCCTCAAAAGCCTCGACCGCCGCCCACTGGGTGAAGGCTGCGGCGCACGACGAGGTGTTGATCATCAACGTATCCATACGCTGGGCGACCGCCACCGGCATGGCTCCGAAACCGAGGCGCCATCCGCACATGGCCCACGCCTTGCTGAGTCCGTCCATGAGGATGGTGCGTTCCGCCATCCCGGGAACGCCATACAGCGACACATGGGAACCATCGAAGATGAGTCGTGAGTAGATCTCGTCGCTGACGACGAAGAGATCTCGCTCCTGTGCGAGGGCAGCGATGGCCTCGCAGTCCGCCTGGGTGAGCACCCCACCAGTTGGGTTCGCGGGGGTGTTGACGATGAGCATCCGCGTTTTCGGGGTCACCAGCGCTTGCAGCTCCTCGACGTCGATGCGAAAGTCATTGCTCTGGCGAATTGGCAACGACACCGAGACCCCGCCCACAAAGTTCACCAGGGAGCGATAGATCGGGTAACCGGGATCTGGGATGATGACCTCGTCGCCGTCCTCGACGAGGGCGAGCAGAGCGAAGAGCAGAAGATTCTTGCTCCCCGGGGTCAGCACGATCTGCTCCCAACTCGTTTCCGTTCCGGTCTGGCGCTGTACGTATCGCGCCGTCGCCTCGCGAACCTCGCGGATGCCGCTGGCGGGCGTGTAGTGCGTCGCGCCGTCGGCAATGGAGGTGACGGCTCTCTGTACGATGTTCTCCGGGGTGACGAAGTCGGGCTCACCGATCTCCAGGTGAACGATGCTCCTCCCCTGGGCCTCGAGCCGACGGGCCTGGGCGAGTACCTCGAAAGCAGACTCCGTGCCCAACCGCGACATGCGCTGGGCGAATGTGATCTCGGTCATGCGGTCACCCGGAAATGCGGCAGGTCGCCGCGGACGGGCTGCTCGACGATGTCGACAGTCTCCACCCGCGCCGCTCGAGGTCCGCGCCGAAGAAGCTCAACAAGCCGGTCAACATCGGCCCGAGGCCCCTCCGCCACGCACTCCAGGGTGCCGTCGGAGCGATTGGCGACCGTGCCGGTCACGTCCAGGCCGGCAGCCTGGCGGCTGACGTAGTCGCGGAAGCCCACCATCTGGACGCGGCCCCTGACGGTGGCGTGAATCCGCACTCGATCCGGCATCCACTGATTATGTGGCAACCGCCGGTCAGGTCCACTCAGTGGTGGGCCGCTCCTCCCGCTCGCCGTCGATGAAAACATCAACCTTCTCGTTGTAGAAACACAGCAAATTCTCGATCTTGGGACACTCAGAAATCGGCGCCGGGTAGCCCCACACGATGTCCTTCACCAGGCCATTGCCGACGCGGACCGACCAATACGAGGCCACACCCTTGTATGGGCAACTCGAGGTGGTACTGGTGGGCACGAGCAGGTCCATCCGAACGTCCTGCTTGGGGATGTAGTAGCGCGTCGGCAGGCTTGTCTCAAAGAGCAGAGCGGGACGGACGGTTTCCGCCACCGTCTCCCCTTCGACATCGATCCGCACCCGGCGCGAGCTGTGGAGAACGTCGACGCGGTTGTATGGATCGCGAGGATGCACGAATACCTCGTCGTCCTCTTCGTACCAGGAGTCCATCTTGTCCCAGTACAGGGCGATATGGTCCTTCAACTCGGCCCGATCGCTGGCAGGGTCAGGCTGGCTCCGGGCGGCTTTCTCGGCGACGCGATCCCCCACTTGAAGGGTCCAGAACTTCGTCTCGGAGCCGGACGTACGATCCTCGGCGGTCAGATGCTCGAGATTCACGTCCTCCAGCGGAAACCAGTAGGTGGGGATGGGGCCCTTCTCGAACATGAGCAGCGCGCGCCGACTGTCGGCAATCTTGGCGCCGCCGAAATATGCCCGCACCCAGCGTGGCGTCGGTTCGATCCAGATCCCCTCAGGTATCCGTCGCCTCTGCATGGCCGCCGTCAGCCCGCCGCACCAACCAGCTGCGAAACGCTCGCAGCCTCGTCGATCTCCTGAAGGCGACGGATCTCGCCGAGGAGATCACGAACCGAGGTGAGCTTCGTTCCCGTCAATTCCGACATCAACGCGAGGATGCGGCGCTGCACCGGGGCCTCGTGGTCGCGACCTGGCAGGTACATGTTGAGCATTCGGCTGATGTATGCGGGATCCTCCAGCTGCGACACTACCGAGGGCTCAGTGACGGTGGTGGGATGCTTGGGCGCGTCATTGGTGCTGCGGATCATCCACAGCGACATGCGCAGGATCGCGGGAAGGCAGTCCGGGTTGTTGGCCACCGCCTTGCGCAGATACTTCGCGTAGCAGGCGGCATGGCGGAGCTCGTCAGCCCCGATGATCTTGAAGATCTTGGCCAGCACCGGCTCGGGTGCCTCGCGGCTGAACGTCTGGTACCAGTGGGCGAGGCGCTGCTCGCCGCAGAAGTGCATGGTCAGTGTCTCGATCGCCGGGCCTTCGGCAAAGGTGAGGCGAAGCTTTGGCAGATCGGTTTCCTCGAAGCTCTCGCC
Organism: Candidatus Dormibacteria bacterium; assembly: GCA_051002895.1. GTDB lineage: Bacteria > Chloroflexota > Dormibacteria > Aeolococcales > Aeolococcaceae > JBPCLW01. Next base: position 9,410 of record JBPCLW010000019.1, on the reverse strand, counting down.
GACCGCTTCCAGGTACTTCCGCAGCGTGAGGTGGTGCTTCATCTCTTCGTAGAACCAGATGGAAATGAAGCTGCAGAAGTCGATGTCTGAGTAGAAATCACGGAGGAACATCTCGGTGGCGTAGAGCGCCGACAGTTCGGTGAGGCACACCTGGCGGACGTCATGGATCCACCCCTCGGTAAGGAGCGAGCGATCGATGGCGCTGAAGTCAATCTCCTCTCCGAGGGTCCAGCGGGCCCTCTCAAGGCTGATGAAGAGATCGTCATAGAGCATCTCTCAACTTTGATGCGTCAGAATGGCCTACGCAACCGCCGTGGTGGCGGGCTCTGGCTGCGGGATTTGTACAGAATGGACAATTTGGCCTCCCCGTCCAAACGTGGTCCACGCGTCTTGGTCGAGAGGGCCATGCTACCGGCCTCGGTGAGCGCCCGGCTGCTTGCCGATGCCGACCTCATCGGCTCGCGCATGGCCCGGCGAATCGCCGCCCAGGGAACCGTCCCGCCCCTCTCGCTGGGCGCTCTGCGCGAACTGGTAGGCGCCTGCCGCGATGCGCTTCGAGTGCTGGTGCGCCGCCTCCACGACGGCCGGGGCCCGCGCCATGGTGACCTCGATCGTCTCGCCCTCACCGGTGCCCGCCAGGCCGACAACGCCGTCCCTCTCGACGTGCTCCTGGGTGCTTACCGGGTTGCTGCCAAGGTCGTCTGGGAGGAGGTCGTGGGCTCTGTCGTCCGCGATCAGGAGATCGAACCCGAGACGCTCGTCGCCGTCGCCAGTCAGATCTTTGAATACCTCGACGAGATCTCCGGCGCGGTCGGCGCCGCCTATCTGGAACGCCGCGAGCGACTCGTCCGGCATCGTGACCGCGAGCGCGATCGCATCCTTCAAGTCCTCCTCGCCGGCGACGACTCCGCCGAGGTGCGGCGCGCGGCGGCCGCGGTCGAGCTCGAACTGCAACCACCGTTTGCCGTGGCGGCGGCCGCCCCCAGCGTGGATGCTGATCGGCTCATCGAGGAAGTCTGGCGTCCCGCCGGTGTTCTCACCGTGGAGGAGAGCCGCGGCGAATGGCTGCTCCTCATCGCCCCGGCCGCCAACCAGGAGCGAGTGATTGCCGAATCAGCACGAGTAGATCCCCAACTCTGCATCGGCCGCGGTCCCGTCGCTGAATCGCTCGGCGACGTCGCCGCCGCAGCTCACCGGGCCCGGCGCGCCCGCAACGTGGGCAAGCGCCTCAACCCCGAGCGGCGCATCCACGACGATGCTGAGGTGGGACCCTTCGCCGTCCTCGACAGCGACCATGACACCCTGTATCGCTTCGTCGAAGCGCTACTCGGCCAACTGGCCCAACGGCACGGACCCCGGGCCGCGGAGCAACGTGCGACCCTGGAAGCGGTCCTCAGCACCGGTGGTCTCGGCGAGGCGGCCACCGAGCTCGGCGTTCATCGTCACACGATTGTCTACCGGCTCCAGCGACTTCAGGAAGCGGGCGTTGACGTCGGTGACCCGGAACGCCGGCATCTGGTGTGGCTCGCCCTGCGAGCGCGACGGCTGCTCACTTCCCCAGAGTGACCATCGTCCGCCGGATGTCCGCTATCGAGCGGGAGAATTGAGCCCAACATGGCCAAACCGAGGGGCCGGCGATGAGCGACTTCAGCGATCGTCCGGCAACCATCGAGGACTATCGCCTCCTTGACGTGCCCGTCGGCGTGGCCGACGAGGCCCTCCGCCAGGCGTTCAAGACGCTGGCCCGTCGGGCCCATCCCGATATCAACCCCCACGATCCGGGGGCCGAGGCGCGTTTCAAGCGCATCCAGGCGGCGTTCTTCGCCATCAGCAAGTGGCCGCTTTCGCGTCAGGCGATGGCCAGATCAGCGGCCTCCCCGGCAACCGCCCCGGCGCATCGGCCGGCCGCCCCGCCGCGGCCAGCGGCTCCGCGAGCCACCCCTCGCCCACGACCCGAGCCGCGCCTTGTCTGGATGGAACCGGGCGCCATCCTCTGGGTGAGTGAATCGGCCCTGCTCGTCGCGCCCGACCGGACATGCACTCTCGATCCCGCCGCAGCTGTCTCGCTCAGCGAGACCCGCGAGCGGACGGTTGCAGTAACGCGCCTCCTTGACGGCTACGAGGTGCGCCTCCACGATCGGCCAGAGTCGCGATGGTCGATCAGCACTCGCCGGGACGGCCTCGCGGTCTCCAGCCTCACCATCGGGGGACGCGCGCAGCGAGCGTCGGGACGGCACCAGGCCTCGGGGGGGGCCCACCTCCCGCATGAGTTGCTGGGATCCTCGGTCGCCGATGTGCCGCTCGGCGCCCGCCGTTTCACCGTGCTCAGTGCGCTGCGCATCAATCGTGAAGGTGAGGTCTGGCTCGACCGAACCGAAAGCGTGTGCAACGAGCCCACCTTTACGACGCCGGTCCGCGTCGAACTCTTTGCTGACGGCTACCACGTCCACAGTGACATTCCCTACCCTCGCTGGCCGCGCGGCCACCTCGACGCCCAGGATCGCCGCTGGCTCGAGGTGACCGCAGCCGACCTTGGAGGCACCGTGGTTCGGTGCCGAGACCGAGGGGACGTCGGTTCCAGCTAGCCGGTGAGATGGCCGGCGAGAGTGCCACCGATGAGGAGGACGCCGGTGCCCAAGTGCAGCAACACCTGGTCCTGAAGTCCGGCCATCAGTTCATAAGGACGGTCGTAGGCCCGGTCCAGAGTGCGCAGGACCCGCAGGGCCAGCGGCAGGGTCAGCATCCCGAGCAACGCCGTCAAGGGCAACACTCGGGTCGCGGCGCCGACCACGATGGCCAGATAGGCGATGGTGGCGCTGACCAGGTAGACGGCGAGCACGGTGGACTTGGGGAGGGGCACGACGAGAGTGCGCTTGCCCACCATGGCGTCGGAGTGTCGATCAGGGATCTCATTGGCGTAGAGGATGAGCATCACCATGATTGCCACGGGAAGAGAGAGAAGGAGCGGTCGCCACGTGTAGTGCTGCGTCTGCACGAAGAACGCGCCCATGACCATGATCGGTCCAAATCCAACGGCAACGGCGACCTCGCCGAGACCCCGATGGACGAGTTTCAGGGGCGGCGCTGTGTAGAAGTAGCTGATGAGGATGCCCGCCGCACCGAGCCAAAGCAGCCCGGGGCCGCGCAGGACGACGAGCCCCACGCCCACGGCGATGGCAACGGCATAGCAGGTCAGGCAGATGGCCCACATCTGCCGCATGCTCATGAGACCGTACTGGAGGACACGAGACCCTCCGGAGAACATCGTGGGAGTGACATTGGCGTCGTCGGCGCCACTTCTCGTGTCGAAGATGTCATTAGCGACGTTCAGGCCCAGGTGGGCGGCAAGGCCGCCGAGGAGGGTCGCCAGGAGGAGCGCCCAGTTGAACGCACCATCAAAGGCGGCAGCAGCGGCACCGAGGCCTATCGGCACGAGCGTGGCGGTGAGGAAGGGCGCACGCGTCGCCAGGAAGAGGCGCCAGCCGATGCCGAGCCGGGCCTCAACGGAGCGCCCCTGCTCGGCACTGAGCTGAGCCAGGTAGCGGCGACCCTGGGGTACCGCCCGCTCGCAGAGCTCGACGAAGGGAATGGTGTGCTCGTCCCATCCCCGCGCCCGGGTGGCATCGAAGCGCCAGACGGCCTCCCCGGCTTGGAGCGTGCCATCGAGTTGCACATACGCGCGCTTGTCGTATCCGACGCCGGGTCGGGGTCGGATGTGGCTGAAGACGACCTGAGCGGGACCGTCGCCCACAGGCAGGCCCGCGTCCGCCGGTTGCAGTTCGAGACCGGTGGCGGTGACCTGGAACGACGTCGCCACCTGCACCGGATAACCGTCGGCCCCGCGGGCGATGACCACGGCGTGAGTGTGGATGGTGAGCTTGGTCAGGGCTTCGGCGGGGGTCATGAGGCAACCTCGACAACGTCGGGCACCGCGGTGGTATCACCGTCGCGCCAATGAATGACCCGCCGGGGGGTAATCTCGATCACCGAACGCTCCCAGAAGAGTGGCAAGCCGAAGCGGAGCTTGAAGAGTTTCTTGACCACCGGTTCCTTCGCCTCCCAGAGAGGCAGCGTCGTCATCCAGTCGCTATGGATATCGCCGTCGATGACTCGCGCGTCGCCCTGGATGCTGGCGCGCCAGCGCGCCACGCCGGGGCAGGCAACGGGGTCGCTCATGCTCACCGACACCTTGGGATTGCGCTTGATCCGCTCCAACTTCCGTGAGAAGAGAATGCTCGACGTCATGAGGATATGCCGTCCATCCCAGAGCGGGATCAGAGGATCCGTGTAGAGTTGGCCACCGTCACCCTGATGGGTGAGCTCGGCGACAAGCGCACTCTTGAGCAGTTGCTCAACTGGCTCCGGCAGAGATCCTGGCACCTGCGTCACTGAGGGACTCCCTCCTGGTGCTCGCCACCGCCGATGGGCCGGTGGGCACCAGTCCACGATACTCCACGGCCCTGCCGGGACGGCAAGAATGCGCTTTGATCAGTCCCAGCGGAACCGCCAGGTGGCGATGGCAAGAGCGACCACTGCCCACCCCGCAAGTACCACACAATCAAGAGCGATCGAGCCTAGGCCAGCGCCGTCGTTCATGACCTGGCGGAGCGCGTCGGTCAGCCAGGGCAGCGGTAGCACGCGCACGATCGTCTGCAGCGTCGCCGGCAGCTGATCGCTGGGAAAGAAGATGCCGCTCAGGAACATCATGGGAAAGGCAACCGCCGACGCAAGCCCCCGCGCCGCCTCGCTGGTGCGCACCGCTGAGGTGAGCAGAAACCCGATACCCACGAAGGCGCCGATGCCGAGAACAATAGGAACCACCGCAATCAGCCAATTGCCGTAGTTGTGGGCGTGGAACAGCCCGAGACCCAGCGCGACGAGCACGACGATCTGCAGAGCCACGGTGAGAGCCCCGGCGAGCACCTGGGCGCCGAGGATCTGTCCCTTGCTGAGCGGGGTGGCGCGGAGACGGCGCAGAACCTTGCGAACGCGGAGTTCAACCAAGCCGATGGCAACGTAGTTGATCCCGCTCTGGAGCACGATGTACGCGATCATCCCGGGAAGGAAGAAGTCAATGGCGGTGATGGGGTTCACGGAATCGATCACCGGCTGCCCCAGGACGACCGCAGGTCTCGTGCCGGTGAAATGCGACAACACCTGGCCCACCACCTGCGCCGCGATCGACGGCGTCTGTGATGTGGCGCTGGTTTGGCGAATGCCCACCGGCCCCTGGGCGCAGGACGGATTCTTCTGTTGGATCGCGCACTCGAACCCCTTGGGCAGAGTGACGACGAGAGAAACCTTGTTGTCCTTGAGTTGCGCACGTTCGCGTTCCAGGTCTCCGACATCGACGGTGACCCCGTCGACCTTCGCTAGCGTGTCGATGAAGGCCTGCGATTTCGTCGTCTTGTCGTCGTCAACAATGCCGAGCTTGAGCGAGAAGCTGGAGTTGTTGAAGAGGATGCCGAAGATGACCATAAAGAGGACCGCAAGTCCCAGGGTGAAGAACAGTGCGGTGCGGTTGCGGAGACTCGACCGGATGGTGTTGAGGGTGAGAGCGCGGAATGCCTTCATGCGTCGCGCAGGCTGCGCCCAGTCAGGGCGAGGAAGACATCCTCGAGGGTGCCGCTGCGAACCCGCAGATCGCGAACCGCAGGACCGTCGCCATCAACGGGCGCCAGCCACGTCGGGTGAGGTGCCAGCAGAGCGCGCAGCACGGTCTCAGGATGCTCGGTGGTGACCGTCACCGATCCGTCTACCTCCGCGGAGTCGACGCCGTCTAGGCGTCGCAGCGCTGCCGCGTCGACCGTGCCCGGGGCCTCGAACTCGATGGTGGTGCCGCGAGCATTCTCGGCGATGAGTTTCGCGGGCGTGCCAAGAGCCACGATCGTGCCGTGGTCCATGACCGCAACCCGATCGCAGAGACGCTCGGCCTCCTCCATGTAGTGGGTGGTGAGCATCACCGTCTTGCCCCGGGCACGTACGCCTTCGATGACCCCCCAGAGATTGATCCGAGCCTGGGGGTCGAGACCGGTGGTGGGCTCGTCGAGGAAGACGAGATCGGGATCGTTGATCAATGCCAGAGCGATCGAGAGGCGCTGCATCTGTCCGCCCGACAATTTGTCGGCCATGGCATCCGCCTTCTCGTCTAGATCAAATTCCTTCAGCACTTCGTCGACCGGACGGGCCTCCGGGTAGAGGGAACCGAAGAGCTGCAGTGCCTCGCGCACTTTGGTGAGTTGGGGGAGCGACGTGGATTGGAGTTGTACGCCAATGCGCGTCTTCAGTCGACGGGCTTCGCGAACGACGTCGGCGCCGAGAACAGTGGCACTTCCCCCGTCGGGCTCGGTGAGGCCCTCGAGCATCTCCAGGGTGGTCGTCTTGCCCGCCCCATTGGGGCCGAGCATGCCGAAGATCTCCCCCTCCGCAACGTCGAAACTGACAGCGTCAACCGCGATCAGCGAGCCGTATCGCTTGGTGAGTTCGTTGGCAGTAATGACCATCCCCATCGCGCCGGCAGTATAGGGGTGCTCACGCATCCCAACGCAGCTAGATCAGCCGCCCGCGCCGTCCCGATCCCCCCGATCACGCGGCTTGGCCACGATGGCACCGTTCTCCGCGTCGCGGGCGAGGAGGAAGAGGAGATCACTGCAACGATTGAGGTAGCGAATCACCTCATCGTTGCCGAGACCGCTCTCCCGCTGCAGCGCCACCGCCCGCCGCTCGGCACGGCGGACGATGGTGCGAGCGAGATCGAGTGCGGCGCCCACGGAGCTGCCGCCGGGGATGACGAAGCTCGGGGGCAGTTCAACGCGCGCCTCGAGGTCGTGAATCTCCGTGTGGAGCGCGTCGGTCATGGCTGCCGTGACCGTGGAGAAGTGTTTGTCCAGCTTGTCGCGTTGCGCCGGCGCGGTGGCCAACTCAGCGCCAACGGTAAAGAGTTCGCGCTGCAGAGCGAGAATGCGCTCGGCGCATGTCCCCTGTGCCGCTGCCCGGGCCATGCCGAGCGCGGAGATCGCCTCGTCAAGCGCCCCGTACGCCTCAGTGTGCAGGGAGTCCTTGGGGATCCGTCCTCCGTAGAGAAGGCTGGTCTCACCGGAATCTCCGCCCTGGGTCGTAATGCTCCCGGCCATCAGCTGACCACTAGCCGACCCGTCCGCCCTGCGCGGGGGCGGCCCCCAGGGTCGCGACGCCCGCAGCGGGAGGGTGTCCCTTGGCCCGCTCCTCCACCCACTTGCTGGCGGCAATGGTGGCAGTGGTGGCATCACCAACGGCTGTGGTGATCTGCCTAGTGAGCTGGCTGCGAACATCGCCAGCAGCGAAGACTCCGGGGATGTTGGTCATCATCGTTTGCGAGTCCGTCGTGTAATAGCCACCCTTGTCATGATCGATGTGACCGTCGACCAGCCCCGTGTTGGGGATGAAGCCCACGAAGATGAATACGCCTCCCACGTCGAGGCTGCTCGACGCCTCGCTCTTCACATTGCGCAGGGCGAGGCGAGCGACCTTCTCCTCGCCCTCGATGGCATCGACCACGGTGTCGAGAATGAACTCCACCTTGGGATGGGCACGAGCTTCATCGATGAGAATGTGCTGAGCGCGGAACTCGTCACGCCGGTGGACGATCGTCACCTTGGAGGCATACCGAGTGAGGAAGAGCCCCTCCTCGATAGCGGCATCACCGCCGCCGATCACGGCGAGGTGGGCGCCCTGGAAGAAGGCGCCGTCGCAAACCGCGCAGTAGCTGACTCCGCGACCGGCAAACTCCTGCTCACCGGGGACGTCGAGCTTGCGGGGATTACCCCCCGCCGTGAGAATCACCGCGGCCGCTCGATACGCTCCGTCGTCGGTCTCGATGATTTTCATTCCGTCGTCCTGGACGCGAATCCTGCTCACCGGACTGCCGACAAGCTCGGTCCCGAAGTGCAGCGCCTGCTCGAGCATGGTGGTGGCAAGGTCGCCGCCAAGGACCGATCGATAGCCGGGGTAGTCCTCGATGAGTTCGGTGTTCAGCAGCTGGCCACCCGGTGCCTTGGCCTCGATGAGCACGGCGCGCACCTTGCTGCGACCGGCATACAGCGCGGCGGTGAGGCCAGCCGGACCCGCTCCGATGATGGCGATGTCGTATTCACGGTCGGTCACGTGCTTCTGCCTCGAACTGGGGGGCACGCGGGCCCCGATCGAACCACTCTGATCTCAGCATACCCAGGAACAGCGTCGCCGGTCGGGGGGGCGTTCCTGCGGACAGGCTCACTTGGCCTGTCGCGGATCGCGAGGGCGGTGCGCATGCCGCTTGCAGGGTCCGCCGTCTCGCGCCTTTGGCGCTCGCGGCTCGCTCTCGGCGCGCTTGCGTGCGCGCCTCCGAGAGCCCTGCTACGCGACCCGCGCCCCGCCCTCGCGGGGCCGGCAGTACCGACGGACCACCTCGCAGCAGAGCGCCCGAAAGGAGCGCAACGGGGGAGCCCAGAGAAGACATGGTGACATCGCCCTTGCGTTGTATCTTCTTTGAGTTATACTGATGCTGGCGTGGGAGGTCGAATACACCGACGAGTTCGGTCGCTGGTGGGCCGAGCTTTCAGTGGCGCAACAGGAGGCAGTCGACACCGCGGTGGAACATCTGCAAGCCACTGGCCCTGGCCTCGGGAGGCCATGGGTCGACACGGTCAAGGGCTCGCGACACGCCAACATGAAAGAGTTGCGACCGCGATGCGGTCACCTACGCGTGCTGTTCGCCTTTGACTCTCGGCGGTCGGCCTTGCTGCTGATTGGTGGCGATAAAAGCGATCGCTGGAAGGCTTGGTACGCGGAGGCGATTCCCGAGGCCGACCGGCTCTATGACGACCATCTGGAAGCCCTTCGTCAAGAAGGAGAGATGCCATGAGCGGACACCGGAATTTTCGCGAGCTGCGCAAGGAGCTGCGGGCCAAGCCCGAGTACGGCGACCTACTCGAGCGGCGGCGGGCCGTCGAGGGGGCGGAATTCCGAACGGCTGTGCAGTCGTTGACGGCCGTCCGCGAGGCCCGCGGGGTGACTCAAAATGAGGTAGCCGAGGCGTGGGAGACGACGCAATCCAACGTCTCGCGGTTTGAGCATGAGCGTGACACCTACCTCTCTTCCCTCATGCGCTACGCGGCGGCACTAGGCGGTCGGCTTGAGCTACGGGTCGTCTTTCCCGACCAGGTGGTGGATCTGACGCCGGACAAGGAGACTCCCCCTGCCGCCGCTGCCAGCGGGTAGGCGGCTACGACGCTTGGAGCGGTAAGGGCGTGGCTCTCCAGCGGTCCACTCCTAGCAGGACGCTGAAAATCCCACCCCCGACCGCCGCGGATTTTCAGCGGTAAAGAGGATGTCGGCTCTCGGCGGGCAGAGCCCACCTTCGCCGACGTTCTTTGGGCTCTGTCGGAAGCCAC
>JBPCLW010000018.1:0-4193 GCA_051002895.1 Candidatus Dormibacteria bacterium | reverse complement strand
ATGCGTGCGTCAAGGGGCCCGGCGCCACGTCGTCATGCATCATTCAGATGCACTCCTCCTCGCGCCACCCTTTCCTTCGCCTCGAACCCCGATACCGGCGCCTGGGTCACGAACTGCCGCCGGGCGCCACTAGCGCTAGGCCACAGGCTCCTCGGCGACGACTTCACCCGAGGCCAGCACCACGCCATCCTCGCAATGCGCTTCCACTCGGCCACCCTGGAATTGTTGTTCGTAGAGCTGGGCGTAGAGGCCGCCGGTGCGGAGCAGTTCTTCGTGGGTGCCCTGCTCGATGAGCCGACCGTAATCGAGAACGAAGATGACATCGGCGGCGAGGATGGTGGAGAGGCGATGAGCGATGGCAATCGTCGTCCTACCCTGCATGAGCGGGCGTAATGCGGCCTGGACGAGGCGCTCACTGGTGGTGTCGAGGGCCGATGTGGCCTCGTCGAGAATGAGGATCCTCGGTGCTTTGAGGACGACCCGGGCGATGGCTAGGCGCTGCTTCTCGCCGCCACTCATCCGGTAGCCGCGCTCACCGACGACGGTGTCGTAGCCCTCGCGGAGCTCGACGATGCGCTCGTGAATGAACGCTGCCCGCGCGGCGGCTTCTAACTCGTCGTCGCCGGCATCGGGCTTGGCGTAGAGAAGATTGCGTCGCACTGAGGAGTGGAAGAGATGGGATTCCTGGGTCACCATGCCCACGGCCGAGGCGATGGACTCCTGGGTCATGTCGCGCACGTCACGGCCGTCGATGCGCACGGCGCCGCGGGTGACGTCGTAGAGGCGGGGGAGGAGGTAGGAGATCGTCGTCTTGCCGGCTCCGCTCGGCCCAACGATGGCGGCGAGCTGTCCCGGCTTCACAGAGAGCACGAGGTCCTCGATCGCCCAGGCGCGGGCGTCACCGGCCGCCGCAGCCTCGGCCTCCGCTTCCGACTGCCCAGGTAACTGTGGCGGTCCCTCGTAGCGGAACCAGACGTGGTCGAGCGTCACTTCGCCACGCACCTCGTCCGCGGGCACTGCAACCGCGCCAGGCTTGTCCACGATCTCGTGGGGCAGTATCAGATAGTCGAAGATGCGTTCGAAGAGGGCGAGCGAAGCCTGAATTTCCACCGACACCTGGAGCATTTGACCGATGGGGAAAAAGAGACGGCTCTGCAGGGTGGTGATGGCGACGATAGTGCCGGCGGTGAGGTCGGTCTTGCCTCCGCCGGAGATGACGAATCCGCTGACGAGATAGACGAGCGCGGGGGCAGAGGAGAAGAACACCTGCACCACCGCGAAGAGCGAACGACCCACCATTTCGCGGCGGATGGCGAGGTCGGCAAGTCGGTGGTTCTCATTCTCGAATCGGCGAATCTCGTTGCGCTGACGTCCGAAGACCTTGGCGAGAAGGATTCCGCTCACCGAGAGCGTCTCCTCGGTGATCGCACTCATCTCCGCCTTACTCTCTTGTGCCTGCGCGGAGATGTGTCGTCGGGCCTTGCCGGCGCGGTAGGTGAGAGCGAGGAAGACCGGGACCATGCAGACCGAGAGCAGGGTGAGCTGCCAGGAGATGATGACCATGGCGATGAGCGTGCTCACCAGAATGACGACATTGGAGAACACGCTCGATGCGGTGTCGGTCACCACGCTCTGTACCCCACCGACGTCGTTGGTGAGCCGGGACTGGATCTCCCCGGTGCGCGTCGACGTGAAGAAGCGCAGCGACATTCCCTGGAGATGCGCGTACAGGGTGTTGCGCAGGTCCTCCATGACCCGCTGACCGATGGTGTTGGTCAGGTATGTCTGGAAAATGCCGATCACCGCGGTGACCACGGGGATGGCGACCATCAGTGCCACGAGTCCGACGAGCAGCCCCTGCCGGGGGCAGCCTGGGCCACAGAACAGCGCTTGGTCGAAGATGACCTTGATGAGGACGGGGTTGGCCACGCCGAGCGCGGCACCGATGACGATCAGTCCGCTGACCGTTGCCACCTGGGGTTTGTAGGGGCCGAAGAGGCGCAGGATTCGTCTGCCCAGGTGGCGCTTGGGCGTGCGTCCGCTCGGCTTGTCCGTGCTCATGCCACCCCAACCATGCATGCGAATCAGCCTACCGCGGAATCGTTGGAGGACGGCGCCGGCCCTGATCCGGGCCGCCGATTGGGGATGACGGGGAGAGCGCAGCGCCTCCGGCGGATGAACTCAGCGGCCCAGGCCGGGGCCACCGGGAGCACGGCTGGAGAGGGTGGGCAGGGGCTGCGTGATCTCTCGGTTGCGGGGGTTGCGCTTCGCCCCGGGTTCTGCCACCGCTGCGAGGTTCGCGGCCAATACCAGGAGAGCCGTGGGCGGCGGTTGTGCGGCCCCGCCAGCCAGGCCCTGGCCCACGTTTCGCTGCGCTTGCGGTTTGGATTCGCTAGCAATGGGCACGGTTGTCGGGTTCCCGCTGTCCACGGCAACCTTGGGGCCGCCGAGCGCCTTCTCTGCATGGCGCTGGGCATGCCGGGCCCAGAACTGGGCGATCTGGACATCGAGCCCTGGGCGGAAGCGGCCGCGGTGAACAAGGGGCGGGGCAGGCCTCGAGGAGGCAACGGGCGTCGCCCGATCAGTGGGGGCAGCGGCTGGCTGGCCAGATATTCTCGGCGCGATCGGGAGGACGGCTCGACCCCTCAGAGCGATGGTTTGGATCCGCCCCGCGACGGCCGCAGGGCGGAGTTCCATGCCGAGCGTTCGGGTGCCCTGCGCCCTATGGGGGAGGATCGGGGCCAGGCCTGCGATCACATCGAGTTGCGACAGACTAGGCTGGGTCGCCACCGCGTTCGTCGCGCTCATGGTCCAGAGCGTACTGCCCCGAGGACGGACACAAGAGGGACGAAGCTCTCTGGACTGGTCGCGACCTCGTTGCGGAGGGCCTGGCCCGGGTCATGGCGTGGTGAAGCGGCCCGTGACCCCGCCCACCCGGCGCCATGCGGGAGCCACGTTCGACTACGTGGTCAAGCCCGGCGACAACCTCTGGCAGATCGCCACCGACCGCCATGAGTCGCTGGGCGCCATCGAAGCGGAGAACCCGGGTCTGCGCACCAATCGCGGGTTCGACCTCATCTGGGCGGCCCAGCACGTCAAGGTGCATCCTGGTGCGCGGTTCGGCACTCCGCTCAGTGACGCCATCGAGGAAAACGACGGTCACGACTGACGCGAGGCAACCCACAGCCCGGAATCGGCCGCTGGCGGAGAGGGCGGGATTCGAACCCGCGGTGGCTTGCACCACACCGCTTTTCGAGAGCGGCACCTTCAACCACTCGGACACCTCTCCGAGGCGGGAGTATACCGGCGTCTCAGACCCGAACTTGGCGGACTGATCGGCGGCACCATGCAGTCAAGGCGTGGGCGACAGGAGGGCGAATACGGTCATCTCTCCAAACCGGCTGCTCGTTCTCGCTTTCCTTGCGCGTGAGGTATGACCGTCATTGCCGCCCTGGGTACAATCCGCTGCGGAGCGATCGCCTAGTCTGGTCGAGGGCGCCGACCTGGAAAGTCGGTATCTGGGGAAACTCGGATCGAGGGTTCGAATCCCTCTCGCTCCGCTCTGGTGCTCGCGAATACACTAGCATGCAGTGGGTACGCACCGATACTTGATGCCCGGTTCTGGGACTTGTGATTCGGCGTCGTTGCCCCCTCCGCGACACTTTCGATCGAGCGCTCTCACGGAAAGCCCAATCCCCCACAGTCGCCTGAACCTGGATACCCCCAAACCCAGTTGACTCAACAATGTCAAGAATGATACGATGGATTCATTGGCGATCAGCCGTTTTCTGCTCCCCAGCGTGGCACCGGTCTTGCCTTTGTTCAGCATTGGGACTGGGTTGCCTCGAAGGGCCTCATGCCTCGCAACTCTGCAATGAGCATGCGGGCGGCGGTGGCCCAAATCCTTAAGGTCGACGAGGGTTGGGAGTCGGCTGAGGTGCTCAACCTTGATCCTGAGAACCTGATCCGGCGGTTCAGAAACCTCTCTAAGCTCTCGCCGGGCAGTCTGGCCACCTATGAGTCTCGTTTTAGGAGTGGACTCGCGTCTTATCGAGAGTACCTTGACGGCCATGTCCTGTCAAGTGGTGTATGAGCGATCCGCTCCATCCGCATCAATCAGGCGGCGAGAGTAGATACCTCCTGTGGTTCGGGTAGCGACAACGGCTTGGTGAGCGATTCCGTGCTCATGTAGC
>JBPCLW010000017.1:0-9268 GCA_051002895.1 Candidatus Dormibacteria bacterium | reverse complement strand
TCATCTGCAGTTCGGGGATGCCACGCATGCTGAATCTCCGCAGGCTTGAATCGATCGCGGGAAGACTCCCACACCTCGAGGCGCCCTGTGGGGCTATTCCGAGATCTTTTTCAGCACCCTGCTAGGGTCGCGAGATGCCGCTCGCAGGCCGCTGCGGCTTGTCGACCCTGCGCGATGGCCCAGACAATGAGCGACGCTCCCCGCGCGGCGTCGCCGCAGGCGAAGACACCAGGGACCGTGGTGGCGAGATCAGCGTCAACCGCCACCGTATTGCGCGGCGTGGTGGCAACGGCGAGCTGAGCCAGAAGTGGTGACTCGTTGATCCCGGCGAAGCCGATGGCGAGGAGGACAAGGTCGGCCGACATGCGCTGCTGCGATCCGGCGAGGGGGACGAAGCGGCGGCCGTCAGGCTGACGCTCGACATCGACGCGTACGGTCTCGATCGCCTCGACGCGGTCGTGGCCGACGAACCCGGTCACCTGGATGGCCCATTCGCGCTCGCCGCCCTCCTCGTGGGCGGGATAACTGCGGAGGATGACGGGCCACTCGGGCCAGGGGTTGTCGTCGCCGCGTCGCGGCGGGGGCTCGGGATAGATATTGAGTTGTTGGACGGAGACGCAGCGCTCCCGGTGGGCATTGCCCAGGCAGTCGGCGCCGGTGTCGCCGCCCCCAATGATGACGACGTCGCGACCCGCTGCGGAAATGGTCCTGCCGGGGATGCTGTCACCGGCGACACGGCGGTTCTGCTGCACCAGGTAGTCCATTGCCATGTGTACCCCGTCGAGTTCACGCCCGGGCACGTCCATATCGCGACCCCGCTCAGCGCCCATCGCGAGGACCACCGCGTCAAAGCGGCTGCGCAACTCATCGCCGCCAATGTCGCGGCCGGTCTCAGTATCGGGCTCGAAGACGATGCCCTCGGCCTCGAGCAACTCCAGCCGGCGATCGAGGACCCGTTTCTCCATCTTGAAGTCGGGAATGCCATAGCGCAGGAGACCGCCGAGGCGGTCACTGCGCTCGTACACGGTGACCAGGTGTCCGTTGCGGTTGAGCTGCTGGGCGGCGGCAAGTCCGGCGGGACCGGAGCCGACGACGGCGACGCGCCGCCCACTGCGATGTCCGGGTGGCTCGGGTCCCACCCAGCCCTCACGAAAAGCGCGGTCGATGATCGATTGCTCGATGTCCTTGATGATGACGGGGTCATCGTTGATGCCCAGAACACATGCTGGCTCGCAAGGCGCTGGGCAGAGCCGGCCGGTGAACTCGGGAAAGTTGTTGGTGGCGTGAAGACGTGCGATGGCGCGCCGCCAATCATCACGGTGGGCAAGGTCGTTCCACTCGGGGATGAGATTGCCGAGTGGGCAGCCGTTCTGGCAGAACGGCACTCCGCAATCCATGCAGCGTCCGGCCTGATCGCGTAGGGTTGCCATGGGGAGCGGCTGGTACACCTCGCGATAGTCGTGGATACGCTCCCCAACCGGCCGCCTCTGAAAACTCTGGCGACGGTGTTCGAGGAACCCGCTGCGGGTCATCCCACCAACTCCAGCCGTTGCTCGCGACCGGACAGGGCGCGGCGCAGTTCCGTGGGCATGACCTTGATGAACCGGTGGCGCGTCTCCATCCAGTCGTCGAGGAGCCGACCCGCAAGTGCGCTGCCGGTGAGGGCTCGGTGCTCGACGACGAGGCGCTCCACAGCGCAGGCATCCTCCTCGGAGAGCTCCTCGAGATCCACCATCGCGAGATTGCAGCGCTCGGAAAATCGACCATCGCGGTCGACAACGTAGGCGATGCCGCCACTCATGCCCGCAGCAAAGTTGCGTCCAGTGCGGTCGAGGACGACGACCGTGCCGCCGGTCATGTACTCGCACCCGTGATCGCCCAGACCCTCGACCACTGCAGTGGCGCCGCTGTTGCGCACTGCGAAGCGTTCTCCGGCCACACCGGCAACGAACAGTGCGCCGCGGGTCGCACCGTACAGGGCAACGTTGCCAATGATGACGTTCTCCTCGGGGGGTCGCGACGCTGCTGGGGACGGGGCGATGACGATTCGACCGCCGCTGAGGCCCTTCCCGACGTAGTCGTTGGCCTCACCGGTGAGATGAAGCGCGATACCGGGTGCCAGCCAAGCGCCAAAGGATTGCCCAGCCGAGCCAGTCAGCTCGAGGTGCACAGTGTCGTCGGGCAATTCGTCGGCGCCGCGGCGGCGCACCAGCTCTCCCGAGAGGCGCGCGCCTACTGAGCGGTGAATGTTGTGCACCGCCGTCTCGATACGTATGGGCTCAGCATGGTCGAGCGCCGGTGCTGCCTGTTCGATGAGTTGAACATCAAGCGACTCGTCGATGCGGTGCCGCTGCTTGCCGGTACAGCGAGTCTCCTCGGCCGGTGCTTCGACGCGGTGAAGGAGAGTGGAAAAATCGAGCCCACGGGCCTTCCAGTGGTCGATCGCGCCACGCACCCGCAATCGGTCGCTGCGCCCGACCATCTCCTCAACGGTGCGGAACCCGACTCGAGCCATCCACTCCCGAACGTCCTGAGCGATGAACTCCATGAAAGCGACAACGTGCTGCGCGGTACCGGTGAAGCGACGGCGCAGTTCCGGATCCTGGGTGGCGATGCCGACGGGACAGGTGTTGAGGTGACAGACACGCATCATCACGCACCCTGCGGCGACCAGGGGGCCGGTGCTGAAGCCGAACTCTTCGGCCCCAAGCAGCGCGGCGACGACGACATCGCGCCCTGTCTTCAGCTGGCCGTCGGTTTGCAGGGTGACCCGGCTGCGCAGGCCCTGACGGACGAGCACCTGCTGAGTCTCGGCAAGCCCCAACTCCCAGGGGATCCCAGCGTGGCGCATCGACGACAGGGGAGTGGCGCCGGTTCCCCCCTCGTAGCCCGCGATGACGATGTGCTCGGCACGCGCCTTGCTCACCCCTGCGGCCACGGTTCCGATGCCCACCTCGGCGACGAGCTTCACGCTGACGCGCGCCGATGGGTTCACCATCTTGAGGTCGAAGATCAACTGGGCCAGGTCCTCGATCGAGTAGATGTCATGGTGGGGGGGAGGGGAGATGAGCCCCACGCCCGGGGCGGAGTAGCGGAGCCGGGCGATGTGCTCGTCGACCTTGGCGCCCGGTAGTTGACCGCCCTCGCCGGGCTTGGCTCCCTGGGCGATCTTGATCTGGAGCTCGTCGGCATCGACGAGATATGCGGTGGTGACTCCAAAGCGGGCGGAGGCCACCTGTTTGATGGCGCTCCGTCGCTCCGTTCCATAGCGGACGGGGTCCTCGCCGCCCTCGCCGGTATTCGACTTTCCCCCGATACGGTTCATCGCCATGGCTAGGGTCTCGTGCATCTCGGTGGAGATCGAGCCCATGCTCATCGCCCCAGTGACGAAACGGCGGACGATGCTCTCCACCGGTTCCACCTCCGCTAGCGGAATGGCCTCGTCGGCCTCCACGAGGTCAAAGAGGCCGCGCAGGGTCTTGAGCTGCCGCGACTCGTCGTTGATGAGTTCGGCGTAACGGCGGTAGTAGCCGGCATCGCCCGACTTCACCGCATGTTGCAGGAAGCCGATGGTCATGGGGTTCCACCCGTGGTGTTCACCGTCGCGTCGCCACTGGTAGTCGCCGCCATCGTCGAGGTCGGTACCGGTACCCTGCGCCTCCGGGAACGCTCGGCGATGCCGGACGAGGGCCTCCGCGGCGAGGACGTCGAGACCGACACCACCGATCCGCGAGGGGGTCCCCGGAAAGTAGCGTTCCACCACCGTCCGCTCGAGCCCCAGTGCCTCAAAGATCTGAGCGCCGCAGTAGGATTGGATGGTAGAGATTCCCATCTTGGCGATGGTCTTGCGCAGCCCCGTGGCGAGCGCCTCAACCAAGCGCTCCTGGGCCCGGGCGGTGTCGCCCCCCGGGGACAGGAGTCCCCGTCGCTGTAATTCGGAAACCGACTCCAGCGCCAGGTACGGGTTCACGGCCTCGGCCCCGTAGCCCACGAGCAGGGCCACATGCATGACCTCACGCGCCTCGCCTGTTTCCACCACCAAGCCCACACTGGTACGGATCTGCTCGCGGACGAGGTGGTGATGCAACGCGGAGGTGGCCAGCAGGGCCGGAATAGGGACATGGTTGGCATCAACGTGGCGGTCGGAGAGAACCAACACGGTGTTTCCCTCGGCCACTCTCTCGCTGGCGCCTTGGCACATGCGCTCGATGCCGTCGCGCAGCGCATTCTCGCCGCCATCGCGGTGGAAAACCATACTCACGGTTGCGGTGGGAAACTGTCGTTGGGTGACGTGGCGAAGGGTTTGGATGTCAGCGTTGCTGAGGATGGGATGGGGCATCTCCAGGCGTCTCGCCTGCGCAGGCCCCTGTTCCAAGAGGTTGCCACCGGCTCCCAGCGTGGTCACCAGCGACATGACCGCCTCCTCGCGGATGGGGTCGATGGGGGGGTTCGTCACCTGCGCGAAGCGCTGCTTGAAATATGAAAAGAGCGATTGCGGTCGGCTGCTGAGCACGGCCAGCGGCGTGTCATTCCCCATCGAGCCCACCGCCTCGTCACCATGGGCGAGCGGCGCCAGGACCAGGCGCAACTCTTCCTCGGTATAGCCAAAGGTGCGCTGGCGAACGCTCAGGGTGCCGGGGTCAGGTGTATCGGCGGCCTCCACGGGAGGCAACTCATCAAGCCGCACCGTGCCGCCCTCGAGCCACTCCTGGTAGGGGAGGCGGCGACATTGTGCCGTTTTCGTAGCCTCGTCATCGAGGATCTCCCCGGACACGGTGTCGACGAGCAGCAGACGCCCCGGTTCCAGCCGCCATTTCTTGACGATCCGCTCCTCGGCGATGGGTAGCACCCCCGCTTCGGAGGCCATGACAACCCAGCCGTCTTCGGTGATCATCCAGCGGGCTGGTCTCAGCCCGTTGCGGTCAAGAGTGGCACCAACGACATGGCCGTCGGTGAAGGCAATCGCTGCGGGGCCGTCCCAGGGTTCCAGGAGGGAGGCGTGGAACTCATAGAAGGCTCGACGTTCCCTGTCCATGAGAGGGTTCCGATGCCAAGCCTCGGGGATCATCATCATCATCGCCTGCTCAATTTGCCGGCCGCCCATGGCGATGAGCTCGAGCGCGTTGTCGAACTGTGAGGAGTCGGAGCCCGTTTCATCGATGACCGGGGTGAGTTTGACGATGTCCGAACCGTAGAGCGGGCTACGCAGCTTCGACTGGCGGGCTCGCATCCAATTGACGTTGCCGCGCAGGGTGTTGATCTCGCCGTTGTGCGCGGACATCCGTAGTGGCTGGGCGAGATCCCAGCGGGGGAGGACGTTTGTCGAGAAGCGCGCGTGGACGAGCGCGAGCGTGGAGACAGCACGCTCGTCGGTGAGGTCGAGGTAGAAGCTACGCAGCTGGTGGGCGGTGAGCATGCCTTTGTAGACGACGGTGCGCGAGGACAGGCTGGCGATGTGGAAGCGCTCGCGCCCGAGATGGACGGCATCGGCACGGCGCTCGATGACCTTGCGGACAACGTAGAGGCGGCGCTCCAGGGCGTCGCCGTCGAGGCCAACCGCGCCGAGAACGAACTGGCGGATGACCGGCATCCCCAGGCGCGCGGTGGGTCCAAGACAGTCGGGTTCGGTGGGGACGTCGCGCCAACCGAGGAGATGGAGCCCCTCGTCGTGGCAGGCGGACGACACGATACCCTCGCAATTGGCGCGGTCGCGGGCCTGCTGAGGCAGAAACACCATCCCCAGGCCGTACTCACCGAGAGGGGGGAGCTTGATGGCGGTGCGATGGCGGAGGAGGGCGTCGGGGATCTGGACGAGGATGCCAGCGCCGTCCCCGGAGTCCGGGTCGGACCCCGTAGCCCCACGGTGGGCGAGGTTCTCCAACGCCAGCAGGCCCGCTCGGACGATGTCGTGAGTGGGCTTCCGCCGCAGGGTGGCGATGAACGCGACGCCGCACGCGTCGTGCTCGAAGCGCGCGTCGTAGAGACCGCGCTCGGGGTGCGGTTCGCTCAGATGTGCGTCGATACCTCTATGGGATGTCATTGCTCCGGGTACGACTCAAGTGGGGTTGACCAGGGCCGGTCGCTCCACCGTACAGGAGATCGGGCTCTTGAGCCAGCCGGTCCAAGGATCCGTCTCCACAAGGCTGAGGGTCTGATCCCCGATTCCGAAAACGCTCACTGCCGCCGTTGTACGCGGAATGTCCGTGTCGTCGCGCCAAGATCCGGGCATGAGTTTTCCCGACGACGACCCTGAAGAGGTGGATTTGCCGCTGCCGAAGCGGGCACCGGTCCGGGCACCAGAGCCCGGTCCCCTGCCAGTCCCGGTGACGCCGGTGCCCGCGAGGGAGCCGGTTCCGGCGGCCCCTGCGCACGCTGCCGGTGCAACTGCTCGACCCGAGATGATTCTCGGGGGGTGAGCGACCCACTCCAGCTCAGCTACCTCGCCGGGTACCGCACCTGGCGTGGATACCGCAGTGAGGAGGGCCAGATCACCGTGCTCTCCCCCAGGGTGCTTCGCCGCCATCGCGATCCGATGACCTTCGAATGGTCTCCGATCGCGACCGCCGCCTGCGACATCCCCGATCCCGCACCTGCTCCCCACCGAAGCCACGAGTGCGGGCTGTATGCCGACGTCACCTGGCGTGCCGGGGACGGCGGCAACCGGTACACGCTCCTGGAGACGGACACTCCGAATCATTTTCGCGTGAGGCGGGAATTTGAGATCAGCGGGGCTGTACTCGGCGGGGGCAGGCTGCAGGACCACGACACGGGATGGCGGGCGCAGAGCGTCCAGGTATTGGCGATCGCGGCCGACCTCTCCGGGGTGATCCCCAGCTCCGAGGCAGCCGTCCGCCGAACCCTCGCCGATCCCGAGGTGAAGATCGAAGGCCTCGACGGTTGCAGCCAAGTTGGCCCTCTCTACGAACTTGCGGACCAGTGGCACGTTCTCATCCTCCCTCCTGCTCGCATCCCCGCACTAGCTGAGCATGTCGCTCCGGCGTTGGGCAAGGGGGAACTCCGACGGGTACGGATCCAGGGAACCGTGGCCATATCTCCATCCCCAATGCCGCCTCGGTGGGAGCCGGACGCAGTTGTGCGTGGGCTGGAGACTCTCCGTGCCAAGGCCCTGCCGCTGTTGCGTCACTATTGGACTTCGCCGCGCCCCCCGGTGCGCCGGCTGGTGAGCAGGCCGTTCCGGCGTCGTCCGCTGCTCCCGCCTGTGTCAGCGGTGAAACCACGAACTCCGATCGAGCCTGGCCGCGATCCCAACACCGCGCCGGAAACCCTGGTCCGGCTTGCGGCGAGCGAGGACGAGGCGATACGGAAGCAGGTCGCCGGCAACCGGTCCACTCCTCCGAGCACCCTCGTCGACCTCGCCGCCGACCCCTCGGTTGAGGTACGCCGGAGTGTGGCGTTCAACATGGCCACCCCTGTCGAGGGACTCTGGGCGCTCAGGGACGACACCGACGAGCTGGTGATGACGGGACTGGCGACACATCCGGACACTCCGGCGGGGATCCTGCGGATGCTGCTGGCTCGATCGTCCGATGTGTACCTCACGGCCCGCCTCGCGGCCCACCCCTCTCTGCCTACAGACCTCCTTGAGTCATTGGCTGACCCAGAATCGACCCTTCCCCACCCGGGGGCTCCAAGGGTGCTCACGGCGCTGGCCGGCAATCCGTACACACCCGGCGGGACGCTGAGCGCACTTTCCGAACCGACCAACAGTCGTGCCACGCGGGAGGGGGTGGCGCGCAATCGCTCCTCTCCACCGGACGCGCTGATCGCCGGGGCTCACGATGAGCACGCGATCATCCGCCTGCTGATCGCCAAGCGACACGACGCTCCGGCGACGGCACTGGAGGATCTTGCCCACGACCCCGAGATGTGGATCCGGGAGGCGGTAGCCGAGAACGTCTCCACGCCGCCGGACACCCTGGACGCCATGGCGCGGACGGGGACCGACACGGTCCAGGGGCGGGTCTCACGAAACCCGTCAACCCGGACGGGGACGCTCTGCTACCTAGTGGAGTTCGGCAGGCGAGGGTCTGACGCTCAGCGCAACGCGGAGCTTCGCGTCTACCGACAGGATGTCATTCCCGACCCGGGCCCCGGAGACCCGTCCTTCCGCTGGGGCGCGGTCGACCCGGAGATACTCCGCTCGGATCATGAGCTGCTGGTGCGCGTCGTTCATTCTCCCGACGCGAACGCGGAACTCCTCACCGATATCGTGCGCTCTCCCTGCCTGGCAGAGGACTGGACCGTGAGAGTGGCGATCGCCGGCCACGCTCAAACCCCTGCCTCGACTCTGGAGGGCCTTGCCGACGATCCCCACTGGATGGTCCGCGGCAGTGTCGCCTTCAATGCGAACACCCCGAGCAAGATTCTGGAGAGGCTTGCAGTCGACCCCGATCCGGTTGTCCGCTGCGCGGTCGCGGCCAATGAGAAGACTCCTCTGGATGTGAAGCGCTTCCTGGTCTGGGACGAGGATCCGGCCACGGCGTCGTCGGCTCGGTTGGCGGTTTGGCGTGCGGACGTTGTCGGCCTCGCTGGGCTCGGAGTGGAGTTGTAGCTGGGTCCCGCCCGGCCTCCGCGAACTCATGGGCAAAAGTGGCCGGGTCGGTTTCCACCCCGAGACCGGTGCTGGAGGCGACAACCGCCTTGCCATGGGCTTGGGGATCACCTTGGTCGGCCTCCTCTGCACAGCGCTGGCGCGTCGCCGCCCATCGCCTATTGCCCTCGACCGCCGCAAACCGCGAGTCCCACGTGACCAGAATGGATCTCCGCTTCGGCCGCTGATCGCGCTTTTTGTGCCCGGGGCGAATCGTGGATGCGGAACATTAGGATGACGTCGTCTATGGCAAGTCAGGTCTCGCCGGCCGCTGGTTCGTTCGAGACCCATGAAGGGCTGGGGTTCTGGGCACGCCTGCACCGGGATACGCCCTGGTGGGTTCTCCCCATCACGGTGGTTGCAGTGCTCGGCGGATTCTCGCTATACGGCGTGTGGACCGCATTGATCGCCGGCAAATCGGACTGCGGTCCGGCGGGATGCGGACCCTACCTTTCGCCGTTCTGGTCGCCGGAGGTCCCCACCGTCGGCGCCATCCCCGCTGCGGTCTGGATCCTTCCCGTGCCGCTCGCCTTCCGAGCCACGTGCTACTACTACCGCAAGGCGTACTACCGTTCGTTCTTCTGGGATCCCCCGGCGTGTAGTGTCGGTGAGTTTCGTCACCGACACTACAAGGGCGAGACGCGTTTCCCGTTGATC
>JBPCLW010000016.1:0-16269 GCA_051002895.1 Candidatus Dormibacteria bacterium | reverse complement strand
TCCTTCACCGACTCCGTCCCCATCACCCCCATCGCCCATCCCGCTGCCCGCGAACGGGCCGCCTGAACCCGCCCGGAAGTTTTCGCTGAACACTTAGGCGGAAGGAATCGCTGAACAGCTACAACATCCCCAGCAAAGAAGCGGACGAGGGCTTGCTGGAATGCGCGACGCCGGTCACGCGTCAGAACAGCATGCCCACGAGTCTCTCGGTCGCCTCGTCGGTCGGTAGTCAGCGTTGCGGCAGCTGGGGGGCGACGACCGACGACGAGATCAACGGCCTTGTCCGGATCTCCCGTCGCGATGCGGTCAGAACCCGGCGTCCCACCGAATTCGCCCCTGCGCCTCCTGACGCGCTTGCTCATCCTGAGTGGTCCGGCTCGCCTCAACCTTCCAGAGTGTGACGCCCACACGGCGGGTTGTCCCGGCAATGTCCGTTCGGGTTGAGGAGAATCGCGGTCACCCCTCCTGGGGCAATATGGTCATGGGAGCACGCCACATGCCCGAAGCCAGTTCCGAAGGGCTCTTCGGCCACTTGGGAGGACGGGTTCGCCGCATCTCCCCGCGCCAGCGCGCCGCAGCGGCACTCATCGGTGTGGCCACCCTGGCCGCGGCCATCATCATCCCGGCCCGTGCCGCTGGGCCGACCATGTCGCCGGCGACCACCACCACCCCGGTGGTGGGAATCCATGACAGCTCGGTCAACGCATGCGACAACTTCGAGAGCAACATCACTGCTCCTCACTACACCGCCGCAGCGGCAGCAATGAACGACCCTGGTTGGGCGGCGCTCCACATCCACACCGTCCGGTTCAGCCCCCCGTGGGATATCGCCAACCCGGTTCAGGTCTACCTCCCCCGAATCGAGGCGGCGCAGGCGGCCCACAACAGCCGGCGGGTGGCCGAGCTTGGGAACGCGCTGCGCTCAGTGTACGTCGAGCAGTTGTGCATGAACTACTGGCTGGCGAGCGTGGCCGCCCATCACCTCGCCCCGGAGATCGTCTTCAAGCCCGACCACAACTACCTGGACGAGAGCGGGAAGATGCTCGCCGTGCCCGACATCCGGGGCTACAAGGCCGCGATTCAAGCCTTCGTGAACACCTACAGCAACTGCAACACGCCGTGCCGGCTTCCCGCGGTGTATCAGGGTTGGCCGTCGTATCCAGCGGGCACCGGCGGGATGGCGGCGGTGAAGATCGTCTCGCCCTGGGGAGAGCCTGACTTCGCGAGTTCGAGCCCCGTCGGTTTCTCCAAGAAGCCGCAGATCCTGGCCATGCCGCGCGGTGGATCGACGTTCGACGACCCCCATTGTGCCGGCCCGGAAACGGACCTGACGTGTGGCCCGGTGCTGGCCGCCCACATGTGGGTTGCTGTCCAACATCGCTGCAACGGCTGCTCAGTCATCGCCGGCGACTTCAGCAGCGGAGGAGGATTCAGCACCAAGGGCGGCCCCCGGTCATACCTCCACACCTACGCCGGTCACCTGGACGGTGAGCGCCCAGAAACCTGGGGACTGCACCCCTACACCGACATCTCCAACTTTGAGTTTGATACCCAGACCCACCGTCACCTGCCCAAGCTCTCGGACACGCTCACCGGTCGGTTCGCCGCCGCCCTCCACAGCCTGGGATATCGCGAGCGCACCAGAATCGTGCTCAACGAAATCAGCGCCTTCCAACAGCGGGACATGTACGGTCACTGCGCGGAACGACACCTGCCGCAGGACTGCGCTCCGCTGGCGTACAGCGCGAAGCTGCAGGGCGAGGCGGTGAAGTATCTGATCACCGAACTCGTCAGGGCCGGAGGACATTCCGTCGACGGCCAGCCGGCGGTGACCGGGATGTACTACCTCCGGTATTCCGACGGCCGCGGCTTCCCCTATTGGGCGCTGGTGGTGGGTGGTCAGCGGCAGCCGGCCTACTCCTCCATCGAGCACCGTCCCTCTCCCCAGCGTTAGACCTGCCGTCAGCCGGACACCTGGCATCCGGGATCGGGATTGGCGACGGCCGTCGAATGGAGCGTGATCGTCGGCGCAAACGGAAACAGGGGATGCACGTCGTCGGTACCGGTGACGGCGACCTGGCACGGCGCGTAGATCGTTGGCAGAGCGTTGAGCACCAGGTTGATCTTGCCATCCCTCGGAGCCTGGGTGAGTTCTTGGTTCGAACCTCCGCTGGGCGCCTGCGGCGCACAGAGTTGGTCGGGATTCACCGGCACAAAGGTGGTGGCGGCCCCCTCTGCCTGAGCGGCGATGCTGAGCCTTGCCGGGGCAGGGGGCGGGGGCGGGGGCATCTCGCAGACCGGGAGGCCGGGACACTGGGTGGCGCCTGGGGTGCCAGGGACGCTACCAGCGCATTGGGCTGGCAGCGCAACAGCGCCGGCTCGGGCAGCGGCGCGGACGGCATTGTTGACGGATTCGACCTCGAAGAGCAGGACCTGGAGGGCGAAGACTCCCAGGACGATGAGGAGGAATACGGGCAGAACGATGCTGAATTCCACGACAGCCTGGCTGCGCTCGGATCGCCGTTCTGTCCGGATGGCTCGACGTGGTGTCGTCATCGTCAGGAGGGGAGTATCTCGGCAGCGCTGGAGGATACCTTCGTTCCGCCCGGTGTGGCAATCAATGTGTCCACGGGGTACGTGACCCTCAGAATGATCGTATTGGTTCCATTCGCTGTGCTCGCGACGCTGAGCGCGAGTTGGGGCTCGTTCTTCTGGAGGCATTGGCCCGGATCAAGCTCCAACTCTTGCCGGACCGCATCGCAGGCCGCGTTGATGGCACCGGCATCGTTGACGGGCCCATTGAGTGGCACTTGCCCTGGGTTGGCGGTATACCGCGCTTCTATGATCAGTTTCGCCAGCGCCGCCTGCACGCCGGCCGGGGCAGCTCGGGTGACCTTGATGTCGGCCGCGACCATGAGACCACCAGCCTGCACCAGGACGAGTATCGCGAAGAGGACAGGTAGGATCAGTGCGAACTCGATGGCAGCCTGACCAGACCGCCCACGTCGGAAACGCCGTCGAGGGGAGTTCACGACCGCAGGACGACATCCGGGATGGTCGGGGGAGTAATCGTGGTGTTGCCGTTGGAGCCGCTGGCAAACACATCGACGACCACCGATCCGTAAATGTCGGTCACCACCGGGCTTGGCGGCTTCGGAGCCGCCAGAGCATTAACCTGACAGCTCGAGTGCCCAAGCTGGAGCCGCCCCGCGGTGGCTGAGGGAACGCCGGCACACAGCACCCGCCAGAGATCCGACGCAGGGAGTTGACGATCGCAAAGCGCCACTGAGGTGGGATCAGGGGGAATCGCTAGGGCTGCGGCTGCGCAGTCCTTGTACCCCAGCAACTGCGGAGGAATCTCGGCACAGGGCGTCGGAGTGGCCGGAGTGGCCGGAATGGCCGGAGTGAAGTCACAGTTGGGGGCTGGAGTGCCCGGAGGGGCCGGAGTGCCCGATCCGAAGTCACAGTTGGGGGCTGCCTGACGGTCGTCTGGCGCTGGTTTTCCGCTTCCGTTTGGAGTACCTTGTTGCACCCTACCGCCGTCACTACCGCTTCCACAGGCAATCTTGGCCTGCTGGCCAATTGGCAGCGAGTTGTTGTAGACATCGCCATTCAGCGTCACCCGTGCGCCATCCTGGCTGCCCGCATCGAACTTGTCGTCGGGCCTGTTCTGATATGTCCAGGGTGTCGGGGCAGGACCGCGAGTCGCCGGGAGCCGTTGTCCCGGATAGACATTGATCCCGATGTTGCCCGGATCCTGATTGTCTTGCCACAGCAAGACCCCGGCATAGGCGCCACTGTGTGGGGCTGAGAGCTGGATGACTCCCCCTGGCGGACCGCCCAGGGTGATCCCATACGTTCCTGCGCCATAGAACCCGGCGTCAACAATCTGGTCGTCGTTCAAATACTGCACCGGACCAACCGCTGGGTAGTACTCGGTGGTTCGTCCCACTCCCGGGCACCCGAAAACCTTGGCGGTGAAGGGCAGGCCCTTCCCGAATACGCCAGCGCTGTGCAGCGTGACGTTGGTTCCGCTCACCGTCTGACCGGACTTTGGGCAGATTTCCACTCCCTTTGAGAAGTCGTACACGCCGGGGTACTCAGTCCCGTTGATGACGCAGCCATCGAGAACGACATTTCCCCCGGTCCCGCCAAATGCGTTCGCCTCCGGCTTGGCCGCGGCGCCAATGACCACGGGAAAGCCGTAGGTGCCGGGCCGGAGATGGAGTAGTCCATCCTTGCCGCTGGTGTAGCTGAGCCCCGGCGTGATCGCGGTCGGCCAGTCCCCAGCACTGGGACCCGGACAACGCTGAATTGACGTCAAATTGCGTGCGCCGTTGTCGAGCTGGTCGAGTGGATTGATGGGATTCGGTCGTTCCACCGTGGCCCATTTGAGGCCGTCCGGGGCACGCTTGGAGTGAATGTCCTCGTACACGGCGTTGCCGTTGGGCGAGTTGATGTTTCGCTGGCACTCTGCGGTATCCGTGCGGGGGGGGGTGTTATAGGTGTCGTCCAGGACGCCCCGGGATGCGTCACGAGGTTCAGTTTGGCCGACCTGGTCCTTGTACTGGTAGAAGCAGTAATCGAACGGGTATGGCGTCGCTGCCAGGATGTAGTCCCTGACATCGAGGTTGCTCGATCCGGGTGCACCGGCGCCACTCTCGTACGTGTCGATGGTGTCGGCTGCGCAATGCGTGTATGGGGTCGATGTCGTTAGGCAGGCACGGTGGGTATTCCCGGCCGAAGGAATAGGATAGCCGTTGCCACAGGCGGCACGACTTGGCATTCGCAGTTTGGCGGAGTCGGCGCGGTTGGGCCCAACATCGCATCCAAGGGATGCGATGTTGAGGCTCCCATTGACCTGGAATTTGGAATTGCCGTTGGCGATCAGCGTATGGATGCCGTATCGAGCCAGTGCGGTCACTCCCAGAGAGGGCCGGACGTTGGCAGCGGCGCTGGCATGGACGGTGATGTTCGGGATCCCCCACAGCGCAGCCAAAATGAGAGGACGTTTCAGGGTCACATCGACACTGACCCCGCAGGGGCCGGGTGTATCAGGGACATCACCAAGCTGCTGGACCGAGCCAGACTTATTGCCAAACTTATCGAGGTAATCCGGCTTGGGCTGGACCACGGTGACGCCAGGGGAAACATTGCTCTGGACAGCGTCCGTGACAATGTCCCAGACGATGTTGCGTCCTGTCTTCGGCTTCGAATTCCCTGCCTCGGGGATACCCGTACACACCTGGTTGAGCGCTCGTGCAGCCCCGATCACCGCGCTATCCGCCGCGTTCTGAGCCTGGCGCTGGAGTGCCTCGCCCATGCCGCCGTCGATGGGTAGAGCGGCACCGAAGATCAGCGCGAAGAGCATCACTGCAAACAGCACCAAGACCTGAGCCTGGTCCCGCCGGTGCCCGCGCCGATTCAATCTCTGTGTGCGCACCAGGACAGTCTACGGCCAACCGGGTCGACGGTCGAGTGACGTGGGTCCGGCTGTTTCCTCGCCGCGACCGCGCCGCGACGTGTGGGCGTCGCATTGGGCCGGGTCCATGGTGCCGCGCTCCGGCTACCCCCGGTGAGCCACCGGGCGATCTCCCGCCCAGTTCAGGTCGATGGTGTAGAGGTAGCGATCCGACAGTCCGCTTCTGGTCCGCATGTGTGCGGCGAAGACGAGATGGTCCTGGCCACGAGAGTCGGTGACCACGTCCTCACCGCCCGGCCCCACCGGGTCGTCGCTGCGGCCGCGGTTCATGTTCGCCGTGGACACCAGCGGCCTCGCCGCCTCCTGGTACCGCCCAAAGAGACCGCTCGAGGTGGCGTACCCAATGCTGTATCTGGCGGTGTCGAACCGGTTGTCGGAGAAGAAGAGCACGTAGTGTCCGTGACGATAGACGAGTTTGGGCGCCTCGACGACACGTCCCTCGAACTTGCGATCGTTGTCCATCAGCGGCCGCGGTCCTCCCAGTACTGCAAGACCGTCACGGCTGAGTTCCTGGATCCAGATGGTCGTGATGTGGCACCGAGAACCACACAAGGAGTTCCCATCGTTCTTCCAGAGGAGGTAGTGCCTGCCGCCGTGTGCGCCGTCAACGAAGACCGAAGGGTCAATCGCACCTCCATCGCCGGCCCCGCCGGCATGACGGATGCAGACGATCGGTCGGGATTCGGCGTGGTAGGGCCCGCGCGGCGTGGTGGCGACGGCGGCGCCGATGCACTCCTGGTTCGCCAACTCCGCGTGGGAGGTGTAGAACATGACCCAGCGCCCGGGAGCCACAGGCGTCACCGCAGGGGCCCAGACGGCGCTGCCACGCGAGGTCCATGTCCCAAGCTGGGGCAGGGCATCGTAGGCTCCCCCTCCGCGGCGCTCCACCGTGCTCCAGCGGCTGAGGTCTGGCGAGGTGACCACGGGAACGTGGGCCCCCGGGCGGGAGGTGCCGAAGGCGTCGTAGATGCCGTCATGAGCAACGACCTCGGGATCCGCGAAGGGGCCGGCTGCCGGATGACGCGCCTCCCCGGAGGCGAATGCCGCCACCGGAATGAGCACCGCCAGCGCACCAAGAAGGGCCATCAGCAGGTAGCGCTGACGCGGAGAGATTCGTTTGACGTGCGTCAAACGAGGGAGGCCGGCGGTGGTGAAGGCGGTGTTCGGCATGTGACCAACCCTCGTCGGGCTGAACGGACACAGCACAGACAATGACAGCGCATGGTCGACTTCAGCCTTCCCGGACCGGGCGGTCGCATACTTGATGGCGACGTCAATTGCGAAGGAGACGCGCATGGCAGTCGAGGTCAGGCCCGAAGTGACCACCAAGCAGCAGTACATCGACAGCGCGTGGGTGGGCGCCGCCTCCGGCGAGACGTATGAGGTGCACAACCCCTCCACCGAGGAGGTCATCGCCCGCGTCCCGGCATCCGGTCGCGAGGATTCGGCGCGCGCCGTCGAGGCGGCCCGGCGCAGCTTTGACAAGGGTGATTGGAGCGAGAAGACCCAGCAGCGCCGCGTGGACATCCTCTTCGAGATCGTCAAGCACCTCCAAGAGGTGTCGGATCCCTGGGCTTTCGTCGAGTCCCAGAACGGCGGAAGCACGATCCGCAAGACTTCGATCGCCGATGTCCCGCTGGCCATCGAGCACCTCCGCTCCATGGCCGAACAGTCGCTGCAGGTGCCCTGGTACGAGCCGCTGGCCTGGACCGATCAACCCCAGGTGGCCTGGAATTTCGTGCAGCGCGAGGCGATCGGAGTGTGCACCGCCATCGCTCCCTTCAACTTCCCCTTGCTGATCGCCATGTGGAAGATCGCCCCAGCCTTGGCCATGGGAAACTCCGTCGTCATCAAGCCCTCACCGCACACTCCACTGAGTGTCCTCGAGTTGGTCCGCGCCATCCACGACACCGGCCTGTTGCCCCGGGGCGTGCTCAATGTCGTCACCGGTCCAAGCGCCGAACTGGGCCGCGAGCTCGTCGTCCACCCCGAGGTGGACAAGATTTCCTTCACCGGCAGCACCGCCACCGGGCGGCACATCCTCGAGGCTGCGGCGCAGGGGATCAAGAAGGTCACTCTGGAACTGGGCGGCAAGAGTGCCAACATCATCTGTGCCGATGCCGACCTCGACATCGCCGTTGACGGCACTCTGTTTGGCAGCTTCTTCCACGCCGGCCAGGCCTGCGAATCGGGGACCCGCGTTTTGGTCCACGATGACATTTACGATGAGTTCATGGCGCGGCTCATCGCCACCGCCAAGACGCTGACCGTCGGCGATGCCACAGACTTCGACACCCAGGTGGGACCGGTGATCTCTCGCCGGCAGTACGACACCATCCTCGCCGCCATCGACCGGGCTGTCGCCGAGGGCGCCACGTTGGAACTCGGTGGTGGCCGCGCTCCCGGTGTCGGAGAGCGGGGCCACTTCGTCGCTCCCACCATCCTCACCGATGTGGGTCCCGAGAGCCACGCCGCAACCGAGGAGATCTTTGGCCCGGTGGTGGCGGTGCAGCGCTGGAACGATCCTGGTGAGGTCATCAAGCGAGCCAACAATTCCAGGTACGGCCTGGCCGGCGGCATCTGGTCGCGGGACACGCGTCACGCCATCGCCATGGCCCGGCGACTGCGCACCGGCACCGTCTGGATCAACGACTGGCACATCCTCCTCCCCGAGGCTCCCTTTGGGGGCTACCGTCAGTCCGGCATCGGGCGCGAGTTCGGCACCTACGGACTCAAGGAGTACACCGAGGTGAAGCGCATCCATGTCGACCTCGGGGTGCCGCGCGAGGAGCGCTTCTTCTACGACGTGCTCCTCGGCTAGAACACGGCCCGCCCTCCGCAACGTCCGCCCGATGTCCGCGGCACGGGGGCAGAATCGCCTCATGCTCGAGTACCCGCTAACACCCGAGGACGAGGATCTGGCCCTGCGGACCACGGCGGAGATCGGCCGGGTGATGCGGGAGCGGGCCGGGGATTGGACCGCCCCCCGCGTCGATTCCGACGGCCGTTTCTTGTATGCCATGGCGCCTGCGCCCTGCGTCGTCGACATACCGCAGCGTCCCAACCTGCACGCCAGCGTTCGTCTGTTCGTCCGGCGTGATCTGCAGCGCTATCCGCTGGGGTGCCCGGGCGCCGTGTACCACGCGTTCGAGACACCATCGGACACATCGCGCTATTCCAACGTGCGCCTGCGCGATCCGCGGGACGTTCGTCGGCCCTCGGCCGTGCTCATGGCGAGGCAGGAGGAGCGACTGGCATTGCTCCGTGAGCTCCTCTCTGGTCGTCTCGTGGAGAATCTGCGCCCCGTGCTCGACGTGTCCCCCATCGAAGATGTGAAGCGTGAGCATGAGTTGTCACGGCAACGGGCCGGGGCCGTCGACAGGCCTTTGCACGAAGTCTGGGCAGGACGCAGAGTGGAGCTGGAGATCACAGTGCAAGAACTCGCCGACACGGCGGGCGTTCCCCACGTGTCCGACTTGTTGCGAGGAGTGCACAAGCAGCCTCTCCCGCTCACCGTGCGCCGCATCAATGAGGCTCTCGGACTGCGTAGCACACCGCGTCCGGGGACGTATGGCGAATGGATCCAGCAACGCCGGGTGAACGAGGGCTTGACGCAAGAGCAACTTGCCCGCCGCGCGGGCGTCGCGAGGATGACGGTCTCCGCGATCGAGCGCGGCGTCACCCCGACACCACACACCAGGGGGCAGCTGGAAACGGCGCTCGGCGGGAAATCGCCCAAGCCCGTCGAGCCGGATCCCACTCCCCTGGGAGAGTTCGTTCGCCGCCACCGAATCCGCGCCGGGCTGACCCAGCGGGAGCTGGCGGGTGCGGCGGGGATGGACCAGGCGCATCTGTCGAGGATTGAGGCAGGAAGGGTCGGGCGGCCCCACGAACACACGCTCGGCGAACTCGGGCGCGTGCTGAACGTCGACCTCGTGGCAATGGCGACCGAGCTCCCCGTGAAAACAACCGCCGTACCCGCACTGGTCTGACGGAGTCGTCCCCTCAGCTCGAAGCGCTGGGATTCGCGCTGGGATTCGCGCTGGATGGTGTGGAGAATTGGAAAGGGAATGGGACGAGCTCAGCGACGGTCCGCGTGACCCATTCACCCTCGAAGAGGAACACCACGCGAGCATCACGCGGCATCAGTTCATCCATCATGTTCCGGCAGATTGCGCACGGCGGGCAGCTCGCCAGGCCGGGAGCGGTGGCCACCACTGCGAGGCTCGCGATGCTCAGGGCGTCTCCGTGGTCAGTGCAGGCACGAGTCAACGCACTGCGCTCGGCACAAATGGTCCCGCCATAGCTGGCCGTCTCCACGTTGGTCCCGGTCACCACCTCGCCGGCGCGCAGGCGCAGTGCCGATCCCACCTGGAAGTGCGAGTACGGTGAGTAGCTGTGGGCCGCCGCGGCGCGGGCCGCGGCGATGAGCTGATGATCCGCCGCGCTGAGCGACGTCGTGGACATGGTGTCAGCCCTCCATCGTTGTGGCGTTGATGAAGTCGCCGATGGCGGCGGCCACCTCTCCGGGGCGTTGCACCGGCAGATCGTGGTGGCCGGCGATCCAGGCCACGCGACCGCGCTCGCCGAGGACATGGAGGGCGTGGTCGACGGCGGGCCGCCGGTCCGGCGGCGGCGCCTGGGGATCACCAGCGGAGGCCAGTAGTACCGGACAGGTCGTGAGGAGCAGGGCAGCGTCACTATCGAAGTGGTAGAGGTGCTTGGCGATCTCCATGTGTCTCCCGACGTCGAGCCGAGGACGGATGGTGCCGTCCCCGGCGTCCTCGAAGTTGCCACGGAGGATCTCAGCGGCGGTGTCGGCATCGCTTCCCTCGGCGAGTGGACCGGACCCTACCCACGCGCGCAACAGCGCCTCGGTGATTCCGCTCATGGCTGGTGGCCGCATGCGCACCTGCGCCTCCTCCCAACTGCTACCGAAGAAGCTGCGCAGATCGCCGACACCACCGTCAACGCAGACGCAGCCGCGGCAGCGTTGAAGTTCGGCAGCGGCGAGCGTGAGCGCCACCGCTGCGCCCCAGCTGTGCCCGGCGACGACGAACTCGCCGATGTCGAGACGATCGCAGAGAGCGCGAACATCTGCGGCCACCGTCTCGGTGTCATAGCCGGTTGCCGGTCGGTCGGAGAGTCCGTGGCCGCGCAGGTCAGCGGCGATGACGCGATATCTGGGTGCCAGGCGCTCCCCCACCAGGTCCCACCAGCGCGCGTTGCTGGCGAGACCGTGGAGAGCGAGGAGGGCTGGCCGGCCTCCGTTGCGCTCACGGGTGCTGAGCGTGACCTGCCCAACGTCGACGCGTCGCTCCACCGGCTCCATGGCGGAGATTCTGGGCGATACTCTCTCCCCATGACCGTCAGCGCTCCCACCCTGGAATGGACCGAGAGTGCCCAAGCCAACGTGCTGATTGCCGCCGATCCGCTGGCGCTCCTCATCGGCTTCTGCCTCGACCAGCAGATTCCTGTCGAGAAGGCCTTCTGCGGGCCGCTGGTCATGCGTGAACGTCTGGGCACCCTTGACGCCCGCAAGCTAGCGCGTATCGACGCGACGACCTTCGAGACAGCGTTTCGTACCCCGCCGGCGATTCATCGCTTCCCCGCCAGCATGGCAGAGAGGGTGCACCGCCTCTGCGGAATTATCGCCGCGGAATACGGCAACCGCGCGGAGCGGGTCTGGAACGGAGCCGCCGACGCTGCCGAACTCACCCGCCGGCTGCGGGCCCTCCCTGGCTTTGGCGAGATGAAGGCGCGGATCGTATCCGGTGTGCTGGCCAAGCACTTCGCGGTCAAGCTCGAGGGCTGGGAACGAGAGATTCCCCAATGGCCGAGCCTTGCCGACGTGCGGACCCGCGAGGAGCGTCGCCAGTACCAGGCCGGTAAGCGCGCCTACAAGGCGGGGCTGAAGGCTCAGCACGGTGGCGCATGAGCGGCGTCATCAGTGTTGTTGAAGAGGGGGACCTCCGCATCGTGACGGTGGGCCCCATGGGTCCCTACAACAACAATGCCTACATCGTGCGCGACACAGCGGCGCATGCTGCGCTGCTCGTTGACATGCCGCTCGACGAGTCCACACTGCTCGACGCTATTGCCGCTGAGGGCGGTGTGCAGCGCATCGTTGTCACCCATTGGCACCGAGATCATTGGATGAGCCACGACGCAGTACGCGCCGCCACCAACGCTCCCGTGACAGTGGGCGACCAGGAGGTGAACATCCCGGAGGAGCGCATCGACCTGCGGGTCGCCGACGGTGAGGAAGTCGTCCTCGGCAACCATCGCATCACTGTGCTGCACACTCCGGGGCACACCATCGGCAGCATCTCGCTGCGTATCGGTCGCGCCGTCATTACCGGCGACACCCTCTTCAACGGCGGTCCCGGCAAGACGTCCGCGCGCGGCGATCTGGAGACGCTCCTCGCCTCCATCGATGCCAAGCTCCTGCCTCTGCCTGAGGAAACTGTCGTCATGCCCGGCCACGGCGAGAGCACCACGATCACCGCTGCTCGCCGCGGTCGTGAGGCATACCGGGGGCGGGAGAAGCCGGCCGGCTTCTTCGGTGACGTGGAATGGGGCCCGGAGTTGTGACCTCATGGTGACAGACTTGCCGTCGAGCCCCCTCCCCTGGGACTACGCGTGTGAAGAGGAAAGCCCGTGACCTACGAGCCCCCGCCCCCGCCGCCGCCACCCGTTGGACCACCGGCACCGCCGCCCGGTCCGGGTGCGTGGGCGGGCGGCTACGCGCCGCCACCGGGGAGCGAGGTGCCTGTTGTCGCCACCGCCGGAGTTGTCCCTCCCCCGCCAGACGAACCGCGGCCGTGGTGGGTCTGGGCGCTCGTGGGCGTGGGTGTTGCCGGGGTGTTGGCCATCATTCTCGTCTTCGCCCTCTCCGGTCGGGGGTCGACCGCGCCCCCCCCTCCCTCCAGGACTCCGCGCCCGACACCCACGGCGACCACGACACCATCTGCGTCAGCCACCCCGACAGACACCCCCACGGCCCTCCCTGCAACGCGACCGCCCTCAGCACCGCCGACCAGCGCTCCCACCGCCCCACCGGTTTCGATCCAGATAGTGCAGGGTCAGCCCAACACTCCGGACGATGGGCGCTTCAGCGAGGCCAACGGCAACTCCCAGATCGATCGGTTCATCTATCCGGTGAACTGTCACCTCAGAGTCCAGTACCACTTCTCGGACATGGGCGACGAGCAGACGCTACCGCCGGCTCGAATCGCCTCCATGTCAACAAGTAATGTGGATGGGACTCCGTGGGTGCCATCCCAGCACGCGGGCGTCACCGCCGCCGATTTCAGTGGTGGTACGGGCTTCGGCGAGGGCCAAGGCCAGCCCACCAACACGTTCGCCTCGATCATCCATAACTCGCACTACACCCTGGTCAACTCTGGCTGCGCTCCGTGACTCAGTGGGCGAGGAGGCCGACCACCGTCACGGCGGCCAGCAGCAAGCCGATGGCGCTGATCCCCGCGACACCGACCCACTCGCGAAGGGTGAGCATCTGACGGCGGCGGCGAACGAGTTTGCGCCGCTCAGTGAGAGGCTGCGGGAACAGTGGATCGGAGGAGAGGGCGCCGGTCCCTGGGCCGAACTCGTAGTCGCTCATCGCCGGGCCTCCTGGGAAAATATGGTGATAGTGGGAGTGTCACCGTTCATAACGGCGCCCCTCCAAGAAATCTGACGCAACCGGCGGCTCGCCGTGAGAACGCTAAGTGTCACTTGACACTTGACTATAGAGGGTTCAGGATGGCCCCGTGGCCGAACCCTCTCTGCGGATGCGCGACCTGGTGCAGCGCGCCGGCCTCCCGGCGGCGACCATCCACTTCTATGCGCAACAGGGGTTGCTCCCGGTCGCCGTGAAAACGGCCGAGAATCAGGCCCGGTACCCGGAGGGCACGCTGCGCCGACTTCTCTGGATTCGCTCGCTCCAGCAGGAGTTGCGCCTCAGTCTGCGGGGAATCAGCTGGATCCTCCAGCGCCACGGAGAACTGCCGCTCGGCGATATCCGCGCGCTCCAGGCTCTGGGGTCCCTCCTCGACGGCGGCCCTGATGCCGGTGCTGACGTCGCGACGATACGGGCGGTGCGCGAGCGCCTCGAACCCGGCGACATCGAGACGCTCCGCCGCCTCGAACTCATCAGCGACGGACTCCCGACCGGAGCCGATGTTCGCCTCCTCGAGCTCTGCGCCGCCATCCGCGGGGCCGGGTTCACCGAGGAGGCCGGTTTCTCCATCGAGCAGATCGCGGTCTACCGCGACGCCGTGGAGCGACTCGTCACCGAGGAGCTTCGCCGCATCATCGAGCCACTTCTGCAGCGCCACGAGGCCACAGCACTGCGCGACATGGTTCGTGGCGGCCTGCCCTTCACCAACCAGGTGCTGTCACTGCTGCACGAGCGTGCCGTGCAGGGAGAGTTGCAGCGCTGGCTCGAACTCGACACCACCGCCGACACACCGCAGAGCACCACCGCCTGAGCGAGGAGACCATATGAGCACCCGCGTTTACACCCTTCCCGTGGAGCAAACGCGCTGGCAGATCGAGAACGAGAACCGGACCGTCTTCACCTGGGAGTACGACGAGGGTCGCGACAAGCTCCTCAACCTCTATGAGAAGGGCAAGAACCGGCAGTGGAACAGCCGCGAGCGCATCGACTGGTCGATCGACATCGATCTCGACAATCCCATCGACGCGCCGGTGGAATACGTCCCCATCTACGGATCAGAGACGTGGGAGAAGATGGGGCCCAAGGACCAGGCGACCCTCTACCACCACATGTCGTCGTGGCAGTTTTCGCAGTTTCTCCATGGCGAGCAGGGCGCACTCATCTGCGCCTCCAAGATCGTGCAGACAGTGCCTGATATCGACAGCAAGTACTACGCGGCGACCCAGGTGGTCGATGAGGCGCGCCATGTGGAAACGTACTCGCGGTTTCTCCACGACAAGCTCCAACTCGCCTATCCCATCAACCCGCATCTGCAATCGCTGCTCAACGATGTCATCAACGACTCCCGCTGGGATATGACGTATCTGGGCATGCAGGTGCTCATCGAAGGCCTGGCGCTGGCAGCCTTCGGCTTCATTCGCGACATCTCAGGCAACGAGTTGGCCCGACAGCTCAATGCCTACGTCATGGAGGACGAGGCCCGGCACGTTGCCTTCGGCCGGCTGGCCTTGCGCGACTACTACCCACAGCTCACCCAAAGGGAACGGGATGAGCGTGAGGAGTTCGTCGTCACTGCGTGCTACCTCATGCGTAACCGCTTTCTCGGTGAGGAGGTCTGGGCGAATCTCGGCCTCAACGTCAAGGAGTGCCTGGAATTCGTGGAGGGCTCGGAGGCGCAGACGCTGTTCCGCAGCCTGCTCTTCACCCGCATCGTTCCCACGTTGAAGGACATCGGACTCTTCGGAGACGGTGTCCGGCGCGCCTTTGCCGACATGGGCGTTCTCGGCTACACGGAGGTCGATCTCGATGCGGTGATCGCTGCCGACGAGCATGCCGCGGGCGAGATCGATGCTGCCCGGCGGGAGCAGGTCGACGCGACGATTGCCGTGGGTGCCGCAGAGTGAGGCCGCGGACCTGACCGCAGTGGCGGTGTCGAGTCAGCCGAAGAGGTCGAGGCCGCCGGCGGGGGCAACCGCACCACGGTTGGGTGCCGCCAGGGCCGGGCCACGGACGGCTGCACCGAACCCAAGGGCTCCCTCAGCACCCCGACGTACATCCACGTCACCCTCTGAGGTGTGCAGCGTGAAGTTTGTACTTGCTTCCATGTGCGGCCCGAGCGCGTTCAAGACTGCCTTCACCATCGGTCCGTGCTTGGGCACGGCGGTGATGGCGACGCCGGCGGGTGCCGAGCCCAGCCAAAGCCGACATTTGGCCTCAAACCCCAGCGTCTGCAGCGTCTCCTTGAGCGCCTCATCGGCCATGAGCGGCGGGGCGTTGGCCCCAGCCACCACTCCCTGGCCAATGGTGATGCACACCTGGGCCACCAGCCGGTTGCGCCCCTGGGGATCTGGAGGATCGCCGGCGCGAGCCGCTGCCATGATCTCTGGCAACGCCTCCAGCAGGCTGCTCAACGCCTCCGCGCTCCTGGAGAGGCCATCGGGTCCGCGGACGCGGATACGCCCATCGACCTCGAGCTGGCCGGGAAAACCGCCGCGCTCCGCCGGTCTCAGTTGAGCGGGGAGGTCACGGGCCACCGCCGGCCGCATGTGCTCAGGCAGGTCGTACCTGATCCTGATCTGGGGGAGGCGCTGGGGGCCGAGGTTCTTGTCATTGATGGAAGCGCTGAGGCCACGAGCCGCACCGTGCTGGCCGATGTCGGCGGCGATTGCCCGGCAGAGGCGCTGGTCGGCGATGAACCCCTCGACTCGGTTGCCCGCGCGGTCACGCCCCACGAACTCGTTGGTCCAACCCTGATGGGGATCATGACTGGCAGAGACGCTGAGGTCGTCCAACCCGCGGTTCAGCGCGAAGTGGTGCATCGCAGCGTTGAGCTCGTTGTACGTGCGATCTCCGTCCGAGGCCACGGTCAGAGCTTCCCGAGTGGCCGCGAGATGACAGTGCTGGCGGCGTTGGGAGAATCAGACATAAGCCCGAGGCTACCCTTGGTCAGCGGACGTGCAACGGACAATCCGTGGACTGTGTGTGGGAGTCCAGGGAAAACTTCCGCCCTCAACTGTTCAGGGAAAACTTCCGCCTCATGAGAGAGGGAGCCATCACCTTGAGCCCACGAGACCAACGTCGGATCCACATCCTCCTGGCCCTTGAG
>JBPCLW010000015.1:0-50379 GCA_051002895.1 Candidatus Dormibacteria bacterium | reverse complement strand
GCTGACCAGGATCGCCTTCGGCTTCCGCTCTGCTCAGGCCCTCATCGCCCTCGCCATGCTCAGCCTCGGCGGTCTCTGCCCACCCCTCCCTGGCCGCTCATGACCCACGGAAACGACACAAGAGCCGAAAATCAACGGCCGGCACAGCCAGCATCACTCCCGCCACTCCTCCAATAGTGAAGAGCATCACAAAACCCATGAACCAATACATCGGCGACGCGAACGTGATTCTTCCGCGGAACATTGTCGCCAGCCAGTTGAAGATTTTGACGCCGGTCGGGATGGCAATGATCATGGTGGCGATCCCGAATACCGCGTTGACATCGGCGCCCGCTCCCATCGTAAAGAAGTGATGCACCCACACGCTAAATGACAGGATGGTGATCGAACCGAGTGCAAGCACCATCGACACGTAGCCAAAGAGTGGTTTGCGCGAGAAGGTCGCGACGATCTCAGAGAAGATCCCAAACGCGGGCATGATCAGGATGTAGACCTCGGGGTGGCCCCAGGACCAGATGAGGCTCACATACATCATCAGATTGCCTCCGAGGTCCGACGTGAAGAAATGCGTTCCCACAGTGCGGTCCAGCGCCAATAGGCTCAGGGTGACCGTGAGTACGGGAAAGGCGAAAACGACGAGTGCCATGCTGAACAGGACGCTCCATGAGAACATCGGCATCCGCATCAACCGCATGCCAGGACACCGACACCGAACGATCGTGGTCAGGAAGTTGACGCCGGACAAAAGGCTGCCAATGCCAGCAATCTGCAGGCTCCATATCCAGTAATCCACGCCGACCCCGGGACTGAACCGCAACTCGGACAGAGGCGGATACGCCAGCCATCCCGCGGCTGAGAATGAACCGATGCCGAGGGATGTGTTGATCAGAGCCACTCCCGCGGCGAACAGCCAGAAACTCGTGGCATTGAGGAAGGGGAACGCCACATCGCGCGAGCCAAGTTGCAAGGGCAGCACCACATTGATCAACCCAAACATGAGGCCCATCGCGACAAAGAAGACCATGAGCGTCCCGTGGGCCGAGAATATCTCCTGGAACATCTGGTGGGGTATGACGCCGCCCCCCGGCTCCGCACCGGCTCCCTGCTGCAGCCGAATCAGGAGTACGTCGAAGCCGCTGCGGACCAGCATGAGTAGGGACAAAATGATGTACATGACACCCAGCTTCCTCGGCTCGACCGTCGTCAACCACTCCCGCCAGAGCCACGTCCAACGGTGGCGGACTGTCAGGAAGAGTGCGACGCCGACGATGCCGAGGAGTGTCGACAGGACGGCACCGGTGGTGATCAGGTTGTGCAGAAATGCCGTCCACGTGAGACGCCCGGTCGCGTCGTCCGCGAGAAATATCACGGCGTTTTGCCAGAGCTCGTCGCTCCCATACCCATGTATCGAGAAATGACAGACTTGAATATCGTGGCATCGGCCAGGCGGTAATCGACGGGGGTGACATCCTGAGAGGGCTTGCGCAGTTGGGCGTAGGTGGTGCTGTCCAAGGAGTGAGGTGACTGCTGCGCCGTATGGACCCACCGCTGGAAGGCATCGTCGGTCACGGCTTTGGTCTGGAAGCGCATTCCGGAGAACCCGTCGCCACTGAGATTGGCCGAGAGGCCACTGTAGGTTCCCGTCGACGATGCTTCGATGTTCAGTTGGGTTTGCATGCCCGGCATAGCGTAGATTTGCCCGCTGAGCTGCGGAATCCACAGCGAATTCATCGGAGCATCAGACGTCAGAACGAAGTGCACCGGGGTGTTCGTCGGGATCACCAATGAATTGACGGATGCGACGCCTTCATCGGGATAGATGAATAACCATTTCCAGTCCAGCGCAATCACCTGGACAGTGAGCGGCTTTACATTGGACGTGAGGGGAGCGTATGGATCGAGTTCGTGGGAGCTGGTCCAGCCGACAACCGAAAGAATGCATATGAGCACCGAAGGAACGATCCACCACGCGATTTCAACGAAGCGGTTGTTCTTCAGGTTGGGGGAATATGGTCGAGCCTGGGCATCATCGCGCACCCGATATCGCACCGCAAACGCGATGAGGAGCACGAAGGTGGGAACCACTACGACGACGCTGAGGACCACCGCCACAACCATGAGGTTCAGCTCTTCCTGCGCAACACGACCGCCGGGTTGGAGCAGTGGCGCGCTGGTCCCGTGAAGACAGACTGCGAGCGCGACGGCGGTTGCGACAGTCCCGGCGATCGCGATCAGGCTGATGATGACGCGGCGGCGTGCGACTTTCATCGCGGCGCCCATCCCACCTGCCTTATTGCGGACGCTGCTTCGTAACGCGGATTATCCATCACGATGGTCGCACCACTCCATCACCCCGGCGGCCCTGTCCCGAACGCAGTATAGGAACCTGTACCGGGGGCGAGGCCCTCCCTCCCCTTGGACAACGACGGTGCATCCCGGTCATCATATTGTCTCCCCTGGCGGTACGGGATTGGCTGTGCGCGCCGCTTCAAATCTCTGGGAGGTGAGCATGGCGCAGACCGTTGGCGACGAGCTTGTGGCACGGCTCCGGGAATGGGGCATCGCACGGATCTACGGGTTTCCGGGCGATGGCATCAACGGCATCCTGGGCGCACTGCGTCGAGCGGATAACACGCCGCAATTTGTCCAGACGCGTCATGAGGAGATGGCGTCATTTATGGCGTGTGCGCATGCCAAGTTCACGGGCGAGGTCGCAGTTTGCATGGCGACGTCGGGTCCCGGAGCCATCCACCTGCTGAACGGACTCTACGATGCCAAGCTCGATCACCAGCCGGTGGTGGCCATCGTCGGTCAGACCTTTGCCAACGTCATGGGCGGCGACCAACAACAGGAGGTCGATCTGCTCAGCCTGTATAAGGATGTCGCCGGCGCCTACGTCCAACAGGTCAATGTTCCCTCGGCTCTTCAGCACTGCCTCGATCGCGCCCTCCGAATCGCTGCCGCGGAGAGAACGGTCACGTGCGTGATCATCCCCGCCGACGTCCAGGACATGAAGGCTGAACAGCAGGCCCAATCGCTTAAGTCGGTGCACACCGGTATCGGTTTTGTGACCGACCGCGGACTCCCCGCAACGGCCGATATCCAGAGTGCCGCCGCGGTCCTCAATTCGGGACAGCGGGTGGCGATTCTCGTCGGAGCCGGAGCCCTTGACGCAACAGACGAGGTCCTGCAGGTCGCGGACACATTGGGCGCTGGTATCGCGAAGGCCCTGCTGGGCAAGGCGGCCATTCCCGACGACGTGCCGTACTGCACGAATTCCATCGGATTGCTTGGGACCAAGCCCAGCTGGGACATGATGCAGGAGGCGGACACGCTGTTCGTGGTCGGGAGTTCGTTCCCTTACGCGAACTTTCTGCCTCCGATCGGTCAGGCTCGAGGTGTTCAGATCGATCGGTCAGCCCGGATGCTCAGCCTCAGGTATCCGATGGAAGTCAACCTCCTCGGCGACAGCCGCGCTACTTTGGAAGAACTGCTGCCGCTCCTCAAACGCAACCAGGACCGCTCCTTCCAAGAGCGCATCATCCGCAACGTTGCGAACTGGTGGCGTCTCATGGACGATCGCGGCGAGCCGGAGGATCGTGACGACCATGGAGTCGACCGGATCCGGCCCCAGGCGCTGTTCGCCGCGTTGTCGCGGCACCTACCCGACAACGCCATCGTGAGCAGCGATTCGGGGACGGCAGCCGGCTGGTTTGCCCGTCACGTGCGCATGAGACGTGGGATGAAGGCGTCTCTTTCCGGCAACCTCGCAACGATGGTGCCGGGTGTGCCGTATGCCATTGCTGCTAAGTTTGCCTACCCGGATCGCGTCGCGGTAGGGACCATCGGGGACGGGGCCATGCAGATGGGCGGGATGGCCGAACTGCTCACGGCGGCAAAGTACTACCGAACATGGGCCGACCCACGCATGGTCATCCTCATCCTCAACAACGAGGACCTCAATCAGGTCACCTGGGAGCAGCGCGCGATGGCGGGTGATCCCCGTTTTGAAGCCTCGCAGCGGGTTCCCTATGTGAAGTTCGACGAATACGCACGTCTGATCGGTCTGGGTGGAGTCAAGGTGGACCGGGCGTCGCAGATCGAGGACGCGATGGCCCAAGCCTTCGCCGCAGATCGGCCGTTTGTCATCGATGCGATGACCGATCCCGAGGAACCCCCGCTCCCACCCCACATCACGTTCAAGGAAGCGAGGAGTTTGACCCACTCGTTTCTGGAAGCACCCGGCGAGGGTCTTCCTGGAGTCGTCAACGCCGTGCGCGAGAAGATCGACGAATTCATGCCGGGTCGCTGAGGTGTTGCCAAAGCGCGCATCAGCCCGCGAGCAGCCGGAACACCTGATCGATCGCATGGTTCGAAACATCGAACACGGCAGATTCGAGCGTTCACTGTGCGCGCTGACGGCCTTCGGAGCCCTCGTCACCACTGCTGAGATCTACTTCGAGCACTACAGGGCTAGTTTCGGCAACAAGATGATGTGGAGCCCAATCATCGTTACGCCACCGGTAGTGATTGCAGGCATCGGCGGGGTCTTTAGCCGGAAATGGGCCAAAACGTGGCTACCTCTGGCGGCGGGCATCTATACGCTCAACGGTGTGGTCGGCGAGTACTACCACGCCCGCGGCGTGGCGAGGAAACCCGGAGGCTGGCGGCTTGCGTCGTACAACGTGCCCACCGGGCCTCCGATCATGGCACCCGGGCTGATGACCATCGTCGGAGGGATGGGTCTGCTGGCAGCGCTGCTTCGGCGGGAACGCTAGGCATGCCTGACCTTACTAAGCCGCACCACCTTCCAAACCTGAGAAACGACCGACAGCCACCCGATAGGGCGTGGCTGCCGCGACAGCGGCGTGGAACGACTCCGCAGATGATCGGGCGCTACCCGGATTACGATGTCTTCGACGCCATCGACACGTGGGACCACGCAACTCGGCAGGTTGTCGAGGCGAGGATGAAGGTCGGCACTCGGGTGCTCGCTTTCTTCACACCAGACGAACAGCCGACGGTGCGCGCCTTCTGCGACGTCTGCGTCGCCCAAGATGCGGAGCCGCGTGTTCCGGTGGTCGAGATGGTGGATCAGAAGATGGCCGAGTGTCGGTTGGACGGGTATCAGTTCGATGACATGCCTGACGATCGCGACACGTGGCATATGGTGCTGCGCGGCCTCGACGAGGCGGCGAACTCGCACTATGGCAAGACTTCGTTCGCCGACTGCGAGCCGGAAAGCCAGAAGGGAATCGTTGACCTGTTCTCCAAGGGGACCTTGAGCGGGGGCACGTGGGACTTGATCAACGTAAGGCGAGCGTGGGCTGTTTGCATGCGGGCCATACTTGCTGAGTTCTACTCGCACCCCTGGGCCTGGAGCGAGATCGGCTTCGGCGGTCCGGCCTACCCACGCGGATACATGCGGCTGGGGCCGCTGGGGGTCCTCGAGCCCTATGAGAAGCCGGGCGCAACAGATGAGGATCCGGTGCGTGTCACCGAGGGACGTACTGGATGATCCTCCAGCGCCTCGTCAAAGGGTCCGTCGGTCCTCGCGAGAATGACTCACGGTTCCTCCTCGACGTCCACACGCGTGACCTGCCCGGGGAAAGCACCATGCGCCGATACCGAGACGACGACGAGGTCGATCTCTGCATTGTCGGAGCCGGCGCCGGTGGCTCTGTTCTCGCTCAGCGTTTGGCACGCCATGGATGGCGCATCGTGGTCATCGAGGCGGGACCTTTCTGGCATCCAGATGAGGATTGGGTCAGCGATGAGGCTGGTTCGCACC
Source organism: Candidatus Dormibacteria bacterium (assembly GCA_051002895.1). GTDB lineage: Bacteria > Chloroflexota > Dormibacteria > Aeolococcales > Aeolococcaceae > JBPCLW01. The sequence continues at coordinate 44,588 of JBPCLW010000015.1, read as the reverse complement.
AGCTCTACTGGACCGAGAAGCGAATCATTGGCGGCGGCGATCCCATCGAACTCGGCAAGAACAACAGTGGTCGGGGAGTGGGTGGATCGATGGTCCATTACGCCGGGTACACGCCACGGTTCCATCCCTCTGACTTCGAGACCTCTTCTCGCGATGGAGTCGGTGCGGATTGGCCCATATCCTACCGGGACCTCAAGAAGCACTACGAGCTGGTTGAGCGCGAACTACCCGTCGCCGGACAGAACTGGCCCTGGGGAGATCCGCACAGCTACCCGTTCTCACCGCATCCCGTCAGCGGCGCCGCCGCACTGATGTGGAAGGGTGCCGAAGCGATTGGAATTCCCATGCGCGCCGGTCCCGTCGGGATCGTCAACGGGACATTTGGCAATCGCCCCCATTGCATCTACCGTGGCTATTGCCTGCAGGGATGCAAGGTGAATGCGAAGGCGAGCCCGTACGTCACCCACCTGCCCGATGCGTTGGCTCACGGAGTCGAGGTGCGTGCCGATGCCATGGCGGTCCGTGTGGAGATCGACAATGCCGGACGGGCTACCGGCGTCACATACCTGCAGGAGCACGGCTGCGTGGAACGGCACCAGAGGGCCAGAATGGTGGCGATTGCCGGCTACTCCATCGAGACGCCGCGACTATTGCTGAACTCCACCTCGAAGCGATTTCCCAACGGGCTCTGCAACAACGAGGATCAGGTGGGGCGCTACGTGATGGTCCAGGGTGCCTCGCAGACCGCCGGGCGATTCCCCACCGAACAGCGCATGTACAAGGCGCCCCCTCCTGAGGTCTCTTCGGAGCACTTTTATGAGACTGACGAGAGCCGCGGCTTCGCGCGCGGATTCAGCATTCAGACGGTCAGTCCGCTCCCAATCGGTTGGTCCGAACATGTCCTGGCGGACGGGCACTGGGGTGCCGCCTTACGAGAGTACATGCGTGACTACAACCACTGGGCCACAGTGGGCGTGCTGAATGAACTGCTCCCGAACCCAGGCAATCGAGTAACCCTTGCCGAAGAGAAGGACCGCTTTGGTATCCCGGCCGCGCGGATGGATCACACGCTCAGCCAGAACGATCGCGACAACATTGCATGGTCGACCAGGGTGATCAAGGACATCCTCAAGGCGGCTGGCGCCCAGGACATCCTCACAATCCACCGGTACGCACACCTCATCGGCGGTTGCCGAATGGGCACGAGCCCGGAGAACAGTGTGGTCAATGCTGATCAACGCACCTGGGCGGTGCCGAACCTCCTGGTGGCAGACGGAAGCGTCTGCCCGACGCAGGGCAGCGCGAATCCCGCCCTCACCATCATGTCGATGTCGTCGCGGCTGGCTGAGCGCCTGGTCCGCCGTGGGACCGAAAGCAACCGCGCAGGTGGCGGCACACGCCGCGGCAGCACCCATCTGCCAAAGCCGAGCGCCGCACGGCAATCAGTGTGAGCGACCGCGCAGCTACGAGCAGCGCTCGGTCTCGGGAGGAATCATGAGTAACGATCACAAGCCTGAGGTTGTCGTTGTCACCGGCGCATCAGGAGGGGTGGGGCGGGCTGTAGCCCACGCTTTCGCCAAACGCGGCGCTCATGTGGCCCTCTTGGCGCGCGGTGAGCAAGGCCTCGACGGGTGTCGCATCGAGGTGGAGTCTTTCGGTGGCCGGGCGCTCGTTCTCCCCACAGACGTTTCCAAGACGGATCAGGTGGATGCGGCGGCTGAAGCGGTTGAGCGAGAGTTCGGGCCGATAGATGTATGGGTAAACAACGCCATGGCCACGATCTTCGCCCCGTTCACCGAGACTACGGCGGAGGAATTTACGAGGGCTACCGAGGTCACCTACCTCGGCACGGTCTACGGCACCATGTCGGCGCTCAAGCGGATGGTGCCGCGCGACCGCGGAACCATCGTCCAGGTGGGCTCGGCACTTGCCTACCGCGCCATTCCGTTGCAGGCGGCGTACTGCGGAGCCAAGTTCGGCATCCGCGGTTTCACCGATTCGGTGAGGACCGAGTTGATGCACGACAAGAGCGGGGTGTGGATCACCATGGTGCAGCTACCCGCTGTCAACACCACGCAGTTTACGTGGTGTCGCACCAAACTGCCCGATCACCCTCAACCCGTCCCCCCGATCTATCAGCCCGAGGTGCCCGCGGAGACGGTGTACTACGCCGCACATCATCACCGCCGGGAGATCTTCTGCGGAGGCCCAGCGGTGATGGCCATCCTTGGCAACAAGGTGCTGCCGGGCATTGCAGATCGCTATCTCGCCCGCACCGGGTTCAAGTCCCAGCAGATCCCGGGCATGCGGGTGAGCGCGGACCGGCGCGACAACCTGTTCGAACCCGTGCCCAGCGAGGCGGCAACTCACGGCATATTTGACGATCAAGCCCACGCCGGCAGCCACCAGGCCTGGGCGACAACACATCGCTCCGTCATCGCTGGCGCGCTCGTGGGTGGGGCTGCGATCGCGGCGGGTATCGTCCGGCTGGTACGCGGATGACAGAGCCGTCGGCGGCAAACCGTGCCTCAATAAATTGGGCGCCATCCGGTGAACAGATCGACATCAGGCGCGATGGCCACCATGCTGTCATCGTCGGGGTATCTGGCGGTATGCGCTCCTACGAGGTTGACGGCAGACCGCTGCTCGACGGCTTCAGCGTGAAGGAGTCGAGTTCCAGCGCGCGTGGACAGCTCTTGATCCCGTGGCCGAACCGGCTGCGGGACGGTCGTTACACGTTTGAGGGCAAGGCCTACCAGGTCCCCCTGAGCGAGCCGGAGAAGCACAACGCAATTCACGGGTTACTGCGCTGGGCAAACTGGCGGGTCGCCGATAGAGCGGACGACCGCGTCCTGATGGAGCACACGCTTTTCCCGCGCACCGGATATCCATTCGGACTGCATGTGGCTGTCGAGTACAGCGTCGGGTCCGGTGGGCTGACAGTGGACGTCACAGCCACCAATGTTGGGGAACTCCCGTGTCCATATGGTATGGGCGCGCATCCCTACCTGCGGGTGGAAGCGGACTCCATCGACGCCTGCTGGCTCGAGGCGCCCGGAGGCGTAAGACTCACGCAGGACGAGCGAGCCATACCGGTGGGCACGGAGAGCGTCGCAGGAACGGCATATGACTTCCGCACGAGCAGGCAGATTGTCGGCACTGAGCTGGATACTGCCTTTACCGAACTCCGTCGGGACGCCGCCGGTTGCGCCTGGGTGCGTCTCTTGAGCCGGAGCGCGGACCATGGCGTCGGGTTGTGGATGGACGAGCGCTATCGCTATTACATGCTCTACACCGGAGATACCCTCCCCGATGATCGTCGTCGTCGTCGCTCGCTGGGCGTCGAACCGATGACCTGCGCGCCCAACGCCTTTGCGTCCGGGGACGGGCTGATCACGCTGGTTCCCGGTGCCAGCGTGGTGAGCAGGTGGGGTATCACGCCACTTGGCACCGCTTCATGAGCGGCGATTTCGTCGTCGATTCCGTAGACATCCGGGTGTACACCGTCCCCACCGAGCAACCGGAGGCGGACGGGACTCTGCAGTGGGACGCCACCTCATACGTCGTCGTTCAGCCACACCTCCGCAATGGGACCGTCGGGCTGGGCTACGCGGTCGCGGACCTGTCGACCGGGCACTTGGCACGGAGCACGCTGGCCGATGTGGTGGTGGGCATGGATGTCCGCGACAGCACCGCATGCTGGGAGGCGATGGTGCGGCGCATACGCAACCTTGGCCGCCCGGGTATCGCCTCGATGGCGATCGCCGCGCTCGACATCGCGCTCTGGGACACCAAGGCGCGAGCTGTCGCCCTCCCGCTCCACCGACTGCTGGGCTCTGTCCGTGATTCCGTCCCGATCTACGGGAGTGGCGGGTTTACCACCTACACGGAGCGTGAACTGTGCGCTCAGTTGGCAGGCTGGGTCGAGCAGGGTATCCCTCGGGTCAAGATGAAGATCGGCAAGGACCGCGGGCGCTCCTGGGAAGAGGACGTCGTTCGCGTGCGGGCAGCCCGCAACGCCATCGGGACGGATACCGAGCTCTTTGTTGACGCCAACGGCGCGTACGATCTTAAGCAGGCACTACGTTTGGGCAGGCTGTACGCGGAAGAGTTGGGAGTTGCGTGGTTTGAGGAACCTGTCACATCAGACGACCTGGACGGCTTGCGCCAGCTGCGTGAGTCCCTGCCGTTGGATGTGACAGCGGGAGAATACGGGTACCACCTTGAGTACTTCCGAAACATGCTCGAGGCTCGATCCGTCGACGTACTGCAGGCAGACGTCGGCCGCTGCGCCGGCATCACGGAATGGTTGCGCGTGGCGTCGACTTCTGCGGCCTTCAAGGTGCCGTACTCCGCGCACTGCGGGCCATCCATTCATGTCCACCCCGCCACCGTGCCACCCAACCTGCGCCACATCGAGTACTTCCACGACCACGTGCGCGTTGACCAGTTGCTGTTTGACGGCGTTCTTGAGCCGCAAAGGGGCAGGCTGAAACCAGCTGATGATCGGCCGGGCTTGGGATTGGCACTGAAACTTACCGACGCCGAACCCTTCAGGGTCCTGTGATGGGCCGGGCTGGCACATTGAGTTCAGAACACGTTGCCGCCGTGGCTCGCGAACGGCCGCACGTCCTGCGTGACTATGCATTATTGGCTGACGGTGAGCGTGGAATCCTCGTCGGCCCGCGCGGTGACTTCGGTTGGATGTGCTTCCCACGCTGGGACAGCGGCAGTCTTTTCGACGGCGTGTTGGGCGGCCTGGCCACATACTCCGTAGCGCCTGTGGGGCGCTACGTGTGGGGCGGCTATTACGAAGAAGGATCACTCATCTGGCGCAGCCGATGGATCACTGAGTCGGGGGCCGTCGAGTGCCGCGAAGCGCTGGCCTTGCCAGGCCGGAGTGACCAGGCGCTCGTCATGCGGCGCATCCAGGCTGTGCGAGGTACTGCTGATGTGAGGGTGCTACTCGATCCGCGCGGCGACTATGGCCGTGTTCCGCCACGGTCGGTGCATCTGGGCGACGATGGCCACTGGCGCATGCGCGCCGGCGATGCTCACCTGCGGTGGATCGGGGCGGACACGGCAGAACTACGATCCGACGGTCATGGCGGCAAGGTGCTGAGCTTCGACCTCCACCTCGAGCCGGGTACGCATCACGATCTTCTCTTCCTTGTCGATGAGGGTGATGACCGTGGCGACGCTGTGTCAGCAGATGTCGCGTGGGTTGCTACCGAGGCGGAATGGAAGCGACGCATTCCCTCGTTCGCACAAGCCATAGCGACGCGCGACGCGCGTCATTCGTACGCGGTCCTGTCCGGCTTGACCAGTAGTGGTGGTGGCATGGTCGCTGCCGCGACGATGTCGCTGCCTGAACGAGCCGAACAGGGACGCAACTATGACTACCGCTATGTGTGGATTCGTGATCAGTGCTTGGCCGGCCAGGCGGTTGCCAAGGCAGGCGATCCTTCGCTTATGGATGACGCGGTGCGGTTTGTTGCGGACCGTCTTCTTGCCGATGGTCCTCATCTGACTCCGGCCTACACAACCTCAGGCGGCAGAGTGCCAGATCAACACCCTATCACCTTGCCGGGTTATCCAGGTGGTGGCAACGTCGTCGGCAATCATGTCAATGAGCAGTTTCAACTTGACGTATTCGGTGAATCGTTGCTGCTCTTCGCTGCTGCCTCCTCCCATGACCACCTCGATGCCACCGGATGGCGCGCGGCCGAGGTTGCGGCCGAGGCGATCACGCAACGGTGGTCCGAGGCCGACGCCGGAATTTGGGAGCTCGATGCCAAGCAGTGGACGCATAGTCGTCTCATCTGCGCCGCAGGACTTCGCGCGGTCAGTGCTCGCCCGGATGCCGGTATACGGGCTGCCCAATGGCTGGCGCTTGCCGACGCGATCACTGCCGACGCGGCGCGGCACGGGCTCCATGCCTCTGGTCGGTGGCAACGCGCATACGATGATTCCCGCGTCGACGCGGCGCTACTGCTCGCCGGGATTCGGGGTGCCGTACCTTCCCATGACCCGCGCACCCTTGCGACCCTTCACGCCGTTGAGGCCGAGCTGACCGAGGACTTCTATTGCTATAGGTTTCAACCCGACAACCGTCCGCTCGGTGAGGCGGAGGGCGCGTTCCTTCTCTGTGGGTTTGTGATGGCCCTGGCCTGGGCTAAGGCGGGAGATCGCGTGCGCGCCGCACGCTGGTTCGAGCGCAATCGTGCGGGCTGCGGTCCGCCAGGCCTCTTCACCGAGGAATTCGACGTTCGACAACGTCAGCTCCGAGGAAATTTCCCGCAAGCGTTCGTTCACGCGCTGATGCTTGAATGTGCGGTAGGCCTCAGCGACGAGCACGAGCATTGAACACAAAAACGCCGTGACGGATGCGGAGCAGTGTGAGGCCACCTGATGACCAATCGCTACACGCGGGCATCGACTGTCCAAGACGCGCTCATCGCTGGTTTTGTAGGCACAACCGTTGAGGCGCTGGTCGCACGTTTGACGTCGGGCGGTAGCCCGGGCGTCGTGCCCGTCGTTGCACCATCGCAAATGGCGAAGGCGCTGACTCGCAGATACTTCGACAAGTCGCTAACGGACGGCCAGGCGTCGGTGGTCGGAATGGCGATGCGGTGGACGTACGGGCCCAGTTGGGGAGTGGTGGCGACACTGATCATGGATCTGAAGCCACGGATGAGCGTGATGCGCGGCGGAGCGATCCTAGGTGCCACGATCTGGGCCTTCGAGCTTGCCGCATTGCCTGCGACGGGTGCGACACCGCCGCTGAGCAAATGGGGTGCTCGAGCAATCCTTGGCGACGGCGCTCAAGCATGCGCGTTTGGTTTCACGGTCGCCGCCTGTCACCGTGTGCGCAACTGATGGCGGATCGACCGGTCACGCTCGGCGGCCGGCTTCACTTTTCCCAGCGTGATTCACTCGACGCGGCCCTCCTCTTGCTGCGTGGACTCGATTCCCTCGATTACGATCGGCCCCGAATGGTCGCGACGGCGGACGAGGTGGCCGAACAACGCCGCAATCACGGACTAGCGCGCCGCTACCGCGGCGAGAATGGGCGGTCTGGAGACGGGAGGGTATTCGTGGCTTGCACCTTCTGGCTCTCAGAGTGCTAGACGTACAGGAGCGGAGTGAACTCGGGAATGCAGCGTTCGACCGCGCTGCGGCGACGACCTCCCACAACGCCGCTGCCGTCGCGTTGCACCTGACGAGCGGAAGAGATCATTCCGGAGTCAGACCGCCGCATCGAGCTCGGCTCAACAACGTGAAATCCGACCGCTGCCGTGTTTACTGAGAGAGCGGCCCGCAAGATCGCGCCCGCGCTCCTCACCTGCGCGGCTCTCTGCTTCTTCCTGCCGTTCCTAGGGCTCAGCCTCGCCACCAGCGACAAGGCGGTTGGCGCGTCGGCCACCTGCGACAGTGGGGTTCTCGCGTACTCCGGCTTCGACATGATCGACGGTCGTGCACCTAGCTTGAACCGCGACTGTGGTGTGAACGGAGCAGGCGGCTGGGGAGCGGAGAACCCGTTCAACATCGGGATCCGAGCGTGGGCAATTGCAGCGTTCGTTCTCATTCTTCTGGGAGTCGCGTCTAGTGCAGCGCGCATTCCTCGCCGGGCGGTCGTCGCAGTGACCCTATCGTCAGCTGCCGGGGTTAGCCTCCTGCTGAACGAGGCGGCAGTGGTCGCCTCGATAAAAGCTGCGTTCAACCGTGACTTCGGCACCGATGGCGGCATCGCGGCGAGGTCATTGCTCAACTTTCAGCCCCAGCCCGGATTCATGGTCGCGCTTGGCGCCGTGGGTGGTGTCGTTGTGTATTCAATCGTTAGTGCATGGGTTAACCATGAACCCCAAAAGAGCCGGGCTACGAACTCAACGCCGGTGCCGGAGATGCACACGTCAGAATCGGAGTAAGGGCATGAGAGCTATAGGGGCGGGAGATGGCTCCGAAGGCGGGTGAGTCCCAGTCCGCGAGCGTTAAACGTGCCCTCGACTGCGCCGGCAGCGTTGGAACGCTAGCTGAAGGGTGCGGCGAGACGGGTCGGGGAGGTGGTCGGTGCGCCCAACCGTCGAGCCATCCCTCCTCCACGGACGCCGGCACTCACGTCGGCTCCCAACACTGCGACGCCTTGGACAGCAACCTGCTGTTGTGGGGCCGCGACGCTTTCCGCCGGAGGTGCATCTGCCGAGGCGTTCCGGGCAAATTTGACGACCGCGCGAGTGGTCCGCTCATCCAACCCCTGAACCGCTGCGACCAGCTCTTGCGCCAACTGCGGATTTCGTATGCCTTGCCCAATCAAGATGGCTTGCTTTTGGGTCAGCAGGCCGTCGTCCATCGCCAATTGCTGTCGACCATCACTGGCACACATGCAATTCTCCGCAAACCTTCATTGGCACCATGCAGTTCGTCCATTCGGGCAAGGAGCAGTTGCATGCCCGTGATCGCGTCGATCTCCGGCACGAACGGGACGATCACCCCACTGTCCGTGATGAGGCCGGCGGCTACGCCCATACTGCGCAGTGATGGCAGAATCGGCGCCCGAGATGAGGCCGGAGTCACCCGTCCATGGAGGCCACGAGCCGCCCTGGGTGCGGGACTTCAAAGACCTGTCCTATGAATGGCGCCGTCTCTTCTCCGAGGTGCTGGGGACCTTCCTGCTCGTGCTCGTCGCCGTGGGCGGCGACGTGGTCCCCATGGTCACGGCGACGCCGCCATCACGTTTGGCTGCGGTCACCGCACCGGCGCTTGTGGTCATGGCCGTGATCCTCTTCATGGGACGGGTCAGCGGGGCCCATCTCAACCCCGTGGTGAGCATTGCGTTTGCGCTGCGCCGCGAGTTTCCATGGCGGCGCGTTCTTGGCTATGTCATCGCGCAGGTCGCCGGCGGAATTCTCGCCTGCCTCTTCCTCTGGGCCCTCTTCGGCCGGCCCGGAAAATTCGGCACCACCATCCCTGCTGCGACCATCAATGACCTGCAGGCAATGCTGATCGAGGCAGTGCTGACCCTGGGACTGGTGAGCACCATCCTCGGTACCGCATCGAGTGCGCAAAACGTTGGTCCGCTCTCGGCTATCGCGGTGGGTGGGTACATCGCGCTGGCCGGGCTCTGGGCCGAACCGGTGAGTGGCGCCTCGATGAATCCGGTTCGTTCCTTGGCACCCGCGCTGGTTGGCGGTGACCTCTCGCATTACTGGGTCTACGTGGTGGGACCGCTTGTCGGCGCACTGATCGCTGTGGCATTCGCCATCGTTCTGCGCGGTCGCGGCGGCGACAAAGCCGCAACTCTGGCCGCCCAGGGAGCCTCGCGAGCAGAGGACCGGTGACGACGAACCCCTGACGCCTCAGGAATCATCGCTACCGGCCGGGCGCCTCCTGGCCTTGACCTGGGCGCGCTCGTGCTTGGCCTCCAGGCGGTTCCTCACCGAACTGCGGGAGGGGCGCGTCGGGCGACGCGGTGTCACCGGGATAGCGGCGGCATCGACCCGTTCGGCCAGCCGCTGCAATGCGATCTCGCGATTGCGCAACTGCGACCGCTCGGTGGTCACCACGATCCGGACCGACGCGCCCATGACCGCTAGCACCCGGTCCGCCGCATCGCTCATCCCCTCGAGAGCGCCCAGGTCAACGAGCAATTCCACCCGGCTGTCGGTGGTGTTGACCCCCTGGCCGCCGGGACCAGTGCCGCGGGAGAATCGCCAACTCATGGCCCCCACGGGGATGGTGATCCCGTCCGGGGTGATGAGATCGCCATCCACGATGAACATTCCTCCGTCACAGCGAACGCTATCAGCTCGAACCTCCCCCGTCAGGGACCGCCGGAAGCCTGAAGCGTGCGAGCAAAGACAGCAGCGATGGCCGCGTGGCCAGCGTCGCTGGGATGGAATCCATCCTCGCGGTCGACGTCCTCGGGATGCAACGTTGCAACGTCTCCCTGACTATGGAGATCCACGAGCACCGCGCCCTCGCCGGACACCACCCGGGCAATCGCTTGGTTGTATGCGGCGACCTGCGCGTCGAGTGCAGCGGCGGTCCAGCGTTGGCCGTCGCCCCGGGAGAGCGGACAAACGTCCCCCGCGGGTACTCCAGAGGGAAACGGCCCCTCGCCGAGGCAGGCCTTCACCAACGGCAGACCGCTGAGCACCGGGGTGTTGGCGACGAGCACCTTGGCGTGGCCGCCCTGGCGCAGTGCTCGGACCAGTTGTTGGAGGCCGGCCTGGTACGTCGCCACATCGCGGCCGGTGACGAGATCGTTGACGTTCAGCCAGACGGTGACGAGATCAGGATGCAACTCCAGCGCGCGTGGCAGTTCGTCGGTCAACGCGTCGGGGATGGTGGCGCCGCTGATCCCAAGGTTGTAGTACACAGCGGCGGTCGGCAGCGCGCTGGCGTAGAGCACCGCCGGCCAGGCGTCGCGGAAGCGATCGATGTCGGCACCAACACCGGCGGTCTCACTGGCGCCAACCGCGGTGTACACCAGCGCTTTTCCCGGTGAGGAAACGGACACAGCAGCCCCGGGAATCTGCGGAGTGGTCGAGGCCCCGCATGCAGCGCAACTCAAGAGGTACCCAACCGCGATGCCGACGTGCGCCACACGCGCGGATAGCTTCACGCGCCTCCCCCGATGGCTTCAAAGGCCGGCAATCGAGCCGCTCGCCAGGCGGGAATCGCACCCGCGAGCACAGAGAGAGTGCACGAACCGGCGATGCCGCCGGCCACGATCCACACGGGAACTCCACCGAGATCGATCCCCCGCAGTCCCTGTTCCACCAGGTACTGGTTGACGCTGACGCCCACACCAAACGCAACCAGAAGGCCCACCGCAGCGCCCAGCAGTCCCCCAAAGAAACCGATCACCAGTGCCTCGACGAGAAACCACCGCACCACATCACGATCGCGCGCCCCGATTGCCTTCAGGGTGGAGATTTCTCGGCGACGCTCGCGAACCGCCGCGAAGAGGGCGTCAGCGATGCCCAGCGCGGCTATGACCAGAGCCACGAGTCCGATGGCTCCGAGAACGAGGTCAACAACGTGGAGGTACTTCTGCACCGAGGCGACGAGGTGCTCCGGCGCCGATGTGGAGTAGCCAAGACCGGTGACGGACTGTCGCACCCGGTGGACCGCGTCGAGACTCGAGGCGATGACCAGCAGCCCGCTATACGTCGACGTGGGCAGAGGAAAGTCCTTGTCGGCAACCCCGGCCAGTGCCCACTCTCTGGCCCGCTCTGTCTCTGCAAGCGGAACCATGACCTGGCCGTCCCCCGCCTGCTGGGCGACGACCCCCACGATGGTGGTGCGGATCCGGCGAGTGCGAAAGTGGACCTGCGCACCAGGGCGTTGCACCTGCGGTTCGGCGATTTCCAACGTGGTTCCCAGGACCGAGGTGAGCGGTTGCGGTGGGAGATGGAGTCTGTCGAGGTACCCCTGAGTCACAGCGATCTCGGTCGTTGAGGTGGCGCTCGGCAGCCGGCCCGCGAGGACGGTGATGGGGAGGACGTCGATGGAGTTGAAATCAACCCCAACCATGCTGTCCACGAAGGGATCGGGGAGCCGGGGAATGCCAACCCCGCCGCGGGGGAATGTCTGCGTGGCAGGATTCGGCGTGGGCGTGGGGATCCCCGCTGGGAGCGGAGCCAGCGGAACCATGAGGGCGTGGATCGCCAGAACCGGACTGACCGCCGACACCTCCGGCAGCGAGGAGATGTTCTTCTCCACCACCGCGTTGATGTCCTTGGCCTTTCCCGGCGCTGGATTGTCGGCGTCGGGTTGGAATGCGCTGGGCTCTGCCGCGACGACCTTGATGGCATCGGTGGGGCCGCCCTTGCCGAGTTCGCTGAGCACGCGCGAGTCCGCGGTCTGAGCGATGCTCACCAGTGCCACCAAGAGCCCCGCAGCGAGCGCGACCGCAATGATGGTCAGCGCAGCACGGCCGCGCCGCCGTCGCAGGCTGCGCAACCCCAGCGCCCAGGCGTCCCGCCAACTCATGTGCTGTCTCCGGCATCGGAGGTGTCGGGACCGCCGGCTCCGTCCGACCGCCGCCGTGCGATCCGCAATCGTCCGTTGTCGAGAACGAGCGTGCGAGGTGCGCGCCGGGCGACGGACGAGTTGTGTGTCACCACCACGAGGGTGCAGCCATGATCCTCGCGGATGCGCTCCATCAAATCGAGGATGGAGGTCGAGGTTTCCTCATCGAGATTGCCGGTTGGCTCGTCGGCGAGGATCAGTTCAGGATTGGTCACCAGGGCACGGGCAATGCTCACCCGTTGCCGTTCACCTCCGCTCAACTGCGATGGACGGTGGGTTGCGCGACTTGCCAGGTCGACCGAGTCGAGAGCCTCACGGGCCCGCGAGCGACGCGCCTTTCGCGGCACACCATCCAAGCCCAGGGCAAGCTCGACGTTCTCCTGCGCGGTGAGAACATCGACCAGGCCGGAGTGCTGAAACACAAAGCCGATGACCGACCGCCGATAGCCGGCCAGGGCACGATTTCTCATCGAGGTGAGAGATCTGTCGCCGACAGCGAGCGTGCCCTGCTGAGGTGGGATCAACCCACCGAGCAGGCCCAGCAGGGTGCTCTTGCCCGCGCCCGATGACCCCATCAGTGAGACATATGCGCCGGCCTCGAGGTCGAGGTCGAGCTCGCGGAGAACGGGGACCTCGCGTCGGCCGGAGTGATAGGAGAAGCTGACGCCCTCCGCTCGAACCGATACTCCCATCCGCCCCACAGTACAGGCATGGGAGTCAGGCGATGCGGATGGTATCCACCACCAAGCGGTCCGAGTACTGATGCTGCCCGCGCAGCCACGTTCCGCTGCAGGTGATGAGAATGAGGTGCGCCGCACCACCGGGGCGGAACAGCAGGGTGGATCCGGCCGCCACACTGTGCGATCCGGTGACATGGAAGGTGCGCTGTTCGCCATCCGCGAACACCACAACAAGCTGATCCCCCGGTCGCAGTTCGTGAACGCGCCAGAAGACGGCAGGCCCGGTGGTGGAATCGAGATGCCCATCAATGGCAGCGTCCCCGGGGAGGCCCGGTTCGGTGGCGCCGTTGAACCAGGCCACATCGTTCCACGTGGCCGGTACGCCCATGCTGCCATCGGAATTGGTGCCCACGGACTCCACGGGCGCGTTCACCCCAATGCGGCTGATGATCAGCCGAGAAAGCGGGTGCGCCGGGGCGCTCTGGGCGGCAGCCACCGGGGCGACAGCCGCAGGCACGGGTGCAGGCGGGGGTGTTGGCGGAGCGAACGGCAGTGCGGGCAACAGCTTCGACGTCGAGGGAGCCGCGACATGGGCTTGCCCGAATCGGATGGTCGCCTGTGCTCCGGGACGAAGCAGCAGTAGCCCAGCGGCCGGCATGGCGATCACCACAGCGATCACCGCGGCCAACATGGCTGCCTTGGCTCTACTCGACCGTCGCGCGAGGAATCCGCCCCGTGTGCTCACCGACTGAGGCTAGCGCCGGGTCGCCGACTTTGCAAGCTCGGTATTGTCGCTATGTCTCGAGGCGGCGATATATCGAGTGGAACGATAGCCCGATCCCCATAGAATGGGCGGGCCGGCCGTCGCCTGCCACCACTCACAAGGAGACGATCGCCATGCCCAGTGAGAAGAGCCGCGGAGCTCCCAAGAAGCAGGAGAAGAAGCCGAAGGCGCCGTCAACCGCCAAGGCGGCGCGGCGTGCCGACGCCAAGAAGGCTCGGCAGACGCCGGCCACCGGCTGACTCTGGCCGGCCCGGCCGTCGCCGACAGTCAGACCCGGATCGCCTCCTCGGTCTCTCGATTGAAGAGGTGGAGCAGCGACGCCGATGCATGCAGCGACACCTCGTCACCGACGGCACCACCCTGACCTGCGTCGAGCACGGCCACAACATCGCGCTCTCCCGATCGCAGGTGGAGCAGTTCCTCGTGGCCCAGAAACTCAACGACCTCGACAGCGGCATCGAGCACGACGCCGTCATGCCCGGGTGAGCGCTCGAGGTGCTCTGGGCGCACGCCCACGGTCAGCTGTGACGCTCCCGACGCCGTCACAGCTGCGCTCTGAGCCTCGGAGAGGCGAATCTGGACACCGGCTCCCGCCAGATCCATGCCATCACCGTTCGCCTGCCTCTCGACGTCCATGAAGTTCATTGCCGGCGAACCGATGAAGCCGGCGACGAAGAGATTGTCGGGATGCTCGTAGAGGTCGCGGGGCGTGCCCACCTGCTGGAGGACGCCGTGACGCATCACCGCGATTCGGTCACCCATGGTCATGGCCTCGACCTGGTCGTGGGTGACGTAGATGATCGTCGCCTTGAGACGTTGGTGTAGCCGGGCGATCTCAGCACGCGTCTGTACCCGCAGCTTGGCGTCGAGGTTGCTGAGCGGCTCATCCATGAGAAAGGCGGCGGGATCGCGAACGATGGCCCTGCCCAGGGCGACGCGCTGACGCTGTCCTCCGGAGAGCTGACCAGGTTTGCGGTGCAGGTAGTCCTCGAGGTCCAGCGTGCGCGCCGCCTCGGTGACCGCCGCAGCGATCTCCTGCTTGGGCCGCTTGCGCAACTGGAGACCGAAGCCCATGTTGTCGAAGACGGTCATGTGCGGATAGAGGGCGTAGCTCTGGAACACCATGGCGATGTCGCGGTCGCGGGGGGAGCGATTGTTCACCACCTGACCGTCAATGAGCAGGCGGCCATCGGAAATCTCCTCGAGGCCGGCGATCATGCGCAGGGCCGTGGTCTTGCCGCAGCCGGAGGGCCCAACGAGCACGAGAAACTCGCCGTCCCTGATGTCGAGGCTCAGCTCGTTGACAGCGACATTATCGGGGTAGCGCTTGGTCAGATTGTCGAGGACGACATTCGCCATTGTAATGAGCTCTCCTTCACTTCACCGCCCCGGCGAGGACGCCGCGGACGAAGTACCGCTGAAACGCGAAGAAGACGATGAGCGGCACCACCATGGAGAGGAATGCCGCCGGGGAGATGATGTCGATGTTGTTGCCGAACTGTCGGAGCTGGCTGAAGAGAGCGACGGTCACCGGCTGGTTTGGCGAGCTACCCAGGAAGACCAGAGACACCAACAGGTCGTTCCACACCCAGATGAACTGGAAGATGGCAAGTGACGCCATCGCCGGAAAACCCAGCGGCATCACCACCCTGCGGAAGAGCGTCCATTCGCCGGCGCCGTCGATCCGCGCAGCTTCCAGCAGATCCCGGGGGATGCCCGTGTAGAAGTTGCGCATCAGGAAGATCCCGAAGGGCAGCCCGAAGGCGGCATGGAAGAGGATGACCCCGAGGATGTTGCCGAAGAGCCCCAGTACCCGGTACAGGCTGGAAACCGGGATCAGCGCCATCTGCAATGGCACCACCATCAGCGCCACGATGACGATGAACACCCAGTCGCGACCCCTCCAGCGACCGAACACCAGCGAGTACGCTGCCAGTGCTGAGGTGACCACCACCAGGATGGTGGCGGGTATGGAGATGGCCACAGTGGTGAACAGGCTGCCGACGATGGTGCCGTTGGAGAGGATGCCCTTGTAGTTCTCGAGGGTGAGCTGGGTCGGCTTGGTGAACACAGTCCACCAGCCGTCGCTGAAGTAGCTCTGACCCGGGCGCAGCGATGTCAGCATCAGGCCAAATGTGGGGACCAGCCAGAACAACGCAATGAGACCGAGGACGATGTTGAACACAACGCGTCCCAGTCGCCGACGCAGGCGGAGCCGGCGTGTGGCAGTTCCCACCGATGCGGGCGGCTGGGCCGCGACGACCGCGCTCATCCTCTGATCCTCTTCAGATTGAAGGCCATGGCGGGGATTACGAGGATGAAGAGCAGCACCGCTACCGCGCTGCTCAGACCAAAGTCACCGCCACCGGTGAAGCCGATGCGCCACATCATCAGAGCGATGACGTTGCTCGCCTGGGCAGACGAGTCCGGTGGCATCGCCAACACGATGTCGAAGATCTTCAGCACGTTGATGAACATCGTCACCAGCACCACGATGAGCACCGGCCAGAGCATGGGCAACGTGACGCGGCGGAACGTCTGCCATTCGGTCGCACCGTCGATACGCGCCGCCTCGAGCACTTCGCGGTTGAGCGCCGCCAGGCCGGCGCCGATGATGACCATGGAGAACCCCGCCCAGATCCACAGCATGGTGACAATCTCGGCAATGACGACGAGAGGAACGGAGAGCAGGGCCTGGCCAGTTGTTCCGAGATGCGAGGTCGGCGTCAAAGACGTGGTGCCGAGCCAGTCGATCCCGGTGAAGCCGGCCTTGAAATTGCTCTCGTCGACGCGGACCCGATAGCCGCTGCCGGTGGCGTTGTCGAAGCGGAAGCCGCCGTCATCGGTGCTCTTGACGGTGGCCACCGAGGAACCGGAGGAGTCGAGAAGCGTCAGCCGGACCCCCGGCATCCCCAACTCACCGGGATCGATCTGGCCGATCTTCCCCTTGCCACCAGGAGCGAAGTCGCGCCACACCACGCCGGTGACCGCGCCAGCTGCGGCCTGCGGCGGGTGGGCCTGGCTGGCATGCGGCGGCATGGCATCGGCGGGAATGCCGGTGAAACCCATGGTCACCGCGCCGCCGCCGTTCACCGCGCCGCTCTCATAGGCGACGCCAGCGTCAGCGAGACGGGCGCCAGCGCTCGGCTTCAGCGTGGGTGCGGTGTACAGCCCGGGGGGGTTGACAACACTGGCAGCGGTGGCGATTCCCGCATTGATGACGCCGCGATGTGGATCGGTCTCATAAACGATCCGCCAGGTCAGTCCCGATGCGAAGAGGCTGAATACCATGGGCATGAACATGATCGTCTTGAAGGCGGTGCTCCAGCGGATCCGCTCAGTGAGGACCGCGAAGATGAGCCCGAGGAAGGTGACCATGAAGGGCGCGACGATCACCCAGAGGACATTGTTGCGAATGGCGACCAGTAGATCAGCGGTGCCGAACAGCGCCGTGTAGTTGCTCAACCCGACGAAGTGGTCACCCGCCTTGTCGTACGTGCTGCGAACGACGGTGGCGAAGAGCGGGTAGACGACGATGGCACCGAGAAGCACCGCGGCCGGAACCAGGAACAGCCAGGAAACGACGTGGGATCGCCAGCCACCACCGCCAGGCATGCGCTTGGTGACGGCTTCAGGAAGCGGCTTGGCAGCCGCGGCCGCCACCGGCGCGGCACTGGCGCGGAGCACACGCCCGGCGTGGCTCCGCGCTCCGACCAGCGCCACGTGCTTAGTGTCCGTATGCCGTCTTGGCGTCGGCCTCCAGCTTGGCCGTAGTGCCACTGATGTCGCTGGGATTCCGTAGGTAGTTCTGCAGGTCAGCCCACTCGCCGGACCCGGCGGTGCCGCCAAAGGAGGCCGGGGCTTGGTCACTCATGTCGAAGGCAACATTGTCACCGGCGTCCACCACCGCCTTGGCCAGCGCCTTGGAGATGTCATCGGGATAGTTGGAGGAGTCAACCTTCTTGTTTGGGGAGATGAACCCGCCGAGCTTCGCCCAGGTGGCGCCAGCATCGGGGCCGGCGAGGTACTGCATGAGGGCCCGCGCCTGCGGGGTGTCCTTGAGCATGACCGCCACGTCACCGCCGGCTGACACCTTGCCGCCGCCACCACCGATGCTCGGGAAGGGGAAGAAGTTGTAATCAGTTCCGGGCTGCTGACCACCGATGCCCTTGATGGTAGTGCCCACGAAGTCTGCCTCGAAGACCATCGCGGCCTTGGCGTTGCTGCCGAAGGCGCCGTTGACGCAGTCAGGAAAGGCCTTGCTGACCGCGCCCTGGTAGCCGTCCAGGAAATTCGTGGGATCGCCAAAGAGCTTGTTCAGCGTCTGGAAGGCAGTTGTGACCGAGGGATCGGTCCAGGGGATCTGGTGCTGGGCGAGCTTGTTGTACTTGTCGATGCCCGCAGTCTGCAGGTAGACATTCTCGAACCAGTCGGTGAGCGTCCAGCCCGAGCCGCCGCACATGGAAAACGGGGTGACACCCGACTGCTTCAGCGTACCGGCATCCGTGACAAGTTCATCAAACGTCTTCGGCGGAGAACTGATGCCGGCGTTGCTGAACGCCTTGGTGTTGTACCAGACGGTGCTCTTATTGGCCGCCTTGAAATAGACGCCGTAGAGCTTGCCGCCGTCGCTGCCAAGGTTCTTCCAGACGCTGGCGAAGTTGGCGTTCACCGCGTCGCCGGCAATGCTGTCGATGGGCTTGAGTGCGTTCTTGGCCGCGAGGTCGTGGAGCAGACCGGGCTGGGGAAGGATGGCGACGTCGGGGGGGGCACCACCCGTGATCGCGGTGCCCAAGACGGTGGGCAACTGGTCACCCTTGGACTGGAAGTTGCCCGTCGTCCCCGACTGCTGATGGAAGCCGTCGAGCACCTGCTGGAAGGCCTTCTGCTCGGCACCGGTCCAGACTGCCCAAACGCTGACGGAGCCACCGACATTGGCGCCCCCCGACGATGACGAGGACTGTCCGCTCTCACCACCGCCGCATGCGGCCAACAGCATCAGGCCCATACCCGGGAGAAGGGCGAAAACTCGCTTTCTCTGCCTCATCTGGTTCCTCCAACCGGCCGGATCCGGCGCGGCGCGACGGGCTCCAGCGGTTCCATGACGACCGTCATCCTAGTCACGTGGCCAGGGAAAAGCAAAGCCCCCGCCGGGCGCCACTGAGTGGTCAGGCCCGGTATCGAGAAAAGGCGAGACAGGCATTGTGCCCACCGAAGCCAAAGCTCGTGGAGAGGGCCAGGTCAATCGTGGCGGCACGACCCACATTGGGCACGTAGTCGAGATCGCATTCGGGGTCGGGCTCGTCGAGGTTGATGGTGGGTGGTACGAATTGGTCGCGGATGGCTAGAACGGTGATGAGCGCCTCGACACCGCCGGCGGCGCCCAGCAGGTGACCGTGCATGGACTTCGTAGAACTCATCGGCACCGTGGTGGCACGCTCTCCGAGCGCCGCCTTCACCGCCCTCGTCTCAGCGGCGTCGTTGAGAGGCGTTGAGGTGCCATGGGCGTTGATGTATCCCACATCCTCGGCACTGCACCCGGCGCGGCGGAGCGCAGAGCCGATGCAGCGACGGGCGCCATCACCATCGGGGTCGGGCTGGGTGATGTGTGAAGCGTCGGCGCTGGCACCGTAGCCAACCAACTCAGCGTGGATCCTGGCGCCGCGACGAACGGCATGCTCGTGGTCCTCGATGATGAGGATACCGGCCCCCTCGCCCATCACGAAACCGTCGCGGTCCCTGTCAAAGGGGCGGGAGGCGCGCGCGGGTGCATCGTTACGGGTAGAGAGTGCTTGCATGGCGTTGAAGCTGGCGATGCCCAGCGAGCAGATCGAGGCCTCGGTGCCACCGGTGATCACCGCGGTGGCGTCACCGCGGCGAATCCATTCCGCCGCCTCGCCGATGGCGTTGCCCGCCGAGGCGCACGCCGAGACGATGGCGAAATTGGGCCCCTTGGCCTTGTGCTCGATGGAGACAAGGCCGGCGGGCATGTCGGCAATCATCGCCGGGACGGTGAAAGGAGACACCCGGCGCAGCCCCTGCTCATGGAGGCGAACCGTCTGATCCTCGAGCCACTCCAACCCCCCGACGCCGGAGGCGATGAGCACGCCCACCTCAGTTGCCATCGAAGGTACGTCGAGACCGGAGTCGGCCACCGCCTCGCGCGCCGCGGCGAGAGCGAGATGAGAGCAGCGGCTGCTGCGCCGGGCCTCCTTGCGGCCCACCACAGCGTCGGCGTCGAAGCCCTTGACCTCGGCGGCGAAATGGGTGTTCATCGCCGAGGCGTCAAAGAGGGTGATCGGCGCCACCCCGTTGCGGCCATTACGCGCACCCGCCCAGGTACTCTCGGCGTCGTTGCCCAACGGGGAGATCCCCCCGAGCCCGGTGATGACCACCCGGCGGGCGGCGCCGTTCTCGCTCATCCCTCCCCCTGCGGCTGGGGAGGCGCCCCCTGACTGTGATACCCACCGTCAACGTGGATGATCTCCCCGGTGACACCGCGGGAGAGGTCGGAGAGGAGGTAGACCGCCGTGCCCGCAACCGTCGAGGCGTCGCTGCTGTCCCAGCCCAGCGGGGCCATTGACTCCC
This sequence comes from Candidatus Dormibacteria bacterium, assembly GCA_051002895.1. Classification (GTDB taxonomy): domain Bacteria; phylum Chloroflexota; class Dormibacteria; order Aeolococcales; family Aeolococcaceae; genus JBPCLW01. The sequence goes on along the minus strand of JBPCLW010000015.1, from coordinate 24,500 downwards.
AGGCATCCTTGAGGCCGTGGAAGCCGGGGATGGACTTGGCCGCGATCGTCTCCAGGGGACCGGCGGAGATCGTATTCACCCGGATGCGCCGGGGACCGAGATCGCGAGCCAAGTAGCGGGCGATGGCCTCCAGGGCGGCCTTTGTGGGGCCCATCCAATCGTAGAGGGGCCAGGCGACGGTGGCGTCGAAGGTGAGGGTGATCAGCGAGCCACCCGTGTCACTTAGGAGCGGGGCCAGAGCGCTGCTCATCGACTTGAAGCTGAAGGCCGATACCTGAAGAGCGGTGGCGACGGACTCCCACGGGGTGTCGAGAAAATGGCCGCCCAAGCAGTCCTCGGGGGCGTAGCCGATGGCGTGGACCGCACCGTCAAGTGCGCCCCAGCGCGTCTGCAGCTCCGCGGCGACCCGGGTCATGTCCTCGGGCTTGGTGGCGTCCATCTCCAGCACTGGGACGTCCTCGCCGAGGCGGCGAGCGCTGCGCTCGGTGAGCGACATGGCGCGGCCAAAGGAGGTGAGCGCAACCATGGCACCATGATCTCGGCAGGCTTCGGCGATGGAGTACGCGATGCTCTTGGGAGTGAGCACCCCGGTGACGAGGATGCGCTTGCCTTGGAGAAGGGTTCCGGAGGCGGGTGTCGTATCAGTCACAGCAGATGTTGGGGGAAGTAATGCGGACTTGCAGGGGTTACGAAGGCGGCCCCAGGGCGGACCGGTGTCGCAGATGGTGACGGTTCTCTAAGCTTGCGTGCCATGCCAGCGGACGCGACCGCCATCAGGGCGACGGGACTGAGCAAGCGCTTCGGAGAGTTGCAGGCACTCGACGGGCTCGAGCTGGCGGTGAATGGGGGCGAGGTCTTCGGCTTCCTCGGCCCCAACGGCTCCGGGAAGTCGACAACGATCAGACTCCTTCTCGGCTTTCTGCGGCCTAGCGCAGGGTCGGCTGAACTGCTGGGCCTGGACGTTGCTCACCATCGGCTCGCCATCCTTCGCCGCACCGGCTACCTCCCCAGCCACGCCGCGTTCGACGAGGTGACCACCGGGGAGCGCGCCCTCGACGATCTCGCCGCCCTGGGTCACAGCGAGAGTCCGCGGCGAGCTGAGATCTGCGAGCGGATCCACCTCGATACGACAACTCTGCGTCGCAAGGTGCGGGACTACTCGAAGGGAACGCGCCAGAAGCTCGCCATCGTGCAGGCCCTGCAGCACAACCCCGACCTGATCATCATGGATGAGCCCACCGAGGGCCTCGACCCGTTGGTGCAGCACAGTTTCTACGCGCTTCTCTCGGTCCTCCGCGAGGAGGGAAAGACCATCTTCTTCTCCTCCCACATCATCTCCGAGGTGGAGCGAGTATGCGACCGGGTGGCGATCATTCGGCAGGGACGACTGGTCACCGTTGAGCACATCAGTGCTCTGGTCGCCCGCCGCCGCCGCCACGTCGAGATCCGCTTCGACGGAGATGCCCCAGACCTGTCCGAACTCCCCGGACGGTGGGTGAGGTCAGCGACCGGCAACGCGGTGACGGGCCGCCTGGCGGGAAGCGTACGCCCCCTCCTCGCCCGCCTCGCGGGGTTGCCGGTTGCTGACCTCACCATCGAACCCGCCCGCCTCGAGGACGTCTTCCTGGAGATGTATGGCGACGCGCCGAAAGGCGGACAGATGGATCCGCCGGCCGGCCGGCCATGAATCTCGCCTTCTTCCGCCTCCTGTGGCGACGCAACCTCGCCAAGGTTCTGGCCGTCTTCGCAGGGGCAACCCTCTGGGGTTTCCTGGCAGCGGTCATCTACCAGGCGATCGCCGCCGCGATCCAGGGTCTTCCCAAGATCTTCAACCGATTCGGCTCGGGAGACCTCACCACGTTCCCCGGGGTGATCACGGTCATGTTCGAGCACCCGCTGCTGGTGGCCCTGGCCTGCACGATCGTGGTGGGCGTGACCGTTCCCGCAATCGCCGGCCAGCGGCAGCGGGGGACTTTGGAGATGGTGTTGGCCCGTCCCATTGGCCGGGCCAGGCTGATCAACACCGTGGCGCTGACGGTGATCACCATGCTCCTGCTCACCCTTCTGGGGACGGCCCTCGGCATCCTCCTCGGCTCCGCGTTTGAGGGACTCACGGCAGAGGTGCCGTTGAGAGCGCTGCTGCTGGTGTGGTTGAACAGCACACTGCTGTATTGCGCGTTTGCCGCTGTTGCCCTGGCGTCATCCGCATCGGCGAATCGCAATGGACCGGCGGTGGCCGTCACCCTCGCGTTCCTCATCGTCAACTACTTCATCGAGGTCCTGGGCGGCTACTGGGAGCCAGCGCAGCCATGGCAGCCGTACGGGCTCTTTCACCACTTCAACGCTGCGGCGATCCTCGGCGGGGGTGCGTCGTTCTTCGATTTCGCCCTCCTCGCTGCGGTTGCCGCTGCCGCCTATGCGTTCGCTGTTTGGCGGTTCACCAGCAGGGACATTCCCGCCCCCGACTGACCCGGGGCTTTCTCGATTCGCAACTCGCGGGCGTCGTCCACCTGTGGCCGTGCGGGACACTTGCAACCGATGCCCACCCTCGACCCGTACCGCGTCTTGGAGCTGGAGGCGTCGGCCAGCCCCGAGGCGATTCGCGCCGCCTACCGGCGACTGGCCGCGCGCGCCCATCCCGACGTCAACCCCGGAGCGCGGGAGGCGGCGGAGCGCCAGATGAAGGAAATCAACGGTGCCTACGCCATCCTCCGAGCCCGGCATCACCGCGCCCGGACGCGGGCCGCTCGGGCGGCGGGAGCGGCGCCACCGGTCATGGACCCCTGGATGACCGACCCGTTGCCGCCACCGGATCCTCCCGAGGAAGACGAGAGGGATCCCATCGCCAGCGAACGCTTCCGCCGCCGCTACATGGAGCCGGGCGAGAGCAATGCCCCCAACCATTGGGTGGCCCCAGCCGAGCTGCGGGGGAGCGGGGGTTCTGGCGGCTGGCTTTCCCCAGTGCGCTCGTGGAGGCTGGCGTTAGCAGCGGCCTTCCTCCTCGCCGCCGCGGTCCAGGCCCTCGTCAGCGGCGCCTCTGCGGCCGTCGTCATCATCTTCAGTGCGGCCGCGGCCGTGCTCGTCGCGCTCACTGCTGCTCGCGCCCTCGCCGCTGACGGGGCGCACCGCAGCCCGCCAACCGATCCGCGCTAACAGCGCTCAGACCTCCGAACAGAGGTCCTGCATGAGTGCGTGCCACGCTGGATTTCCCGCGAGGATGTCGCCGCTCTCCAGAACCGCCCGGGGGTCTCCTGACCAATCGGTGACTGTCCCACCGGCCTCGCGCACCAGTAGGGCCCCGGCGGCGATGTCCCACAGGGCCAGCCCAAGCTCGAAGAAGCCACTCCACGAACCAGCGGCGACATAGGCGAGGTCGAGACTGGCGGCCCCAGGACGTCGCAGGTCCTCCATCTCAGCGAGGGTGCGATTCATCACCCGCAGGTAAGCGTCGCGGCGCTGCGGCAGCCGGAAAGGGAAGCCGGTGGCGGTGACTCCCCGTGCCGCGCCCTCCTGGATGTTGAGACGCCGACCCCGGACGTCATGGGCTCCGCCACCGCGCACCGCCTGCCAGCGCTCTCCCAACTGGGGAGCACCGACGACGCCGATGTACGGCTCGCCCTCGCTGAGAAGGGCAATGCTCACCCCCACCATGGGGAATCCCCGCACGAAATTGGTGGTGCCATCGAGGGGATCGACGACCCAGAGACGGTCGGCGCGAACCCCGCCAGACTCTTCGGCGAGGATGGGGATGTCGGGCGTCCCAGCGCGCAGGATTGCCAGCGCCGCGGCCTCGGCCTCACGATCGACAGCGGTGACCCAGTCGCCGTGGCCCTTCACCTCAGCCGTGACGGTGCCGGGACGTGACGCGGTGATCACGCGACCGGCGGCCTCACATGCGGCAACGGCAAGGTTGAGCAGGTCACCCTCCCGTTCCATTCGCCACATCGTACGGCAGGCACGAGTGACGGCCGGTCCTCGGTACCGGGTGAGGCACACCCCCCTCACTTCCGCTGCTAAATCCGCCGACTCCGTGGTCGGGGTGGATCCGACGCCGGCCAAGTGACCTCGCTGTACTGTGGGCACCCGAGAGCATGAGTCACAGGGAGCGATCGTGGCTGCTGCCGAGATCCTGGTGGGGACCTGCAATTGGCTGGATCACGAGGCGTTCTATCCCGAGGAGCTGCGGGGCAAGCGGCAGAAGGAACGGCTCAGCTTCTATGCCCGCTTCTTCCCCATCGTGGAGATCGACTCCAGCTTCTACGGCATCCCCAAGCCCCCGATTGTGCAGAGTTGGGTGGATCGAACCGGCGGAGATTTCCGCTTCAACATCAAGGCCTACCGCAGTCTCACCGGCCACGAGCGCGAGGCGGGGAAAGCGCGGCGCCCCACCGCCGACGAGGAACGCGACTTCCTCGAATGTCTGAAGCCGCTCCGCGACGCCGACCGGCTGGTCGCAGTGCACTATCAGTTCCCACCCTGGTTTACCAACCGGCCCAGCGCCCGCGAGTGGCTGCTGGAAACGCGCGATCGCCATCCCGCTGACACCGTCGCCATCGAATTCCGCCACCGCTCCTGGTTCGACGAGGGGCGGTGGCCGGAGACCGAGGACCTCCTGCGCGAACTCGACCTCACCTTCGTCGGCGTCGACGCGCCCCAGGTCGGCAGCGGAACGGCACCGCCGCACCTGGCGATCACCTCGCCCAAGCTCAGCATCATTCGTTTCCATGGACGCAATCGAGCCACCTGGTACAAGAAGGCGACGACTACGGCGGAGCGCTTCGATTACCTGTATCGCCCCCGAGAACTCGAGCAGTGGGTGCCGACCATCAAGGCGGCGGCGGCGCATGGGGTACCCGTACACGTGCTGATGAACAACAACCGCAGTAACTACGCAGTGGTCAACGCCTTCGACATGGCGCATCTTCTCGACCTTACTCTGCCCCGTCCCCCGCCACCGATCATCGAGTCGATGCGTGCGCGTGAGGGGCGGGTGCCGGCGTGGGTGGCCGGAGCGCTTCCCGCGCAGAGCGACGATATCGGTGACCAGGATGGTCAACTGAGCCTGGACGTTGCTACCGAGGAGTGACCGACGCGGGGGGTGACTGTCTGCCCGGTGTCCGTCAGTGCGGTCGACAATGGGTGAGCAATGTCTGGAGCATCACGGCGATGACCGGCAGTCATGAGGAGCGGGTTCCCTTGCCTGCCGGCGCCAAGCGAGCATGCCTTTCACGCCTGATCGCCGGGTGCGTCTATGCCGGAACCCTAGCCGCAATGCTGCCGACCGCGCTGAGCGATGGCGTCGGCCCGATTGGCTTCCACGGCGGGAGTGTGCAGCACCATCCTCAGATCTCCTATGTGTTCTGGGGGCCGGGCTGGCACCACGACCCAACGGGCACCGAGAAGGCGGTCACGGACTTCGCCAAGAATCTCCCCGGATCACCGTGGCAGACCGTCCTGGCAACGCAGTTCCGTGACGCCTCGGGCCCGGTGGGGAACGACCCGCGACTCGCCGCCATCTGGCACGACTCGTCGTTGCCGCCAAAGACCGTCAGCCCGGGCGACGTCGCCGGTGAGGTACAGCGCGCGGTGGCCCAGAATCACTGGTCCACGTCTGCAGACAGCCAGATCGTCGTCTTCTCGGATCAAGGATCCGTGAACGGCGATCGGGGGTCGTGTGCGTATCACTGGTACGTCGGCTCCGGCAACTCGCGCGTGGCCTATGACTACATCCCCTTTCCCAGTGCTGGGTGCCATCCTGCCGGCGATGCGCGCTTCGTCTTCGCGAACGCGGAGAAGCACATGTTGGCGCATGAGTACGCCGAAACGGTCACGGACCCGTTCCTGAACGGATGGAACAGCAACGCAGCGGAGATCGCCGATGCCTGCGATGGCAACACGGGTTCCTCCCTTCCGCAACTATGGTCGCCCGGGCTGAGAGAATGCGTGTGGAGCGCGCCCCATCCTGTCGGTGTGCATCTTCGCGCTGTGACTCTCCGATCCCGGAGCCAGGGCAGCCCCACGCGACGCGGTGCGGCAGAGCCGCGTGTCCGGCAGGAGGTCGTGGTCCAACTGCACGACCGTACACCCGCGCCCGGGACTCAGGACCACATCATCGTTGGATCCACGGCGGTCCCGTTAACTCCTGGTCATCCACGGTTTCTTGCCATCGACCTCAGCGAGATCCGCATCAAGGGGCCCTGCCGGACCACAACGGAGACAGGTCCTCACTACGCCGAGGCGATCTGCACACCCACCAAGACCGGCCGGCTCACGGTGAAGGTCAGTTACCTTGCTCCGCTCAGTGAGGCCAGGCAACCCGTGGCGCTCTTTGTTGAGACCACGGCGGGAGGCACTGGGAGGGCCATCAATCCGATCACGAGCGACGGTTGGAAGACGGGCCCCCAGAACGCCATGGTCGAGGTCCGTCCCACCACCGGGGTAGGGGGCCTCTGATCGCAGCCCCTGGTTGACGGCTCAGCCCACCAGGCCCTTCTCTCGGCGCCCGAAATAAGCGACAATGAGGGCTGCGGTCACAGTGCTCGGCAGGTCGGCTGCCCTGCGTCCACTCCGCATCACGCATGAGCACCGCGCGCCGGCCGGAACCTCCGGCTTGACGTCGACCCTGGAGGGAATTCGAGATGGCAATGGCGTCTCCCCGACGCAACGACGGGACTCAGCGCCGGGCGGCGCCGAGTGGCATGGTCGTGCGCAACGACTCCGAGACCCACGAGGTCGACGTCGCCAAGGCCCTCAACCAGTGGGCGGTCACAGTGACCAGCCTGGCCGACAGCCGAATGATCTGCCAGGACTTCTTCACCCGTCGCTGGGAGGCCGTGGCCCGCGCCGAGGACTTCATCCGCCTGCTCAACCGGACCGAGCCGCCGCCCGGCTGGTGATCGACCTCGCCGGCCTCAGCCGCTGACGGTTCCCGGCTTCGCCGCGGCCCCCGGCCCCGTCTCGACCTCGGTGAACTCCTCCGCGACAGCCGGCGTCGCGTCGGGCTGGGGAAAGTGCACCTCCACCACCCGGCTCTCGCCATCGTGCATCGTCGTCAGGGTCATGGTGTCGCCGGGGAGGCGGCCGGCAACCGCGGTGCGAAACTGGTCGGCCCCGCCGGTGAGCGTGTAGGCGCCGATCTCGGTGATGAGGTCACCGGTGGCGATGCCCGCTGTTGCCGCAGGGGACTCCTGCTTCACCGGACCGACCTCGGCGCCGTACGCGTAGGGGAGCCCATGGGCGCGGGCCACCTCGGGGCTGACGCTGCGCACCGCAGCTCCGAAGTTCACCGCGGGCTCGGTCTCGGGTTCAGCGGCGGGCTCCTCCTGGCGGGGCAGGTAGCGGGCGAGTTGCACGGGATCGAACCCGACAACGAGCTTGTCACCGACAACAAACGTGGGCACGACCACCTGGCCCACCCGGCTGAGGAGGAGTTGGGCGGCCTGGGGCTCGGCGGTGATGTCGACGATCTGGAACTGGATGGAGCGCTCGCGCAGATAGGCGAGGGCGCGCTCACAGGAGGGATCCCCGGGGCGGACAAAGACGGTGACGATCTCAGCCATCACCGCAGAGGGTAGCGGGTCGGCCGGTGGTCAGCGAGCCTGGCTCGTCGCGGCGAGGTTCGGTGTCTCCGGCCTCTCGTGGAACTCCGGCCGCCGGTCCCGGGTGCGCTTCAACTCGAAGAAGCCGTCCATGCGGGCCATCGTTGCCAGGGCGTCGAAGAGTTCCAGCGCCCGTTCTCCCTGCGGAGCCGGGCTGATGACCGGTCCGAAGTACGCCGCCTTCTGGTCGTAGGCGATGCAGGGCACCCCGATCTCACCGCCGGCGAGTGCCAGCGCCTCTTCCATGGAGGCGCGGATGACCGCATCCCAGGTGTCATCGGTCGTTGAGGAGGCGTGCGATGCAGCAGCACCGATAGCGCGCAGCACGTCGCCCGCATCCACGTCTTCGAGTTCCTGCCCGTCCTGGTGGACACGGGCGCCGGTCTCGGTATAGAAGGCGGCGACGGCATCGTTGCCGGTATCGGCACGCAGTGCCTCCGCCACGCGGAGGAGGCGATGTGCCGCCTGCGAGGAGGAGCGGTGTTTCTGGGCGTACTCGCTCTCCAGCTCCTTGTTTTTCTCGTAGAGGCTGAAGGAGCGCCAGCGGATATCGACGTCGCGCTGAGGAGCCACCTCGGTGAGCCAGCGGGATGTGGCCCAGCACCAGGGGCAGGACGGGTCGAAGAAGAAGTCGATGCGCATGATGTGGTTCTCCTGAGGGGCCGTCCATTGAGGATACGCCGGCGCCGCCGGGCAACCGGCCACTCAGACAGGGACCTCACATCCCCCCGAGGTCGCAGGCGTCTCGTCCTCCTCGGCGAGAGCTCGCTGGATGACCGTGAGGTGGCGCGCCACCGCCTCGGGACCCCAGCCGTGACCACCGTTCTTGTCGACAAAGAGATCGACATTGCGCAACCCGGCGGCAACCTCACGTAGACGAGCGACATCGACGAGTCGATCCTCCTGGGGAACGATGATGAGAGTCGGCAGCGTGCGTCGGGCGAGGACTCCGACATCACTGCGATCCAGCGCGTCGCGCAACCACTCCCTGGCCGCATCCGGATGGGCACGCTGCTGATTGCGGAAGTTGATGTCCTTTGTCGCGCGGTCGACATCATCGCCCTCGACGGCGAGCCGCTTCCAAAGATCGCTGACCACTCGCCGGCGGCTCAGCCAGTAGATGGCCGACCAGAGCGGCGGGCTGGTGTATGTGCGGATCTGCCAGCGCACCGACCGGCGCAGCATGTTGGGGCTGATGAGCGGGGTGTGGAGGATGAGCCGGCCAACCGCCTTCTCGTTGCCGCGGGCAATCGCGCAGGCCACGGGGGCTCCCAGGCAGAGTCCGCCAAGGTCGAACTCGCCAACGCCGAGGTGGGTGAGCAATTCCTGGACGCCGTCTGCCATGGCGTCTGAGGTGTGACGACGGCCCCGTAACGGGGCCGACTGTCCGTTGCCGGGAAGGTCGGGGGCGATGATAGTGCGCTGGCTGGTGAGGGCAGCGAAACGGCCGCCGAACTCCTCGCCACTGCTGACGAAGCCGTGACAGAGGACAAGCGGCTTTCCCTGGCCACCGATGAGGTAGCGCATCCGCCCACCGTTGATGGTGGCAAAGCGCTCTTCGAGTGGCGAGCTCATGCTCGTGACCGCCCCTCCGTCACCAGGCGCACGGGGAAACCGGCTGCCTGGGCCGCGCGGGCGAACGGACCATCCAGAGTCCACACCTCCGCCCCCAACTGTTCCGCAAGGGTGACGTACGAACAATCCGTCGCGTGCCGACGCTTGAGCACCTGGGCGATCTCCAGCGACCTCGGGCCATCGACGCCAAGGTTGAACGGGTGCACCGTGATCCCCAGCCCTCCGACATTGGCCCAAACGACATCCGCATCATCTGAAGTCAGCGTACCGTCCCAAAGCAGTCTGGCCAGGACGTTCATGACCTCGTACGGCATCACCGCCGGCGCGTGGCGTTCCTCCCCCCCGGTGACCCAGGAGCGGTATTGAGCTTGGGCAGCAGCCTGACCAGGATCGGGGGTGAACAGAGCCAGAACCACCCCCGCGTCGAGAACGACCACCGGCTAGGAGGCTTGCTCGCCGAGGGACATGCGAGCCTCGTGGACCAACTGCACCACGTCCACCATCGGCTTCCCCACTGACAAGGCCGCGAGCCGATCAAGGGCTGCGAGAGCGGCGTCTGTTTGCTGTGCACCGGTGTTGGTGAGTGAACCGTGGAGGAGCACCTTGGCGAGCGTTCCTGGGCGCATTCCCAGGCTCTTGGCCTCTCCTTCCAGGCGTTTGTAGTCGGGCAGTTCCAGACGGATGGTGATCGGCTTGGTCATCACGCCTGCATCGTGTCAGCAAACGCTGCTAAACGCAACATCAGCGAAGGCCATACGCTCCGCAGAGGCCCGCAATCGAAGCGCATCGTTCGCATCCGCCGGGCTTCCCCTCTCATCCCGCTCCCTCCGTGCGCTCGCGGGGTTGCGATATCCTGCAACGCGCTCAACGGCTGGGATTGTTGCTCAGCTTTGACCGGTGTAGCTGCGATGCGCGTAAGCTGCTCAAACGAGCGAGCACGGAGTTTGCGGGAGGCCACCGATGAAAGCACTGAGACTGATGGGGCCAGCCATTGGAACGATGCTGATGGCGGTGGCCCTGGGCGGATGCGGGACGACCCCGTCGGCGACGTCCTCACCGACTTCATCGGCCACTCAATCGTCTGGGGCATCGTCCAGTCCGTCACCGATACGACCCGCCGGTCTGGCCCTCGGTTCTCCGCAGCCGATAGCGGGACCCGGAGGTGTTGCCGTGCAACTGACGGTTACCCAGGTGACGCCCCATGCGACCGTCGGCGCGTCGATCCCTCCCGCTCCGTCCGGTCAATCCTGGTTCGCTGTCGCGATTTCCGCGGACAACTCAGGGACAGCGGAATTCCGACCACACGCCGCGACAACGATGACGATTCAGACCACGACCGGACAACGAATCAGCGCAGCGCACGTCCTCAAAGGGGCGCTCGACGGGGGCGAGCTCCCGGACACGGGGGGCATCCTCGCAGGCAGTCAGGTCACGGGCTACGTGCTGTTCGCCGTTCCCGTTAACGCGTCTCCCTCGACGCTGACGTTTGCCCCGGGCAGCGGTTGGACGCCTCCCTCGGCTACCTGGGTGCTCACACCCTGACTCATGGCCGCAACCCGGAGGTGCCCGTCCGTCCTCACGGCGCTTCTCATCGCGGGATGCGGTGGGTCCTCCTCCGGCGGAGCCCCCAGCACGGCAACACCCTCGGGGAGGGGTGGGACGGCTACCGCCGCCGTCGCCCCGACGGCGGGTTCGGGAACCTGTGCCATAGCGCAACAGTCGGCTCCCCCCGCCTCAATTCCCGCCGGTGCGGCGACGGCGCTTGCCTTCGCCCCAGACGGGCGCCTCTTCTGGGCCGAGCGCTCGGGCAAGGTTCGAGTCTGGCAGGACGGCACCGCACACGACTTCGCAAGCGTGTCCACCACGACCACCGAGAACGGCGGCGGGTACAGTGAGCGGGGTCTGCTCGGCCTCGCGGTCAGCCCCACATTCGGCGCCGACCACCTCGTCTACGCGTTCTATTCCGACGTCAACCGGACAACCCAGCACGTCCGCCGTTGGCGCGACTGTGCCGGCATGGCATCGCAGCCAACCGACATCATCACCCTGCCCGCGGGTGGCGACTGCTGCCACAAGGGCGGCAGGCTCGCCTTTGGTGCCGACGGCATGCTCTACGTCACCCTTGGCGAAGAACATGCCGCATCGGCGGCCCAGGACACCGACGACGTGCGCGGCAAGATCCTCCGCTACAAACCCGACGGCGGCGTCCCTGGGGACAACCCCTTCGGTGCTCAGAACCCCGTGTGGGCATATGGTTTTCGCAATCCGTTCGGCATTGCTTTCGCCGCCAGCGGACAGATGGCAGTGACCAGCAACGGTCCTTCTGGAGACGTGGGAAGCCCCAAGACCGGATACGACGTGGCCTTCCTCAATGTGCACAAGGGCACGGGCTATGGCTGGCCCAACTGCTACGGCTACGGGCATCCACTGGCGCAGAGCTCAGGCGGCGCCGGTCAAGCGCAACCCGATTGGAGCAGCGAGCAGAGCACAGTTGTCCCCACCGGTGCCGCCTTCATCGACGCTGCGGGGCCATCGGCATACGCCGGGCACCTGGTGTTCTGCACCTACGGCGGAGGAATGCTCATCCTCACGCCGGGTAGCCAGCACGCGACGGTGAGCAGGGGCCCCACACAGTGCCGCCTCGACGTCAAGCAGGGGCCCGATCACGCGGTGTACGTCTCCAGCACGGACAACATCGTTCGCCTCGGCTAGCATTGCGACGATGCCTCGTCGCGCGTCCGTCCCGGTGCATCGCCGCACGATCCGTATCCACGGGCAGGCCATCTGCTACCGCGAGGCCGGCAGCGGTCCGGTCGTGCTCCTCATTCACGGCATCGCGGAGGCGGGCTGGGTGTGGGACACGGTCATTCCCCATCTGGCGCGCACCCACCGCGTCATCGCCATGGACCTGCTCGGTCATGGCCGTTCGGCAAAGCCGCGCGGGGATTACTCGCTGGGCAGCCACGCGACCCTGCTGCGCGATCTCCTGGTCGCGTTGCAGATCCGCCGGGCGACCCTGGTGGGACACTCGCTCGGTGGCGGCATCGCCATGCAGTTCGCGCATCAGTATCCCGAACGCTGCGAGCGGATGGTGCTGCTCGCCAGCGGTGGCCTGGGTCAGGACGTCACCTTCGTCCTGCGCAGTCTTGGTCTCCCCGGTGCGAATCTGGTTGCCCCGCTGGTGCTTTCCAACGGCGTCCGCAAGGTCATGCTGCGTACCGGTGGGTGGCTTGCCGCCCGCGGCCTGCGGGCATCACCAGCGCAGGCCGCGCTCTGGCGCAGCTTTGAGGGACTCTCCCACCCGGCGACTCGCGACGCATTCATCTCTACGGTGCAGTCGGTGATCGACCATCGTGGCCAGCGCGTCTCCGCGCTCGACCGACTGTATCTCGCCCGCGAACTCCCCACCATGCTGCTCTGGGGCGAGCGCGATCACATCATCCCCGTCGCCCATGCCCGGGCGGCGCACCAGCAGATGCCCCACTCGCGTCTGGAGGTTGTGGCCAAGGCCGGCCATTTCTTGCCGCTGGAGCAGCCTGAACTGGTCGCCATACTGCTCCTCGATTTCCTCCGCAGCACTCGACCGGCGCACCTCACCGCCGACAAGATGCTCGCCGAGATGCGCACCGTGACCGCTACCCGGAGGTGACCCGACATACGTACGCTACGCTCGCGGCCAGAGACGTGACTCAGAGATCCGCCCGGGGGGAACCATGACCGACGTCTGGCGTAACTGGAGCGGCGATCAGAGGTGCTCTCCGGCGCGGCTGCGCCGACCCGCCAACGTGGCCGAGGTCAGGGCTGCGGTGGGAGAAGCGACAGACGCCGGAGAGGTCGTTCGCGTCGTCGGAGCCGGCCACTCCTTCAACGACATCGTCAGCACTCCGGGAACCCTGCTCGACATTGCTGCCATGGATCGACTTCTCGACGTCGATCCCGGCAAGGGACTGGTGCGGGTGGAGGCGGGGATCACCATTCGCGCCCTGGGGCCGCAGCTTGCGCGGCACGGGCTGGCGATGGCGAACCTCGGGGATATCGACAGTCAGAGCATCGCCGGGGCCATCTCCACCGGCACCCATGGAACCGGGGCACATCTCGGCAACATCTCCTCGCAGGTAGTCGCGCTGCAGTTGGTGACAGCGGGCGGTGACACTGTCGAGATCACCGATTCGGACGGTGAGACGCTCCGAGCCGCTCGGGTCAGTCTCGGCGCGCTCGGCGTCATCACCGCGGTGACGCTGCAATGCGTGCCGCTCTTCGTGGTACGGCGGCGCGCCGGCTCCGTTCCGCTCGAGGAGATTCTCGACGACTTCCCGGAACGTGCGGCACAGCACGATCGACTCGAGTTTTTCGTCTTTCCCTATGCGGACAAGGCGCTGGTGAAGATCACTGACACCGTTGCTCAACGAGCCAGCCCGCTGCCCTCGTGGAAGCGATACCTCGAGGACGTCGTCCTGGAGAATCGCGCCTTTGACCTGGCGTGCCAGGTGGGACGCCGCTTCCCCACCGCGATCCCAGCCATCAATCGGGTGAGCACGGCGGTGGCCGGCAGCGGGGAGCGACTCGACTATGGATATCGCGTCTTTGCCACCCGGAGGGACGTACGCTTCACCGAGATGGAGTACGCGATCCCTCTGCAACACGCGGCCCGGGCGGTGCGCGCGGCGATGGCTCTGGTGCAGCGCGAAAGGCTCCCGGTCAACTTCCCGCTGGAAGTGCGCTGCGCCACCGACGACGACGCGTTTCTGAGCCCCGCGTACGGACGTCCCACGTGTCACATCTCTGTCCACACCTTTTCGGGCATGGACTTTCGTCGCTACTTCCGCGAAGTGGAAACGATCATGGAGGGCATGGGGGGGCGCCCTCACTGGGGAAAGCGACATTCGCAGACTGCCGACTCCCTGGAGTCACGCTACCCCCGCTGGCACGCCTTTCAAGCGGTGCGGCGCCGCCTCGACCCTGCAGGACGATTCAGCAATCAGCACATCGAGCGCGTGCTCGGACCGGTCGATCAGAGAAAGGCCATCCCCTCACCGCGATAGGTGGGGACCTCGTCGACAATCCGGCCCCCCTGGAGAAGCAGCAGCGTGTTGAAGCGCTCGCAGAGTTCGCCGGCCTTGGCATGGCGGAAGTACACGTGATCGCCGATGTGCAGACCACGCGCCGCCTTGCCGCGCAGCGGGGTCTGCACCTCGCCGGCTCCCTCCAGGCCGTCGAGGCGCAGCCCGGTGGGAAGATACGGTTGGGGCAGGCGATCAGCAGTGGCAGCACCGCTCGCCAGGTAGCCGCCACCGAGCACGGTGGCGACGGCATCCGACGGTCGGCGCACCACGGGGAGGACGAACATCGCCGCGGGGCGCAATCGGAAGGCCCGGTACGAGTCGAACAGCGTGGGGGCGAAGAAGCCGGACCCCGCAGCCACCTCGGTCAGCGCCGACTCGCGCGACGTCAGGTGCAGGCTGCCAGTGCCGCCGCCGTTGACGATGCGGAGCGGAGCCACCTGGCGTACCGCCTCGACCATGGCTCTGCGGCGTTCGCTCACGTCGATCGTCCAGCGGCGCTGGGCGGCGGCGATGCCCAGGCCCCGGAGCGGCCGCCCCAAGGGGCGGTCGCCGACGCCGGCGATGTGACCTTCGTAGCCCATGACCCCGGCAAGGTCCAGTTCCGGGCGACGCAGGACCTCGGTAGCCAGCCGCCTGGCCTGCTCCGGGGTGCGCACCGGCGAGCGTTTGGGCCCGAAGGCAAGTCTCCCCCAGGCGCGCTGATAGCCCATGTCGAGATCGATGCACACGCGCACCGGGTATGACGGGCTGCCGGTGGCGGAGACGATGAGGTCGAGATGCTCGACGCAGTCCACCATGAGCACCGGCGCCGATGCGCGGTCGAGGTCGCCAAGCCGGCGCAGGGCGGCGACGTCGGTGGTGGGATAGGCAAGGAGGAGATCGGTGGCTCCGTGTTCGGCGAGCCAGATGGTCTCGGCGAGGGTGAAGGTCATGAACCCGCGGAAGCGGGCGTTGTGGCTGGCGATGCGGCTCAGCAGGGCGCGGCAACGCACCGACTTGGTGGCCACGCGGATCGGCAATCTGCCGGCCCGGTGGAGCATGGCCTCGGCGTTGCTCCACATGGCGTCGAGGTCGACGAACGCGCATGGGGTGGACCGATCGGCGAGGAGAGCCTCATACCCCCGCCAGGCCTCGCCACCTGTGGCGGTCGGAGGTGCAGGGGGTGAGAGGACGGACACGGCGGCAATGTATCGGATCGGACGTGGCCAGGTGGTGCTTGGCAGGAGGGGCGACGCTTCGCCTGGCCTTCCTTGGCACCAAGCTGGTGGCTAGCGATCCCGGATGGCTGTGCGCTACAGCGCTCGCCATTAGGCGGTTGCTGCTACGACACCAGACGCACGGGAAAGCCCGCCGACTCGGCGTTGCGTGCCAGCTTGCCGTCCAGCGTCCACAACTCGGCCTTCAACCGAAGCGCCAGGTCGATGTAGGCGGCGTCGTAGGCGCTGCGACGCTGTAACCGACGGGTGATCTCCACCAAGTTCGCCCCTCCCGACGGGGGGTGAAAGGTGAGGTCGAGGGCGTCCACAAGCGCCCACACATCATCGCTGGCAGGGACGGAGAGCTTTCCGTCAGCTTCGAGGCCGGACAGGGCGCTCGCCAGTTCGTACGTGAAGAGATGGGGCACGTGGAGGTCCTCGGCGTCCGCCTGCCACCGGTCGAGCCGCTCCCGAGCAACCGCCCGAACCCGGGTGACTGTCATCACCGCCACGACGACATTCGCATCGAGGACGATGCTCACTCCGAGGGGAGCGGGGACAGCGCGTCGGCCAGCCGCTCATCCCGCTCGTCGCGGGCCTGACGGATCAGTTCCACAGCATCGACAGACGGGGCGCCACCGCCCGCAACCAGTCGGTCCAGGCGCCCGAGTGCAGCGACGAACTGCTTGCGGCTATGTCGGACTGGTGCCTCGCGAGACGCGTTGAGACTTGCACGGATGAGAACCCGTGCCAACACAGCTGGCTTGAGCCCAAGGCTGGTGGCCTCCTCCTTGAGCTTGGAGTAGTCGGTCTCGGAGAAACGGAGAGAGACCAGTTTGGTCGCGTCGGTTGCCATGCTGGCATCGTACCAAGCCCAAGATGCTCAACGCATCTCTTGGCCCGGCTGCACAGCTTGTGCGTCCCCAATCGTGCCGCTGGATATCCGACATCTGTGCCGCTAATATCTCCACAATCGTGCCGCTGGACCCCGCGGGGCTCGAAATCATCGTCGGCACGGGCTACGGGTACGTTCGGCCGGATGGCATCCAGGTCATCCCCATCAGGGCGGTGGGCCGATAGCGTCGTCCATCGGGCGGGTCGACGGGCCGGCCTTGCGAGCTTCCTTATGGGTGGTGCCGAGGTCAGACCGTGAGGCGGGGTCCGGGGCTCCCAACCCGCCCCGACGGAATTACCCGGTCGCCATCAGGTGACGAGGGTTGCGTCCACGATGCGCCGCTCGCTGTACTCGCGCCGCGCCTTATCGAACGTTCCCGCACAGGTGATCAGTGTGAGCCGCGGCGCCCCCTTCGAGGAGAACAAATCCTTTGGGGGTGCGGTGGGTTGGATGAGCTTGTTCAGGGTCACCTTGTAACTGACGTGCGTGCCGTCCTTGAGGATCACGACGATGGTGTCACCCGGGTTCAGATCGGCGAGATGCCAGAACACCGCGGGGCCGGTGGTGGAATCCAGGTGGCCGTCGATGACCGCGTCCCCAGGATGTCCGGGCAGCACTCCCGGTGCATACCAGGCGACGTCGAACCAGTGGCCGGCGGGCGGAATGTCCATATTGCCCTTGGTATCCACGCCGACAGGGTCCACGGGCGCATCAACGCCAAGCTTGGCGATCAGCAGCCGGTTGGGCTCGAGGGGGGAACCGGAAGGCGCAGCGGGGGGGCTGACCGTTGCCGAGGCTGACGGCGCGACCGCCCTGGGCGACGGCGATGGGCGAGACGCGGTTGCCGGCGAACCGCCCCGAGAGTGCAGCAGCGCGGCTGAACCCAGCCCCAGGAGGACCAGAGCCACAGCGAGCACGCCGGCTACAAGCCGATTGCGCGTGCCCTGCATCCATGCGGGGAGATTCGACGATCTCATGTCCAGAAGGCCCCAGCGGTGAACAAACGAAAGGGGGCGACCGCAGCGGCGGCCACCCCCCTTTGATACTAGGTCAGTCGATCAGATCGCTGTCGAGTCGCCGTTCCGACGGCGGACCCAGAAGCCCACCATCGAGAGCAGCACGAGTGCTGGAACGATGGCCAGGACGATTCCTGGAGTACCGCCGTCATGGGTGGCGGTAGCACCACCCGCGCCGGTGTTCGGCAGGCCAACCGGGGTCGGGGACGGGGAAGGACCGGCGGCGGTCGTGACGTGGATCGGCGGGCTGGAGCCGGCGTTCTCGCCGCAGGTGGAGAAGACGTCCACCCGGTTGGAGTAAAAGCCGGCGGGCACGCTCGCACCGATCGTGGCGACGATCGTCTCGGTGGGATTGGCCGCGAATCCGGCCGGATTCGAGAAGGTGAGAACCTGCTGACCAGCGGAGTTCGTGGTCACGGTCACGGGCGGGGGCGGTCCCAAGGCACCGGTCTCGCTGACCGGCGTGAAGCCGGGGGGCAGGGTGTCGATGACGGTGGTGACGGTCGCCACCCCAAGGGGGCAGGTCGCGGCATTCGTCGTGGTATCGAGGGCCAGGGTGTAGGTCACCGTCTGACCAGGGGTACCGTTGCCACCGGTGTCATCGGTCTTGTTCACCACCACGCCGGGAGGCGGAGGACCGATGGGCGTCTGGGCCGTAGTGCACAGAGCACTGCTGTGGGTGTGACCAACGATGACGTCAGCGCTGACCAGCGCGGCGATGGCCGTGTTGGTGACGATGTGGATGGCGTTGACGGTCAGGCCCTGGCCGTTGGGGCTGGCGTTATCAATCTTCTGCTCGTTGAGGATGATCCGAGCGAGTCCGGGGAGGTCGACAACGGTGTTCGGGGCGATCTGGCCGGCGGGCGTCGGTGCTGGGAATCCGGGAATCGGAATCGGCAGCGCCGCTCCGACGACGGGAACACCGCCAACGGAGAGCGAGGCGATGCTCGTCGTGCCCGTCGGTGCGGTGGTACAGGACTGGGTCGTCGACTGGCTGAAGACCGCATTCGCCGACACCAGCGGCGTACCAGCGGCAGGCCCGGGAATCGGCGCGGGGAGGGCGGCCGCACCGCTGAGCAGGCCGACGGCAGCGATGTTGCTGCAGCCGTTACCGCCGGTCAAGGGACCGTTATTCACCCCAATCGGGTCAGGAGGAACGGTGGTGCACTGCGTGGTCTGCGGGCCGGTGGGGGGCACCACCGCCTTGGCGGTGTCCACACCAACTCCCAGGGAGCTGACAACCGCCGGCGGAGGATTGGTCGCCGCAGCGATCGGCACGTTGGCGTAGGTCACCCCGGGGCTGGTCTGCACCGCGTTGGCGGGAGACGAGATGACGGGACCGAGAGCCGTGGTGCCGATGAGGGTCGTCTTGGTGGTCAGCACCGCGGCGGAGTCGCCCTCAGCGCTGGCGGGAACGGCGGTCGCGGCGTGGACGCTCGACGGCGAAATGAGGGCAAAGCCGCCAACCACCAACGCGAGCGCGCTGAGTCCTGAATTTCTGATTCGGTGGCCGGGCCACCGCAAAGTCGTACGAGCCAACGCCGATACCTCCAGACGAACGTGGTGAATCGGGCGTCGTTCTTCACACCCGAAACGAAATCCGGCGAAGGATAGCACACAGGTCCCGGATGGTTGTGCGGGTCGAAAAGTTGCCCTGGCCAGGTTCTGCTCCCCCTGGCCGATCCCAAGGGGCCTCTGGCCACGCTTCATGCGGCGTGCTGCGGACCTGAGAGACGGCGGCACTCTGGGCCCGCGAAGGGCTGGAGGCGCTCGACGTCGGCTCGATCCTCCGAGCCTCGTGGAGAGCGCGTCCCCGAGCACGATCGAACGGCATACGCAGCCACGGCGTGCGAGGCCAGAATCGCCGGTATGCCACGCATCAGCTTCTTCTACGGAATCGCCATCTGGATGTATCCAAAGGAGTCGCACTACCAAACGCCGCACTTTCATGCTTTCTACTCCGAGGATGCGGCTTCGATCGCGATTCTGAGCGGGCGGGTGCTCGCAGGCGCCCTGCCGCGCCGAGCACTCGCGTCTGTGCAGAAGTGGGCGGAGATGCACCAGGAGGAGCTAGGGCGAATTGGGAACTAGCACGGAGAGGTGAGCCGCTCGATTCCATCGAGCCGCTCACCTAATATGATGAGCACCATGAGCTACTTGCCACGGGTGACTGGCGCTGCTGTGATCGGGGATTTCCAGCTACGGCTGATGTTTAGTGACGGTACGGTCGGGGACGTCGATCTCGCCAACGAGTTGGACGGCCGGGTCTTCGAGCCACTCCGTGACCCAGCATTCTTCTGCCAGGTTCGGGTGGATCCTGAGGGGCACACGATCGTATGGCCCAACGGTGCCGACATGGCACCCGAAACCCTCTATGACTGGGCCAAAGCCAATCCGCTCACCACTTCTCGGACGGCGGTGGGATAGGGCGGGTCAGCCTCGCTCCACTGCCTCGGCAAACTCCCCAGCACACTCCAGCCACGCGCTCAACTCGCCGGCGGTGGGCGGCAGTTCGTAGATGCGGTGGTGACTGGCACGCGATAATCCCGACCAGGCGGCGCTCACCCGGCGGGCGAGGTGGCGATCCCCCAGCAGCTCGCGCAGACAGAGGAGCTGGCAGCGTGGCGAGGCGCTGTGCAGTCCCGGAGCCACGGCGGTCCAGAGCCGGGTCATCGATAGCTCCACGGCCTGGCGGCCGAGCAGCGCCGAAGCGCGCGGCCACATCCCCGCGGTGCGGGTGTCGTGCACCCGGATGAGGTCACGCGCGGCGCTGACGAGCGCCTGGGGCGAAGGATCGTCAGCCGACACGGCCTGAGGCGGTGATGTGGTTGCAGAGGCGCTCGACGGTGCGGATCAGCGGCAGCAGCTCCGCCCCCCCGCCGCTCTGGGCCCCGCGATCGCACTCGGCCACAGCCTCGACGGCCCAACCCACGCCGTGGTTGCGGAGCGCCTCCGGGACCTCGCGCGCGCGCGCGACTTCTGTCAGGAAGAGCAGGGCCAGCCAGTCGCCCAGCGTGGAGGGCTCACCGAGGGTGGACTCGATCTCGGCGTGACTGCGGCCCTCACCGATCAGCCGGCGGGTGATTGCCCGGGCGCAGGCGGCCTCGATGGCCGCCCGGCAGAAGCCCGGGACCACGCGATGCGCCTCCGCGGGCAGCCCCGGGGTCTGGGCCACCGCCAGCGCGTCCTCGAGGGCGCGCTGCACCGGGTCGCTGACGGTGCGCAACTCCACGCTGGAATGCTCCCGCCGTACCACCTCGAGGATGGTGGCGGGAATCTCCAGGCGACGCACCGCGTCGGGAAGCCGATCGTCGTGGGTGAGGACGATGACCTGCCGGTCGGTGGCGGCGCGCTGCAACACCCGCGCCAGGCCCTCGACCTTGGCGGGATCCATTGCCTGCACCGGATCGTCGATGACCAGGAAGCGGAACGGCGACTCCGGCATGGCCGCACGCGGCAGAAAGAGCGAGAGCGCCAGGCAGTTGAGCTCTCCCTGGGACATGACGCCGAGCGCTGACGCCTCCTCACCGTCGACGCTGACGTCGAGGGTGAGGCGCCGGTGCGTCGCCGCTCCCTCGAGGCGGAGTTCACCGAGGGAGACGTTGCTGTCCTGGCGCAGTGTCGTCCAGTTCTCCTGCACCGCCTGGGCGATCGGGCGGAAGCGCTCCTCGCGCAGCGCGTCGTGGGCCGACTTCATCCAGGTCTCCGCAGCCCTGACCGCGGGCAGCTCCTCGCGCTGCGGTTGCAGTGTGTCGAGGAGGTGGCGCCAGGCGCGCACGTCCTCGGCGAGGGGACGCCAGCGGTCCTCGCGCCGCTCCAATTCCGCGGCCGCGGCTCCCCGCACCGCGGCCACCGCGGGGATGAGCTCGCTGAGGCCGCGCTCGATGTGAGCGGCCAGCGCCGGCAGCGCATCCGACTCCGGGGGGGTCGACCAGCGCGTCCATGCCGCCGTCGCGACGCTGATGTCGATGCCGAAGTCGGGCCCCTTCGCGAGGACCGACGGCGCGGTGCTCAGCGCACGGTGCGCCGCATTGCGCACCGCGGTGGCGCGCTGGTGGAGCGCGTCGGCGGCGCCGGCGCGCTCGCGCAACTCGGTGATGCGTTGGGTGGTCTGCATGCGCCACTCATAGGTGAGGACCGCGGGGGTGCCGCACACCGGGCAGTCGCCGCTCTGGTGAGGCTGATGCACCGCGATGGCCGCCTCCAGAAGACGGGCGGTGTCGCGCGCCACCGCAGGCGCGGTCGCGGTGCTGCGCTCGATCTCTGTTTGCACCTCGCGGAGCTGCGTGGCCAGCGCGCGCAGGGCATTGCGGTCGAGCTGGGGTAGGGTCGCCAGACCGCGCAGCTGGTTGAGCGCGGTGTGCTCCGTCACCGTGGCCAGGGTGCGGCCGAGCGCCTCGTCGATCGCGGGGAGATCCCACGGGGTGATGCTCAGCGCCGCCGCGCACATGGCAGCGCGCTCGTCGTCGAGCCGCTCGCAACGGAGGCGCAACTCGGCGGCGGCGGCGATGGCCGCCTTCACCGCACGCTCCACTTCGAGGCGACGCTCACGGATGCGTGCCTGGGCATCGGTGATGTCGCCGAGCCCGAGGATGCCGGCCAGTGCATCGTGGAGCTTCACCGGACCGTCGTCCAGGATGCGGCCCAATTCGTTGTGGCTGAGGAAGGGACGATGGGTGATGACGGCGTCCCCCCAGCCCAGCGCGTCGAGGGTGGCGGGATGGCCGTCCACCTCGAGCCGCGCCGACGTCAGGTCGGTACCGGTGGGCCACACCCGGCGCAGGGTCCGCGGTGTGCGTGCACCCTCGACGGCAATGGTCGCGCCGACTGCGGCGGTGGGGTGATGGAGGTTGCGCCAGCCGTCGGTCCAGATCCGCGAGCGCTGCGCCCACCGCCGGTTCTCGCCGGTGAGAAGCATCTCCAGAGCCTCAGCGATGCTGGACTTGCCGGAGCCGTTGCGGCCGACGACCAGCGTCAGCCCCGGCCCGGCGGGCAGATCGATGCGCACCCGACGGCCGATGCCGCGGAAGCCCTCGGCCTCGATGGCGGTGATGTAGGCCGGCTTCGGCTCCGGGCGCGCGTCCTGCTGCGCCGGCAGCGCGGAGTCGAACGCGGAGAGAACGATCTGATCGGCCCCCGGTGCCGCAGGTGGCTGCGCCGCCAAGCGCTCGGAGACGAGGCGCAGCACCGTGGCATCAGGCATAGCGCTCGGAGTGTGGCGGAACGAACGCGCGGGCCAGCCGGTCGCGGCCTCCCGAAGCCGGTAGGCTTACCGTCAGCATCGCCCGACACCGGTTTGCGAGCCAAGGGGACAGTTGGATGCTGCAGCCATGAGGACCCCCCGGGACGGCTTGGCACAGGAGCGCTGGGCGCGGATCCTCTTCGGGGTGATTTCGGCGGCGGTGACCGGCGGGTTAGTCCTGCAGCTCGTCCTCGCTGTGGGGAACGACGCCGCACTCTTTGAGACCGTTCCCGGACGCATCGTCAATGTCCTCAGCTTCTTCACGATTCAGGCGAATATCATCGTGGCCATCACGACCGGCCTGCTCGCGGCCAACCTGCACCGGCCCTCGACTCTGTTCCGCACCCTGCGCCTCGACGGTGTGGTCGGAATCGCCATCACGGGGTTGGTGTTCCACATCGCCATCTCCGGCCTGCACGAATTCACCGGCTTCGATGCGCTCGCGGACTTCATTCTCCACACTCTTTCGCCGATCCTGTGCACACTGGGTTGGCTCATCTTCGGACCGCGCCGGCAGACGTCAACCAGCGTCCTGCGGCTGGCTGTGATCTTCCCGGTGTGCTGGCTGATCTACACACTCATCCGCGGCGCCGTTGTCAGCGATCGATTCGGCAACGACTACTACCCGTATGAGTTTCTCAAGGTCCACGAGCACGGCTACCCGTACGTCCTCAGCGCTGCGGCCATCGTCGCGGCGCTCTTCTTCGCCATCTCCTTTGCCGCCATCGCTCTTGACAAGCGGCTACCGGGTGTTGGGACGGAACCCGCCCCTCAGCCTATTCCTGGAGTGTGAAGTCTGGCCCTCAGAGGCCGGGTTGCTCCATCCCGGGGGTACCCATCACGTTGCCCATGACCTCGGGAATCACAGCGCCTGCGCCGTTCCAACTGATCGCCTTCAACTTGTTGCTCGCTCCTTGGCCCAGGGCCCACTCTCTGGCCAATGACGAGCCCGCGGGAGCAACCGCGATCTTGCAGAGATCGGGAAAGCGATCCTCGACCGTGTCAGTGACGCCCACAGCCTGGGTCGCCAGATTGATGCCCAGCCGGTCCGCAACGTGTTGCAGACCTGTTGACTTGGAGATCACCACCCCTTTGACGATCGGCTCGAGCATCACGTTCTCGTGGTGTCGCTCGGTGGTGTACATCGTGTCGAGCCCCTTGGCCTTCAGGTCGGCGTTGATGTGCGCCTCGAGGTCGATCGCCAAGCGGTCGACCTCCCGCGAGCTTGCCCCCTTGGGAACGTCGACCTGCGCCGCGCTGTACGTGGCGCCCGAACCCCAATTGGGGTAGAGATCACTCTGTGCAAAGTACGCGCGATGCTCATCGGACATGCGCGGGGCCAGCCACTCACAAACCACCATTCCGCTGGCTGTTTGCATCCACTCGCCACCGGCGTTCTGGGCTGCCTGGGCGCCGGGACTCTGCGGATTCCACCACACCATTCCCCCGTTCTCGAGGACCAAGGCGTCGGCCAACTCGGTGAGGCGATCGGTCACCTGGCGAAAGTCCTGGTGGGGAAACATTCGGTTCCCGTCGAAGTGTTGAATCGACCGACCGTCCACCCAGATGGCGATCTTGCCCTGCTCACGCCAGTCGGCGAGCGCCTCGACTGTGGCGCCTGGTATCTCCTGATCGGCCGTCCCGTCAAGCGGCCCAGGCCGCTCTTCGAAGAGCGCGCCGCCCCCGACAGTGGCCAGAGTCGTCACGCCGTTGTAAGCATTCCTTGGAACCGCATTCATGGGCGCAGTGTATTCGCCCTCGGCGGACACACCACGGACAATTCACGATTGGATGTGGGAGTCCAGGGAAAACTTCCGCCCTCAACTGTTCAGGGAAAACTTCCGCCTCATGAGAGAGGGAGCCATCACCTTGAGCCCACGAGACCAACGTCGGATCCACATCCTCCTGGCCCTTG
>JBPCLW010000014.1:0-9323 GCA_051002895.1 Candidatus Dormibacteria bacterium | reverse complement strand
GCTGACCAGGATCGCCTTCGGCTTCCGCTCTGCTCAGGCCCTCATCGCCCTCGCCATGCTCAGCCTCGGCGGTCTCTGCCCACCCCTCCCTGGCCGCTCATGACCCACGGAAACGACACAAGAGCCTGATTTCCTGCGCGTGTCGCTGGAGCAGGTCAGGGCCAACTTCGATGCCTACGGCCTGCTCGATGAGCAGGTGCGCTTTCTCCCCGGCTGGTTCAAGGACACGCTGCCCGGCGCGCCGATCGAGCGAATCGCCGTCCTGCGCCTGGATGGGGACATGTACGAGTCGACGATGGAGGCGCTCGACGCGCTCTACGACAAGGTCTCGGTGGGAGGCTACGTCCTAGTGGACGACTACGGGGCCATCGAGCAATGCAAGCGGGCGGTTCACGATTTCCGCGCCCGCCGTTCGATCGAGGATGAGATCCACCCCGTGGACTGGACCGGGGTGTACTGGCAGCGCTCCGGCTGAGTCGCGGGAGCGCCCAGGGTATATGCGGAATGGACCGTGCCTGGCCGGCTCAGTGCTTCCGCCGGTGATCGTGCTGGCCGAAGGAGCGCGGCCTCACCAGGTGGCGACCGTCATGGTGTTTTTCATTCCCGCAGTGGTTTTCTTGTGGGTGGCTTGCAGGAGTGTCAGTCAGACTCGCCATAAAGTCACAGCTTCGTCTCTCAATGTGTAGACGTCGTCATGGCGGCTGAGGTCAGGTCGGCGCGTGGATCGCCGCGGCGATTGCAGGCCCCCAAGGGCTACTAATCGGGCGGTCACCTACCGGTGAACTTCGCATCCCGCTTCTCCAGAAAGGCACTGACACCCTCGCGGAAGTCATCCGTCATGGATACCACGGTGAGCTGGGCCTGGAGATAGCGGAGCGCCTCGTCGAAACCCAACTCCGCGGAGGCGTAGAAGGCATCCCGTCCCAGCCGCATGACGAGTGGCGACCATTCGGCGATCTCGCGAGCCCACGCGTGCGCAGTCTCGCGCACTTTGGCTTGCGCTACCACTCGATTGACGATGCCCCAATCGCGAGCCGTCTCGGCGCTGATGCGCTCACCGGTCATGAACAGTTCCAGGGTGCGCTTGCGGCCAAGGTTGCGGAGCACGATCGAGCTGATCATCATCGGCCACACTCCCACCTTGATCTCCGGGGTCGCGAAGCTGGCGTTGTCGGCGGCGACGAGGAGGTCGCAGCTCAGCGCCAGGCCAAGACCGCCGGCCAGGCAGTGGCCGTTGATGCAGCCGATGATCGGTTTGCCGAGCTTCTCCATGAGGGTGAAGAGATCGACGAAGAGCCCGCGCTCGATGTGGCGCTCCACCTCGGTGGCGTCGGCGGCGAATGAGGAGAGATCGGCTCCGGCGCAGAATGCCGTATCCCCCGCGCCAGTGAGCACGATGGTGCGGACTGAACTGTCGTCGCGGGCTCGCTCCAATGCGGCACGCAACTTTCTGAGCATCGGCGGCCCCAGGGCGTTGCGCAGTTCCGGACGGTTGAGGGTGATGGTGGCCACCGCCGCGTGGATGTCGTAGAGCACGTTCTCCACTGCGGGTTCCCCCGTCGAGGTGCCGGACATCACGACGACCCGCCGGATCCCTGGCCCTGTGCCCGCCGCTCCGAGGCGTGCACCAGCACTGCACACCACATGCGGTACGGCTTCCACGACTCGGTGATCTCGCGCAGCTGGTCGACGCCGGGAGTCGCCGAGAGCCCGTAGAAGCGTCGCACGCCGGCGAGCGTGTAGGTGTCGGTCGGCAGTTCGTCGACGACGCCGGCCCCGCGCAGCACGATGCCTTGGGCAAAGAAGTCGCCGACGCCACGGAGTTCGCGCACCCGGGCGACCGCTTCCGGGACGGGTCGGCCGCGTAGCGCAGCGCGATCGAGCCACCCCTCCAGGGCCGCGCGGGCCACTCCGTGCAGGCGGGCGACCTTCTCGGCGTTGAGGGACGACACATCGCTCACCTTGAGGAGGCGCTCCGGTGTAGGGAAGGCGTGGACTGTTTGGTCGCCGACCTCGATGGCAGTTCCGTGCGTCTCGGCGAGGCGACCCCGGATGACGCGCCCCTGCGCGATTGAGATGCGGTGCCCGATGATGAAGCTGCATGCTGCCTCGTAGGGCGAATGGAAAAGGAGCGGCCGCAGCCAGCCATGCTCGCGTTGCAGAGCGCCGATCACCGGGTCGCGCTCGCCGACCGCGGCGTATCCACTGCCGTCGATGTCGAGGGAGAGCACCGCCAGCGCCTGCGGCCAGGCGCGCTCGGGCTCGGCGTCACCATGAACCTGGCCGCGGATTCGGCCGTCTTCTTCCTGGCGAATCGCCACGGCGGCGGAGTTTCTGCCACCTTCCACGGGGAAGGCCATGACGATGGTCCCGCCCTCATCCGCGAGGGCTGCCCAATCGCCGAAGTAGCGGTTCTGGGTAGCCAGATCGTAGATGCCGCGGGGTTGGGTGGTGAACTCCGTGCTCAGCCCCCTTGGACGAGGAGACGACCATCGACCCATCCCGTCCAGCCGTTGGAACAGAGGACATGAGCCCAGGCTCCACGCATCTCCTGGACCTTCACCGGCAGGTTGCCGCCAAGGTTGACAAGAACTGGTCCGCTGGGATCGGGTGCGCCCCAGGCCTGCATTCCCTGGCCGGGCACCTTATGGCTAGGAGTCCAGGCGGAGGCCGCCGGCTGGGGAGCCGGCTGGGGGACGGCCGCTGGCTGAGCCTGGTACGGCGCGGGGGTGTAGGGCTGTGGTGCCGCAATCGGCTGGGGGGCGGGCACTGGCTCTGCGACGGGCATCGGGGCGTAGGCAGCTGCGGGCTCTGCCATGGGCGTTGCTGCTGGCGCCGGGGCGACAGCGTCCGCCGTTGCCGCCGGTACCAGTCCCGCGGCGCGTTCGAGCACTCGCCTCGTCCGGGTGAGCTCGCTGAGGGCGCTCATGAAGCTGTGCTTGGTGAGGCCGTCGAGATATACCCAGGTCTGCAGGACCACGGCATGCTGACCGCTCTCGTTGCTTGTCCAGGCGCTCACCGGTCCGGGCCGGCCCTCAACCAGCTCGGCCAGTTCCTCGTCAAAGCTCGTGTCCTTGGCGGAGCCCAGGGCGTCACCGTCGAGGGTGACCGTGTGCCGGAGCACGAGGCGATCGGCGTCCCTGGCAAGGGCAGCGACGACGTCGGATCCACTGCCACCTCCGGTGATTAGTTGCAGCGCGAAATCGTGATCAGGCTCGGGGCGCTCCCCACTGACCTGCAGGTCGTCGGCCGGGGTGCACCACCCGGTGATGCGCTGCTTGACGTCGTCGTTGGCCATGGGATCTCCTTGGGCGGCCACCGTTGGCCGGGGGGGCATGTGGGGGAGTTGCGCATTCTCGCAGAGGGAAGCTCGGTCCGCCAGTAACCGCCGCCGCATACTGTCAAGGGTGCTCGTGGCGGCCATAGACACCGTCCTCTCCTGCCCGTCGTGCCGCCGCGCCCAACTCCAGGTGATGGCGCCGGTGTTCGATCCCCGGGTCCTCCTGCGCTGCCCCTCGTGCCGCCGGTCGTGGTGGAGTCCCTCCCTCCACGACCCCGTCCGCGATTCGGAGTTGCGTCAGGGCGTCGAGGCAGCCTCCCTCGGAGATGTCCGCAACGCCGGATGGACCGCCCTCCTCGCCGCGCCCCGATGATGATGTTGACGGCTGTCGCGGAGCGCGAATAGCGTTACCGGTCAGTTGCGGCGGTGTCGGAAATCTTCCACCACTCACGACGCGTCTGCATCAGACCGGCGCTGCGCGGAGAGAGAAAGCCGAGGCTCACCTCGGCGTGGGCGCAGAGACTGCGGCCCAAGGCTTCGAGGTCAGGGAACGCTTGGTAGAGGTGGTCGCGGTTCCATCGGTTCAGCC
Source organism: Candidatus Dormibacteria bacterium (assembly GCA_051002895.1). Lineage (GTDB taxonomy): Bacteria > Chloroflexota > Dormibacteria > Aeolococcales > Aeolococcaceae > JBPCLW01. Next base: position 5,454 of record JBPCLW010000014.1, on the reverse strand, counting down.
GGTCGGCACATGTCCACGCGGCGATGCCCGGATCACTCGCTGCGCGAGCCTGCATCACCTCATCGACCACTGCACTGCTGATCCGGACGTCACAATCGGACGGATCCTCGAGGCCGAGGTAACTGAGGATGCTGAACCAGGGAGCGGCGGGAACGCGGTCGCCGAGATCGAGGGCGCGGTAGCGCCCCCTCGCTGCAGCGACGATCGCCGCGAGTTGTTGCGGGTCAGCGCCCTGGTACCGCGGGGCGGTGCGAATCATCCGTTCCAGTTCGGCCTCGCCGGCGGGGAAGCGACCTCTGTCCGCCGTCGTTTGTATCGAGGAGAAGCAGGCAATCGCCGACCCCGCAACGACCAGCTGGAGCCGGCCCGCTCCCAGCGGCCGGGTGCGTTGACCAGCGGCGTCATATCCGCGAATGCTGGGCAATCTGTCCAGCAACTCGGCCTGCAACTCGGCCCACGATTCCGGCGACTGCGCACCCAGCGGCGCGTCCCGACGCACCATGGCGGCAATCTGTCCTCGGGTGATTCCAGCGGCGCGCGCCATTTTCTGGGTGAGTGGCACGCCGGTGATCGGGCAGCAGACTGCTACCCATCCGGGACCCTCTCGGGCGGGAACGGCGACGACCTCCGCGGGCAGCTTCCCTCCGGGGAAGAGCCCCGCGACCCGGGTCGCCGGGACAATGCGGTGGCCCATGAGGTGAGGACGCCACGGCGCCGCAAGGCGCTCCGGCGGCCCTACCTCGAGCGGGCTCATGCCGAGATCTCCCGGCCAGCGCCTGATCCAGGATCGGGTGACGTCATCGCTGCGTTGGGCTGACGTCCGCCCGCGCCGCTTGTCACCGTGGGGGGGGCCTTCCTCTGCGCGCACTCCCATGCTCTCCAGCGATCAACGAGATCCGCGAGGGCGATCCGCCCCGCCGGGCTCGTGTCTCCGGCGGGCTCACGTTTCTCTGAATCCCAGCGTCCGGAGATGGCCTCGCAGAGCGCCCGCTCGGCCACGATGACCGCATCACTTCGATGGTGCATGATCCGCCGTTTCTCCCGGAACTGGATGTAGTAGTAGTCGCCCCGATGCAGCCGGAACCGAGCAACGTCCCGCCAGTCGCGAGCGGACCGGACGCCAAGACCACCGGGCAGGGTCACCGGTTCGCGGACCGGCAGAAGGTGTAGGTGCGCGTGGTGCACGGACTGCCGCTCGTGGGATCCCTGCTCTCGCAGGCAGGTCTCGGCACCGTACATCTCGGTATGGAACCGCATCGCCTTGGCAATCAGGTCGCGAAGCTCACGGTGCCATGCCAGCGGAACGTCGGCGAACGTGGCGATGTGTGGCTTGGGGACGATGATGAGTTGCCCGGGTGACTTTGGATACGGCGTGGTGGTGAGCCGGAAGTGATCCGTCTCGGCAAGAATATTGAGTTGCTGGAAGTTCTCGGGGCAGCCATCTGCGCAGAACACGTCTGACCTGTCGGGTGGGCCGGCGGGGACTGGCTGGAAGAGCACGGGCACCCCGAGCCGCCGGAGCAGGGAACGATTGGTCCCTCGAGCTCTCGATCGAGGTCGACCCGGATGAGCGTCTGCCATGCGGGGTCCACGGTCGACGAATCTGCGTTAAGAGCGGGTAACGTCTTGGACAAGAAGAACATCCCAGAGTACCCCCGCCAGGAATCGAACCTGGGCACAAGGTTTAGGAAACCTCTGCTCTATCCGCTGAGCTACGGGGGCGTGAATATGATTTCTGGGGTGTGGCCGCTCCTGGCCCTGTCTGACACCTTACGTGACACCTTCTCCAGAAATGCTGGAGCAGAGTACTACCGGCCGGGAGTTCAACCGGGCGATAGGCGCCGTTCTGCCGGCCGAAGGCTAGGCTAGGGAACCAGGGTCAGGCGCTGGGCGATGCGATGACCAAAGTCGGTATTGCTCTCGAGCTGGAGCCGCTCCTGGGCGAGGACGCGCTCGGCGGACCAGCGGCCGGCGCAGAGACAGAGGAAGGTCTCGACGTCGGAGACGAGCGTCGCCATGACAGCGCCGACATCACCTTCCTGGAGACGACCGCGGCGATCGTCGACGACCACTGTCCAGTCGCCGCCGGCGGGTCCCTCGACCCGGAAGCGCGCCCGGGTGCCGTCGGGCGCACCGACGATGCGGGCGACCACGCGGGGGAGGCCCGCGGCCATTCGTCGCACCGCCCGACGCGCCTCTTCGGAATCGAGCCGACCCGGCGCGCCCAGCGCGCGGCGGATGTCCTGCTCGTGAGTGAAGCAGTCGAAGACGCGGAGGTCGATGAAGTCGGCCAGCGGCACCCGGCCCGCCGGCGTCGGCACTATCTCGCTGAGTTGGTCGGGGGTGAGGGCGCGATGTTCGGCAATCCGCTCCGCCGCGATCTCGTGGTACTCGACGAGCAGGGTGTCGAACGGAACATCGCGGCGGGTGACGACCCAGCGCTCGTTGAAGGCGCCCAGCGGGTTGTGGACGTGAGCAGTGGTCACCTCGACGTCGGGCGGGGCCTCGCCGCGCATGCCTCGCTCACTCCCGATGACGTGGGCGATCTGATCGCGGACTGTCCAACCTGGGCAGTCGGTTGCCAGTCGACTTCTCTGCTCGTCGAGTCCGTGGCAGAGCTGGCCGATGCTCTTCCAGGTTCCTTCGAGCAGGTCGATGGTTGTCGCTGCCTCGCTCACAGTGTGGCAGTGTGACACCGCGAGCGCCGGCTCAGGCCCCCGGCTCTCCAGCGCTGACGGGAACATAGAACACGCCGGGGGCCAGGATGCCGTCACTGCTGATGCTCTGCAAGAGCGTATCCACAGCCTGGCGGGCGGCGTCCCTGATGCCGTTGAAATCGGCGAATGCCGGACGCCGGAGATTGAGACGCAGACAGATGAGAGTCACCGGGACGCGTGCTGAGAATCGGTCGAAATCGGCCACAACCCGGGAGTGCAGAGCCACCTGCATCACCCGGTCGAGCACCTCCGACCACCGGCGCATCGCCGCCGTGCCCTCACCAGCGCTGAGGTCGATGGCGATGATCCGGCCGGGATTCAGCCGAGCCGCGGTGGCCAGACTGCAGTTCTCGGTGACCCCGCCGTCGACGTACAGACGCTCGCCCAGCACAACCGGGGGAAAGAGGCCGGGAATGGCACACGACGCGCGCATGGCATCGCGCAGGGAGTCGCCCTGAGAGATGACGACGGGTTCTCCGCTCACCAGGTCGGTGAGGATGATGGAGAGCGGGCGTTCCAGCTCGGCGAAGCTGCGTCGCCCGATCTTGGCCAGCGCGGAGTCGACGAGCTCGGTGATGCAGCGCCCGCTGCGCATGTAGGGGCGGCGGCGAGCGCGATTGACGACGACGCGCATGAGTTCGGACCGGAACACCGCACGGGTCTCCGGGCTCGCCCAGATCTCCTCGAGCAGATCGACCGCTCGGGGGAGCGGATGGCTGGCAACCGCCATGGCGTTGAGCGCGCCCACGCTGGTGCCGACGCAAGTGTCCGGTTGGATGCCGCGCTCCGCGAGGGCGCGGAGGACGCCGATCTGGGCGGCGCCACGACCGCCCCCGCCGCCGAGAACCAGGACCGTCTCAGCGCGCCCGTCTGTCATGCCTCAAGGGTGACACGCCGGCCCCATCGGCATGACATCTCAACGCGTATTGGCAACCGTTGGTCGGGAAGGGGAGATTCCCTCCCCGTTGGCCCCGCGATGTCGCCCGCTGTCGCTCGATGCCCCTTGCGAGATCGGGATGGGCCGCCCTGGACCCCCGGCGTCTCAGAAAGCCTCGCCCTGCTGTCGTCACCGGCTGTCGTCAAGGCGACATCCGCTTAAGGCCTCGCCGCCTCCTGCCCTGCCGGCTTCTGGCTGCTGGTCCCGCCGAAGCAAGCATGGGGCCATTAGGGTATGCCAGAAGGACCACTGCCTTGTCGTTCCGCTCCCACAGGTTCAGTTGCCAGTGCGCCGAAGCCAGAGCGAAGCCCCAGGGTTTGCCAGCATGGCCGGCAGCTCGCGCTCGACTAGGCTGCGCTCGGCGAATGCCAGCCAATCGTTGAACATCAGCATCTCGAAAGCGGGATTGAAGAGGAGGAACGCGTGTAGCAGGTAGGCCTCGGACCAAGCCCTGCCCTCCTCAATCCATGCACGTGAATATTCGAAGGGCCAGAAGATGTCGTGGAAGTGGACGATGACACCCGCCGGCAGCGCCGGGAGAACGCGGGTCACGAGATGGTGGGCATCGCTGCCTACCTTGACTACATGCGAGCAGTCGATGAAGAGGACGTCACCCGCTTCCAGCTTGGTGAATCGTTCCAGAGGGACGTCCTGAACCGACAGCGGCAGCAGTTCGATCTCATCAGCGGGACGCAGTAGCCGATTGAGCGATGCCGGGAATGGCTCGATGGCGGTCACGGTCATGGAGCCATCCAGCCAGCGTTCATTGATGTCCATCGCCAACGCGGTGGACCAACCGCTGCCAACCTCCAGATAACGCGCCGGGCGCAGGTGGCGGAGCATCGCCGCCAGGATCAGCGCGTCCCCGACACCAAACATCGGGTTGTCCAGCCAGTAGCGCGACGAATCCGTCGGCTTGGCCGCAAGGTCGAGTTCCCGAGCCAGCGAGGCCAGCACTGAGAACAGCCGACGCTGAGCCTCTTGGTTGAGTGCCAGGCCCGGCAACTCCACGTCCCTCTCGAAAATCTGCGCGGCTTTCCTCGACACCTCGCCCATGTCGGGAACTGGTGAGTAGAAGTGACCGGCCGGCTGGAAGGTGAGGAATCTGCCCATTGAGGGCGGAGCCTGGAGAAGCCGCGAGATCGGGCCGTAGATGCGCTCGACCGAGGCCAGGTTGCCCTGCTGTTGACGGAGCTCGCTGACCTCGCGAGTGAGACGCTCGAGGTCGTCGGAGCTGCGGCTGACCTCGCGAGTGAGACGCTCGAGGTCGTCGGAGCGGCGCAAGCGCCGGATCGCGTGATCGAGAGTGTCGCTGCGCGCCGCCCACCGCCGCCACGTCGCCGTCATGGTCCAGCCGACATGAGGGAGTCCATCGGCGAACTCTAGCCGAGTCTCGCCGGCTCCGGCCAAAGGCGAGAAAGGCCCTCAGAACGCCCACATGCCCCCAAACACCGCCCAGCCTCTCGCCGCTACAGTCGGCTCATCCAGACTTCGGGTGTCGCCCGTCGGAATGTAGGCGAACCCAGCGAAGTCGATCAAGCCAAGCCTGCAAGCGCGAGGGTGGTCCGTGGGTCGTCCCGTGGCGCCCTCGACCACCCCGGCAGCCGGACGCCGCTTACTACCTCGTGGCATGACGGTGAGCCGAGCTGCCGATGCGTAGCGGTCCGGAATCGCTTAGCAGGACGCTGAAAATCCCACCCCCGACCGCCGCGGATTTTCAGCGGTAAGAGGATGTCGGCTCTCGGCGGGCAGAGCCCACCTTCGCCGACGTTCTTTGGGCTCTGTCGGAAGCCACCGGCC
>JBPCLW010000013.1:0-19926 GCA_051002895.1 Candidatus Dormibacteria bacterium | reverse complement strand
TCACCGACTCCGTCCCCATCACCCCCATCGCCCATCCCGCTGCCCGCGAACGGGCCGCCTGAACCCGCCCGGAAGTTTTCGCTGAACACTTAGGCGGAAGGAATCGCTGAACAGCTACAACATCGTGCACGCGGCCATGGGGATCACGGGCGCTCTCAGCGACGCCGGGGGTTCCGGGGGCGCTTGCGGCCGTAGGCGACACCCTCAGCCACCGCATCGAAGGTGGAGGAAGCGCCGCTCCCCGCGGGAGCGACGCCATCACCCTGGACGAAGACCTTGCGAGGGCCCACGTCGATGAGGTACGAGACGGTGGTGCCGCCCGTCGGGTTGGGGAGCATCGACACGTCGGCAACCGTGCCGGTGCGCCGGCTTCCCCCATAGGGAAAAGTGACCCGGGTGCCGACAGCGATCGAGTCCTCAGGGACCTCGCTCACCGAGGAGCGGCGCGGAAGCAGTCGCTGCAGTACACGGGCTTGTCCCCGCGGGGCTGGAAGGGCACGCGCGCGGTCTGACCGCAGCCGGCGCAGGGAACCTCGAAGAACTGACGCGCACCGCCACCTCCGGAGCGCTGGCCGCCACCGCCGCCACCGTAGCCGCCGCCACCTCCGCCGTAGCCACCGCCGCCGCCCCCACCGCCGGGTCCAGAGGCACGCCGTGCTGCGCGGCACGAGGGGCACCGCGAAGGAGGATTCTGGAGGCCGCGGGAGGCAAAGAATTCCTGCTCGCCCTCGGTCCAGATGAAGTCCACGCCGCACTCGCGGCAACGAAGGGTTTGGTCAACCGTCACTGCACCTTGCTCCTGGGGTTCCGGCGCTGTGAAACGGCGACCGGGTTAGGGATACGTGAAGAAGCACATTACACGGTCCCAAGCCGCCCTGCTAGCGCCAACCGGGTCGGGATGACCCTGATAGGATCCGCCCAACCCCGGACAGGAGCGGGCCGTGTCTGCACAGGGCAGCAGGTGGCCGCCGGTGGGGTGGAGGACACTCGGATGACGCGCGCGCGGAACAATCGACGGCTCTTCACTTCGGAATCGGTGACTGAGGGGCATCCCGACAAGATCGCCGATCAGATCAGCGACGCTGTCCTCGACGCCGTCCTCACCAAGGACCCGCTGGGCCGGGTGGCATGCGAGACCGCTCTCACGACGGGAACTGCGCTGGTCTTCGGCGAGATCTCCACCGAGGGCTACGTTGACATCGCCGGCGTGGTTCGCCGGACCGTCCGGGAGATTGGCTACACCCGCGCCAAGTACGGCTTCGACTGGGAGACGTGTGGCGTGTTGGTCTGCGTCGACGAGCAGTCACCGGACATCGCCCAAGGGGTGAACACCGGGGGGGCCGGGGATCAGGGAATGATGTTCGGCTTCGCCTGCGACGAGACCCCCGAACTGATGCCCGCCCCGATCCAGCTCGCCCATCAACTCGCTCGGCAGCTCTCCACCAAGCGTCGCGACGGCACCCTGCGCTGGGCCCGCCCCGATGGCAAGACCCAGGTCACGGTCGAATACGACGAGGACGGACGTCCCCGCCGCGTCGACACCGTTCTGGTGAGCATCCAGCACTCCGAGGACGCCAGTGGCGAGCAGATCTACGACGACATCCAGAAGCACGTCGTGGAGCCGATCGTCCCAGCCGAATGGCTCGACAAGGACACCAACCGTTACGTCAACCCCACCGGTCGCTTCGTCATCGGCGGCCCCCAAGGCGACGCCGGCCTTACCGGACGCAAGATCATCGTCGACACCTACGGTGGCTACGCCCGTCATGGCGGGGGAGCTTTCTCGGGCAAGGATCCGACGAAGGTCGACCGCAGCGCCGCCTACGCCGCCCGCTGGGTCGCCAAGAACGTCGTCGCCGCCGGGCTTGCCGCCAAGTGCGAGATCCAGGTCGCCTACGCGATCGGCGTGGTCAAGCCGGTTTCGGTGTTTGTCGAGTGTTTCGGCACCGAGAAGGCGCCGCTCGAGCAAATTCAGGCGCTGGTCGACGAGTATTTCGATCTTTCCCCAGTCGGCATCATCAGTGCCCTCCAGTTGCGCCGCCCCATCTACCGACAGGTCGCCGCATTTGGCCATTTCGGGCGCAGTGACCTCGATCTTCCTTGGGAGGCGACCAACGTCGCATTGGAGCTCGCCAGGGAGGCGGGAGTGGAGCCCCTGTTGACCGCCAGCGCTCGGTGACGTGAGCCAACGTGGGGACGGGCGGGGGGCCGTGAGATGAGCCACCACGTCCTCGTCCTTGCCGGTGGGAGTGGCACCCGGCTGTGGCCGGCGTCGCGCCAAGCCAGCCCCAAGCACCTCCTGCCCATCGGACCGGGCGGGATCACTCTGCTCCGGGCCACCGTCAACCGCGTGCTCCCTCTCACCTCTCGGGTGCGCGTGGTCACCGCGGGCGGCCAGGCTGACCTGTGCCGCGCTGCGCTTGCCAACCTCGCGTTCGCCGGAGATCCCATCGTCGCCGAGCCCACCGCGCGCGGGACCGGCCCCGCCTTGGGCCTGGCGGTGCGCTCCATCCTCGGCGACGACCCCGACGCGGTCATCTCCTCGGTCCACGCCGATGCCCATATTCGCGATGACGAGGCCTACCGGGCAGCCGTCGTCGCCGCCGCGGGCTGGGCGGAGATCACCGGCGGTCTGGCCACAGTTGGGCTCACTCCGACGTATCCGGCTGTCGGCTTTGGTTACATCGAATTCGCCGGCCCGCCGTTGTCCGCGGCAATGTGGAGCCCTCCGTCCGGCGTCACTGCCGACCCCAGGCTCGCGGCGGCGGCGGCCGCTGCTCCCGCCTTCCGCGCCGCCCGCTTCGTCGAGAAGCCCGCCCTTGACGCTGCCGCGGAATACATGACCAGTGGCCGTCATCTCTGGAACACGGGCCTCTTCGCCTGGCCCGGGCGGCGTTTCTGGGAGGAGTTCGCGGCTGCCGATCCGACCCTGGCTGCGGGCATCGACGAGGTCGTGACCCTACGCCGTGGCGGGAGGGAGGCAGCGGCCTCGGCCGCCTACGCGGCGCTGCCAAACATCGCCATCGAGCCGCTCGTCTTTGAGCGGACGCCGCGGTTAACCGTTGTCCAGGCTGGGTTCGGCTGGTCCGATCTCGGCTCCTTCTCCGACCTCCACGATGCCCGCCGCGAGAGTGGCGAGGGCGACGCTCATGGAAATGTTGTCACTGGTGATGTTCTGGCCATAGATGTTGGGAACTCGCTGCTCGTTGCCGCGGCAGGGAGGTTGCTTGCAGTCGTCGGGATGCGCGATGTCGTCGCCGTCGACACCGGCGATGCGGTGCTGGTCATGCCCCGACAGGACTCGCAGCGAATCAAGGAGGTCGTTGAGCAGCTTCGGACCAAGGGCCGGACAGAACTTCTCTAGAAGAATGCGTCCCCGGTCGTTCAGGTAGGGGACGCTGCGGCGGTGATCTCGAATGTGGCGGCGGTGATCGTCCCGTGGGGCTGGGGACCGCTCAGTCGGATGGGGGTGGTGCTGCCCGGAGGCACGTTGACATTGCCGCCGGTAGCGTCGCTGATTGGGGTATCGGTGGCGTCGTAGATGGTGGCGCGGATGATGATCGTCTGCGGGGAGGCTAGTCTGGATGTGATGTTCGCCGAGATCACCAGGGTGCCGGCGGCGTCGAGGGCGAAGCGCACGGAGCTCACATCGATGGTCACCGCCGCCCTCCCCGTCTGCCGTATCGCGATGTTCGCTGCGGCCAGCGGTGTCGTTGCCGGGGCTTCGGAGATCCGCGGAGCCTGGCCGCAGCCGGCCAGGGCCAGGGCGGCAAGGCAGGTCGCAAGCAGTGGGCGGAACATCTTCCCCCACCTTATCGCTTGGTTGGCACCCGCGCGATAGGTCGTGGCAGCCCAACGGGCCGGCCGTCGGCTACCTAGAATGAATCCTCATGACGTTGCCGATCACATTCGGCACCGACGGCTGGCGCGCCGTCGTCGGTGACGACTTCACCTACGAGAACGTTCGCGCTGTGGCTCAGGCAGTCGCTTGGTACCTCGAATCCGACGGTCGTCCCATCGTGGTTGGCCACGATACCCGCTTCAGCGCCGAGCTGTTCAGCCAGCAGGTTGCCCGGGTGCTCGCCGCCAACGGCCACAAGGTTCTGCTGCTCGACCGCCCTGTGCCCACCCCCGTGGCCACCTGGACGGTGGTCGACAGCCACTGTGCCGGTGGCGTTGTTGTCACTGCCAGCCATAACCCCGCGGAGTTCAACGGGCTCAAGTACAAGCCGGATTACGGTGGCTCAGCATCACCCGAGGTTGCAAGAAGTCTCGAGGAGTTGAGTGAGCGGGCCCTCCGCGAGGGGGTGCGGACGATGCTCCTGGACGAGGCGCTCAGCAGCGGTGCCGTGGAGACGGTCGACCCCATGCCTGCCTATCTCGCTCAACTGAACCGCCTCATCGACCTCGAGCGTCTGCGGCAGGCGGGCCTGCGCATCCTCCACGAGCCGATGTACGGTTCCGGCATCGGCTGTATCAGCGCCGCCATCGGCGGCGGCGTCACCCGCATCAGCGAGTTGCACAGTGAGCGCAACCTCGGCTTCGGCGGTATGCATCCCGAGCCCATCGCTCACTACATGCCAGAGGCGATGGCCACCATGATGGCTGGCGGCTTCGACCTCTGTATTGCCAACGATGGTGATGCTGACCGCCTTGGCATCATCGACGAGACTGGGCACTTCATCAATCAGCTCGAGGTGGGCGCGCTCTTGGCGATGTACCTGCTCGAGAAGAAGGGGCTACGCGGGTCCATCGTCCGCTCTCTGACATCGACCACGATGCTCGATCTCCTGGGCAGGCGGTTCGATGTCACCGTGCTGGAGACCCCTGTGGGGTTCAAATATATCGGCCCGGCGATGCAGGAACAGGACGCGTTGCTGGGATGCGAGGAGTCCGGTGGATTCGGCTTCCGTGGACACCTTCCTGAGCGCGATGGCATTCTCGCCGGGCTCTTCCTGGCGGAGATGATCACCGAATATGGCATGCCACTCTCGCAGATCCTCAGGCATCTCTTCGAGCTCGTCGGCCCCCATGCGTACGCGCGTCACGACATCCGCTTCGACCGCGAGGGCTACGCCGAGCGCAAGGCCGGCGTGTACGCGCGAATGCGAGATCAACGGCCTGGCGCCATCGCCGGCAGCCGGGTGCTGTCGACGCGGAGCGACGACGGGTTCAAGTTCAATCTCGAGGACGGTAGCTGGGTGCTCATTCGCATGAGTGGGACCGAGCCATTGATGCGCGTATACAGTGAGTCGTCCTCGCCAGAACGAGTGGAACAGTTGCTGACCGCGATGGAGGGAATCGTCGGCGTGGACCGGCCGGCGCCGGTCGGCGCGCACTGATGGAGACAACCATGGCCGAAGTCATCCAGGCCGCCGGCGCAGGACGCGTCGATAAGCCGTGGGGATACGAACTGCGATGGGCGGTCAATGACCGGTACATCGGCAAGCTCATCCACGTCGGCGCCGGTCATGCACTCTCCCTGCAGTACCACGAGCGCAAGGACGAGACCATCTTCATCGCCTCGGGCCTCCTCGATCTTTTGCTCGAGAATCCCCAGGGCGTCATCGAGACGCATCGTCTGACGTCGGGGATGAGCGCTCGCATCACTCCCGGACGCCACCACCGCTTTCAGGCCGTGGAGGACACTGACCTCTTCGAGGTCAGTTCGCCGGAGATCGACGACGTCGTCCGTCTCGAGGACCGCTACGGTCGCGCGGGCACGGACACAGCCTGAGAGGCGGTATCGGGCCCTCGGCGGCTAGTGTCCTGTCTCAGTGAATTTGTCCGCCTCCTCCGATCATTCCCCCGCCTCGCGTGGATAATCGATCGGGCCGCCGCCGTGGGCATGCCTACCACGCCGACCAGGCGCGTCGGGCGCTCGGCATCAACAGTGAGATCCATACGCTCGCTGACGTCCCCCTGCCGATCGTGCACGCCGCGTTGGGGGTCGCCGCCTGTGCGGTGGCGGTGGCTCTTCGCCCGGGCGTGGTCGGTCTCCGCGCGTCGGTGGCTGCCGTGGGCGTCCTGGCGCTGGCTACGGGCGCAATCCTCGCCGGCTACGACCGCCTCGTCTATCCGCCGGGACGGCGGCCGAGTATCGAGGCGGTGGCGCTCCCGGTGGCCGCCTTGGTGTCCTTCGCCCTGGTGCTCGCCGGGACGCTCCAGCTCGGAGCCCGGCTTGCCGCCGGGGCGGTTGCCGTGCTCGTCGTCGCCGGGGTGCCCCACCTCGGTGGGCTCCGCGCCACCGGTCGCGAGGGCTTCCTCACCAGGTTCTTCCGTGACGCCGCCGGGGTGGCGGTGCTGATTCCCGTCTTCCTCGCCGGGGTGTCCAGCGCGCTGCCGCCATGGATCCGCCTGGGAATCGTTGTGGTCGGGGTCAGCCTGGTGACGCTCGACGGGCTTCTCCTCGATGCCATGCGGCGGCGTCACTCTGGCGCCGTGGCGGTGGCCGTGGCAGCTGTCATGGCGGGGTGCATCGGCGTCATCGGGTCCCTGGGCGGTGGCGACGGGACCAGGGCCGCAGTGACGCTCATCCTCTGGTATGGGGTTCGCGGTGTGGGTGCGACCCTGATGACGCGACCGCGGCGGTGGGGACTGCTCATGGAGTATGCAGCGGTCGTCGCCATCGCCATGGTCGCGGTCCGGGTGATCAGCGCCGGCCGCTGAATCCAGTCACATACCGAGGTAGGCGCGCTGCACCTCGGGTGAGGTGGCGAGTTCGCTGGCGGGACCTTCGAGGCTGATCGACCCGGTTTCGAGGACGTAGGCACGCGCGGCGATGGCGAGTGCGAGGCGAGCGTTTTGTTCGATGAGGAGGACCGTCGTCCCACTGCTGTTGATGTCGCGAATCACCTCGAAGATGGTGTCGACAAGGATCGGAGCAAGTCCCAGAGACGGCTCGTCGAGGAGGAGGAGTCGCGGCTTCCCCATGAGAGCCCGACCGATGGCGACCATCTGCTGCTCGCCACCGGAGAGTGAGCCGGCGAGTTGTCTGCGCCGCTCCGCGAGTCGAGGAAAGAGCCCATAAATCTTGTCGTACTCGGCGCGTAGCGTCGACCGGTCGCGGCGCGAGTAGGCGCCCATGTCGAGGTTCTCGGCGACTGACATTCGGGGGAAGAGCCGTCGACCCTCGGGGGCGTGACCGATGCCCAGCCGGGAAACCTTCTCTGCAGCCAGTCCGCTGATCCGTCGACCCTCGAATGTGACGGTGCCACCGCTGGGGCGGCTCAGGCCACTGATGCTGCGCAGCGTCGTCGTCTTGCCGGCACCGTTGCTGCCGATCAGGGCGACCACCTCACCCTCCTCGACCCGCATCGACACTCCCCGGAGTGCCTGGACCCTGCCGTAGAACACGTCGATCGAGTCGAGTTCGAGGAGGCTCATCCGCCACCTGCGTCGGCGGTGGCGCCCTGGCCCAGATAGGCCTCGATGACCCGGGTGTTGGTTCGCACCTCCTGGGGCGGCCCCTCAGCGATCTTCTCGCCGTGATCCAACACGACGATGCGGTCGCTGATCTCCATGACGACGCGCATGTCGTGCTCGATCAAAAAGATGGTCAGTCCGTCCGCGCGCAGCTGCGAGATCACCGCCATGAGCTCGGATTTCTCTTTGGGGTTGAGCCCCGCCGCGGGCTCATCGAGAAGCAGCAGTCGAGGATTGCTGGCCAGGGCACGGCAGATCTCCAATCGCCGCTGCAGGCCATAGGGCAGGTTGCGGGCGTAACTATCGATGTAGCTCGCGAGGCCAAGGCGCTCAAGCAGTTCCCGTGCCCGGCTCTCCACCGCCTTTTCCTCGCGGCGGGCCCGGGGGGTGCGGAGCAGGGCATCCCAGACTCCGGCATGCATGCGGCAGTGCTCGCCGACCATCACGTTCTCGATCGCGGTCATGTAGTTGAACAATCGGATGTTCTGAAACGTGCGAGCAATACCGAGCTTGGTGACGCGGTGGGGTGGCAGACCGCTGATACGCTTGCCATTGAGGACGACTGCCCCGCGGGTCAGAGGATAGAGCCCGGTGATGCAGTTGAACGCCGTCGTCTTACCGGCTCCGTTGGGTCCGATCATCGAGACGATCTCACCGCCAGCAACATCGAAGGACACTGCGGCGACCGCCGCCAAGCCGCCAAAACTCTTGGTCAGACGGTCGATCACGAGGAGTGGTGCAGTCGCCGCCGGCGGGCTGCTCTCGGTGGGGGCAGCGACCTCGGTCATGCCGTTTCCTGCACCGAGGCCAGCGGCTCGGATTCCTTGCCCGATTGCAACTCGACCTTGCGAGAACGGCTGGGCAGTAGCCCACCGGGTCGCAGCAGCATGATGGCGATGAGGATGACGCCGTACACGATGTACTTGTACTGACTGTAGTCGATGGCGGCCAACTTATCGGTGTGGACGGTGGTGCCGACCGTCTGCATCCAGCCCTGCAGATGAGGAAGGATCCAATAGATGACGAAGGTGATCACAATCGCGCCCACGGTGACGCCGGCGATGTTGCCGATGCCGCCGAGCACGACAGTCGAGAGCGCAGTCACCGACACCTGGAAGCTGAACGCTTCAGGGGTGATGGCGCTGACGATGGCGCCGTAGAACGCCCCAGCGAAACCGCTGATGGATGCGCCGATCGCGAAGGCGAGGAGCTTGGTGGTCACCGTGTTGATGCCGGTTGCCGCAGCGGCCACCTCGTCCTCGCGGATGGCGATCCAGGCTCGACCGAGACGTGACTTCTCCACGTTACGCAAGAGAACGACGACCATCACGATGAGCACGAGCAGCGTGTAGAAGTAGGGACCCGGGTTCGAGCCAATGAGGCCGAAGTCGTAGATGGGTTTGGCGTGGGTGAACAGGGTGGGGGGATCGATGCTGGAGAGCCCGTTGGGGCCGCCGGTCAAGCCGAAGACGTTGTTGAGGGCGAGGTCGGGAACGATCTCACCGAACCCCAGCGTGACGATGGCCAAGTAGTCGCCGCGGAGGCGCAAGGTGGGGGCCCCGAGCACCGCGCCGAAGAGGCTGGCCACTGCAGCACCGATGAAGATGAGAACCCAGAAGGGCAGGTGGATGTCATGCACCCCCGATCCCAGGGATCCGGTGACGTAGGCCCCGATGGCGAAGAACGCCGCGTAGCCGAGGTCGAGGAGCCCGGCGAAGCCGACGACGACATTGAGTCCGAGAGCGAGAAGGATGAAGATCGCGGCAAACTGCGCTCCCCAGACGACGAGGTCCGTTGACCTGCTGAAGATCTGCGGGAAGAGGATCGCCAGGGTGATGGTGAAGGCGAGCAGGGCAGATCGCCGCATCCGACCCAACAACACTCCGCGCAGCAGGTCGGAACCGACAAGCACCGCGAGGCCGATGAGCAGAACCCAGACGGCGGTGTTGAGATAGCGCTCGCCGTGGGGCTGGCCGAGGCCGGTGTCGCCGCCAATGACGAGCAGGGCGGCGACACCCACGGCGACGAGGGCGAGCAGTTCCAGGATGCCGCGGAGCTTGGGGCGACGAACCCGCTCCGAACCCAGAGCAAACCACTCCAGAACGATGCTGACGACGGCAGCGGTGAGGGCCAGCCCGGCAATGAGCAGAAGGATCGACGCCGGTGTCTTCGGGGAAATGGCTGCATCCCAGGCGCTGCGACCGATGCCGTTGTCGCCCACGGCAAGGTAGAAGGGCAACAGCCCGCCGGCCACGACAGCGAGAATCCCCAGCAGTTGCAACAGGCGAATGACACGCATCGCGTCGCCGCGGTCGGTCGCTGCAACCCTGCGGGCATCCGCCGCGGCGTTCTCCGCAGTCCCGGTGTTCGAGACTGGCGGTGGCATTGCCTCAGGCACGGTCCGCCACCTGGGAACCAAGGAGTCCGGTGGGCCGGAAGGTCAGGATGACCACGAGGGTGGCGAAGATCACGATGTTGCCCCACTCTCCGCCCAGCAGAGTCTCGGCGAGCACGCTGATGATGGCGATGAGGAAGCCACCCAATCCCGCCCCGACGATGTTGCCGATGCCGCCGAGGACGGCCGCAGTGAAGGCAACGATTCCGGCGCGGTAGCCGAGACTCCACGTCAGCGAGCCGTAGTACATGCTCCAGAGGAGACCGGCTGCTCCGGCAAGCGCCGAGCCGATGAAGAACGTTGAGGAAATGGTGCGGTTGATATTGATTCCGCACACCAGCGCGGCGTCGCGATCCTGTGCCGTGGCGCGCATTGCTCGGCCCATCCGGCTGCGCTTGATGAACAGCTGCAACCCGAACATGAGGCCGACCGCAGCCACGATGACGAAGACGCCGCGCGAGGTCAGCACGGCAGCGCCGTCCCTGTACACGATGCCCGTCAGCCAGCTATCCGCTCCCGTACTCACATTGCCCGATCCCTGCCAGACGAACATGATCCCCGAGAGCACGAACGACACCCCGATCGCGGTGATCAGGGGCGCCAGTCGTGGGGCATCCCGGAGTCGCCGGTAGGCCACCCGTTCGATGACCACGCCAACGAGCCCGCTGAGGATCATGGCGGTGGGAAGGACCACGAGGAGGAGCACCAGGAAGGGCACGCCGTGCTGGGGGTCACTCGTCAGTTCTTCGACGCTGACACCCAGCGCACCAGCGATCATCATGCTCACCTTCAAGCTGAAGAAACCGCCGAGCGTGAAGACGTCGCCATGAGCGAAGTTGATGAGTTCGATGATGCCGTAGACCATCGTGTAGCCGATGGCAATGAGGGCGTAGATGGCCCCTTGCTGGACGCCGTTGAGCAGGTAGCCGGTTGTTGTCGTCGTCCCCTTGGTGACGATGAGGTTGCCGATCAGGAGAGCGATCACGCCGCCGAGGATGGCGAAGAAGAGCCATCCCGAGATGCGACCGTAGAGGGTGTGGAGGCGGTCAATCGGCGACGGCAGTGCCGCTGCCGCACCCGCGGGCGTGCCGTCCCGAGGTCCCGGAGGGGGCGCGTCGCCCCCTCCGGAGGTCCCCGGAGCCGATTCGTTCTGGATGGTCAGTTCGTGGTCCCGAGACCCTGCTGCACCATCTGTTTGCGCAGAATGCCGGCACCATTGCTCGAGGTGCCGCCGAAGAAGACGAGGTCAACTCCGTCGCTCTGCGCCTCGGTGATCTGCGTCTTGAAGTCCTTGGTGTCGCCCTTGAGGTGCTGGCGCTTGTCGATCGTGCCGCCGAGCTTCTGGAAGAAGGTGCTGAACTGGTCAGCCAGACCCTTGCCATACGTCTCGCTGTCATCGATGATGTACGCCTTGCGCAGGTTCAGCTTGTTGTACGCCGACTCCGCAAGCGCCTTGCCCTGACCGATGTCGGTGGTGCACACCCGGAAGTAGGTGGTCACGCCGGTGGGCTTGAGGGTGGCTGTCTGAATGTCGGGATTGCTCCCCACAATGGTCAGACCCGGGTTGGTGTTCGAAGGGCTGATCAGGGTCAGGTTGGCTCGGTTGGCGATGGGGAGCTCGTTGAGGGCAACGTTGGAGTTGAATGGTCCCACGACGCCGACCACGGCAGGGTTGGCGGCGAGTTCTGAGATGTTCGCTGCGCCCTGCGCGGGATCATGCTTGCCGAGCGCTACCGATGCGTCGTCCTTGGGGATGTAGGTGATGGTGCAGCCCCCGAGGAGCTTGGACGCGGTGGCCTGATCGATGGCGAGCTGGGCGCCGTCCTGGGTGGGCTTGCCGACACTGGCATCTCCACCGCTGGTGGGCAGATCCGAGGCCACAGTGACGGCACCGGTGCATGAGGAGATATCACCCCGCACTGCGCGCCGCGCCGATGTCGGGGAGGCGCTGGGAGCCAGCGACGCGGAAGGCGTGGCAGATCCGGACGGCGCGGCCGATCCAGACGGCGAGGCGGATCCCGAAGGCAGTGAGGTTTTCACCGTGTCGCTGTATGCCCAAGCCTTGCTCTTCCCGACCTTGAGGGTCAACAGGACGTTGGTGGTGTCGCCGTTCTGATCGAACGTGGTCTTGCCGATGGCGCCGTCCAACTGGGTGCTGGCAACGTTCTTGCGCACTGACTCGCGGAAACCCTTGAGGTTGCTGGGCAGAGTGCCGCCATTGGAGACGATCGCCTGCTTGGCGGCGTTGAGGATGACGTTCATCCCGTCGAACGCGTTTGCCGAGTACGACCCTGGGTCGGTGTTGTACTTGGCTTTGTAGTCGGACACGAATTTCTTCGCGGAATCCAGCCGATCGGGCTGGGGTGCGGCGATGGTGGCGTAGGAACCGTTTCCCGAATCCCCCGAGTCGGTGAAGAACTGATCATCGACGATGCCATCACCACCCATGTACTTGGCGGTGCCGGGTTGGTTCCCGCCGCTGCTACTGCTGCTGCTGCCCCCGCAGGCGCTCAGCAGGACAAGGGCAAGTCCCCCCGCTACGGCGGTGAATCGAATTCGATTGGTCATTGTTCCTCCGGGCCCGGTTAGAGTCGGGCGGCGAGTGTGGCGAATGTGCGCGCTGTTCGTACACGCGTGTGGGCGCCGTTGTCAATCAGTGCAGTCGCGTCGAACGCTCTCACAGCGTCATCCGTGCCCGATGTGTTATCGATGTAGCCGTGCAGCCACCGACAATAAACTCCACCCTTTCCGCCGCAACCTGGCTGGACCGCGACTCGGAATCAGTCTCCCCGGTGTATGCCCGGTACTCCGATCTCGTGGTCGACTCTGCCGAGGGTGCGCATCTCCACACCGTCGACGGGCGTGACGTCCTCGATTTCGGCTGCGGGATCGGGGTCACCAACCTCGGTCATCGCCATCCGGTGGTGGCCGCAGCCGTTCACGAGCAGGTCGACAAGCTCTGGCACACCTCGGTGACGGCGCACCATCCCAAACTGGTCGAGGCCGCCGAGGCGCTGGCGTCGGTGGCGCCTGAAGGACTCGATTCCGTGTTCCTCGGCAACAGCGGGGCCGAGGCCCTTGAGGCCGCCATCAAGCTCTCTCGGCGCGCCACCCGGCGCACCGAGATCATCGCCTTCACCGGCGGGTTCCACGGGCGCACCTACGGTGCGATGAGCCTGACTGCGAGCAAGAGCAGATACCGAGCCGGCATGGGACCGTTTCTCCCCGGCATCCATCACGTGCGCTATCCGCACTGCTTTCGGCTCTGCGATCACGGCCCCGACCGGCCCTGTGCCATCGCCGCCGGCGAGGACATCATTCGCCTCTTCGACTCCCAGGTTCCCGCGGTGGACGTCGCCGCCATCGTCGTCGAGCCCATCCAGGGCGAGGGCGGCTACGTGGTGCCCCCGGCGTCATTTCTGCCGACGCTCCGACGCATCTGCGACGAGCACGGCATCCTCCTCGTCGCCGATGAGGTGCAGACCGGCTTCGCCCGAACCGGCCGCATGTTTGCGATGGAGCACTGGTCGGTGACTCCCGACATCCTGTGCGTGGCCAAGGGGATGGGCAATGGCATGCCCATCGGGGGAATCATCGCCCGCCATTCGCTGATGCGTTCCTGGCATCCTGGCGAGCACGGCTCAACCTATGGGGGGAATCCCATCGCCTGTGCAGCGGTGGTCGCGGTCATCGAGACCATCGAGCGCGAGGGGCTGAACGAGCGCGCCACTCGCCTCGGCCGGCACGTCATGGAGCGACTACGCGAGTTGCAGGCTGGCAATTCCCGCATCGCCGATGTCCGCGGCCGGGGTCTCATGATCGGCGTGGAGCTGATGGAGGGCGCCCAGTCAGCCACCGCCTACGCTCAGCGCGTGCGCCATCTCGCCGTGGAGCGCGACCTCCTCATCCTCACCTGCGGCACCGACGACAACGTGATCCGCCTCATCCCCCCGCTCACCATCGCCGAAGATGACCTCGACCATGGTCTCGGCATCTTGGAGTCGTGCCTCGCCGAGGCGGCGTCATGAGCACAGCGGTCGTGGACATTGGCCACCACATCGCGGGGCGCGAGGTGGAGGCCCAGGGTGGTGCGACATTCGAATCACGCAATCCGGCCCGCCATTCCGAGATCGTGGCGCGGGTGGCGCACGGAGGTGCCGCCGATGTTGACCGCGCGGTGCGCAGCGCCGCCGATGCCCTCCCGGCATGGCGGGAGACGCCCTGGCCGGTACGCGGCGACATCATCCTGCGCGCTTCGCAGATCCTCGAACAGGGCAAGGACGATCTCGCTCGACTGATGACGCGGGAGATGGGCAAGGTGCTCACCGAGGCTCGGGGCGATGTGCAGGAAGCCATCGACATGGGCAAGTTCATCGCCGGTGAGGGCCGGCGCGCATTCGGTGAGACGGTGCCAAGTGAATTGCGCAACAAATGGGCGATGACGATGCGCCAGCCCTTTGGGGTCGTCGGCTGTATCACTCCTTGGAACTTCCCAGTGGCGATCCCGTCCTGGAAGATTTTCCCGGCGATCATGGCCGGCAACACGGTGGTGCTCAAGCCTGCCGAGGACACCCCGCTCTGCGCCCTGCGATTCGTGGAGGCGCTGGAAGCGGCGGGCCTCCCCGCCGGAGTGGTGAACGTCGTCTTCGGTTTTGGTGAGGACGCCGGCAATGCCGTGGTGGAGCACCCCGGCGTCCGTGCCATCTACTTCACCGGCAGTGTGGAGACCGGCCGGGTCGTCGCCGAGAAGTGCGGACGCCTGCTGAAGAAGGTGTCGCTCGAACTTGGTGGCAAGAACGGCATCGTGGTGATGGACGACGCTGACATCGACCTGGTCGTCGATGGTGCCCTGTGGGGAGGCTTCGGCACCTCCGGGCAGCGCTGTACCGCGAGTTCACGCCTCATCGTCCATCGTGCGGTTCTCGACGACGTGAGCGAACGGCTTGTCGGTCGCGCCCGGGACCTTCGCCTCGGCGACGGACTCGAGGATGCAGTGGACGTTGGGCCTGTCATCAACGAGTCTCAACTGCATCGGATCGACGGCTATAGCGAGGTTGGGCGACGCGAGGGTGCGCGTCTCCTCCTCGGCGGTGAGATCGCTCGCAATGATGCCCTCAGTGAGGGTTGGTTCTATGAACCTACAGTTTTTGCCGACGTTGACCCGAAGATGCGAATTGCCCAAGAGGAGATCTTCGGACCCACCATCGTGATTATCCCGGTGGAAGACATGGACACCGCGCTAGAGGCAGCGAATTCCACTTCTTACGGACTGAGCCTCTCCATCTACACCAACGATCTTCGCCATGCATTCCGAGCCATCAATGAGTTGGAGTCGGGCATCGTCTATGTCAACGCGCCGACCATTGGGGCGGAGATTCAGCTCCCCTTCGGCGGTACCAAGAACACTGGCAACGGTCACCGCGAGGCCGGCGGGTCGGTGCTCGACGAATTCAGCGAGTGGAAGTCGATCTATATCGATTACAGCGGCAAGCTCCAGCGCGCCCAGATCGACACGCCAACCGGCTGATCCGCGTTGAGCAGGACGCTTCCCAGCAGCGCTGACATCATCATCGTTGGTGGGGGTTCGATCGGCTGCAGCCTCGCCTATCACCTCACCCGTCTCGGCTTGCGGCCCCTCCTGTTGGAGCGCCACGAACTCGGCGGGGGATCGACCGGTCGCTGTGCCGGCGGGGTGCGCCAACAGTTCTCCACCGAGGTCAACGTGCGCATCGGGATGATGAGCCGGCGCCTCCTGGAGAGCTTTGAGGATGAGGTTGGCGCCACTGCGGCGCTGCGCCAGATCGGCTATCTGTTTCTTGCAACCACCGAGGCAGACGCCGCGCGATTCGTCCGCAACGTCGAGATGCAGCAGCGTGTTGGGCTCCACGATGTCCGCCTGTTGACGCCGAGAGAAGCGGGCGGCATCATCCCCGACCTCCGCGTTGACGATGTCGTTGCTGCCACCTTCTGCCCGAGTGACGGCCTGGCCGGGCCCAACGAAGTGACCATGGGATACGCAAACGCTGCGCGTCGGGCTGGGGCGGCCATAGTGGAGAACATCGAGGTGACTCGCATCACTCGTTCCCGTGGACACGTCACCGGAGTTGAGGCGGGCGATGAGAAGGTGGCCTCGCCGCTAGTGGTGAACTCGGCCGGTCCCTATGCCGGTGTGGTCGGGAAGATGGCGGGAGTCGATGTACCGGTCAAGCCCTTTCGCCGTCACCTCTTCACCACGGAGCCATTCCGCGTTGCCGGCGAGATCCCGATGATGGTCGATTTCCGCACCTCCTTCTACTGCCACCCCGAGGGTGAGGGGTTGCTGTTGGGGATGAGCGATCCCCATGAGCCGTCGTCTTTCGATACCAGCGTTGCCTGGGACTTCCTCGAACATCTCGTAGAACATGCCACCTGGCGGGTCCCCGCACTCGAGCATGCCGCCATTGCCACCGGGTGGGCCGGGCTCTATGAGGTCTCACCTGACCACCAGGGCATCGTTGGCGAATCTCCGGAGCTCGGCGGTCTCTGGCTCTGCTGCGGATTCAGCGGCCACGGCTTCATGCAAGCACCGGCCATTGGCGCATTGCTTGCCGACGCGATCGCGGACAGACCTCCCGTCATTGACCTGGGTCCGTTGGCTCCGACCCGGTTTGCCGCGGGTCAGATGACTCCCGAAGCCGCTGTCATCTGAGGGTCGGTCCGGGGTTGACTCTCTAGGCGAGGCCCACCCCGGCAGGGGCACGCTGCTGGTTGAGACCGGGGATTTCCTTGGTGACGTCTGGGGCCAGAAGATCCTTGAATCGCACCCAGATCGCATGGCGCTTCACCGCCGGCGTCATCCCGTACGGCCCACGATTGATGACGTCGCGGTCGTTGAGCACAACGATGGTGGTGTTGGGCGGTAATGATTTCGGCCACCGGGTCTCGCCGTCGGTGATGACCAGAAAGCGTGTCGGCTTGCCGAGCTTCATGTACGCCTCGGGGATAACTGTCTCAAAGGCGGTGCCACCATTACCCCGGACCTCACCGAGGATCGACACTCGTCCCACCCCGACCACCTTGGTGTTACCGAGGGCGACCTTGATCTCACTGATGCGCCGATGGATGGTGGCCGCGAGCTCCACCATGACTTGCAATTGCTGGGGATTCACCGATGAGGAAACATCGATGAGAATGCCGACCGTCTCGGGCTGCTGCTGCAGCTCCGGGAGAAGCAGGGGATCGGGCGAACGATTCGATGGCGGCTGCATGCCGTAGTCCTCGAGCTCATTACCCGACATGAGCTGCTTGACGATCTTCATCCACATGATCTGGCGGCGTCGCTTGGGATCGGATTCGCGCTCGATCTCCGCATCCTGAGAACCTGGCGGCTTTCCCTCGCCATCCCTGCCCTTGCCATCCTTTCCGTCCTTCCCGTCCTTTCCGTCTCTCCCCTCATTCCCGTCCTTTCCCTCGTTCGCAACTTGCCCGTTGCCGTCCTTGCCTTCGCCCTCCTGCTCCTGCCCGTCGATCCCCTTCTCGACCTCGTCCTCATCGAGGTCGTACTCCTCGAGGCGGCACATTCCCTGGGCGCCCTCGTCGGCACCGTGTCCCTCCTGCCCGGCGCCCTGGCCCTCTCCGGGTTGCGGCTCTCCCTGCCGTTCGCCAGCTTGCGGCTGACCACCCTGCTGGGGCGGTGTTGTGCCCTTCTCGAGGTTCTGCTTCTCGTCCTCGGAGAGGGTCTTGTCGAGCCAGTCGTAGATCTCCTCCGCCGTCATCCGCTTGGGCGGACGGATGTGCTCGCGAAGGTCGGTGTGCTCACCCCATCGCAGTCCGGCGGTGGTGATGCGCTCGTCCCAGGCCTCCGTCGTCTCCAGGCAGGTGGCGATGCGCCAGAGCGCAGGCCAGAACTTCTCGCCGCGTGCTGTCTCCCGGCGCTCCACCGCCTCGCCGCGCTTACCATGACGCATCTTGACGTGATGGCTGAGATGAATCAGTTCAGCGGCGAGGACTTCGACGGGGAGCGCCGGGTCGTAGTAGAAGTTGCGGCTCTCGGTGACATGCAGGGCGCCGATGCCGGGACGGGCGTAGGGGATCCACCAGCGGATGTACTTGGCGTACTCCGGGGCAGCGGCGACCGCGAGATCCTGGGCGCGGATGAACTCGTCGTCATGCGTGGCCATGACCTATCGCCGATCAGAGCTCGCGGGCTGAAGGTGGATTTCCCGTATCCCTCCGGCGATTCGCGCCCTCCATTGCCTCCCGAATCAACGACCCGAGAACGCCCCAGTTGGCTGGTCGAATCGGGATTGGCCGGGTGGGAGACGTCGACGACGGGATGTTGGGAGGCGCAGTGGCCGCGGCGGCCGCCGCCGCAGCCGCGATGGGCACGACGGGCGCGGGCGCGACGGGCTGGGGCGCGGCGGGCTCGGGAGCGACCGGCTCCGGGACGACGGTGGTCAGGGTGAGAGCGCGAGAACGTGGCAACGCGGAGGCAACCTGAGCGGCCATCGCATCGCTCATGGGGCGGCTCGCCATCTGCCCAGAGGCACGGTCGCGCAGCGCATCGACAGCGAGGACCACGAGGTCGTCCGATCCCGATGTCAGATCACGCACCGCATCCATGCCCCGGAGGACGGCGGAGAGTTGCTCGCTGTCGCGGCACTGCGTGGCGGCTCGTTGCAGGAGCACCACCTGACCGGACGGCGAGAGGACCTTCCACAGCACGCGCTTGGCGTACACGTCTTCCACCGTCGGCAGTTTGAGGTTGCGCCGGTAGTCCATCAGTCGGCGAGCGCCCTGCTCGCCGAGCGCACCCTTCAGGAGCCGTTCGTCACTGATGCCCATGTGGTCCGCGGCGGCAATGCAGCGAGCGGCGAGTTCCAAACTGCGCGGGGTGGTCCACGCGTAATTCTTGGTGTTGTCGAAGTCTGTGGGTTCAGCGTCCCAGGCGCGGCTGCGGTAGTCGCGCACGAAACCACTGCACAGAGCCCTGGCGCTGCCGTAGCGCTCCGCCCATTCGGAACGCATGGCCTTGGCGCGGTCGATGTCGACATGGACAGGAGCCTGCCCGGTCATCCACCAGGTGGTGGCGTCCTCGTCGGGCGAGGTGAAGATGTGCACGAAGCGGTTGGCCATGGGTCCCAGCAACTGCGTCACCGTGCTCACCTCGCTGAAGTTCGCAGTGGCCGCGATGGGCGCTTGGCGGATCGAGAGGTATCCACCCTTGCCGTCGTCGATCTCCTTGTCGAGGACGATGCCAAGGCCGGCCCCTTGCACCGTCTTCACAGTATTGGTGAGGTCCTCGAGTTGCAGGCCCACGTTGGGATTCTTGCCCTGGCCGCTGCGGGCGAGATTCCAGAAAAAGAGATCAGGCGCCTTGGCGGTGAAGACAGTCCTGCCCCGGAGCGACCAGCGGTTGACACGCGCAGGGATGCCGGTGAGGTCCTGAGGTGCGGTGCGGGAGAGGTCCTTCTTCCAGGGGTCATAGCCGAGCAGGCGCATGGCCGCCGAGACACCCTGACTCTTGCCATCTCCGGGCGGCCCCCAGACCATGAAGTTGATGCCCTGAACCGACTTGTCCTCGGGGCGCCCCAGGGGAGTCTGGCGCCAGGCGTGACGCACGCCGGCGGCCACCGCGGAGGCCGAGGCCATGGCGACCCGCCCTGCGTTGCCGACCGCGTGCGCGGGGGCATGGACAACCCGGGAGAACGTCGAGCTGGGTTCGCCGAGAGTGCTGGAAGGCCGGGTCATCCTCAGCGCCCAGGCGCCGCACATGTCGTCGATGAGGCGTGTGGGCACAACGTGGTTGTCGTTGAACCCCGGGGCGGCGAGAAGGGTCAGGTAGAGATCGGTGAGACTGGGATGCTCTCGCCAGCGCTCGTCGTCTGGTGCTGCTGTGGTTTGGGTGTCGGGCACCTGGACATCCCCCCTGCCAGTGCGAACGAAAAAGCCGGCCAACGTAGCCCCAGGACGCGGACACTCGACGGACAATGACGACGCATGTGTGGGAGTCCAGGGAAAACTTCCGCCCTCAACTGTTCAGGGAAAACTTCCGCCTCATGAGAGAGGGAGCCATCACCTTGAGCCCACGAGACCAACGTCGGATCCACATCCTCCTGGCCCTTGAG
>JBPCLW010000012.1:0-41515 GCA_051002895.1 Candidatus Dormibacteria bacterium | reverse complement strand
CGTACCTCGTCGATCCTCGGGACGGCCGGCTACGTCTCGCCCGAGCAGGCTCGAGGCGAGCCGGTCGACCATCGCTCGGACATCTACTCCCTCGGATGCGTCCTGTACGAGATGCTCACGGGCCGTCAGCCGTTCCAGGCGGCCGATCCGCTCGCGGTCGCCTACAAGCACGTCCACGAGGCGGTGGTCCCTCCCTCGTCCCTGGAGCCCTCCGTCCCACCGCACCTCGAAGCGGTGACGATGCGCGCGATGGAGAAGGATCCGGCGGCGAGGTTCCAGAGCGTCGCGGAGATGACGTCGGCCATGGACGAGCGGACGGCTCCGGTTGCTCCGGTCGCGGTGACGACACCCCTGTCGGGGATCGGGGCGACCACGCCTCTTCCCGTCGTCACGGAGACGGAGACCCTCCCGAGGCGCACGGACCGCCCGCCACCTCGCCGCCGGATGATGCCCCTGCTCCTCGCGCTGGGTGTGCTCGCGCTCCTCGGCGGCCTGGCGTTCGCGTTCTTCGGCGGCGACCCTTCGAGGGATCTCGGCGGTCCGTCCGCATCTCGGAGCCCATCGGGCGCTCCAAGTCGCTCGGCGTCGCCCACTCCTTCGTCACCTTCGCCGACGCCGACCCAACCCCCGGTGGACCCGGTGCAGGGAGCCGTCGCATCCCTCCAGGCGCTGGTGAACGAGGGAGTGGATCGAGACACCATCTCGGAGAAGGCGGCGGAGGAGATCATGAAAGGCCTCGACGAGGCGCTCAAGAGATATGCGGACGGCGACACCGACAGGGCTATCGAGGAGCTCGACCACCTTCGCGACAAGGTCGACGAGCTGGTGGACCACGACGAGATCGCACACTCGGAGGAACAGGCGCTGCGGAAGGCGATCGAGGACCTGGCCGTGCGGATGTTGGAGGCGTCGTCCGGAGACGACTGATGGCTAACTCTTCGGCTCATACCGCATCGCCACCGCCCCCGAGCCGAACTCCAGCCGGCTCACGAGCCTCAGATCGACATGCCTCGATAGCCCCGCGAACAACGTCGGCCCGTGGCCCGCAAGCCTGGGCTGCACCACGAACTCGTACTCATCGATCAATCCCAGCTCCGCCAGCGCCAGCGGAAGCTTCACGCCGCCCACGAACAGTCCCTTACCTGGCTCTCGCTTGAGCTGCTGGACGGCCTTTCCCAGATCTCCGCGCACGAGCTCCGCGTTCCAATCGACCCGGTCCAGGGTGCTCGACACGACGTACTTCTTCGCCGCGTCGATCGTCCGGGCGAACGGTTCCATCCAGTCGGGCCTTGTTCCCGTCGGCGTCGGCAGCCGCCACGCTGCCTCCATCATCTCGTACGTCACCCGGCCAAAGAGGAGGGCATCGGCCTGGACGAGGTTCTCGACCGCGTGACGATGCAGGTCTTCGTCCGCGACCATCGCACGATGATCGCAGCACCCATCCAATGTTACGTTGATGGAATACCGAAGGGCTCGCATCACGCGAGGGTACCGATTGGGCAGTGAGCGTGGACTCCACGATCAGCCGTGCCCCATCAGCAAACGGTGGACCTTCCCCGCGACGTAGAGGGGGACCGATCCCCAGGTCAAGGCAATGCGGGATGCCCTGCCAGCCTCTCTCAGTTGATCGCCGGCGCGCTGCCGGCTGACCCCTGGCGGTCTAGCAGGCCGGGGCGGGGGGCGTTCGCGGAGGGTCGGGAACGACTGGCGTCGATTGGCGTATTACTGGCATAGGCAAAGGTGTTAAAAACTGGATCGACGCCTGAAGCTCCTCTGACTCTGCTTGCCATGACCTGGTATCGACGAGTAAGGCTTCGCCTTCGCCGAGCACCAGTCCGCAATTGACGTCGAAGCTCTCATGGCGACGTACACATCAGACGCGATCTCTTTCCATTGGCCTACGGTGTGACGATATGACCCGCACCCCTAATGGATCGCGGTTGTTCCTCCCGGCTCGCCGCGTGTCACGCCCGTGAGAGTCCTGCGCGCAGAAGATCTTGCCCGAGCAGGGACTCTACGGCACGGAGGTCAGGGCTTTCTTAACCCAGCAGGAGGCACGTGCCAAGGGAATCGGCGAGAGCGAATGCCCAGTGATGCTGTACGCAAGGCCGTCCGAGCCTCCAGGCGGCGCTGGTCGCGTCGCGGGTCGCCGTGACGGCCTCAGCGGCGAGCACCTGATACGCCTCAGGCTAATGGTGACTACTCAGATTTGCTCCAAATCGCACCATCTTGCCCGCGCCTACCCTGAGCGATCTCAACCGAGTAACCGTCGGGGTCGAATGCCGTCATCGCCCGCTCCCACGGTTCGTCGTGTGGCGGCTGGTGGAAGATCATGCCCTTGGCGCAGAGTTCCTCGTGGAGGCCGTCAAGATCGTCCGTCGTGAACTCGACATGGATGGCCCGCCGTTGCGCCCGGGTCATGTTCTCGGCCCCTTCCTTGCGCGCTTCCTCGACTGAGAGTAGCCCGATGGTCCCGCCAACGACGCCGGGGACCTTGATCATCGCGAAGGCGGGTTCCGACTTGTAGGCGACGTCGAGTCCCAATAAGTCGCCGTAGAACTCCAGTGACCTCGCGACGCTCTCAACGGTGAGCGTGAGCCCTTCGAGACGCATCTTGTTCTCCATGGTCCGACCTCCGCATGCGAGTCTCTGCGCCAGGGCTTTCTGGTCTGGCAATCGCTCTCCCGCAGCGTCGACGTTACCTGCTGGTGACGGAAGGTTATCGCTCCGAGGGGCCGCGACAGGGCTCTTACGTTGGGGTCGGCGGGGGCAGAGATACGGTGATTTTCAACCCCGAGGATCTCGGGGGCCTGGGAACGCCACGTACGACCCGGTGGCCGACTGCGATGACACCGATCGGGCACGGCTCGCGGCGCAGGCAATCTTGGCCCAGCAGCGCGCCAGCAGACGAGACCGCGGAATCGACTGGGCACTCCTGGCCGAGAAGCTGGTCAAATACTTGCTCCACTCATCGGTGAACCGCCCCGGGAACCCTCAAGGAGCGCGTCGACCTCGGCGATGTGGCGGGCCGCGCTGAGCCGACACGCGCGCCAGCTGGTGGATCGCATCGGCCCGTAAGTACTGCCTCGCGAACCTGAATCGCGAGGCGAGCTCCGCGGGGACTTCCGTCCCTTCGGACAGCTTGAACCCGACGGCCCGCTTGTCAGGGTCATCGACGGTACATCACCGCCCACGAGACCCTAGACGGGCGGTTGAGGGTCGTACTGAATCGCGCGTCTGACGTCGCGGCCGCGGTCGCGGCCGACCAGCCGAACGACAAGGTGCATCGCCATGTCGATCCCGGCGCTGACACCGGCCGACGTGATGACGTCGCCGTCGTCCACAAACCGGTCATGCTCGCGCACGCGCACGGTCGGGTCCAGTGCGCGCAACTCCTTAAGGGCCGCCCAGTGCGTCGTCGCCGGACGTCCGCGGAGGAGGCCGGCGGCAGCGTAGACGAGGGAGCCGGTGCACACACTGGTCATGAGAGGGACCGCGGCGCGCTGGGCGCGAACCCAGTCCAGGTGCGCCGGGTCACGAAGAAGCGAGCGGGTTCCCTGGCCGCCCGGATGGAGAAGCACCTGGAAGCGCGGGGCCTCGTCGCGCGCGAGATGGGCGCCGAGGACGAGCCTCTTGGCGGCCGTGACGGGACCTCCGTCCCGCGACAGGCACGATACGGCCCAACCGTCCTGAGGATATTGCTGGGTCCAGTGCGCCAACACCTCCCAGGGCCCGATTGCGTCGAGCTCCTCGACGTTGTCGAACAGGTAGATGCCGATATGCCGCGAGGGCCGTGTACCCGGGTAAATGCTCATTGCGTCAGATTGCGGGCGATCACCATCCCCTCCATGACGCTGCGATCCTGCTCACGAGACTCCGACTATGCTGTCGTTAGCGCGCGGCGCCACCCGCGCTGCGGTCGTGGCCGGCCGGTGCAGGTGTGGCAAGAACGCCGCGCAGCCACGCGAACCACTCTTCGAGCCCATCCCCCGTGCGGGCGCTGATTGGGATCACGCGGGCAGTGGGATTCACCGCACGGAGGTTGACGAGGAAGGCGCCCATGTCGAAGTCGAGATGGGGCAGCAGGTCGATCTTGTTGACGACGACCACCTCGCAGGCGCGAAACATCACCGGGTACTTCAGGGGCTTGTCCTCGCCCTCGGTGACCGCGTACACCATCGCCCGAGCATCCTCGCCGACGGCGAACTCCGCCGGGCACACGAGGTTGCCCACGTTCTCGATGATGAGCAGGTCCAGGTCGTCGAGCGGCAGGCGGCCCAGCCCGGACCGCACCATCACCGCGTCGAGGTGGCATTCGCCCCCGAAGCCGGCGCCGGTGTTGACCAGGGCGATGGCGGATCCCAGGCCCTCGAGCCGGTCGGCATCGATGCTGGTGGCGATGTCGCCCTCCAGCACTCCCATCCGCAGGTCAGCCCCCAACACCTCTAGGGTCCGCCGCAGCAGCGTCGTCTTACCGGCCCCCGGAGCAGACATGAGGTTGACCGTGCTCACCCCGGCGGCGAGCAGGTCGGCACGGTTGGCCTCGGCGACGCGATCGTTCTCGGCGAGCATGTTCTCGAGCACCTTCACCCGCACCGTCCCGGTCTGCTGGTAGCCGCTGTGGTCGCCGACATCGCGCGCGTCGCGATGGTCGCCATCGTTGCCACCGTGCTCGTGGACCGTGCCGTCCGGGTGGTAGTGGAATCGCGACATCAGTGAACCTCCTCCGCCACGTCGATCGAGGCGATCTGAAACTCCTCGCCGCTCACGAGCTCGACGTCTGGAGAGTTGCAGTCAGGGCACATGACGAGCGGCAGGTCGAGCGTCGACTCCTTGTGACACGCGGGGCAGCGGACGACCGCGGGGACCTGCTCGATCTCGAGCTCACAGCCATCGATCTCGCTGTCCTGGATGAGCACCTCCCAGGAGAAGCGCAGCGAGTCCGGCACCACCTGGCGGAAGTAGCCAATGCGCACGGTGACGCGCGTGACCTTGCGAGCGTCGCTGTGCTTGTGCACCGTATCCAGGATCGCCTGAGCGAGCGAGAGTTCATGCATCGGTGTCCTCCATACTCACAGTCTCCCACCTCGCGCCGGTACCAGGCAGGGGAAACAGGCGGTTGACCCTGGAAGGCGGCCACAATCAGGCGATGTCTGGTAGCACTCTGAGTGACCTCAGCCTCGTCGCTGTCGCCGCCGCCGGAGTGGTGGCGGGCGCGGTCAACTCGGTGGCGGGTGGCGGCTCGCTCCTCACCTTTCCGGTGCTTCTTGGTCTGGGCCTCGATCCGCTTGCGGCCAATGTCACCAACACCGTGGGGCTCGTTGCCGGACAGCTCGGCGGTGGCCTCGGATACCGCCGCGAGTTA
Source organism: Candidatus Dormibacteria bacterium (assembly GCA_051002895.1). Classification (GTDB taxonomy): domain Bacteria; phylum Chloroflexota; class Dormibacteria; order Aeolococcales; family Aeolococcaceae; genus JBPCLW01. Next base: position 36,150 of record JBPCLW010000012.1, on the reverse strand, counting down.
CGTGGCCAGAGCCGGCGCCTTCTCGCTCTGTGCGGGCTCATTGGTGGCGGCGGGGTGGTGGGCGCCGTCCTTCTGCTCACCACCCCGGTCCCTGTGTTCCAGCGGGTGGTTCCCTATCTCATCATCGCCGGCTGCGTCGCCCTGGCCCTGCAGCCGCGGCTCGTTCACGCAGTCGGTGCCCACCGTGGCGAGCGCTCTTGGGCTCTCCGGGTGCTGCTCGTTGCTGTGGGGACGTACGGCGGATACTTCGGGGCCGCGCTTGGGGTCATGCTCCTCGCGCTACTGGCGGTGGCCATCGACGACACACTGCAGCGGCTCAACGCTGCCAAGGTCGTGCTCAGCGGAGTGGTCAACACTCTCGCGGCAACGCTCTTCGTGCTCTTTGGGCCCGTCCATTGGAGCGACGCCGCCGTCCTCGCCGTCGCCAGCCTCAGCGGCGGCGCGCTGGGGGCCATCCTGGGACGCCGGGCGCCGCCCCAGGCCCTTCGCCTGGCGGTTGCCGGGATCGGCGTCGCCGTCGCCGCCGTTCTCATCGTTCGCGGTTGAACCCTCATCGCCACACTGCTGACATGAATCGTCCTCTCGCCGGTCGCCGGATGGTGATCACTGGCGCCACCCGCGGGATCGGCCTCGCCACCGCCCGAGGACTGGCCGGCCTTGGCGCCGACCTCGTGCTCGTTGGCCGTGATCCCCAACGCACCGCCCAAGCCGCCACGTCTGTGCGAGACCAGGGAGGTGGCGGCGAGGTGTCGCACCGCGTCGCCGATCTTTCCCGCCTGGGCGAGGTTCGCCATCTCGCCGCTGGCCTCCTCGACGATGACCTGCCGATCCACGTCCTCCTCAACAATGCCGGAGCCACCTTTAGCGGGCGGCAGGTCACGGAGGACGGTATCGAACAGACCTTTGCCCTCAATCATGTATCGCCGTTCCTGCTCACCACTTCGCTGCTACCCAAGCTGCGTGACTGTGTGCCGGCGCGCGTCATCACCGTGGCCTCAGATGCGCACTCCCTCGCCCATTTCAACGAGCGCAGGGTGAGGCGTGGCGGGGGATTCCTCGCCTACTGTCACTCCAAACTCTGCAATATCCTTTTCACCCGTGAACTCGCTCTGCGTATCAGCGCCGACGGCATCGACGCCAACTGCCTCATGCCGGGATTGGTGCGCAGCGGCTTCGGTCATAACGACGGATTGCTGATGCGAACCCTGGTGACGTTGGGGTCTCCCTTCATGATCTCGGCGGAGATGGGCGCCCGCACGTCCATCCATGCCGCCGCCTCAACGGATCTCCAGGGGGTCACCGGTCAGTACTTTCGCAACCTCGGCGTTGTGCAGCCGTCGCGAGCGGCGCGTGACGATGACGCGGCCTTGCGGCTGTGGGGGATCAGCGAGGAGATCGTCCGCGCCAGCTGATCCGGCGATGGCCCAGGGCGGTTGCAAGAATGGCGTGCTCATCGGTGGACACGTCTCGAGAATAGGGCCTGCTTCAGCCGTCGCGGAGGTCGTCGGGATGCAATGGAGGGCTGGCGACCGGTTCGTCGCCGCCGCCGGTGAAGCCAGGCTGCCCAGGGCGGGCTGACCACCGGGGGTCCAGGTCGGGGAATGCCGGAGCATCCGCGTCCCCCCTGCTGGTCCGGTAGATCGGGTGGAGATCGGGGTCCGGCTCGGCAGGGGGGGGCGCCGGCGGGTCGAGATCGAAGAGCGAGCCCTCGCCGTGCGACGGAGCGCTCGCTCCCGCAGTGTCGGCGACGAATCCCGGCTGTGCTGGCGCGGCGGGCAGTGGAGGGGGGATCGACGCCCAACTCGTCGCGAACCTCGGAGCAGGAATGGGATCACCGCGGAGCCCGAGTGGCACAGGGGCAGCAGCAGGGAGGGATGGGGTCTCGCGGGCGGCCGCCAGCATGAGGTGAAGAAAGACGATGCTGAGAGCGGCCACAGCCACCATGATCAGGCCGTTGCCGGGGGTGACACTGTAGAGGTCGCGGGGGCTGATTGAGGTGGGCAGTACGTTCCCGAGAAGCGGAGCGACCAGCGTGCCAACATGGCTGGAGATGGCACCGTCGAGGATGAGCATGTTGCCGACAAGCGCCACGACTCCCAGAAGCGGGGCGGCGACGGCGGCCCTTCGGTACCAGCGGTGCCTGAGGGCCCCGGCGATACCACCGCCAGCGATGAGCAATGCGCCGACAACTCCCAGGGGACCAGGCCCGATCGCGAGAGACAGCACCGCGGTGGAATTACCAGGGACAAACTCCTGCCCAGCGTGCGGGCACATCGCGGGGATGCTGTAGCTCTGGGTCTCGGGCGTTCCCCCGACGGAGACGGCTACGCCGCTATAGCTGAGCAGTCGCACGTTCCCCAGGGCATCGAGACAGTTCTTGGCGGAGGCGGTATCGGTCTGGGGTCCGGCGTGCTGGTCGATGTACTGGTTGAACGTCGCGGTATTGAGATGGACGTCGGAGAATGGCAACAGGAAGAGGAGCAGCGCTGCCCCGGCGATGATCGCTCCCAGCAGCCGGGCCCAAAAGGTGCGATCCGCAGCCATGTTGCCGCGATGCTAGCAAGGAGCTGGGTGCTGCGCGGGATGATGCGGAAATGCGACAGAGCCCCGCACGTTGCGAGGACTCTGTGACGTCTCAGGCCTGAGGAGGGGGTCCATAGCCGCCGGGCGGACCCTGCGGTGGGGACCCCTGCGGCGGATATCCGGGCGGCCCCTGGGGGGGTTGTTGGGGAGACTGCGGGGAGGTTGGGTAGCTGGAGGGCGCGTATCCCCCGCCGGGATAGGCTTCGGCACCGGTACCGGCGGCGGTATGGCCACCGCGCAGAATGAACGGAGACGCGACGTTGAAGAGTGCCGCTAGCGCCAGGGCGGCGATGACCAACCAGAGCCCGATGCCGGGGTTGGCGAGGAAGAAGCTCTGCACCGTCACCCCTGGCGGCAAGCCCCCAGACGAGCCGTTGCTCTGAGCCTGAGTGGCGAGGGCGTTGATGGCAGCGGTGCCGGCGCTCTGCTCGCCGACGAAAACGAGAACAGCAGCTACCACGGCACACGCCGCAGCGATGAAGCCGCGGAAGGCGATCCGGAGGGCTCCAACGACCAATCCGACGAGGATGACGGCGAGGCCAACAAGGATCAACGGCTGGGGTGAGAGCTTCAGCTTGTCCGCAGCCAGCTGGCCGAGACCATTGTTCGAATTCGAGGAGTTGGAGCTGCTCGGAGGACAGCCCGCTGGTGCTGTGGTTGTGGCTCCCGTGTTGATCGCCGGAGCGGAGCCGATTGCCAGATTCAGACCGCTGTACGTCTCCAGGTTCAGCGCCTTCACGGAGTCGAGGCACTGGGCGCTGGGGCCATCGGGGCCAGCGGCGCTGAGGAGCGGCTTGGCCGCGTCCGTGTTGCAGGAGACGCCCACGAAGGGCAGGACGAAGAGGACGATGGCAAGGACAAAGAAGAGCGGAGAAACCAGGCGGGCGGCGGGCTTCTCCGCGGGCTTGTCGGTGGTGGCGGCCATGGGATCCTCCGGCGGTGGATTGGGCTGCGGCATAGTACCGCGTCCATCGCCTAGGTGAGGGTTCCGGCCAAACCTGGCGGAAAGCCAAGCGTGGCTTAGTCCGGGAGTGGCGCCAGGGCTCGACGCACTGCACCCACCGCAGGCGGCGTGATCTGGAGGAGTGCCGCCAGCCCAGTCGCGACCAGGGCGATCAGCAGGCCGGGAGCGACGTGGTTCTCGAGTGGGGGTGCGACCCCGGAGTCCGAGGGCTGAAAGCGCTGCACCAGCACCGAGAGGAAGCGCTGATGTTCGAAGAGGAGCAGGAGCAGCGCAGCACCCGAAAGGCCAGCGAGGGCCGCGCTCCGACGCCGGCCCACGACGATGCCCTGGATGGCCAGTGCGACGCCCACCAAGAGACTGAGCCCGGCCAGGGCCGCCGGCCACTGGATGCCGATGTCGTCGCGTCCCGACGGCGTGGCTGGGGGCGTCGGCGAGGCGGCCGAGCCGGAGGGGGAGCAGTTACGGGGTTGGGGCGCACCGCCGCTCACCAGCGCCCAACCGCTGACGTCGAAATAGTGTCCGTCCGAGCACTCGGCGGGGAGGGTGGTGGACACGGAACGCAGAAAGTTGAGGAAATCGCTGGTGAGGAAGAGCTGTTCGAACGTCGCGCTGAAGGACGCCAGCGCAACCAGGAGGAGCAGGATAGTCACGGCTCCGCTGCGTCGACCCCGGGGCGGATTCGTCGTCACCGGCGCTGTCTCCTCCAGGGCCTTCTCCTCCGTCTCCGCTGTCGGCGCCCCCGAGCGGTGCCGCGGCTTGGATCCGCGCGCCGCGGACTTGCGTCGTGTCATATCAGCGGACGGCGCGGATCTTCCGCACCATCACCGTTCCCATCAGAAACCAGACGGCGGCAAGGCCGAAGATGACCCGATAGCCGAGGTTGATACCGACGCCATTGAGGTTGTGCAGCACCGGAGCGAGCAGCGCTGGCGCCAGCACCTGGGGCAGGGTGAAGGAGATGTGCCAGAGAGCCATGTCCTTGCCGGCCTCGGCGCCACCATTGGGCAGCACGTCGCAGGCCAGCGCCCAGTCCACGGCGTAGTAGGTGCCGTAGCCGATGCCAAAGAGGGCGCCGAGCACGAACATGGGAATGAGCTGGTCAACGAGGCCGATGAGCAGGGTTGCGACGACGAGCGCCTGAAGGCCGCCGGCGACGTACACGAAGATCTTGCGGCGGCCGGTGCGATCTGAGATGGAACCACAGACCACCGCGGGAATGGCACCGGCAACGAACACGACAGCGAGCCAGAGGGACGACTCGAATCCAGCCCGGTCGCCAGCATGGATGACGTCCTGAAAGTAGAAGTTGATGAACGGCGCGATGCTGAAGATACCGAACTGGACGATGAACCGAGTCAAGAACACCCAGCGGAAGTCGTGGACGGCAAAGGGGCTGACGAAGGTGCGGAGCTCGGGTATGCGCAGGCCGGTGAGCAACGACGCAACGCCGGTCGCCACCGCAGCGCCGAGCACGGCGAGGCTGAGTTGGTCCTCGATGAGCAGCCAGAGCGCGGTGGCCACAAAGGCAATGAACACGACGCCGAAGACGAGCATGGGCCGGGTGATCGGCGTGGCACCGCGCGGTTCCGCGGCCGTGGAACGCTCCTCGATCCCGGCACAGCTGATGACGAGCGTGATGATCACGAGGACGGCGATGTATGCGTAGCCAAAGAAGACACCGGGCCGGGTGTCCTGAAATACCGCGAAGATGACCACCACACCGACGAGACCCACGATGGTGCCGACGTTGTTCATGACCCCGAGAAGACCCGAGGCGCGGCCACGTTCCTGTTCGGGGACCACGTCGGGGATGACGCCGGAATACGCGGCGCCGGCAACGTTGTTGCTCGCCTGCAGGATGAGGTAGAAGGCGATCAGCAGGAACGCCGAACCCGCGCTGGCCACCAGGAAGAGCCCGATGATGTTGCCGATGGTTCCCGCAACCATCCAGGGGCGGCGTCGGCCGAAGCGCGAGCGGGTGCGATCCGAGAGGAAGCCGACGACAATGGGGATGAGCAGCGCGAAGACGCCACCCGCGGCGGTGACCTTGCCGACGAGCAGGTCCTTGTTGGGCTTGTCGATGAGGGTCGCGCCCACGGGGATGAGAGCGTTGAAGATCGGCTGCCAATGCGCTCCCTGGCCAAACCAGAATGCGTTGATCAGCGAGAGATGTCCCCAACCGAGTCGCTGAGCGCCGGGGCGGACCGGCGTGGTTCCCGCAACTGTGGCCACTTCACCCTCGTTCTCGCGGACGTTGGGGAGGAGTGTACGGGTAATGGGAGACCCACCTATACTCGGCTTCATCGTCAGGGAGGAGAGGACATTCCGCGCATCCTGCGTCTGAGCGCTGCACTTCTCTGCGCGCTGATGGTGTCGTGCGGTGGCACCACGGTGCCGGATGCGGCGACGTTTCTGGCCCAGGCCAAGGCCAAGGTCGACGCCGCTGCGGGGCTCCACTTCGTCCTCACCAGTGACAATGCCCGCAGTGGCAAGGTTGCCCTGACCGGAGCAGAGGGCCACGCGCGTCGACCCAATGCCTTCACCGGCGTTCTCCACGTCGCCGTGGGTGGGGCCCCACTCCAGGTCAGCGTGGTGAGCATCAACGGTACGTTTTACGCGCAGCCACCATTCTCTTCGCACTTCGGCCCCGAGCAACCCTCCAACTACGGCTTCAGTGATCCCGGGCGGCTTCTCGATCCCTCCAGGGGTCTCTCGAGCCTCTACACGCTGGCTCGCTCGCCCACGCTCGGTGACCGAACCCGGTATCAGGGCGAGGAGTTACAGGAGGTGCGCTGCACCCTGCCCGGTGATCGTGTGGGCGCGTTGCTCACCAGTGCCGACCCCAGTCGCAACGTGCAAGCCACCTTTCGCATCGACCCTGCGACCCAGGAAACCCGCCAGGTCGACCTCACCGGACCGTTCCTGGTCAAGGATCACGACACCACCTATCACCTGCTTCTGGACATGTATGGCGAAAACGTGACGGTCACCGCACCGCCGTCATGAGCGCTGTGGCGGCGGCGCCGGGGGCGCGCTCGCGCGGCCGCCTCGCCTTCGCCGGCGCTGCGGTAATGCTCGCCGCCGCCGACACCTACGTGGTGGTCCTCGCACTGCCCGCGATCATCGGCGACATCGGGATCAGCCTCGGCCACCTCGAGCAGGCGACGCCGATCATCTCCGGCTTCCTCCTCGGCTACGTGGCATTTCTGCCGCTGCTGGGCCGGCTCTCCGACATCCTCGGCCGTGGCCCCGTCCTTGCTGGCTGTCTTCTCGCCTTCGCTGCCGGTTCGCTGGTGACCGCCTCGGCCCACGATCTCGCCGTCACGGTGGTGGGCCGAACCCTTCAGGGCGCGGGTGGCGGCGGGCTCGTGCCGGTGACACTCGCCCTGGTGGCGGACGGCTGGATCGAGCAGCGCAGGGGTGTACCTCTGGGCATCGTTGGTGGCGTGCAGGAGTTGGGCGCGGTTCTTGGCCCCCTCTACGGCGCGGCGATCATCAGCGTCAGCAGCTGGCGACTCATCTTCTGGGTCAACGTTCCCTTCGCGCTGCTCGTTGGAGTGGGGTTTGCCCTGATGCACCGGCCCCGAGCCGAGGGGTCTCGGCTGGACACCGTCGGTCTCCTGCTGGGATGCCTGACGTCGCTGTGCGCCGCCCTCGCCATCGCCGCTCCGCCGCTTCTCACCAACTCCGACCTGTGGGGACTGCTCTACGCGCCACTGTGGGGAACGCAGTCGATCAGCGAACCCCTGGCATTGGCGGCACTCCTGCTCGCCGCGATGTTCGTCACCTGGGAGATCTGGGCGGGACGGAACCGCCGGGTTCTTCTCCCGCTGCGCCGGCTCCCCGAACTCTGGACCACCGTGGATCTGCCCGGCGCCCTGCTGCTTGCCGCCGTCCTCGGGTGCATCGTCATAACCTTCGCCAGTGTCGATCCCAGCCGTGAACTTCTCTCTCCGCTCGCCTCCGCGCTCCTGCCACTCGCGGCGGTGGCCCTATTCGTCTTCGTGATACGCGAGCGCCGCCACCGGGCGCCGCTGATCCCCCTGATGGAACTGCGACCCCGCGCCGCCTGGGGAGCGTTGCTCACCAACCTTCCCCTCGGTGCTGCTCTTATCGCCGCTCTCGTCGACGTGCCGATTCTCGCCCGGGCGACGGCCTATCCGGACTCGCAGCTGGCAGCCGCGCTGGTACTTCTGCGCTTCCTCGTGGCCGTCCCAGTGGGCGCGGTCATCGGAGGATTCGCCTGCAGCCGACTGGGATATCGGCTGCTCACCGCGGCAGGCATGGTGCTCGCCGCAGTGATGTTCGCGATCATGGCCACCTGGAGCGATGGATCGATCGGCGCTGGGTTGCGTCTCAGTGATGCCGTGCTCGCCGCCTGCGGCCTAGGGTTTGGGCTTGCCATTGCGCCGGTGAACAGTGCCATTCTCGGCGCCGTCGACAGTGCTATCCACGGCATCGCCGCAGCGCTCGTGGTCGTGGCGCGAATGATGGGCATGCTGGTCGGCGTGTCGCTGCTCACCGTCATCGGCCTGCACAGCTTCTACATTGTGGCGGCACGGCTGCCCGCTCCCTCGGCGCTCTGTCCAGCGTCACCTCTCGACTGCCCCGCGTATAACACGGCCGCGACCGGAGCCGTGCTCAGCGAGCTTCACGCGGTCTTCTGGGGAGCTGCGGTGTGCAGCGCCATCGCCGCCCTGGTGGCGGCAGCGACGCTGCAACGCACACTGCGCCCGGTCTCCGGGGAGACGCCGTAGGCTGCGCATCATGGCGACCGAGATCCGCGAGATCCGCGACGCACTGCCGATCGAGGCTCTGCTCGACCACATCGGCGCGTGCGCCCGCGACGCTGGGGTCGAGGCGTATCTCGTTGGTGGTTTCGTTCGCGATCGCCTGCTCGGCCGCCCCCTGGGCAAGGATATCGATGTCGTGGTCGTCGGAAGCGTGGGAACGCCGCTCCTCGAGCGCGTCGCCCGGCGTCCAGGGTGGAGTCGTCCCGCGATCTTCGAGCGCTTCGGTACCGGCATGACCCAGGGGGAGGGCTACGTGGTCGAGGTGGTGCAGGCGCGCGCCGAGCGCTACGACCCGGAATCTCGCAAACCCGATGTGCGGCCAGGCACGCTCGAAGAGGACATTCGGCGTCGCGATTTCACCATCAACGCGCTCGCTCAGAGTTTCAGCGGGCAAGTCCTCGACCTCACCGGTCAGGGCGTGGCCGACCTCCACACCGGCATTCTGCGCACCCCGCTCGATCCCGCCGAGACCTTCTCCGAAGATCCGCTGCGGATGTTCCGCGCTGCGCGGTTCGTGTCCCAGTTGGGTTTCCATCTCGCCGACGGCATGATCGCGGCCATCCGCTGCGGCGCCCACCGCGCTGGCATCCTCTCCGCCGAGCGTGTGCGCGATGAGCTCTGCCGCTTGCTCCTCGGGACCCATCCCCGCGACGGGCTGAACGTGCTCCGCGAGGGCGGACTGCTCACGCTGGCCCTGCCCGAGCTCGAGCCGATGATCGGTGTGGAGCAGGGCGGCTGGCACGTCCACGACGTGTGGGAGCACACCCTGCATGCGGTGGAACTCGCGCCCCCCAACCTGCGCACCCGCGTCGCTGCGCTCTTTCACGACGTCGGGAAACCGGCAACGCACGCCATCACCGAGGATGGCAAGCACACCTTCTACGACCACGCCAACGTGGGTGCCGGGATCGCCGAGACGGTGCTGCAGCGGCTGCGTTTCAGCAACGAAGAGGTGGCTGCCGTGGCCCAGCTCGTGCGCTTACACCTGCGCCCCATTCAGTACGATCCGTCCACCCACTCCGACAGCGCCGTGCGCCGCCTTATCCGTGACGCGGGGCCCTTGCGCCGTGAACTGCTCGACCTCGCTCGTGCCGACACCGGGGCCTCGGCGTATCCCACCACCGCGACCCTCGATGAGATGGAGGGGCGCATGGCAGCCCTTGACGCCGGTGGCGCCGTGGTGCGGCTGCGGCCCCCGCTCGATGGCCATCGCCTGCAGGCGATCACGGGTCGCCGTCCGGGCCCCTGGATTGGCGCGGTCCAGCGTGCCCTGGTCGACGCCATCCTCGACGGCGAGTTCGCCGCTGACGATACCGCTGCGGCCGAGACCTGGCTCGCGGACCACCCCGGCCTACTCTCATGACGTTTCGCTAGAATCGAGCGTCCCGATGCTGAATCGCCTGCGCTTCGTCAAGCGCCTCTTCAGAGACCTCCCGCAGCAGTTGCGCCTTGCCTACTGCCTGTTCCGAGATCCCCGCGTCCCCGTGGCCACGAGGGCGGTCTTCGCTGGGGCCATGGGCCTCATCGTCACCCCTTTCATCGATCTCCCCGAGATGATCCCGGTCGTGGGCGAACTCGACGTGCTCGCCCTCTCGCTGCTCGCCCTGAAGCTTTTCATCGCGGCCTGCCCGCCCGAGGTCGTGGCTCAGCAGGAGCAGCTCATCATTGAGCAGCACAGCCGTTTCGACCAGGATGTGCGTAACGGCGAGCGCCTGGCGACAATGCTGTGGGAACGCTTTCATCATGACGAAGGCGATGGTGAGGCGCGCTCGGTTGCCGGTGCGCCCGGGCCACCGGACCGCAGTGGTGAGCGCTCAGCAATCGCTGAGAAGAGCGGGGTGTGACATGAAGGTGCTGTTCCTAAAAGATGTTGAGGGCACCGCCAAGCCGGGTGACGTCAAGGAGGTCGCCCCGGGCTACGCGCGAAACTACCTGCTGCCCAAGAAGCTCGCCACCATCGCCGATGATCGCCTCATCGAGCAGGTGCGTCATCGCGAGGAGGCGGTACGCCGCCGAGCCGAGAAGGCGGTCACCGAGGCCCGTGAACTGAGCAGTCGGCTGAAGAAGCTCACCGTCACTGTCTACGCCAAGACCGGTGAGGGCGGTCGCCTCTTCGGCTCCGTCACCAACGCCGACATCGCCCAGCAGCTCAAGCGCGAGGCGGGAATCAGCATCGACAAGCGGAAGATCTCGGTGGAGCCGGCGATCAAGTCCTTGGGGCCCCATGAGGTCGAGGTCGAGCTTCACTCCGAGATGAAGGAGACACTCCGAGTCGTCGTCGCCGCACAGTGACGACCTTCCCGCCTCACGAATTCAGCGGCGCGGTGACGCTGACGTCGCCCTCGACGTCGATGCGCGTTCTGCCCCACGACCTCGAGGCCGAACAGGCGGTTCTCGGTGCCCTGCTCATCGATCAGGACGCCATCGCCCAGATCCGCGACGTCCTCGATCCCCGCGACTTCTACGCGGAGAAGCACGCCAACATCTACCGCGCTGCCGTTGATCTCACCGACCGCGGCGAGCCCATCGACACCCTCACCCTGCGCGCCCAGCTGGAGCGTGGTGGTTTCCTGGAGCGGGCCGGTGGCGTCGACTACATCGCCGACCTCTCCATGGCGGTGCCAACGTCCGCATCGGTGAAACACTATGCGGAACTGGTCAGTGGCCACGCCATCCGCCGCCGCCTCATCGCCGCCGCCGGCGAGGTCACCGGGCTGGGATTCGACCAGGCCCAGGGGACCGATGACGTCATCGATCTCGCCGAGCAGCGCATCTTTGCCGTGGCGAGTTCGCGGCACAGCATCGAGGCATCGCACATCGCTCCCGTACTCAAGGAGACGTGGGAGGTCCTGGAGACACGCCTCCACCAGAAGAAGATCGTGCACGGCGTGCCCACCAACTATTCGCGGCTCGACTCCATCACCCAGGGGCTGCAGCCCGGCGAGCTCATCATTCTTGCCGCCCGACCATCGGTGGGCAAGACTTCGTTTGCGCTGAACATCGCCCGCAATGCCGCCGTTGTCGGACAGCGTCCCGTGGCCATCTTCTCCCTAGAGATGACCAAGCAGTCGCTGGTGCAGCGGCTCATCTGCAGCGAGGCTGCGGTCGACTCCTACCTGCTGAGCACCGGTCAGGCGGATTCCTCGGCGTTCCAGCGCATTGCCCGCGCCATGGACACGCTGACCCAGGCCAACATCTGGATCGACGACACTCCCGCGCTGAGCATCTCCAGCCTGCGCGCCCGGGCCCGGCGGATGAAGGCGCAGTACGCCATCGAACTCGTCGTTGTCGACTACCTCCAGCTCATGCGGGGCGGCCGGCAGGACTCGCGAGTACAGGAGGTGTCGGAGATCTCCAGCGGCCTGAAGTCGATCGCTAAGGAGCTGCATATTCCGGTCATGGCCCTCTCCCAGCTCTCCCGCGAGTCGGAACGGCGCGAGAATCGCAAGCCCCAGCTCAGCGATCTCCGCGACAGCGGTAGCATCGAGCAGGACGCCGACGTCGTTCTCTTTCTCTACCGACCGGGAATGCACAAGGACGACATCGATCGCAGCGTCACCGAGCTGCTGGTGGAAAAGAACCGCAACGGCCCCACCGCGAAGATCGACCTCGTCTTCGTGGCCAGCCAGACTGCCTTCCGCGAACCTGTCCATAGCTGAGCCGGCCGAGCCGGGTCGACGGAGAACCCCACGATGCGCGTCGCCATCATCGGAACCGGCCAGGTCGGTCAGGCCCTGGGCCGTGGCTTTGTCTCCCGCGGCCATGAGACCCGACTGGCATCACGCACTCCGGGCTCGGATGTTGTCCAGGCATGGTTGCGGGAGAACGGCGACCACAGCAGTGCCGGCACCCCAGCCGAGGCGGCGAGGTGGTGTGAGCTAGCCGTCCTCGCCACCAATTGGGAGGGCGTCGAGGCGTCAACCCAGGCCTGTGCCCCGACCCTGGGCGGCAAGACCGTCATCGATGTCACCAATCCCCTGCGCGACGGTCGGCTAGAACTCGGCCACACCGATTCGGGTGGGGAGGCGGTGCAGCGTTGGTTGCCCGATTCCCACGTCGTCAAGGCGTTCAACATCCTCAACTTCGGCGACATGGTCGACCCCACCTACCGCAGCGGGACGCCCACGATGTTCATGGCCGGCAACGATGACGCCGCCAAGCACGTGGTCACCGGCATTCTCGAGAGCTTCGGCTGGTCCGACGTCGTGGATCTCGGCGGCATCGAGGCGGCGCGCCTGACGGAATCGCTGGCCATGCTGTGGATCACCTGTGGGTTGCGCGCGGGTGGCAGCTGGCGGCACGCCATTAGCCTCCTCCGCCCCTCCTCGTGAACATCCGCGTCGCCGTGGCTGTCGCGGCGGTGGGGGTGCTGGCCGGATGCGGCGCGGTGGATCCTCAGTTCTCCACGTCGTCGAGTACTGCATCCGGCCCAACAGCGCCGGCGACAGCCACGGCGACACCCGGTCCGGTCGCTGCCATCAGCGCCTCACCGGGAGGAAACGTGCTCCTCAGCGACAACTTCAGCAGCGCCGCGGGCTGGGGAGAGAACGACGCCGCCAATGCCCACGACTCCTACACGAGTGGCGGCGGATACCGCATCGAGGTGAAGACGGGCACGGCGATCGAGCTCGTGTATCCCCACACCGAGCCCCACGATCCCGACAACGCACTCGTCAGTGTTCGAGCGTCACTGCCGCCGGCCAACGTGGGCGGCGGTGTGTTCTGCCGGGCCCAGCTGGGCGACAGTGGCAACGTCGGCGTTGACGTTCTTCTCGTCGATGCTTCCCGGGCGACCTGGGAGATCGACCGGGCCACGATGCGAACAGCGAGCGCCAACACCCGGACGCCGCTGGCCAGCGGACCTCTGCCTTCGACGCCGGCGCCAGGGCCGCACACGGTGACGGGGCGGTGCCAGAGCGGCAGCGATGGCACTGCGCTGGAACTCCATCTGGACGGTCGGGTCATCGGCTCGGCCACCGACACCAGCGCCCTTGCGGCGGCGACAGGCACCTCGGGCGTCGTGGCGGCTGCCGATGGCGCCCCCGGCAGCGTCGACTTCACGGATTACCAATTCGTTGCCGGTAGCTGAGTGCGGCGATGAGTAAGCTAGCGATGGTATACACTGCTAGGCATGCGCGAACGTCTGGACGCTCAGATCAACACCCGGATGACGGCTCGCGATAAAGAAGAGCTTGGGGAAACCGCCTCATCCCGCCAGATGGACCCCTTGGCACTGGCGCGGACGCTGCTCCGTGAAGGCATCCGACGGGAACGGCATCCTGGAATCACCTTTCGGATCGGACCAACGGGCCGCCGGGCGGCGCTCGAGGGGCACAGGCTCGATGTGTGGCAGGTCATGGAGACGGTGTGGGCCTCTGACGGGGCCGTCAACCAGGTGGCGGCGTACCTCGAAATTCACCCGGCCGATGTGCAGGCTGCCGTGGCCTACTACGCCGACTACCCCGAGGAGGTGGACGCCATGGTGGAGCAGAACCGCCAGGCGGCGGACCGACTGCAGGCGCAGTGGCACCGGGAGCAGGCCGCGCTCCGCCGGTGAGGTTGATCCTCGACGAGATGCTCAGCCACCGAATCGCTCAGCAGCTGCAGTCCCGCGGCTTTGATATCGAAGCGATCACGGATCACCCGGAGTTGCGATCCCTTCACGATGAGCCACTCCTTCGCACCCTGCGGGAGGCAGGGCAGGCAATCGTGACTGACAACGTCGCCGACTTCACTCGCCTGCATGCGCAGTTCCTGGCGCAGGCGTTGCCCCATGCAGGGATTGTCTGCTGCACGATCCCTCGATCAATGGCGACCATCGGCCGATGGGTCGATGCGCTGGATGCCTTCCTCGCTGCGGCAGAACCCGATGTCACTCTCGCCCAGCGGTGTGTTTGGTTGAGCTGATCCTGCCCTCGCGGATCGAGGCTGTGTGGCCTTCCGGCGCCGCCAGGGTGAGTACCGGATCGCCGCCGCCGCTCGGCGGAGACGGTTCCCGTCTGAAGCCGTCTATGTACACTCCGGAGCGATGAGCGAGGCCACCCGCCGCGAACGGGACTCCATGGGGGAGTTCGAGGTCCCCGCCGCCGCCTACTACGGTGCCAACACCATGCGCGCCAAGGCGAATTTTCCCATCAGCTCGCTGCGCTTCCCCCGCGACTTCATCCGCGCGCTCGGCCTCATCAAGCAGCAGGCGGCGGTTGTCAACGCCGACCTCGGCCTCCTCGACCGCGATCGCGCCACCATCATTGAGGCGGCCGCCCAGGAGGTTATCGACGGCGGCCTGGATGACGCGTTCATCGTCGACGTTTTCCAGACCGGCAGCGGCACCTCAACGAACATGAACGTCAACGAGGTACTCAGCAATCGCGCCATTGAGATGCGCGGCGGCACGCTCGGATCGCGGAACCCCGTGCACCCCAACGACCATGTCAATCTCGGTCAGTCGTCGAACGATGTCATTCCCACTGCCATCCATCTCGCCGCCGCGGCGATGCTGCAACGTGATCTGCTTCCCGCGCTCGCCACGCTGGAAGCATCGCTGCGGGCCAAGAGCGAGGAGTTCTGGCCGATCATCAAGACCGGCCGCACCCACCTCCAGGATGCCACGCCCATCCGCCTCGGGCAGGAGTTCCGCGGTTGGGCGGGACAGGTGGAGCGTTCCCAGCGGCGCGGTCGCCAGGCGCTCGATGAACTCTGCGAACTCGCCCTGGGAGGCACCGCCGTCGGCACCGGGGTGAGCACCCACCCAGAGTTCGCCTCCCGGGTCATCGCCAATCTCTCCGACGTCACCGGGTTGGAACTGCGCGAGTCCGACAATCACTTCCAGTCGCAGGGAACGCTCGACAACGTCGTCAGTGCTCACGGTGCCCTGCGTGCTGTCGCCGTCTCGCTCTACAAGATCGCCAGCGACCTGCGCCTGCTCGCCTGCGGCCCTCGTGCGGGCATCGCCGAGATCTCCCTCCCTGCGGTGCAGCCGGGGTCGTCGATCATGCCCGGAAAGGTGAATCCCGTCATCCTCGAGTCCCTCACCATGGTCGCCGCGCAGGTGATCGGCAATGACGCGACGGTGGCATTCGCCGGTGCTGCCGGTTCTTACCTGGAACTCAACGTGATGATGCCGGTGGCGACGTATGCGCTGTTGCAATCGATCGAACTCCTCGCTGCCAGCGCCACCAACGTCGCCCACCAGTGTGTCGACGGCATTACCGCAACCGAGGCCGGACCCGCACTGGTCGAGCGCGGGCTCATGACCTGCACGGGGCTCGCCCCGCGCATCGGATATGACGAGGCCGCCGTCATCGCCAAGCAGGCCTTTCACAGCGGCAGGACGGTGCGCGAGGTGGCCCGCGAGACCACCCACCTCACCGACGCGGAGCTCGACGAACTGCTCGATCCCGAGGCCATGACCGAACCGGGTCGCTCCCCCATCGGCACCGGTGGTGGCTGAGACCCCGCGTCACCTCGGAGTGGTCGGTGCCGGGACCATGGGTGCACAGATCGCCTATCAGGCGGCGCTGCATGGCTATCAGGTCACCCTCTGCGGTCGCGACGCCGTGCGGCTCGAGGAATCTGCCCAGGGTGCCGCGGCGATCCTCCGCAGGCGCATGGAGAAGGGAAAGCTCAGCGTGGCGGAGTGCGATACGGCTCTCGCGGGTGTGACCCGGAGCTGCGATCGCGATGCGCTTGCCGGGTGCGACATCGTCATCGAGTCCGTGGCCGAGGATCGGGTCAAGAAGCGCGAGGTCCTCGCCGACATCAGCACCCGTGTCGGCAAGGACACTCTCATCGGGACCAACTCATCAACTCTTCCCTCGTCGATGTTCGCTGATGTGGTGACCCACCCCGAGCGCCTCTGCAATGTGCATTTCTTCAATCCCGCTCTCACCATGCCCCTCGTCGAGGTGGTGCAGGGCGAGCACACCGCGGACTCCGTAGTGGAGAGAGCGATGACGTTCGCCCGTGATATCGGCAAGAGGCCGGTACGACTCCGGCGCGAGAGCTACGGATTCCTCGCCAACCGCATGCTCTTCATCGCCCTGCGCGAGGCGTTCACCCTGGTGGAGAACGGATTCGTCTCCATGGAGGATTGCGACGACGCGGTGCGGAGCGCTCTGGCCTGGCCACTGGGACCATTTGCCCTCGCTGACCTCATCGGCCTGGACGTCACCGCGGCGATTCTCCGCGAGGGTGCGTTGCAGACCGGTGAGGCGCGTTGGGCGCCGCCGCGCATCCTCACCGAGCGAGTCGAGCGCGGTGAGGTTGGTCGCAAGACCAGTCGTGGTTTCTACGCCAGCAACTGAGAGTGGTTCACCAGAGCAGGTTGTCCGTGTGATGTCCCTGTTCCGCCACGTACCGTGTGCGGTGATCAACAGAGCGCGAGGGGAAGGACATGGACGAGCCGATAGCGAATTTTCTTGGATCACCGGCCGGGCAGGCGCTATTGGAGGGTGGGCGCTCGACGTTGCGACGCCTGAGGCAGGTTGCCGCCAACGTCAGGGCATCGCTGGCGCCGCCGGACCCCAACCATCAGCTCGGCAGCGACCCCTCCACCAACCCCAAGGGGCAGCACGCCACCCAGGTGGAGCCCTCCAGCGCCACCGATGGAAAGAACACGATCATCGCCGCCTGCCAGGGCGGCCGCATCTTCGATGGCGGCTGCGACCTCATCAACGTTGCCACCACCACCGATGGAGGCAAGACCTATGTGTCAGGCGTCCTGCCCGGCATCACCAAGGAGCAGGGGGGCAAGTGGGACCGGGTGAGCGATGTCAACATCGCCTACAACGCCAAGGCGGGTATGTGGCTCGCTTCATCCCTGGCCATCCTGGAGCAGAACGGCACCGCCGTTGGCGCTGCAATTATCGAGAACCGGTCCAAGGACGGGATCACCTGGGAGCCTGCGACATCGATCATCGAGGCACCCGCGGGCAGCTTCTTCGACAAGAACTGGATCGCCTGCGACAACAACCCCGGCAGTCCCCATTTCGGCAATACCTATCTCGTGTTCGACGACAACGGCCAGCAGGACCTGGTGCAGGTGATGGCGTCGAGCGACGTCGGGGCCACCTGGTCGACACCGCAGGCCACACCGGATCAGTTCCACGGCCTGGGCGGTGAACCCGTTGTCCAACCCAATGGCAACGTGGTCATTCCCATGGTCGATGGGCAGGAGAGCAGCCTTTGGTCGGTGATCCTCACCAACGGCGGCACGACGGTGTCGGCGGCGAAGGCGATCAGCGATGTCCAGTCCCACAAGCCGGGCGGCAATCTCCGCTCCGGACCACTCCCCTCGGTGGCGATGGACGCCAACGGCAGGGTCTACGTCGTCTGGCAGGATTCGCGGTTCCAGAACGGCAATGCCAACGACATGGTCCTGTCGATGTCGGACGACGGCTCAACCTGGAGCACCCCGGTGCGGATTCCCACCGGCCCGGCGGCCAACAACGTCGATCGTGCCATCCCGGCGCTGGCGGTTGATTCGGCCACGGGGGGAGACACGGCCCACATCTCGCTCAGCTATTACACGGTCACCGCTGCCGGCGTGATGCAGCCGGAGGCAGTCGCATCGGTGGATGGGGGCAAGACCTTCAGCAACCCCACGGTGCTTGGGCCCCCGTTCCCGACGACCTCAGCCCCCGATACATCCCAGGGGAGGATGGTCGGTGACTACGCTGGCAACACCATCGTGGGCGGCAAGGCGTTCCCCGTCTTCTGCGCCGCCAACCAGCCTCCGGACGGCAAGGGCCACTTCGATGTTTCCATGCACTCGCCGTTCCCTGGCCTCGATTTGGCGGCGATGGTCAAGGGGGGCGTGACGGCGGTGCAGGTCGCCAGGCCCGGGCTGTTCAACCAGAATCCCGTGGACAAGCTCGGGACGATCGGGGATCTCGACTTCTAGGAACTTCTCAGCCACGCCACCGAATGGGCTGCCGTCAACTCGGCGCGCAGTCGCGACAGAGCCCGGGAAAGAGAAGTGGCTGATCACTCAGCCTGAAGCCGCTTCCACGACGCAGCTGCGCGCCCAGAGTTCGAACTGCGTCCACGCCGACATCCTCGGTGGTGCCGCAGTGAAGACAGACTGCGTGATGGTGGTCGACATCCTGGATCTCGAAGCGGGCGACCCCATCGCCGAGGCGCACCTGCTTGAGGAGTTGCGCCTCGCTGAGCTTCTCGAGCACCCGGTACACGGTTGATCGGTCCAGGGCGACGGGGCTGTGGCGGATCCGCCGCCAGATGTCCTCGGCGCTGAGGTGATGACCGCCCGCGGAGCGCATCGATGTCAGCACCGCGATCCGCTGCGGAGTGGCTCGAAGGCCGCCGCTCCGCAGCAGATCGCGGAGGTCGGACCTCTCAGCGGCGGACGGGCTCCTCGGGGGCGGCATGGGTTGCAGTGTATTCGGTCGCCGTCGCACCCCCTGCGGACGACGGCATCCCCGCGGGTGCGAGGGCCCAGCGCTCTTCGATCTTGCCGAAGCGCCAGATGGCGATGGCGATCGCCCAGGTGACGACGAAGAGGCCAACGATGATGTAGCCGATGGCGTTGAGGTTGAGGCCACTAACAAGGTCCCAGATTCCGCCCGAGAGATTGAAGTACTGGGCGGAGATGGAGAGCACCTCGATGGTGCCGATGATGAGGGCGACAGCGACGGAGAGCCCGGTAACGGCGAGGTTGTAGAAAACCTTGCGCACCGGCTTGGAGAATGCCCAGCCATAGGCGACGTTCATGAAGGCGCCGTCCGTGGTGTCCAGGAGACACATCCCCCCCGCAAAGAGGATGGGCAGGCTCAGCGTGGCGAACCATGGCAGGCCGCCGGCCGCAGCACCGCCGGCAAGGGCGAGGAGACCGACCTCGGTGGCGGTGTCGAAGCCGAGACCGAAGAGGACGCCGACCGGGTACATCTGCCAGCTGTGCTTGATGGAGCGGGCGACCGGGCCCAGCAGGCGATTGATGAAGCCGCGCTCCTGGAGACGCTTCTCCAGGGTGGGCTCGTCGTACGTGCCGGTACGCATCTCCCGAAAGATGCGGAAGATGCCCACCAGGATGACGAGGTTGATGATGGCGATGAGGTAGAGGAAGAAGGCCGACACGCTGGTACCGATGTAGCCACCGATGTTTTTCAACTGCGAGGTCTCACCGACCTGTCCCGCCACCGCCTTGGCGGCGAAGGCAATGAGGAAGGCGAGGGCGAAGACGATTGTGGAGTGGCCGAGGGAGAAGAAGAAGCCGACACCGAGGGGACGCTTGCCGTCGGACATGAGCTTGCGGGTCGTGTTGTCGATGGCCGAGATGTGGTCGGCGTCGAAGGCGTGACGGAGGCCAAAGGTCCAAGCGGTCACGCCGATGCCCAGTCCAATACCGGAGTTGCCGGTTGCCACGGCGATGAGCAGCATGCCCCAGCCCAGGACATTGATGCCGAGCACGGCGGCACCGAATCCGCCCAGGCGGATCCAGTCACTGCGGTTCAAGCTCTGACGTAGAACAGCCATGCGAGTCGCCACAGGCACCACCTTTTCAACCGACCGTTTCAGCCGGGGCGAGCCTAGCATCAGATGCGACGTTGTTGCAAGTGAGGATGGAGAAGTGACCGGCTCGACGAACCGCGGCGGCGGTCGCGACCGGAAGGTGCGGCAAACTAGGCGGCCGCCGCCCGCATTCCCTGGAGGCACCATGACCGAGGCGCTCCCACCCGCTGACGACGTCGGCTCTGGCCACACTCGCTCCACCTCAGCCAGCGCGAGAAGCTCATCGTCATGCTGGCCGTGCTCCTCGGCCTCTTCCTCTCCGCACTCGACCAGAGCATCGTGGGAACCGCGCTACCGCGCATCGTCAGTGACCTGCATGGCAACGAGCTGTACACGTGGGTCGTCACTGCCTACCTGCTCAGCGCCACCATCACTGTGCCCATCTACGGAAAGCTCGGCGATGTCTTCGGTCGCAAGGCGATGATGATCATCGGGATCGGCATCTTCTTGTTCGGATCGGCCCTCTGCGGCCTCTGTGGGTTCTTCCGCACCTCCGACGTCCACAACCAGACGGGCATGGCCCTGCTCATCACCTTCCGGGCCGTACAGGGGCTCGGTGCCGGTGCGCTCTTTCCCATCTCCCTGGCGGTGGTCGGCGATCTCTTCACGGCACGGGAACGGGGCCGCTACCAGGGCCTCTTCGGAGCCATGTTCGGGATCAGCTTCATCCGTGGCTCTCAGGGCACGGCCCAGGCGGCGGGAGCGACGGAACCCGTCAAAGAATCCCACGAGCAGGTGCCTGCCCCGGCCGCATGATGGCCGGGGCAGTATCGGGCCCGGGATCAACCGGTGACGGTTACCGTTCGAGTCGGCATGAATCCGTGGATGGTGCAGTGGTACTGGAACGTCCCCGCCTTGGAGAACGTGATCGTCTTCGAGCTCCCGCTGGAGATGGAGCCGGTGTCGAAGCTGCCGTCCTTGGCGGTGGCGGTATGAGCGGAGCTATCGGTGTTCTTCACCGTGACCGTGGCACCCGTCTTCACGGTGAGTGTCTGCGGCATGTAGTCGAAGCTCTTGATGGTGATGGTGTCGCTCCCGGAACCGGAGTCCGAGGAGGAGGAGGAACCACCGCACGAGGTGGCGAGTAGTGCAAGTGCAACGGCACTCAGCGCGAACCCACGGCGCAACATCAGCTAGGCCTCCTTGTCGGTGATGAGGGTAGAACCCTTGGTGTACGTCGACGGGGTACAACGGCGGTACGGCTGGCGGGGGGCACCTGGATCACCGGATGATGCCTCAGGTGTCCGTCAGGCCGAGTTGGCGAAGCAGATCGGCCACTCCGGCATCCTCGGGCGGCGCGCACGTACAGTCGGCATGACCGGCCAACTCGGCGTCGGCCTCGCCGCCACGGACTCGGACGGCGACCGCCACATCCGCCGCCTCGAGCATGGAGGCATCGTTTGGGGCATCTCCGACCGCAACCACCGGTCCTCGCACCGCCAGTTCCAGACGCAGACGGTCAAGGGCGCGGGCCTTGGTCGCGCTCGGACTCGTCACTTCGATGTACTGCGGCAGGGAGCGGGTGACGTTCGCCGTCTCCCCGAGGGTGGACTCCAACAGCGAGCGGCAGCGCCTCACCTCGGCGGGGTCCTCGATGACGCAGACCATCTTGGTGCTGCCGTCGCGCACCTCGAGATTGAGGTCGTCGCATTGCTCTAGATCGACGCCAGAAATGCGTGAGTAGATCTCACCCTCCACGCGGGCTTGCTCGACGAAGGCGCGATCGTCGTGGAAGGCGATGCGGTGCCACCCGTTCCTCCGAGCCACCGCGAGTGCACTGCGAGCGACGGACACGGGCAACTCGTCGCGGAAGAGGACACGACCATGATTGGCACCGCCGGGGCCGACCTCCTCGGCCCAGGCTCCCTGGTAGCAGAGCAGCGGAGAGCTGATCCCCAGCTTTCGGGCCCAGGGAAGCGCGGATCTGTACATCCGTCCCGTGGCAATGACCACGGGAACCTGGGCGGCCGCTTCTCGGACCGCGGCGGCGATGCGGGGATGGAGCTGCTGGCGGTGGTCGAGGCAGGTGCCGTCGAGATCGAGGACGAGCATACCCACGGTGTCGGGGAGCACGGCGTCGACGATGTCGGGGAGCCCCGGGAGGGAGCGGGAGTCGGTGGTCATCGCTTGGCCTCCGGGTTGAGGCAGTGCGGGGGAAGCTCGTCGCGAAGCACCGCAAGCGCGTTCTCAGCGACAAGTCCCGCCATCGCTGCACGAGTCTGCACCGTGGCACTGCCGAGGTGGGGTGCGAGGACGGCGTTGCGACACTCGGCGAGGCCTGGCGCGACCTCAGGCTCCACCTCGTAGACGTCGAGACCGGCAGCGCTGATCCAGCCTTCTTGCAGCGCGCGCACCAGGGCCATCTCGTCGACGACCGACCCTCGGGCCGTATTCACCAGCACTGCGGTGGGCTTCATGCGAGCGAGCGTTGCGGCGTCAATGAGATGGTGTGTTTCCGGGGTCAGCGGGCAGTGCAGACTGACGACGTCGCTTCCCGCGATGAGGTCGTCGAAGGGCATCGTCGACACCTCGCCGCGGAGGTCGTCAGGGATACGCCCCGCGGAGCGCTCCAGGGTGGCGATCTCCATCCCGAAGGCGCGGGCGCGCCGCGCCACCGCCTGGCCGATGCGCCCGAAGCCGACGATGCCGAGCCGGGCTCCCGTGAGGTCAAGACCGAGGAGGTAGCCGGGTTCCCAACGCTGCCACACCCCGGCGCGCACTTGGCGGTCGCCCTCGACGACGTGTCGGGCGGCGGCAAGCAGCAGCGCCATGGCCATGTCGGCGGTGGCGTCGGTGAGTACCCCGGGAGTGTTGGCGACAAGAATCCCTCGCTCCGTGGCGGCGGCGACATCGATGTTGTTCGTTCCCACCGCATAGGTGCAGACAGCGCGCAGGCGGGGGAGTCCGGCATCGAGGACGTCGGCGTTGATGGGGTCGTCGAGCTGCGAGCAGAGGACGTCGGCCGGGCAGCCCTGAAGGTCAGCGATCAATTCGGCGGTGAGCGGGATCCGCCCCAGGACGCGGAGCGTGGCCACCGCCTTGACAGGGCCGGGGAATGGTTCGGGAAGGGGGAGGGTGCAGAGGACGTCAGCCATCGCTCGATCCTAGCGGCGCAGGCTGGGGCCCGCGCTGACGCGGCGGTCCGGTATATTGACAACAGATTGCGACAGATATCACGGATGCGGTCTCGCCGGCCGCCGTCCCTTCGTCCCGCCCCGGTAACCGTGGTTGAGGATGAGGGACTAGAGAACCAACACCACCCGCAGAGCTTCAGCAGCCTGGGCCTCTCTCCGGGCATGCTCAATACCGTTGCTGATTGCGGCTTTGAATTCACCACGCCGATCCAGACGGGTTCCATCCCCTTTGCGCTGGCGGGCCGCGACGTCATCGGCCAGGCTCACACCGGCAGCGGCAAGACGGCGGCCTTTGGTATTCCCATCATCGAGCGGATCGATCCCCGTCAGGGTCCGATCCAAGCTCTCATCCTCTGCCCCACCCGTGAGCTGGCCGTCCAGGTCCACGAGGAGATCAGTCGCCTGGGGGCCCGCCACGACGTCTCATCGCTGGCCATCTTTGGCGGCGACTCGATCGGCCGCCAACTCCAGGAGTTGCGCTCCGGTCCCCACATCATCGTCGCCACCCCGGGGCGCCTTGCCGACCATCTGCAGCGGCGGTCGCTGACGCTCGACCGGGTGCGCTACGTCGTCCTCGACGAGGCCGACCGGATGCTGGACATGGGGTTTGCCCCCGATGTCGAGCGCATCCTCCGTCAGTGTCCCAAGGATCGTCAGACGATGCTCTTCTCAGCAACCATGCCGGAATGGGTGAAGCGCCTCGCTGCACGCCACATGCGTGAGCCGGTGACGGTGGCGATCAGCATCCGGCCGGAGATTGCCGCGGGAGTGCGCCAGCTCTACATCCAAACGACCTGGGGCGAGAAGAACGACGTCATCGCCCGGATCCTCGATCAGTCCGACGTGACCATGGCACTCATCTTCGTGGAGACCAAGCGCACTGCCGATCTCCTGCAGATCCAGTTGGAGCGTCGTGGCTACAGCATCGGTGTCATCCACGGTGACCTCTCGCAGAAGGACCGCACCCACGCGCTGCAACAGTTCGAGGGTCTCCATCTCAAGTCGCTCATCGCCACCAATATCGCCGCTCGCGGTCTCGACATCGACGACATCTCCCACGTCATCAATTACGACGTCCCGACCAGCCCCGACGAGTACCTCCATCGGGTGGGGCGCACCGCGCGCGCGGGCCGCACCGGCATCGCCATCACCCTGATCACCCCGGCGGAAATCCTCAACCTCCGTGATGTGGAGCGCCACGCGCGAACAACGATCGAAGCGGCTACTCTCGACGACTTCCCGGCGCTCGCCGCCGAGAATGGCTGAACCCCGGCTCAGCGTCCACGACACCGGCACTGGACGGGCGGTGCTCTTTCTCCACGCGTTCCCCCTCGATGCATCGCAGTGGGATCACCAGGTGGCGGCTCTCTCCAGCGAGTTCCGCTGCCTGCGCCCGGACATGTGGGGCTGCGGCTCGACACCACCGCATTCGTCGCCGACCGGAGTCACTCTCGAGGAGTACGCCCGCGCAGTGATCGGGGAGCTCGACGCGCTCGACATCGCCGCGGTCGACGTCGTGGGTTCATCGATCGGGGGCTACGGCGCGTATGTCCTGATGCGTGTGGCGGCCAGGCGCGTCCGCTCTCTGGCGTTGCTCTCGGCCCGCGCTGCGGCTGACGGCGAGGCCGTCCGCGGTGAGCGTCGCAGCATGGCCGACCGTGCTCTACGCGACGGCGTCGAGTTCATCGTCGAACCGATGGTGCAGCGCTTGCTGGCGGCGCCCTCGCGCAGCCATGTGCACATCAGCGATCCCCTGCGGGGGCGGATTCGCCGCTGCACGCCCGAGGGCGTGGTCGCCTGTCAGTGCGCGATGGCAGCGCGGCCGGACAACGCCGACCTGCTGAGCACCATCACCGTGCCCACGCTGGTCGTCGCCGGTGATCACGACGCCGTGGTGGGGGTGCCAGAGATGGAGGCGGTGGCGCGAGCGCTGCCGCATGGTGAGTTTCAGTTGCTCCGCGGCGTTGGCCATCTCCCCAACCTGGAGGCACCGGAACAGGTCAACACTCTGCTCCGGGAATTCCTCATGTTCACCCCCTCCTGAGTTCGCGTCAGTCCAACCGATGGATGACCAATTCGGTGTGCCGTCCAAGCACGTCAAAGTCGGCATCGAGGTGAAGGATGGGAAGCCGATTCCGGACTGTCACCGCTGCAATCAGGCAGTCGATCATCCGCCGGACGGTTTCTCCTCCACGACGGCAGCGACGGTAGAAGGCAGCGGCTGCGACATAGTCCGGCGGGGTGCAGTGGAGGAGGTGGGCGCGGCCCAGCAGACCGCGAAGCTGGAGGAGATGGACCTCGTCGCGCGCACCGGCCAGGATCTCCATGAGAATCGGATCGCTGATCGCGAGGTCGCCGGGCAGAAGATCGTCAACCGCTTGGCAGATGGGCGAGCCTGTGTCGCGGAGGAACTCGATCCAGGCGGAACTGTCGATGACGATCACTCGTCAGTGACGCGGTCCGCACGCCGGGCCGCGAGGTCACCGTCCCAGCCGCTGCCGCGCAGATTGCGGGCCTGTTCGAGGCTGATTTCCGCAGCCAGTTCCCGCAACGCGAAGTTCACGGCATCGCGCTTGGTGCCGAGACCGTATCGGCTCATCACCGTTGAACATGCGGCATTGTCGATATCGATGTTGGTCCGGCTCACACACCAACTATACACCACCATTGTGCATCGTCCTGACGGCGACGACGGGGCCGGACTCATTCGCTCTGCAATCTGGAACCAGCAGGCTGGTCACCACATCAATGACCCTGATTTCGCCCGTCCGCTGCGATCGATGTCGCAGATCGGCGGTTCAGTCGCCGGAGATGACCCGTACCATGGGCGGGTGGCAACCCGAGCCCGCGTCGCAGGTGCCGTCCGCGAGGCCGGTCGTCTCGAGCCGCACTGGCCGGCGTCGCTGGCGGTCGTTGCCGCTCTGGTGCTCCAGGCCACTCTCCCCGATCAACTCATCGCGGGTCCGCGGTACGTGCTGCCAATTCTCGAGGCCGCGCTTCTCGTCCCGCTGACACTGAGCCGGCCGCGGCGCCACCACAGCGATCCTCCGCTGGTTCGCATCGCATCCCTGGTCCTCATCGCGCTGGTCAACCTCGCCAACGTCATCTCGCTCGGCCTGCTCATTCGTCAACTGCTCCGCGGTGGTGTCTCCGACGGCCACATCCTCATCGAAGCGTCCATCCAGATCTGGCTGACCAATGTCATCATCTTCGGCCTCTGGTACTGGGAACTCGACCGCGGCGGTCCCGGTGAACGCACCCGTCCCGAGCTCGAGCCTCCTGATTTCCTCTTCCCTCAGATGGCCAATGCGGAGGTCGCCAGGACGCCGGAGTGGATGCCGAACTTCATCGACTATCTCTATGTCTCGTTCACCAACGCCACCGCGTTCAGCCCCACTGACACGATGCCGCTGACACCCTGGGTGAAGGTGCTCATGGCCGCCCAATCGCTGGCGTCACTGATCACCGTCGCCCTGGTGGCGGCGCGGGCGGTGAACATCCTCCAGACGTGATCGACGCCCTGGAGGGAGGGTGGTGGTCAGGGCACACGGCGACAGAGGATCACATGCGCGTCTCGTGTCGAGTCCGTCCCCGCAGCACGGATCAGCAGTCCGTGGTACCCCCGCAACGCCGCGCGGCGTTTCTCGAAGAGCTGTACGGCGCGATCGCGCGGCGTGGTCAGCGCGAGCAGCCGGGCGTCGCGGCGGGTGATCAGCGCCACGACGCGCTGCTGGCCGGTGACCTCGGACAGGACCAGCAACGGCTGTAGTCGCATGATCGCGCTGGTGACGGAACGGACTCTTCCCCGACAGTCGAGCGTTACCACCGGAAGACCGTCGTTGTGGTCGCCGATAAGGGGAATCTCGTTGAGGACGTGACCTCGTTCGGACATCTCCTCAAGCGCTGCCCAAGAGAGCACTCCGAGACCCACCTCAGCGATCGATTCTCGGTGGGGAAGTTCCTCAACCTGCGGAGCCAGCGTTCGCCGCCGCCCAGTCCCTGCGTCCGTGTCCCATATCCGCCAACGCCCCCAACCCCCGACCGCTCGAAGGCTGCCACTGAGCAGGCGACGCCGTCCGCCGGACCGCCGGTCGTCATTGAATGCCCGCACTGCCTCAAGGGCCAGCGTGATCAGTTGCATTTCCAGGTCGTCGAGCGGACGGACCTCACCGTCAATCATTGCCATGCAGAGGGGAGTCCGCACCGCGTCGCGAGGCCACCCCGCGGCGCGGATCTGGCCCAGCAATGGCGGCGGCACCTCCCCGCGCGGGACAAAGCTCACCGAGAGGCAGGCGGATGGCGGGGCGGAGTTCCCGCTGCTGATCGCCTCCGCGTCGGCGGCACTGGGAAACAGCAATACCCCCTGGGTGATGCCGGAGCTGCCCATAACCGAGGCGTGGAACCGCGTGTGTCGCTGGCCAAGATGCGCTTCGACAGTCAGGAGTTCGTCGTCATCGCGGTGCTCCCACGGGCGGCAATCCCAGAGTTGCCCAACAGCCTCGATGAGCATCTGCAGGCAGGCGAACTCCGTCGTCTCAGGGGGCGGGGCATGCTTGATGGGCATGGTCAGCGAGCATACCCGCGGGTGGACGTGACTAGGATCGCGGCCGTCGTCTCAGCAGTGGCGCCGCGGTGGAATCAGCGCGATGCGCCGACCGCCTCGGTGGCGACGTTGGACGGTGCGGCGCAGAAGCCCTCGTAGTCGATGGGCGTGGTGATCGTCGGCGATTCGCCGCAGACTGGGCAGTGAGGATCACGGGGAATGCGGAACTCGCGGAACTTCATGTCCAGGGCGTCGATATGGAGCAGGCGCCCGGTCAACGGCTCGCCCGCGCCGATGATGAGCTTGATCGCCTCCGTTGCCTGGAGCACGCCGACGATGCCGGGGAGCACACCGAGCACCCCCGCCTCGGCGCAGGAGGGAGCTTCGTCTGGCGGCGGCGGCGAAGGATAGCGGCAGCGGTAACACGGCGAAGCGAAGGGGAGCACGGTGGTGACCTGGCCCTCGAAGCGGAAGATGCCGCCGTCGACAAGCGGCTTGCGCTCGAAGATGGCCACGTCGTTGGCGAGATAGCGGGTGGGAAAGTTGTCGCAGCCGTTGACGATGATGTCGTACTGGCGGAAGAGCGCTGGCGCGGTCTCGCTGTTGAGCACCTCGTTGTGCTCGACGACCTGAACATCGCGGTTCAGTGCGCTGAGCGCGATCCGCGCCGACTCAGTCTTGCGCATGCCGATGCGCTGCTCGGTGTGGAGAACCTGGCGCTGGAGATTGCTGAGATCAACGGTGTCGAAGTCGACCAGACCAATGGTGCCGACGCCGGCAGCGGCGAGATAGAGAGCTGCGGGGCAGCCGAGTCCGCCGGCACCGATGAGGAGCACCCGCGCATCCAGCAGCTTGGCCTGGCCCTCATCGCCGACTTCGGGGATGAGGAGATGCCGGCTGTAGCGCTGTTTCTGCTCGGCGGAGAGCGCCCTGGGCACCTCGAAGTCGAAGCCGGCCGCCTTCCAGGCACCGAAACCTCCCGCCATCGACTCGACATTCTCGTAGCCGAGTTCGCGGAGCGCCCGGGCGGCGAGCAGTGAGCGCACCCCGCCGGCGCAGTAGAGGGTGATCGGCACAGTGCGGTCGGGAACCCCGTCCTCGATGCGGGTCTCGATGAAACCCTTGGAGAGGTGGGTGGCTCCGGCGATGTGGCCCTGGTCCCACTCCTCGGTCTCGCGAACGTCGATGAGGGTCCGCTTACCGAGACGGTCGCGCACCTGCTGGGGCGTGACCTCGGGAATGACCTGACGGGCGGCGGCGAGCAGGTCGCGAGAGGACTGAGGCACGTTCTCAGTGTAGCCAGCCGCCGGTGAATCTCGACTCAATGGGTCGGGATTGGCCGTCGTCCCTGGCTTGTCCGTTGACGGTTCCTAGCATCGGGCCGGGTTCAGGCCGACCCATTAGAATTCGCCCACCAATGCCACGCCTCGTCGCGTCGTGAAACTCGGCACCCTGCTGGAGGCTGCGGGTCTCAGCGGTGGCGACCCGGCCAAGGCCGACATCGAGGTCACTGCCGTGACCGACGAGTCCCGTGTCGTCGTCCCCGGCACCGTCTTTGTCGCAGTCCCCGGCTTGCATGTTGACGGCCACGCCTTCGTAGCCAACGCGGTCGCCGCCGGCGCGGTCGCAATCGTCACCGAGCGTGATCCCGATCCCGTCCCGGACGTCGCCATTCCCCACCTCCGGGTGGCCGACAGCCGGGTGGCCCTGGGTCAGCTCGCAGATGCCTGGCACGGCCATCCCTCACGGCGCATGACGGTTGCCGGGATCACCGGCACCGATGGCAAGACCACCACCACGACGATGCTCTGGTCCGCCTGGCGCGCCGGTGGTCTGATGGCCGCCAGCCTGGGCACCATCGACGCGCGGACTGGCGACCACATCGCCACGAACGCCAGGCGGATGACCACCCTGGAAGCGCCGCAACTGCAGGGAGAACTGGCGCGAATCGTCGACGCGGGGTGCACCCACGTCGCTCTGGAGACGTCGTCCAACGCCCTGGCTCTGCACCGCGTCGACAGCGTCGCCTACGACGTCGCCATCTACACGCGCATCACCTCGGAGCACCTCGACCTCCATCACTCGTGGCAGGGATACTTCGAGGCCAAGAGGCGTCTTCTCCGGCTCACCGCGGCCAGCCGGCACTCCACCGCGGTGCTGGACGCCGATGACGAGCGCGCCTTCGCACTCCTGGTGCGCGAGCCGGTTGGGCAGAAGCTCAGTTACAGCATTTCCCAGCGCCCCATCGCCGACCTTGTTGCTCGCAACCTCGTTGTCGACAATGGAGGCGTGCATTTTGTGGCACACACGCCATGGGGGACCGCCGAGGTCAACCTCCGCCTCGCCGGCAGGTTCAACGCCAGCAATGCTCTCGCGGCAATGGCCGCCGGTTGTGCCACAGGTGTGTCCCTCGACGATGCTGCCCGCGGCGTCAGTCAGTTGCAGCGCGTACCGGGCCGTATGGAGCCCGTCCACGCGGGACAGGACTTTTCCGTCGTTGTCGACTACGCGCACACCGAGGAGGCGCTCGCCAAGGTGCTCAGCGAACTGCGCGCCACGACGTCAGGTCGGCTGTGGGTGGTGTTCGGCTCCGCCGGGGAGCGCGATCGGGAGAAGCGCCCGGCGATGGGCGCTGTGGCTGCGCGCCTCGCCGACGTCACCGTCCTTACTGACGAGGATCCCCGAGAGGAGGATCGCCAGCAGATCCTCGAGGAAATCGCGGCTGGCGCCGAGGTCGCTGGATCCGTCCGGGGGAGCACTCTCCACCTTATCGCCGACCGACAGGAGGCCATTGGTCTGGCGATCTCGCAGGCGAAACGCGGGGACACGGTACTGCTTGCCGGAAAGGGCCATGAGTCCTCCATCCTCATGGCCGACGGGCCGCATCCCTGGGATGAGCTCGCTGTAGCCAAGACCGCATTGGCGGCGCGGTCTCGCCGGCCGTAACTCAGCGCAGCGGCTTGCGCCGGGGCACTCCGACGCGTCGCGGGTAGGTCTCCGGTGTCGCTGCGACCTTCTCCACCACAAGCACGGTCGGCGCCATCGCGGTCGGCACGGCTCCCCCACAAACATCGGCAGCGGCGCGGCAGACCCGGGCCTCCTCGGCCGCATCCGTGACCAGCACCGCCATTCGGCCCCCAACCGGGAGCAGGGGCAGCGCCAGTTCGGTGAGGACCGGCGAGGAGGCGGTGGCCCGCGAGGTCACCAGGTCGTAGCGGCCGCGGTGCGCTGGATCCTGCCCCACCTCCTCGGCTCGGGCGCTGACCACCTCGACCCCCTCGCACTCGCAGACGGCGGCGGCGTGGGCGAGAAAGCCGGCCTTGCGCTGGTCGCTCTCAATGAGAGTGACGCGGAGATCGGGGCGGAGGATGGCGATGACGAGACCGGGGATGCCGCCTCCAGAGCCGATGTCGGCACAGCGCACTCGCAGTGCCGGCGTGGCGACGGCGAGCAGCCGCTCACTCTCTCCGACGTGGCGCTGCCAGGCGTCATCGCGTGTCACCGTGGTGAGGTTGATTCGCTCGTTCCACCGGTACAGCTCATCGAGGTAGCGTTCGAGGATCTCCCGCGACATGGGTTGACCCTAGCAACCCAGCACGCCATGTCCGTGCGTTGGGCGTCGAGGGCCACGGGGCTGTGACGGTTTCCGGGGCACAGGCCGAATAGCAGGCGCCCATGGCATCATGCGCAGAAGCAGCCGCCGACCAGCGCCGGGGAGAGAGACGATGGCCACCCAGAACGAGTGCCCTCGGTGCAGTGGAGCACGTCTCAGCGTCATCTATTACGGCGTCGATGGCAGCCCCATCGGGGGCACGATCGAGTGCGCCGATTGCGGTCCGCGGCACGCTGTGGAGCTGAAACCAACGGGCAAGGCGGCGGCGCCTGAGCGGCTCATCGACCGGAAGGCGTCCTAGCTTCGATTCCCCCCGGGGCTCGGCCGTGCGGCCCGCCCCATCAGACCCGCGTGCTCTAATACCGTCGTCTCTGGTTCGATTTCCACGCAACCGCTTGCTGACAGAGCCGTGACGCGGCGGCAGGCCGCTGGATCATGGCGGAGAGTCACTCATATGCTCACCATCACCACGCGCGGCCTGACGCGCATGGGTGCCATGGTGCTGGTCCTGGTCGGCGTAGCGACGGTCGCCGCCTCGCCGGCCATCGCCAGCCCACCGCCGTCGCCCTCTGCGACCCCCACGCCCGATCCCAACTCCGACGTTGACGCCGCTCGCAAGAAGCTGGCCGAGGCGCAAAAGAAGACCGCCGCCGCCAAGGCGACCGCGGACGCCGACGCGATCGCGCTCGCCAGCGCCCGGGCACGCCTCGCCACTTTGCAGGCCAAGGTTGTCGCTCTGGAGGCGGAGGTGGGCCGTGACCAGGCGCAGGTGGCGGCGCTCCGGTTGCAGATCGCCCGTGACAAGAGCCAACTCGCGGCATTCGTCCGAGGGAGTTACGAAAGCGGTGGCCGCGATGCCCTCATCGCCTACGTGTTTTCCGCGAGCACCATCTCCACCGCCATGCAGCGCACCGCGGAGGTGAGCAGCATCACCAGTGCCGGGCAGCGGCTCCTTGATCGCATCAGCGCCGAGGAAGCCCAGGCTCAGCAGGTGCTGGCCGCAGCCAGCGCCGCCAAGGTTGGGGCCGATGCAGCCAAGGCCCAGATGGCCACCCAAACCGCCATCATCGCCGACGCCGCCACCCAGTCCTCCCTTGATCTGGTCCAGGCGGCGGGCGATGCTGCGCAAATCCAGCAGCAGCTCAACGTCGCGGTCAAGGAGGCCAAGGCCTTCGATGCGGCGGCCCAGCTCATGGCCGAGGCGCGTGCTCACGGCACGATCTTTGCGCCGGTCGACGGCCCCGTCTTCACCTTGGATACCGACCTCACCAAGCCGTCCGGCGAAAACGTCGCCACCCTCAACGGATACCTCAAGGGGACCGCCCTGGAAGGTTTGGGACAGAGCTTCGTAAATGCGGAGAAGGCCTACAAAGTCAGCGCGCGCTACCTGGTGGCGCACGCCATCGAGGAATCTTCATGGGGCACGAGTGACGTCGCTCGCGACAAGCACAACCTCTTCGGCTATGGCGCCGATGACAGCGACCCGTACAACCACGCCAAGGCGTTCGCCTCTTTCGATGCCTGTATCCAGTTCGTGGCCCAAGCGGTGGCCACCGACTATCTCACGCCCTCGGGCAAGTTCTATCACGGCCCCACTCTGCACGGCATGAACGTCAACTACGCGAGCGATCCCTACTGGTCGCAGAAGATCGCCCGGATCGCCCGCACCATTCCGCTGCCTCCGGCTTCACCGTGAGCGGCGATCCGTCGCAGAGCCCGTATCCGACAGTCGGGCACGCCCGACGCACCTTCTGCGCTGGTTGATTTGCGTCGGCTCCCCCGACATCGTCAGGCTTGCCGCCATGAGTGAGGACGAGAACCTAGCGGCCTTTGCGCCCGAGAATCCGTTGGAGACCGCCATGGTCGCCGCAGCCGAAGATCCCCAGCGCTTCGACGACTTCATGAGCGCCCTCCGTGAAGGCGACGTCATGGTGCCCGGCCAGAAGCCCGTGGACCATGAGGGCGAGCGTGTCACCGAGGGCGACGAGAACATCAGCCTGCCGGTGGTGGACTGGCAGGGCCACGCCGCCGTCCCCGTCTTCTCCTCGGTGGGCCGCCTCCGTCGCGCCGTGCCCGAAGCGCCGTCCTACATGGCCTTTCATTTCAGCGATCTGGCGGCAAACTGGACGGACCACTGGATGATCCTCAATCCCGGCAATGAGGTGGGGATCCCGCTTCCGCCCGAACTCATCCGCGGAGAGACCGACAGGGTGACGCTCGACGCGGGGAGCGAGATCGTCATCGGCGAGCCGGCCGTGATACCGGGGGCTCTGATCGCCACCATCGTCGCGCTGCTGCGTGGACGCCCCGAGGTCGTTGCCGCTCACTGTGCCGAGGTCCTCATCCCCGGCGCGGTGCGGCCCGAACTGGTTGTTGGTCTCGAACTCGATGACCCCAGCGAATTCGAGTCCCTCGCCACCGCGTTCACCCGCGAACTGCAGCAGCGGGGCTCCATTGGTGCGGGGTTCTGCCTGGTGCAGCGCGATCATCCCGACACCATTGCTGCCTGGATGATCGAACGTGACCAGCCACTGCATCGCCGCGGGTGATCTGCGTCCCCGGCCGAAGTGCGGAGAATGGGACGTCATGGACCCATCCCCGCTCGAGGTAGCGCTCGCACCCGCTCCCCTCGAGGTTCCTCACGCCGACAGTGCGCAACCACTCGAGGAGTGGCACCCCTGCGAAGTGCCGTTCAGCATTGGAGCCGAGTTGGAATTGCAGCTCGTCGATGGCGAGACGCGCCGGCTGACCTCGCTCGCCCCCGCCGTCCTCGACGCGCTCCATCGTGCACGCCCCGGCGACACCGAGCGCTTCCAGAAGGAACTGATGGAGAACACCGTTGAGGTGACCTCTGACGTGTGTCGCACAGTCCCGGATCTCCGCGACAATCTCCGGGGCTACATCGACCTCGCTCATCTGCACGTCCAGGGACACGGCGCCACCCTGATCTCGGCCGGTTCCCACCCCTCCGACGATCCCTACGACCAGGACATCACTCGAGCTCCCCGAGTGACCGCCCTGCTCGACCAGTTTGGCCGCGGGATACGCGAACTCTTGACCTTTGGTCTCCATGTCCACATCGGCGTAGCCACCGGCGACGACGCTGTGGGCGCGGGCAATGTTCTGCTCCAGCACCTACCCCAGCTGCTGGCCCTCTCCACGTCGAGCCCATTCTGGTGCGGTCGCGACAGCGGGCTCAGCTCGAGTCGGTGCCCCCAGTTCACGTCGTTTCCCAACACCGGTATCCCGCCCGTGGACTTGCAGAAATGGACCGACTACCAGAAGCACTACCAGGCCCTGGTGAACGTGGGCACCATCAGGTCCAACAAGGATGTCCACTACGACGTGCGGCCGTCGCCGCGGTTTGGCACCATCGAGATGCGCATTGCCGATGCAACGCCGACGCTTCGCGAGGCCATGGCGATCGCCGCCTACGCGCAGTGTCTGGTGGCAGCCGGTGTCGGCGACCCGTCGCAGCGTCGCCCGGTCTCGCGCATCGCCCTTGCCGCCAACAAGTCCGCCGTTGTGGCCCGCTCGGTGGCGGCGAACATCGTCGATCTTGACGGCACCGTTCGTCCGGTCTGGTACTGCATCGAGCGTGACATCGAACGGCTGCGACCGGTGGCCGATCAGCGAGGCTGCCGCTCCCAGCTCGAGGATTGCCTGAACATCCTCAACCTCTGGGGTCCCTCAAGTGAGCGGCAGCGGGTGGTCTGCTCATTGGCGCCCGACGCCTCCGGTGTGCCACTGCGCACGCCAATCCCCGAGCCCCATCATCCCCTTGACGCTTGCCGGGCCGCCCATGTGCTTCGAGTGCTCAACGACGAATTTCTCACCGATACTCCGCAGCCACCTCCGGTTTTGAGCGACCTTCGCTGGCGCGCCGCCGAACTCCGCCGGCCCCAGCGCCGGGCTCTTGCCGCCGCCGACCCGTTGCGCGGGTGATGGCCGTTGGTGACGGCCAATGGCGCCATCGGTCTCTTGTCGAGCCGGCGGTCGCGACTGAGGTGACCCCAGGTGAGTGCGGGGTGTACATTGGCGGTGATGGGAGACGTCGAGGCACCGGTGGCCACAGGAGGAGCAGTCACGGACACTGATGTCCAGGAACGACGCTATCGGTACCGGTGGATGGTGGCGCTCGCGATCGTGATAGCTGTTGTGGCCGGCCTTTCCGCTATTGGCGAGTACGGGATCGGCTGGGCATTCGTCGCCGCCCTGGTGAGCTTCCTCGCTTTCGTATCGATCTACGCCGGGGTGACGGCCCTCTTCAGGCCCCGCACGCGCGAGTAGCGTCAGTCGTTCGTCAGTAGGGGATGCCGTGCTCCGCGTTCCACCTCTGCGCGGACTGATGAGCGTCGATCATCCCAAAGACCCAGACGGCGAATTCGAAGAGGATGAAGATGGGGACGAGGATGAAAAGCGTTCCCACGTTGTTGAACGTGGACGACGTGTTGTTGATGATGGCATTGGGATCGTTGAGATTCTCTGGTGTTACGGTGTGGAAGGCATTTGCGAAGAAGACAAAGAAAACGGTGAAGTAAGCGACAAGGCCGCCTGCCCACAGGCACATCACGGTGGCGCCGCGACGGGTGCGTCCGGCGGCGAGGGTGCCGAGGCCAGGGATGAAGAACGACATGAGGACGTGCAGAGCCGGGTTCTTGCGCGCGGCCATGAGGTACGGGTCCGGTCCCGCCACCACCGGCGACCCGACGGGGATCCAGCGGTAGCCGTCCCAGTAGAATCGGCCGTCGGCGCTGGTGGGTGGGCCGGACGTCGGTCCACCTGGAGGCAGGGTCATGGGGGGCTGGGAGGTCACGGTCGATATCCTAGCCGGCACTCCGCGATTGCGCGGGTGTCCCGCGTGACCTTGTTGTAGCTGTTCAGCGATTCCTTCCGCCTAAGTGTTCAGCGAAAACTTCCGGGCGGGTTCAGGC
Source organism: Candidatus Dormibacteria bacterium (assembly GCA_051002895.1). Classification (GTDB taxonomy): domain Bacteria; phylum Chloroflexota; class Dormibacteria; order Aeolococcales; family Aeolococcaceae; genus JBPCLW01. The sequence goes on along the minus strand of JBPCLW010000012.1, from coordinate 60 downwards.
GGCCCGTTCGCGGGCAGCGGGATGGGCGATGGGGGTGATGGGGACGGAGTCGGTGAAGGA
>JBPCLW010000011.1:0-17636 GCA_051002895.1 Candidatus Dormibacteria bacterium | reverse complement strand
CGGTGGCTTCCGACAGAGCCCAAAGAACGTCGGCGAAGGTGGGCTCTGCCCGCCGAGAGCCGACATCCTCTTTACCGCTGAAAATCCGCGGCGGTCGGGGGTGGGATTTTCAGCGTCCTGCTAGCGGGCACACCCCGCCCTGGCCGACCGGCACCATTCCGGCCAGTCCAGCGCGACCGCCCACCACTTCGTCTCCGTCACCTCCAGGCCGCCCCTGGTCGTGGCCATGGCGACAAGGGTGTGGCTGACGTCAGCCCGCAGCAAGGAGGGCGGCCACCCCGGCGCCATGGGCGTCGCCGGCCCCCTCGAGCTTGCGGAGATAAACCGCAGTGGTTGCCAACGAGGAATGGTCGAGAGCGGCCTGAACCGGGGTCCGGGAACAACGGAACAGCCATTAGCGGTAGCGGCGCCTGGATGATCTGGCATCGCCTCGGAGATGACCGTCACGGTGACCACCTGGCACGGGAACGGTGAGGCGATTTACCGTTCAGCCCCATGCCCGTGGAGTTCCTCACCGATGAGCAGGCTGCCGGGTACGGCCGGTTCGCCGGCGAGGTGACGACTGCCGAGGTGGAGCGATTCTTCCACCTCGACGACGGCGACCGTGAGCGGATTGCCCGTCGCCGCTCTGATTCTCACCGTCTTGGGTTCGCCGTGCAGTTGGGCACGGTCCGGGCGGTGGGCCGGTTCCTGGAGGACCCGCTCGACGTTCCGTGGGCGGCGGTGGAGTTCGTGGCCGAGCAAATGGGGATCATCGATGCGACGTGTGTGAAGCGCTACGTCGAGCGCACGCAGACGCCGTACGAGCACACGTGGGAGATCCGCGAGGCATACGGATACCACCCGTTCGAGGACCCGGAGTTCGAGGGCAAGTTCCGGGTGTTTCTGCACGGGAGGGCGTGGACCCACGCCGAGGGACCGGTGGCGCTCTTTGATCAGTCAGTGGCGTGGCTGCGTCGTAACCTGGTGCTGTTGCCGGGAGTCTCGGTGCTCGCGCGGCTGGTCGCCGCCGCGCGGGACACGGCCGACAAGCGCCTGCACATGCCACTCGCTCGCCAGGCCCAAATAGTCGATCCGCTATTGCCGCAACGACTGGGTGACCTGCTGGCTATCCCAGAGGGGTTGCGGCTGTCGGGGTTGGAGCGGCTACGGCGTGCGCCGACGCGCTCATCGGGCCCGGCGATGGTGAAAGCGCTGGAACGAGCCGAGGAGATCTCCAGGCTCGGGGTCAGTCGGATCGACATACAAGACATCCCCGCGAATCGGCTGACCGTGTTGGCCCGTACCGGACTGGGGAGCAAAGCAACGGCGCTGGACCGGCTGAGGGAGCCGAAGAAGACCGCCACGCTTGTCGCGGTCGTGCGACATCTGGAGGCGGTAGCGATCGACGATGTGCTGGATCTGTTCGCGTTGTTGATGGCGACACGGTTGCTCAGCCCAGCGCGGCGCACATCGGCAGAGCAGCGGTTGGCGATGTTGCCGCGACTGGAGAAAGCCTCGCGGACCGTTGCCAGAGCGGGAAGGGTGTTGCTCGACGCGTTGGCCACGGCCGAGGAAGGGGGCTCGTTGGATGTCACGCCGCTCTGGGCGGCGGTCGAGGCGGTGGCGCCGCGAGCGGCGCTGGTGGATGCCATCGGCCTGGTCGAGGCACTCGTGCCCGACGATGACGGGTCAGCCGATGCGGCGATGCGCGCAGCACTGGTCGGCCGTTACAACACGGTTCGCCCGTTCCTGAAGCAGCTCGGCGACTTCGCAGCATTGCATGCCGCGCACGGTGGGCGCGGGATCCTGGCCGCGGTGCGCACCTTGCCGGATCTTGCTCGTCGCCGGGTGGCGCAAAAGCCTTTGCAGACCAGCGATATCGACGCTGAGCTGATCACTCCCGCTTGGACGCGAGCTGTGTATGGCAACCCGGCATTGCCGGCTGGGACGGTGGACCGCGATGCCTACGTGGTGTGTGTGCTTGAGCAGCTACATCGGGCGTTGGGACGACGCGATGCTTTCGCTCATCCCTCGCATCGCTGGGCGGATCCGCGCGCCCGGTTGCTCGGCGACGAACGGTGGCGGGCGGTTCGCGAGGAGGTCCTGGCGGGGCTCAGTCTCACCGACCCGGTCCAGACGCACCTGGCCAGGCGGGTGATCACGCTGGACGCCGCGTGGAAGCAGACAGCGGCACGACTGGCAGAAGCGGGAGAGGAAGCGCGCGTGCGCATCGTGATCAAACAGAACGGCCGCACTAGGCTGATCGTGGACAACCTCGGAGCGCAGGGTGAATCGGAGAGCTTGGTCTGGCTGCGTAGGACCTCTCAGGCGATGCTGCCGCGCGTTGATCTGCCCGATCTGCTTCTCGAAGTGCACGCCTGGACCGGGTTCCTCAACGCCTACGTCCACCTCGCCGACATCTCACCGCGCAGCAAGGACTTGCACCTCACTGTGGCGGCACTTCTGGTCGCCGAGGCCTGCAACGTCGGGCTGACCCCTGTGACCCAGCCGGGTGATCCGGCATTGACCAGCGGCCGTTTGGCCCATGTGGACCAGTACTACGTACGGGCAGAGAACCATGCCACCGCCAACGCCGTCCTGATCGCTGCGCAGGCACAGGTTCCGATTGCAAAGATGTGGGGTGGTGGGCTGCTGGCGTCGGTGGACGGGCTGCGGTTCGTGGTGCCCGTGCGCACCATCAATGCCGGGCCGTCGCCGAAGTACTTTGGCCACAAGCGCGGCATCACCTGGTTCAATGCCGTCAACGACCACGTCGCCGGCATCGGGCAGATGGTGGTGCCCGGCACGCCGAGGGACTCGCTGTACATCCTGGACGCGCTGCTCAACCTCGACGCCGGGCCGCGTCCAGAGATGGTCACGACCGACAATGCCTCCTACAGCGACATGGTCTTTGGCGTGTTCGCGATTCTCGGCTACCGGTTCGCGCCACGCTTCGCCGACCTTGCGGACCAGCGGTACTGGCGCGCTGACCTGCCCGCCTCGCTCCCCGACGGCGTGGAACTGTCGGCGGAACAGGCGGCGATCCTCGACTACGGACCGCTTGAGGCGATCGCACGGAACACGATCCACCTCACCAAGATCACCCCCCAGTGGCCGGATATGTTGCGGGTGGCAGGTTCGCTGGTGACCAATCAGGTTCGCGCCTACGACCTGCTGCGCATGTTCGGCCGTGACGGGCACCCCACCCCGCTCGGCCAGGGGTTCAGCGAGTACGGCCGGATCGCCAAGACGCTCCATCTGCTCGCCGTCGTCGACCCAGTCGATGACACGTACGACCGCGGGATGAATCGGCAACTCACCGTGCAGGAATCTCGTCACCGGTTGGCCCGGAAGATCGCCCACGGCAATCGCGGCCAGATCCACCAGGCCTACCGGGAAGGCCAAGAAGACCAACTCGCCGCACTCGGCCTCGTTCTCAACGCCGTCGTGCTGTGGAACACCCGCTATCTCGACGCCATCGTCAACGACCTCCGTGCGAAGGGCTTCTCGGTGCGCGACGTAGACAGCGCTCGGCTCTCCCCGCTCGGCCACGCCCACCTCAATTGCCTCGGCCGATACGCGTTCAGCGGTCGGATCGTCGAGGGGCTGCGACCGCTCCGCGACCCAGCGTCTAGTGACGACCTGGACAGTGACGTCTCCTGAGGTGCCCGTAAGACGAACCTCCAGCGGGCGGCGGCTCAGCGTTCAGGTAACCACGATGGCGAACGGGTACCCAGTGTCCCGTAACACCGGCCCGTGAAAATGCCCGGTGACCGGAGGCTAACCGCTACAGTCGTCCGGTGGCGCAAATACTGATTGGATACGCTCGCGTCTCGACCGACGAGCAGGACCTCACCGCTCAACGCGACGCGCTCCTCGCGCTCGGGGTGGAAGCCAACAGAATCTACGTCGACCACGGCCTCACCGGAAGCAATCGGGATCGCCCCGGCCTGCGTGAAGCCCTCGCCGCTTGCCGGGCCGGGGACACGCTGGTGGTGACCAAGCTCGACCGGCTGGCCCGCTCGCTACCCGACGCCCGGGACATCGTCGAGGAGCTGACCGCGGGTGAAGTGAAGCTCAATCTCGGTGGCTCGATCCACGACCCGACCGATCCGGTCGGTCGGCTGCTGTTCAACGTGCTGGCCATGATTGCCGAGTTCGAGTCGGACCTCATCCGAAGTCGAACCCGTGAAGGGATGAAGGTGGCCAAGGCCAAGGGACGGCTCCGCGGTAAACAACCCAAACTCAGCGGGCTGCAGGAAGAGCACCTCGTTGGCCTATATAGCGGCGGCCGGCATACCACAGCCGAACTGGCGGAGCTGTTCTCCGTCGCGCGCTCGACCGTGTACCGCGCAGTCCAGCGCGCCGGGTAGCTGACCAACTCCTCACCAGGCGTCACTACCGCTAACGGCTGTTCCATTGTTCCCGGACCCCGGGCGCTCCTGCGGTGGGAAGCGTTCCGAAGGTTCCGGCCGTCGAAGAGACCGCGATCGAACGTCTGGACCGACTCACCGAGGAGTCGCGGGAGCGCATGGCCAACACGGAGAAGGAGGCCCCTGCGGTGGGAAGCGTTCCGAAGGTTCCGGCCGTCGAAGAGACCGCGATCGAACGCCTGGACCGACTCACCGAGGAGTCGCGGGAGCGCATGGCCAACACGGAGAAGGACGCTCCCTGGGGACCCGACGATGACGATGAGCAGCACCGCAAGGCCATCTCCGAGCCCGAGCGGGATGACCCCGACTGGGACATGTAGCCCTCCTGACGTGTACGCGATGATGTACAACGTAAGGGTGCGACTCCCAGAAGTGCTGTCGATCGCGGAGTTCCGCGCCAACTTGGCGGCGCATGTCAATCGAGTGAAGGAACCTGACGCGGTTCCGCTCTTTGTCGGCCCCTATCGCAAACCGGAGGTTGTGGTCATGTCGGTCCAGCAGTACGAGCAACTGATCAGCGACGACGAACGCAATCGGCGAGAGCTCATTGTCGCCGAGGGTGTCGCCACCAATCGACTGGAAGGCGCCAAGAACTCACCAGAAATGCTTGAGGCCATGCGGGCCTGGGCTGAGGGGGAGATCGACCTCGATGAGGTGACGCGGCGACGGCGGGCTCGGCGGGGGTGACCGACGTCCCTGGTGACAGCCCCCCGACAATCGATGACCACTACCTCGACCCCCGTTGGGGCATCCTGCGCAACAAGGTGCATGCACGCACCCAGCAAGAGTTGGACGAGGCCGATGCCGTCCTTGAGGCGTTCGCCAAGCTCGACAGCGGATGCGCCTTCGCGGCGTCGATGTCAACGATTTGGTGATCGCTTGGACCTCAGGCCACGAGTGACTTACCATCGAGGGATAGTCCCGGCGGACGGGTCCGGACGGCCCTCACCCTTACGGCGGCGTGATTGGCGTCGTCGCCAAACAGACCGCGGACATGCTCGTGTTCATCACCTGCTGGAGGTAGGCGTTGTGAAGGTTTCCGTCGATACCGTCGCCGACGCGGCGGCGATCGACTTCTGCGATTCCCCAGTCGGGCGCGTGCGCAGCATTGAGATCGCCGGCGTGCGCCTTGATATCGACGAGAGCGGCGAGGCCGTGAGCTTGGAGGTGCTCGGGTTGCGTCGGCGCATGGCCAGCCCTGAGGATGTCGTGGTGAGTGTCGCCGCTGAGGGAGGGGAGGTTCTGTCCGACGATCATCCCGCTGCTGGAGCTCTGAATCAGCATTGGGCGTCCGAGCCCCCCGCCGCGGCGGCCGGGTAGAGCGAGCTCTCGGCCTTGCTCATTGAACGCGGGCGCATCCTTTCAGGCCACCGGGGCCCAATTACCAGACACGTTCTTAGACTCCGCCGGCCTCCAGGGCTTCGCGCACCAGCTCTCGGCGCGACCGCGTGATCGCCGTGTAGCCGGCGACAGACCCGAGTCCGGCGTGGCCCAGAAAGTCCGCGGTCAACCGGGCATCACCGGTCGCCTCGTTGACCATCGTCCCGGCGGTGTGGCGCAATTGATGGGGGTGGAACAGCCGAACGCCGACCAGGCGGGAGAGGCGGTGACACACGAACCGCGCGCCCTCATCGGTGAGTCGGTTGCTCTTCAAATTCTTGGTTGCCGGCTGCAGAGAGATGAAGAGGGCGGGGGAGTGGTCATTGCGGGCTTCCAGATACGTGTCCATGGCCGATCGCGCGCGCTCCGTGACCAGAACTTCACGCTCGCGGTCGCCCTTGCCACGGACGACGACCCGCTCACGTCCCCAGTGCGAGCGGTCCAGAGACAGGAGTTCGGAGATCCGGCAGCCCGAACTCAACAAGAGCAGCACCAGCGCCTTGTCGCGCAACCCGCCTGCGGTGGTGCCGTCGAGACCCGCCACCAGCTGTTCGCGCTCGTCGACGTCCAGCGGCTTGGGCAGGCGTCGAGGAAGTTGTGGCAGATCGACAGTGACGCCGAGGTCGTCGGGCCGCCACTCCTCGCGAGCGGTGAACCAGAGAAAGCGGCGCAGCGATACCAGCCGCCGGTGTCGGGTGGTGTCGGCGAGCGGCCGACCCTTGGCAGTGCCGCCGCCCGACGTCCGAACCCGCGCCTTGCCGAGGTGACGCTGGTAGGCCCGGATCAGGTCTCGGTCAAGGTCGGCAACGCGTCGGCAGTCATGGGAGCCCGCGAACTCGAGGAAGTGCCCAAGGTCGCGGCGATATGCCTCGACGGTATTGGGACTGCGGTGGCGGTCGAGTTCGTTCCATTGGAGGAACTCGTCGACGGCCTGGGGGAGCAGGACGTCTGGGGAGGTGTCTGGCATGGCTCTAACATGGGATAATAAGCGTTATGCCACGTTAGCAAAGCGGAACGTCTCAACACGCGCACGACCACACTGGCCCTGTGAGCCTTGCTATCTAGTTAGCTCATAAGCTATCTTGTCAAGGATGAAAGCAGATGCCGCGATCTTTCGAGCCTTGGCAGACCCGACACGGCGTCAGATTCTCTGTGAGCTTGCTGAAGGGAAGTTGGCCGCGGGAGAGATCGGCTCCAAATTCGAGATCAGCGGGCCATCAATCTCCCGTCATCTGGCCATCCTCAAGAACGCTGAGCTCGTGTCCGAGCGGCGGGAGGCCAACCGGATCATCTACAGCCTGGAGCCAGATCACCTGGCGATCTCGATGAGCACGTTTCTCAGCACGGTGTGTCCCACTCAAATGGTCATGCGGCGGAAGATCACCAAGAGGGCGACGTCATGAGAATTGCCATCACCGGCGGCACGGGGTTTGTCGGCCGTCACCTGGCCAAGCAACTCTCGGACAGTGGCCACGAGGTTGTCCTTATCGCCCGGGGACATGGGCATACAGATAACGAGAACCTTGCTCTTCCTCGGGTCAGGCTGGGTTCGCACTGGCGTTGATGATCTCCCGGCGCTGGCCGCGGCGCTTGCAGGATGTGATGCCGTCGCGCATTGCGCCGGGATCAACAGGGAGTTGGGCCGCCAGACGTATCGCGCCGTCCACATTGATGGCACTCGACATATTGTCGAGGCGGCCAAGGCGGCAAGCGTTCGGAGGATCCTGCTCCTGAGCTTCCTGCGGGCACGACCTGAATGCGGCGCCAGCTATCACGAGTCCAAGTACGCGGCCGAGGAAATCGTTCGATCTTCTGGTCTGCAGTACACGATTCTCAAGCCCGGGGTCATCTATGGCCGCGGCGACCACATGCTCGATCACCTCAGCCACGCGCTGTATACCTTCCCGATTTTTCCTCTGGTCGGCATGCGCGACCGCCCAGTTCGTCCCGTGGCCGTCGATGACGTCGCCCGTATTGCTCGAGCAGCGCTCGTTGACGGTCGGCTTTCCGGCGAGACGGTCGCAGTCCTCGGACCCGACCAGTTGCCCTTGGGCGAGGCCGTCCGCCGGGTGGCGCGAGTTATCGGGCTCAGGCGCTTCTTCTTTCGAGCGCCGTTCTGGATTCATCTCATCGTCGGATGGCTGACCGAGCGCCTCATGGTGATCCCGTTGGCGTCACTGGCGCAGGTTCGGATCCTGCGGGAGGGGGTCGTCGATCCTGTCGGCGAGACGACGGAGCTTCCTGCCGATCTTGTCCCGCAGACACCATTTGACGATGCGTCGATCCGTTCTGGGCTACCGAAGGCAGGGCGATTCGCCGGCTCCGACCTTCGGGCATGCGTGGCTCTCCGCGCTTCTCTGGGGCGACGGTGAGATGCCGACCTTCACGATGGACACCGTCATCCATGCCCCAATCGAACGAGCCTTCGACCTGGCGCGGAGCGTTGATCTGCACACGCAATCGTCGAATGTCCCTGAGCGTGCTGTCGCAGGCAAGACCAGTGGGTTGCTGGAGCTTGGGGATGAAGTGACGTGGGAAGGGCGGCACTTCGGACGGATGCAGCGCCTCACCTCGCGCATCGTTGCGTTTGATCGGCCTCACAGCTTCGATGTAGAGATGGTTCGAGGTGCCTTCGCCAGCCACACTCACGAATTCACATTCGCGTCCGCCCAGGACGGCGCCACCCATATGCACGAGGTCTTTCACTTCAGGTCTCCACTCGGGATCCTCGGGATAATCGCCGACCGGCTGGTTTTGACGAGGTATCTACAGAAATTCATGCGCCATCGGAATGCTTTCCTGAAGGCGATGGCCGAGAGCGAAGCGGCTCCTTCGCCGGTGCCACAATGAACGTCCGCGACATTGACGCCCTGATCGAGCGGCGCCTGCTGGTGAACTATCGCGTGGACCCGGAGGTGGCGGCCAACCTACTCCCAGCCCCCTTCACTCCCAGGCTGATCGGCGGATACGCGATGGCCGGGATCTGCCTCATCCATCTGCGCCAGGGACGCCTCGCAGGCATGCCGTCGGTATTCGGGATAGAGACGCAGGGGGCGGCACACCGGATAGCCGTCAACTGGGCTCGCGGCGACGGACCCGCTTCTGTTGGGGTCTATATTCCGCGTCGCGATAGCGATTCGCGATTGATCACGGCTGCAACTCGCGGTCACTGGCGACACACCCGGGCGACCTTTGCGATCACCGAAGACAGCGACGCCTTCGACATCGCCATGGACAGCTCCGATGGGGGTGGATCGGTGCGCGTCGTCGGCCGCCCGGCGGATGCTTTGGAGGGTTCCGCTCTGGGAACCTTGCAGGATGCGTACGGGTTCTTCCGCGACGGCGGGCCTGGATTCTCGCCGACGGCCGGCGGTAACTTCGCCGGGGTTGAGCTTATAGCGGATTCCTGGCAACTGACCCCTGCAGTCCTCGACGATGCCCAGTCTTCGTGGTTCAACGATCGCGTCCGTTTCCCATCAGGCTCCGCCGAGATCGACAGCGCGCTGCTCATGCGCCGAACCGCCTCGCGGTGGCGGGCGGTTCCTGACGTCGCGGCCTGAGTCCGCCGATGGCCTTGGCCTGCGGCGGCTGCTGAGTTGGTCTTGTCCCGCCGACGCATGACATTCTCTGTCATTGCCATCGCGATCCTCGTCGTGGCAGCGAACGAAGCGGTCGCCGCCGCTATTCGGGCAGCCGCCCTCCCCGAGGGACAATCGATTTGGCTAGTCCGCGGCATTTTCGTCGTTACGGACCACGAGAACGTTCTTTCGTGGAATTTCTCGACGGTCGGCAAGGCCCTCTTTCAACTGGTCGTCGTCCCCGTCGCGCTGCTCTGGCTCATCCGCGCAGCAGACGCTTGGCTCCGTCCGAAGAGTCTTCCAGGGGGCCTTCTGCGAACTGCCGCCGGCCTACTCCTCGGCGGCGCTGTCGCGAACGGGGTTGAGCTGGTCACGCGGGGAGCTCGAGTTACCGACTACCTTGCCATGGTCTCGTTCCAGGGTCCAAGCCTCCCCGTCCGTGCCGAGATTTACAACCTCGGTGACCTCAGTGTGGACCTAGCGGGAATATCGGCCGCGGTCGGTCTGGCGTTGACGCTGCTGGCGTCACGCAGGGCTCGTGGAATGGAAGGCCAATGATTCCAATGGTCCTTCAAATCAACCATTCCGAAATCTTGCAGCGTCTCCGCCCATCGCCTCTCATCTTCCGGCCGACCGGGTGCGGTGGTTCGTCGCAGACATGCAAGAGTCGGCGCCATGGGAATGGGCGGCATGGGGCGCGGTGGTGGCGGCTGGGGCCTCATGCACTCGATGCGCCGCGATCAGTCAGTGCGCGAGCACAAGCTTCCCAAGGGGATCCTCCGGCGGATCGCCGGCTTCGCACGTCCCTATCGCCGGGCGCTGGGCGTCTTTCTGGTTCTGATCGCCATTGATGCAGTCATCAGCGCGGCCAACCCGCTGATCTATCGAGCCATCATCGACGATGGCATCCTAGGCCACAACAGCAATCTGGTGACACTGCTGGCGGGAATCATCGCCATTCTCGCCGTCATCGACGCGGGACTCGGCCTCTCGCAGCGCTGGATCTCGGCGCGCATTGGCGAGGGTCTGATCTTCGACATGCGCACCAAGGTCTTCGCGCATATCGAGGAGATGCCGATCGCCTTCTTCACCCGCACCCAGACGGGAGCGCTGATCTCGCGCCTCAACAACGATGTCCTCGGCGCCCAACAGGCGTTCACCGACACCTTCTCCTCAGTGGTGGGGAATCTCATCGGCGTGGTGATCACGCTCACTGCGATGTTTGTGCTGTCCTGGCGGATCACCCTGCTGTCGCTGATTCTTCTGCCCATCTTTGTGGTGCCGGCGCGCTACGTCGGACGCCGTCTGGCGGACATCACCCGGGAGTCGTACAACCTCAACGCCCGGATGAGCACCACCATGAGCGAGCGCTTCAACGTCGCCGGCGCGTTGCTGGTCAAGCTCTTCGGCAGCCCCGATACCGAGACCGAGGGATTCGCGTCCAAGGCACGGCGGGTGCGCGATATCGGGGTGCGCCAGGCGATGTACTCGCGGGTGTTCATGACCTCGCTGCTGCTGGTGGCGTCACTGGCGACGGCGCTGGTGTACGGCCTCGGCGGGGTGATGGCCGCGCGCGGCGCGCTCGAGGTCGGCACAGTCGTTGCGCTCACCGCATATCTCAACCGTCTGTACGGCCCGCTCACCGCGCTCTCCAATGTGCAGGTCGATGTGCTGTCTGCGCTGGTGAGCTTCGATCGGGTGTTCGAGGTTCTCGATCTGCCGCCGATGATCGCTGAGGCGCCCGATGCCACGCCGATTCCGCGTGGCTCCGCCACCATCGAGTTCGAACATGTCGACTTCCGCTATCCGGACGCCGATGAGGTCTCGCTGGCCTCGCTGGAGTCGGTGGCGGTGCTGGAGCGCACGGCGACCCAGCAGGTGCTATTCGACATCTCCTTCACCGCCAAGCCGGGACAGCTCATCGCTCTGGTGGGGCCGTCAGGTGCCGGCAAGACAACCATCAGCCACCTCGTGCCGCGCCTGCATGACGTCCGCAGCGGGTCTGTGCGGATCAACGGCATCGACGTGCGCGAGGCGACGCTGGAGTCGATCCGGGCGACGGTCGGTGTGGTCACCCAGGACGCGCACCTCTTCCACGAGAGCATTCGATCCAACCTCATGTACGCGAAACCCGATGCCACCGACGCGGAGATCGATGAGGCGCTGCGCGCGGCACAGATCCTTGAACTCGTGGAGTCCCTGCCGGATCGTCTCGAGACGCTCGTCGGCGACCGCGGTTACCGGCTGTCCGGCGGCGAGAAGCAGCGCATCGCCCTGGCACGCCTCCTGCTGAAAGCGCCCGACATCGTCGTGCTCGACGAGGCCACCGCACATCTGGACTCCGAGTCCGAGGCCGCCGTGCAGGAGGCGCTCCGCAGCGCCCTCACCGGCCGCACCTCGCTGGTCATCGCCCACCGTCTCTCAACCGTCCGCGACGCCGATCTCATCCTTGTCGTCGTCGACGGCCGCATCGTCGAGCGTGGCACCCACGCGGAGTTGATCCGCGCCGGCGGCGCCTACTCGGAGCTGTATCGCACGCAATTCGAAGGTCAAGGGCCGGCAGCGTAGCCCAAGTCAGCAATCACCGATCCTCGGCGTCAAGCGCCGAGCGCTGCTGCGTGACGGTCCCGTCACCAGATGGTCCGCTGCACGTCCGCTGGCATCCCACAGTGTGGATCCGGATGGTTGCCGACACGCAGATTGGGTACGCGTATCGTGATCGTTGACGCGGCTCATGGAACCTGATGTTTCCGGTCTGCAGGCGAGTCAAAGCGCAGCCTAGGTCGACGTGGTGACCGGCCAGAACCGTGTCTCGTCGCACACGCGCTGGATCATGAACTCGAACTCTGCCCGACTCATGGTGGCTACCGCGGGACGCAGTACGCGCAGCGACGTCTCGTTCAGTGATACGGCGGGCTCGACGGCCTCCGTCGACAGCATCGCGCGCGGCGACCCCGAAAACTGGGAGGCAGGAACCAGTACGGACGCCTGCGCGCGACGAACGCGTTCACCTGCCGGCAGCGTCGAAGGAGTGGCCTTCGACTCCCTCACAAGGCTCCGTGCCTCCTGCGGGCTCAGGTTCGCCACGGCGTTCACCAACGCGCCCGCCAGGTCGGACTCGGAAGCCGGGACACCCTGACCGATGGCAACAGCCTGCTTTTGAGTCAGCCGCCCCTCGGTGACAGCGTCTTTGACCGCCTCATGCCGCGCAATGCTCGCGAGCGCCTGCACTCGGGAGACGTCGAGGCCCATCCGATGCGCAATATCCTCGTACGTCCACCCAGTTGTCGCCTTGAGGCGCGCCAGGGCGTCGGCTCGCTCACCGTCGCGCAGGTCCTGGCGTACGACGTTCTCGATGAGGCCGAGCATCAGCGCCTTGGCTTCGGGGTTATCACCGAGAAGCCGGGTGACCGTCGCCGGGATGCGCGCGAAGTTGGACGGACTCTCGACCGCGAGCCGGCGGAATGCCCGCCACCGACGCTCGCCGGCGATGATCACGTACTCGTGCTCGCCGGTTTGCCAGAGCGAGACGGGCTGAATCAGACCCTGCTGTCGGATGCTGCCGACGAGGTCGGCGAACTCCTGCGACTCCTCGTCGACCCCCTGTCGCGGCTGATGCGGGTTGGGACGGATCTGCTCGATGAGGATGCGGTCATGGACGGTGTCCACCAGGTCGCCCATGATCTCCTCGGCCGGCACCGCGGACAGCAGGCGCGCGGCGCCGTCGCGCTTGCGCTGTTGGAGCGACGACGCCTTCATTGCCATGACGCGACCCTCGTGTTCTGACGCTGACCGATAACGTTGGTGGTGCTGGCATCGTCGAGAGCCATCACCCGCTGTGCGAGGTCGAAGTATCCCCGCGCCACCTCACCGTTCGGCGCGAGGTCGAAGATGCTCAGCCGGTAGAGCTCCGCTTTCACGAAGTCGGCATGCTTGGGAACCGGAGTTGCGAACGTCAGATGCGCGTACTGCTGCGTCACCTGTTCCAACACATTCCACTCCACACGCCATTTCTCGATGCGGTTCGGCACGCAGGCGATGACACGCAGTAACTCGTTCTCCGGCCTAAGTTCCTCCATACGCGCGAGGACCAGCTGCATCCCGGAGACGGCGTTCGGCGCCGGGAAGAAGGGGATGATCACGCCGTGGTTCGCGGCGACCAGTGCGTTCACTGTGAGGAACACGATGGTCGGCGGCGTGTCAAACAGGCAGTAGTCGTACGAGTCCTGCACGGGTTCCAGCGATGTGCGCAATTTGCGGACCCACCCTGGCTTGCCCTTCATCTCGCCCTCGGCGCGGACGAGGACGGGCTTGCTGGGAGCGACGTCGTAGCCCTGGTCGCTGTGCCGGATGATGTCGGTTATCGGCCGGTCGTTGACCAGGACGTCGTACGTCGAGAGGTGCTGCGCATGCAGGTCGACGCCGGCGTTCATGGAGACGTTCGCTTGCGGATCGAGGTCGACGACGAGGACCCGCTTACCCAACCGACCGAGTGCCGCGGCGAGGTTCTGGACGGTGACCGTCTTGCCCACCCCGCCCTTCTGATTGGCGATCGCGATGGACTTCACCGGCCAGGTCCTCCAGACCACTGAGCGCCACAGATTTGTGTAAGAGCCTGGCTCATACACAGGCTTGTAGTGGTTTGGCCCCACGTCATCGCGGCATACCCGCAGTGACCATGACGCGCATCTCGTCAATGGTCAGGTCGCCGCGGCGCGCCAGAGCCCAGCGCACGAGCTCGATGTCGTCGGCCGAGTACACGTTGGTGCGACCGTTTCGATGCTTGAGCGGTCGGATGATGCCGTTGCGCACCAGGAAGCTCAGGTATGACTCGCGGACGCCGGTTTCGGCGATGACGTCTGCGGATAGGTAGCCGACGGTGGCGGTTTCGGCCATGGGGCCCTCGTGTGCTGAATCGTGGAGTGGAAGTGAGGAGCTACTCCGAAAGTTCGGAGTCGTCGCGCAGCATAGCCCAAGATCTGGGATTCGACAACGAGGCCTGTGCATTCGAAGAGTCTGAGTCGGCCGCCCGGGTCCTTCCCCCGTAGGGGATCTCTCTAGTGGTTGTGGTCAGGCACTCGCCGAAGGCGAGAGACGGTGGGCAACTTGTTTGTCCACCGGCGGTGGCTGTCCACAGCCTTCGTCGTCTCTACGAAAGACTCTTAAGAAATCTACCAGACTCTATGTGGGCGCCGAGGAACTGGCCGGGCATACGTCCGCTGTCCACGTTGTCGTCCGTCGGTGACCATGTGTCCGGACGTCCGGTGACCATGAAGAACTCCGTCGGGTGTCCATGACGTGCGGCGACTTATCCCCAGAGGCCTTGCCCGCCTCGCGTGCGCGAGCCGTCGGAGCCGGGGAACGCCGGCGGTGGCCGGATCATGGTCATCCGAGGTACATCGCCCCCGACATGGTCACCGGAGGGATGCTCGTGAACATGGTCACTCGACGTATGGCTTTCCGTGGCCCCAGTACGTGGTCATTTCCAGTATTCGACCACGCCTGGATGAAGTAGAGCGCCTGCCTCTCGCCTGACGGTTTCGCCACCTGACGGCCTGACGACCTTCACTCGCGTACGGACCTACCGTGCCCGAGTGTCAGTGAGTGCTGGGCTCTGCCGTGTGCCGCGCTCTGCCGTCAGTCTACGCTGCCCCCTCCCCCACGCCCGGACGGGTGTTCGACCATGTACTCGGGGTGACCACGTTGTGCCCCTCCCCCACCCGGGTTAGAGTCGCGACAACTCCTGACTTTCAGACTTCCTAGCAAGCGTCCTTCTTCACGAACCACTCGGAGTGCTGCCAATGGCTGATGAGCCCACGTTGATCGGGGACCTCCTCCCCGCTCTCGCTGCGAGCATTCAGTCGAGTCACGGCATCCACCGCCAGG
The DNA here is from genome assembly GCA_051002895.1 of Candidatus Dormibacteria bacterium. Classification (GTDB taxonomy): domain Bacteria; phylum Chloroflexota; class Dormibacteria; order Aeolococcales; family Aeolococcaceae; genus JBPCLW01. Next base: position 2,377 of record JBPCLW010000011.1, on the reverse strand, counting down.
TCAGCGTCAGTGCTCCGAAGCACGTCATCCTCGAGAACAACCTCACCCGCAAGGGAATCTGGTCGGCGGATGCGTCGCGCGATCCGCACCAGGCAGAGATCCTCTTTGAGACCGAGGACATTGTCGGCAAGCTCGTCATGGAGTCCTCGCTGGGCCGCCTGTCGACGACCGAGATGGAGATGGTCAGCTGGATCATGGCCCAGTGGGAGAGGCAGGAGACCCCTGAGGACGCCTGGGTCCACTGCAGTCTCAAGGGGCTCGCCGACGCCTTCGGGGTGACCTGGAGTGGGAGCCGCGCCGCGTTCATCAAGGACGGGCTCGAGCGTCTTCACGCCGTCCGGTTCAAGGCCGAGGTCTGGAACCACAAGGAGGGGAAGCTGAAGACCGAACTCTTCGGCATCTTCGACCGGGTCAGCATCGTGGAGCGCAAGGACGGCTTCTCGGCCCGCTGGTCGGTCGAGGCCGGCAACGCGCCGGTGAAGATCAAACTTGGCGACTTCCTGCACCAGCAGCTCAAGCTCGGGCAGTTCCACCGTTACGCCTGGCAGGTGCTGCGGGGCCAGTTGAAGAGCCCGCTCGCCAAGCGCCTCTACATCTTCCTCGACGCCCAGCGCGGCAACGAGACGCCGGTCGGCTGGCTCTACGAGGTCGGTGTCAACCCCGGTCTCTTCGCCTCGCTGGGGGTTCGCGACCGCAACATCTCGCGGGCCCGCACCCGCCTGCGCGACGCCTGTGCCGAGCTGCTCGCCGCCGACCCCACGTACAAGGAGCTCCGGCTCCGTGAGGGTGCCGACGGGGGATGGGTCCTCCGACGGTTGAAGACTCGGCCCGGCGGGGCTGCCTCGCGGGTCGTCGATGCTCGCCCGGTCCTCGGGATCACCGCCCCGGACTGACCTCGTCCGAGCCTCAGGATCTCCCGGCATGCCTCCCCTGACGCTCGCCGCCCGCATCGACCGCGAGCTCCGCCTCCGGGTGGTCCGGCGCGCCGAGGGACCATGGACAGAGGTGGTATTGCGCCAGGTCCACGTCCCCGACCCCGACGACGGTGGGGCAGCCCGCTGGGTCCTGACCACGGAGCGACGCAGCCGGCTCTCGCCGGTGGAGTTCGACCCAGCCGTCGCCGCCAGGGTCAACGACGCCAGTCGCGAGAAGGGCCGGGCCATCTACGCCGTCCACCAGCAGGTCAACGAGGTCGTCGCGGCCGTCTCCTTTCACCTCCCGCTGACGCCGTCGGACCCGGTGGTGATCACCGCGCTCGCACCGCGAACCGACGCCCTGGCCGCCGAGGGACGGGCCTGCGTTCTCATGCTGAAGGGCCTGCGTCCATCAGCGCTGTCCGGCTCGGCCGGGGCGGGCAGCTCGCCCTGCGGCCGGCGGGTGCCCCCGCGGACGCCGCGGTCTATGGGTTTCGCAGGGGTCCGGAGGGTCCGGGCCGAGGGTCGGCCAACATGGTCCAGGACGCGACCGCCCTCGACGTGCCGCCTACTCCGCGCCGATAACGCCCCGCCTGCCATCGGCCGCGACGGCTCGCTCGATGAGGGTGCACAGCTCGGGCGGAAGGTGCCGATGGGCCAGCTCCAGCAGCTGGACCCGGTCGGTTGAAGCCACCGCCGGGTTGCTCGCCAGGTAGTGGTCAATCTCCGCCTCGACGGCCGGGACCTGATCGGCGGCCTTCCGCCGCGCGTGGTCGATGAGGTCGTGGGCGACCTCGTCCGGGCCTCGGCGTCGGTACTCCCGGGAGAGGTGAACGACGGTGGTCGGGGAGACCCGAATCTCCTGACGACCGGCGCGCTCACCGTTGAGATCGTCGCGCCGCGAGAGGGTGGACGGCTCGACGCCGAGGAACCGTGCGGCCCGCGTCAGCGAGGGCCAGGCCCGGACGTCGGAGCCAACGAACGTGGTCACCATGGGTATGCCTCCTGGGGTGACCTTAGCACCGCTGTGCAACGGTTGCAATGGTTGGAGGCAGCACGATACATCTACACCAGCGTGTGTAAGAGCCCGGCTCATACACAGGAGTGTGGTGACGCCCATCATGGTCAGAGACGGTATTGCCCGAGGCTTGTTGTGACTTTTCATGAGAATGGCAGTGGATTTTTCACCAAAATGACAGTGAGCCTGCCACAGTTCGCTGTACCACCTCAGTGAGTTGAGCTTGCGGCTGTCTCTGCGCCTTTGGCTAGTGATCCATGGCTGCCGGCCTCATTGGAACCGGCTCTTCACCCTGAGGTGTCGGGGTCTGAGGGTGAGGGCCATGTCCTGTCAAGTGGTGTATGAGCGATCCGCTCCATCCGCATCAATCAGGCGGCGAGAGTAGATACCTCCTGTGGTTCGGGTAGCGACAACGGCTTGGTGAGCGATTCCGTGCTCATGTAGC
>JBPCLW010000010.1:0-29099 GCA_051002895.1 Candidatus Dormibacteria bacterium | reverse complement strand
TCACCGACTCCGTCCCCATCACCCCCATCGCCCATCCCGCTGCCCGCGAACGGGCCGCCTGAACCCGCCCGGAAGTTTTCGCTGAACACTTAGGCGGAAGGAATCGCTGAACAGCTACAACATCGTGTAGGTGGACAACAAGGTGTAGGCCCTGTCCAACGGAATTGCCGCGAACCTCCGCTGACGATGGCGTCCCTAAACGCTGACCCTCGACCTCATCTGACTGTCAATCCAGGCTTGCAGCGCGGGCCCAGATTCCAGCGAGGTGATGAGTGAATGGCGTGGCTTGGGGCCGGGGTTGTGGACTACGTGATGGAGTCGCTCGGTGTCGATGACGATCTGCCGTCCCGGATACAGAGGGATGACCGTCTCTGTCGACGGGTCGTCCTTCTCCTCCCGGAGGATGAACTTGGAACCCTCCGGCGCGTCGAGCTCGAGCCAGGCGCGGACCACCCAACCCTCGCCATCGGGATTGAGGCGATTGTTGTCATCGGCATGGAGCTGCTTGCGCGCGGCGTCCTCGTCGGAGGGATTGAGTTCGATGACCCGGACGCGGCCGTAACGGGTGTTGATCGCTTCCACGTACCTCACCAGCGAGGGAGCGATTTCCCGGTTCTTGGTCCAGACTCCGTCCTTGTCTGGCTTGCCGCTATCCCAGAAGCCCCGACACTCCATCTCCCCAAGCGCGGAGGCGAGGGGGGCAAAGTTCGTGTCACCGCCGGACTTCCAGTCCATGAAATCGAGGTCGAGGTATTCATCGGCGGGGATCGTCGGTCCCGCGTAGTCATCGAGGATGACGAATCCCTTCTCTTCGAGGATCTGCAGCTTGGTGTAGGACATTGCGAAGACACCCTCTTGGTTGTGATCGACGACCCAGAGACTACTCCAGACCAACGTCGGGACTGTTCGAATCATTCCGCTTGCGCTGACGGCGCGCCTGCCGCTCTTCGGTATTCCGCTTGACGCGCTGCACCGTTCGTTGTTGGGCTCCCTGGCGTCCACCATCGAGATCGACGAGCGATGTCGCTCCTCCCCCTTTTGTCACCGCGTCTTTTCCGGCCTGCTTGGGAACGGGCTTGTCGCGCTCCAGGGCGGGGTCGTGGACCCGCCCATCGCGCGTCGGGGTTGGCGGTTTGGGCTTGGCCTCTGGGTCGGCAACGACGGTGCGCCGCGACTCCTCCACAGTGCGGGTGGCCGGCCCCGAAACCGCGGGTGTCGGCGCTCCCGGTGACGGCACAGCGACGCGATTGCCCGACAGGGGGATGCCCGGAGGCGCGATCGGGGTCGGGGGCGAGCCCCGTTGCGGGGGGGCAGCCGGAGAGGCCGGCGAGGAGGAGTTGGCGGGCGCCACCGGGGTGCCGGGGGCCGGCACGATGGGGGCCGGCACGATGGGGGCCGGCGGTCCCGGCGGGTTGAGCGTGGGCGAGACCACTCCCCCGGGGAGAGGGATGATCTGCAGGTGTGGCGGGGTGCTGCTCGATGGATCGTCGGAGAACGTCCAGGGGGCTGGACCCCCGTTGGGAGGCACGCGACGCGGTGCGCCCGTCTCGTCGAGAACCAGCCAGACGGGAGGAGAGCCCGCACGCGGCGGCTCGCTCTGCTCATCCCGGCCACGGCTCGTCGGTCCATCCCCGCGAGAGACTCCAACGGGCACCCACCGCACTGGCGAGGACGGTGACGCCGACGGGCTCGGCGGCTCCGCCGATGGCCCGAGCTCGGCATTCGGGGATGGAGGCGCGGCCCGCTCTTCGACGACGGTGGGCAGAGGTGCACTCGGCGGCGCGGCGGGGGCGGGCGGAGGGGTCGACGCGTCCGGTGCCGGGACAACCACCACCGGCCCAGCGGACGGAGGCAGAGGATAAGGCGGCGAGATCTGGGGTCGGGGCGAGATCTCACCGGTCTGCAACTGATGAAGTTCGGGCCGGCCGGCGATGTCGAACTGCGCCTGCTGCCGACTTCTCAGGTACTGGCGGCGGCTTGCCTGAACACGCTCATCGAGGTGATCGAGTTGGGCCAGCTCTCGGGCCAGCGATCGCTGCTGGGCGATCGTCTGGGAGACGTCGCCGATCGGTTCCTCCGCCCGGTAGGGCACTGGCCCCCCACTGTCCGGGCGCCACTCCGAGAGTTGCCGATCATCCCCGTGGACAGGCTGCGGTCCAGCGCCGGAAGGGGTGATGGGAGCGGCGCCAACAACGCCGCCGCCATCGCCCCCGCCAACCTGGCGTTCGGGCTGAAGCCACACCGGTGCGACGAGCTCGTCCACCGGGCGCGGCTCTGCCTTCTGGGCGAGGCGTCCCCAGTCTGGACCGTGCTCGCCGGCGACGGACGGCACGGAGGATCTCGAAGGGGCAGGGTCATCGGTGCGGCGACCACCCCAGGCACGGACCCCGAGGAAGACTCCCGCCACCATTGCCGCGGCCAGCACGCCAGCCAGGATTCCCGGCACGGCGCTGTTGGTCGAGCCATCGACCGGCTTGACGTCGCTGGGGGAGGGATGCGGCGGCGGTTCTGCGCGCAGACAGGCCACAGCAGTGCTCCGACCCAGAGATGTCCCACCCGAGCCCAGGGGACTGGTCGCACTCCCCAAGGCGATACCCTCATCGGTGAAGCAGCCGCTGGGGTCACCCGGGATGCCCGTGGTGGGAATGGTGGCGTCGAAGGCGATGGCGACCGATGCGCCGGCGGCTACGGTCGTCCGATAGGCGACGGTTCGCGACCCCGCGTTCCAGGTGACCGACGGCGGACAGCTGCCCGGGGGCGAGCAGGGTGGGGCAGTGACACAGCCGGCTTTGCTGTCGCAGCGGATGACGTCGGCGGGCGTCACGTTGGTGAGAATGTCGAGGTTGTTGCTCTTGAGAACGTCGGAGAAATCAGTGGTGAGGTCTACCGATCCGTCGTTCACTACCGTGACCGTGTAATGGAGAACGTCACCCGCGGTCGCGGTGGTGATGTGCTGCCCGTTCACCGTGGTGGTCACGGTCAGGTGAGGACCGCCGATCGCCGCGGCCGCGGCGACGACGGAACAAGCGCAGAACGCCAGGAACAACGGCACGGCCGCCACGGGTCGCCAGCTTCGCGAGATCAACCTGATGACACGGGTCGCTACTGTCTCTGTAGGCGCGCGGGCGCCGGTGGTCAGCACCTCGATCACCTCACCGCACATCGTCTGATTCAGCGTATCCGCCCCCGGCGGACACACAACGGACGGTGCTCGCCGGTTGTTTGACCGGTCAATCCGCCTGCTGTCAACCCGCCAGTCCGGTAATGTCACCGGAGATGATTCACCTCGATGCCGAAACGCATGCTGCTGCCGAGGCGGCGGCGGCTCACCGCCACAGCAGCGTCGAGGATCTCGTGACCCGGGCGGTTCGCGCGTACATCGCGCCCAACACCACCCGCGACGCCGAACGCGACGAACTGGGCGACCACATCATGGCGCCGCCGCTGCAGCGCCTTGCCCCTCCTCTGCGTGCCGGGGTGAGGGCCGTAGGCGGAGCGGTGCGCGCCGGCTGGCAACTCCGGGGAAGGGGGAGATTTCGCATCGGCAGCGGACTCGTCACCAACGGACGACTCCTTCTGCGCGGTCCGGGGCGCATTCGCATCGGTCGGGACGTCAACGCCTGGGGACGCTCCGCAGCGAACGTCCTGGAGACGTTCCGTGCCAACGCGTTGATCACCGTAGGTGACCGCGTGCGCCTCAACGGCTGCGGCATCCAGGCCGCCACCCGTATCGACATCGGTGACGATTCCATCCTCGGCAGCTGCACGATCGTCGACACCGACCACCATGGAGTGCCACCCGAGCATCGCCATGGCGGCCGAGTGCGGACCCGGCCGATCCGCATTGGCCGCAACGTCTGGATCGGCGGCGCGGCGGTGCTCAAGGGCGTGTCAATCGGCGACAACTCCGTCGTCGGTTTGGGATCGGTGGTCACCGAGGACATTCCCGCCAACGTCGTCGTCGCTGGCAACCCCGCACGCATCGTCCGTCGCTTCGACACCTGACAAGCCGAATCACCGGAGTAGAGCGTGACAAGTCCCCCGGCATCGCCTCCCATCAAACTCTACGGCGCTAGCTGGTGCCCGGACTGCCGGCGCGCCAAGAAGTTCCTGGGTGAGCAACGTGTCGAGTTCGAGTGGCAAGACATCGAGAAGGAGCCGGAACTGGTGCGCATCGTCGAGGAGCGCAACGGCGGAAAGCACATCATCCCCACCGTCGTCTTCCCGGACGACTCGTTTCTCGCCGAGCCCTCCAACGAGGAACTGGCTGAAAAGATCGGTCTCACCCAGCGTGCGCGGAAAGCGGTGTACGACCTCATCGTGATCGGCGGCGGTCCCGCCGGGCTCACGACCGCCATCTATGCGGCGCGAGAGAACATCGAGACACTGGTGATCGAGCGCTCTGGACTGGGCGGTCAGGCCGGGGTTACTGAACGGCTGGACAATTACCCGGGGTTCCCCGAGGGGGTCGGGGGCGGAGAACTCGCTGACCGCATCGTCGCCCAGGCACAGCGCTACGGCGTCGAGATGCTCCAGGCGGTGAGCGTCGCGAGCATATCCATGGACGGAGACCAGCGCGTGGTCCGGACGAGCGGTGGGGATGAGTACCGCAGTCGAGCGGTGCTGATCGCCACCGGCTCCTCCTACCGGCGCACCAATAGGCCGGGCGAGGAGGAACTGATCGGCGCCGGCATCCACTTCTGCGCGACCTGCGATGGCCCGTTCTACAAGGGATCGAAGGATCTCCTGGTTCTGGGCGGCGGCAACAGCGGCCTCGAGGAGGGGCTCTTTCTCACCCAGTTCACCAACGCGGTCACTGTCGTGGAAGCAGCCGACCAGCTCAAGGCCGGCCGGCCGCTGCAGGAGAAGGTCACACAGCATCCCAAGATGTCGGTGCGTTTGCACACCGAGGTTGCTGAGTTTGTCACTGACGAGGGAGGCAAGCTCGGGGCTGTTCGGCTCAAGGATCGCAGCACCGGCGATGAGAGTGAGCTGCGCCCCGACGGTGTCTTTGTCTTCATCGGCCTCGATCCCAACGTCGAGGCGGTGAAGGAGAGCGTTGAGCTCAGTCCTGCGGGGTTCGTCGGCACCTCACGAACACTGGAGACGACGATGCCAGGGGTGTTTGCGGCTGGGGACGTTCGCGAAGGTTCGACCAAGCAGCTCGCCTCCGCGGTCGGCGAGGGTGCGACGGCGGCGCTGATGATCCGCGCCTACCTGGACGAGTCCGGCGCCGGCTGATGGGTCGGGCGCTCATCGCCGTCGGGGCGGTCATCTGGCTCGCCGCACTGGTCGCGACCATTCGGGACCGCAAGGCACGACGCCTGACGCGCATTGCCACGGTTCTCATTCTCCTGGGCGCAGCCGTAGCAGCAGTGATCCTCTACACCCGGTGAGCGCGGCGATGGTTAGAGATGGATGCCTCGCATGAGCGTGCCCAGCGCGTAAGCCTCTGGTGTCACCGACTGCTCGCCGTCACGACTCGACTCCTCTCCCCTCTTGCCCGCGGAGTCGGGGAGCATGTGGTAGGCCGCTCCCATGATGAGCTGATGCAGGTTTGGCGTCACCGAGTGGGCGAGCTCGCCGAACTTACCGAGACGCGTGGAGACCTCATGGGGCCGGGTGATCATCGCCTGTACGACCATCTCGGCGGCCTCGTCGGGACTGATGGTGGGGAAGTTCCTGTACATCCCAGTGGGAGCGATCATCGGGGTGCGTACCAGCGGCATGTGCACAGTGGTGATACTGATACCGTCCCCCGCCACCTCGGGAGCCAGGCAGCGACTGTAGGCATCGAGCGCTGCCTTGCTCGCCACGTACGCGGCAAAACGCGGTGGATATGTCTGCCCTCCGATCGACGTGATGTTGATGATGTGTCCGTCACCACCTTCCCTCATTCCCGGAAGCACCGCCATAATCAACGCGATGGCGCCGAAGTAGTTCAGCTTCATGGTGCGCTCGAAGTCGTGGAATCGGTCAAGGCTGGCGAGAACTGAACGGCGGATGGAGCGGCCCGCGTTGTTGACGAGAACGTCGACGCGGCCGTGGTCGCTGATCACCTTTTCGATCAGGCTGCGGCAGGCCTCGGGGTCGGAGAGATCGGTGGGATAGAGGTGGACCGTCGCGCCACTCAACTCCGCCTCCGCTTTCATCTCCTCCAGCTTCGAGGCGGTGCGAGCGACGCCAATGATGGTGCAGCCGGTTGCTGCCAGCGCATTCGCCACCGCCCGGCCGATGCCGCTCGAGGCACCGGTGATGACCACCACCTTGCCGGAGAGGACGCGCCGAAGATTTCCCACGGTCGGCAGTTCGGGGTCGAGGTGACGTTCCCAGAAGTCCCAGATGCGCCACGCATAGTGGTGCAACTCAGGCACGCGAATACCGCTGCCCTCCAGCGCCTTGGCCGCCTCGGTGGCGCTGAACGTGGCCGGGTAGTCCATGTACTTCAGGGCGGTCTCGGGAATCCCCAGCCCGTCGAGGATCTGCTTCCAGGCTTTGCGCACCGCCGGCAACTGGCCGATTGCCGAGCCGGTACCTCCGAGAGACATCTTGGCCATGCGACGGTCGAAGCGCAGCGCGAATTCTGGCGCATGCGCGGCACGGCAGAACGTGTTCAGGGTGTCGCCGAGCGAGAGAGGCGCCGGGTCGACGAGGTGAAAGGTCCTGCCATCGAGGCCGGCCCGGTGGGCGATGTGGTCCATGGCGCGGGCCACAAAGTCGACAGGGACGACGTTGAGCGGACCGCCCTCTGGTCCCACGAAGGGCATCCACTGCGGGAAGGAGTCCCGCATCTTCTGGATGAGCTTAAAGGCGTAGTACGGACCATCAATGCGATCGGCCTCACCGCTCTCCGCCGAACCAATCACCATCGCTGGTCGGTAGATCCTCACCGGGACGGTGCTCTGATCGCGGACGATTTTCTCGGCGTCGTACTTGGTTCGGAAGTACGGATGGTCGAGCTCCTGTCCTTCCTCGAACATCGTCTCGGTGAACTCGCCCCGGAAGCGTCCGGCCACGGCGATGGAACTCGTGTAGTGCAGGCACGATGCACCGATCTCATTCGCCAGAGCAACGACATTGCGCGTGCCCTCGACGTTGGCGCGCTCGGTCTCCTCCTCGGGAGCGGTGAGGTCGTAGATGGCAGCGAGGTGGAAGACCTGACGGCCCGCCAGGGCGGAACGGTCGTGCTCCGAGATACCGCATCCGAGTTCCCCAACGTCGCCGGCGATCGCGCGCAATCGGACACCGGCGGGGTCGAGCCGCTCACAGAGCGCGGCGAAGCGGTGACGCGACCCCGGACGTACGAGAACGGCGATCTCACCCTCGCGCTCCAGGAGGAGCGGTAGCAGGTGCCGCCCGATGAAACCCGTGGCTCCGGTAACGAAGTACTGCACCGCTCGCTCGCCTCCCATCCCGACCTCGGGCCGGATTCAACCGAGCCGAAGGATAGTGGTGCCGATGGCGCTCATGCCCGCGCTCCGCTCAAAGTCCGCCGAGCCCGCGGGCGCTGGCGGCATACTGACATCGGTGTCAATCCGGTCCACCACCCATGGAGGCCTGAGCCCATGCCCGAAGCAGTCGTCGTCGCCGCCGGTCGCTCGCCGATTGGTCGGGCCATGAAGGGCTCGCTGGTCAGCATGCGTCCCGACGAACTCGGCGCCCACGTGGTAGAGCGGGTCCTCGCCAAGGTCCCGGAGCTGGATCCATCGCTCATCGAGGACCTCATCTGCGGGTGTGGGCTTCCCGGCGGCGAGCAGGGATTCAACCTGGGACGTGCCGTGTCTCTTCTCTCGCGCATCAACGTCCCGGGCACGACGATCACGCGGTACTGCGCCAGCTCACTTCAGAGCACCCGGCAGGCCGCGCACGCCATCCGCGCCGGAGAGGGTGACGTCTTCCTCTCCGTGGGGATCGAGTGCGTGTCCCGCTTCCTCAACGGCACCAGCGACATGCCGCAATGCCAGAACGAGAGGCTGCAAGTGGGGAACTCCGACGGGTACCCCGACCTCTACATCGCCATGGGCAACACCGCTGAGAACGTTGCCCAGCGGGAGGAGATATCCCGCGAGGAGATGGACCAGTTCGCATTGCAGTCGCATCAGCGTGCTGTGGCGGCGCAGGACTCGGGCACCTTCGACCGCGAGATCGTCCCGGTCTCCCTTCCCGAGGATGGTGGCGAGATCACCAGGGACGACGGCCCTCGGCGCGACACGTCGCTGGAGAAGCTCTCCTCACTGCAGCCGGCATTCCGTGAGGGTGGGGCGGTCACCGCGGGCAACTCCTGCCCTCTGAACGACGGTGCCGCTGCAGTTGTGGTCATGAGCGACACGAAAGCCAAGGACCTGGGAATCACCCCACTGGCGCGCATCGTCGCCAGCGGCATCTCCGCCCTGGAGCCGGAGTTCATGGGCCTGGGCCCCATTGACGCCAGCCGCCAGGCAATGCGACGCGCCGGGATGACCATCGATGACATCGATGTGGTGGAGATCAACGAAGCATTCGCCGCCCAGGTCATCCCCTCCGCCCGCGCCCTGGGCGTCGACCCCTTCGGCGACAAGCTCAATCCTCACGGGGGGGCCATCGCCCTCGGTCATCCCTTCGGCATGACCGGTGCTCGCATTCTCACGACTCTGCTCAACGACCTGACGACATTGAACAAGACCGTGGGCTTGGAGACCATGTGCGTCGGCGGCGGCATGGGGATGGCGATGATTGTGGAACGGCTCAACTAGTTCGCCACCAAGAAGGCGGAGCTTCTTTCGCGCATGTAATCACGGCCTGGTACGCACCGTGGTCTACGGCTTGCGGCACCCCCCTGGGCGACGGACGCATAAGCTTTGCTCATGGGCGCCCCAAGCTGGACCGAGACGGGAGCTGGCGTCTTCGTCCGTCACCACGAACACCTGCACCTCAATGTTGGCCTCATTGTCGGAGCGGACGAGGTGATGGTCATCGACACGCGCAGTTGGGCATCCCAGGCACGCGAACTGCAGATGGCAATCCGAGAATTGACCGACCTACCGATTCGCCACGTGGTGAATACGCACGGCCACTTTGATCATTGCTTTGGCAATGAGGTGTTCGTCGATGCCGACATCTGGGGTCATGTGGGTTGCGCCGTGGAGTTGCGCGAGTACGGTGAGATCCAGCGCCGCGCGATGATGGGATTGATGCCCGAGCATCGCCGCGATCTCGAGGCGGTCCGTATCTGCCTGCCCACAAGACTCATCGACGAAACTGCCGAGGTTAGGGTGGGCGGCCGTTCTGTGCTCCTGAGGTTCTTCGGGCGCGCCCATACCGATCACGATCTCTGCGTTGTGGTGCCCGATGCCGACACGATTTTCGCCGGCGATGTGTTCGAGCAGAGTGCTCCTCCATCTTTCCATGATGCATGGCCATTGGAATGGGGCCGAAGCGCTGGTCGAATCGTGGAACTGGGGACCTCGCAGATCGTTCCTGGTCACGGAAAGGTCATGACTCTCGACGCAACTCGACAACAATCGGCTGAGCTCGTCCTCATGGGTGAACTCTGCGCCGAGGTCGTGGCCGGCAACCTCTCCACCGCCGGCGCCATCGGCGCCGCTCCCTTTCCCAAGGAATGGGCGACGGTGGCGGTCGATCGAGGGTTGGTCACGACGAGGTCGTAGGCCTCATCCCCGATCAGGACCGGTGGCCACCGGACGGTGGGGATCAGCGGCCCACTCACTCCAGGATCCTGGATACAGCGCAGCACCGGAGAATCCCGCAATCTCGAGCGCCAAGAGTTCGTGAGCGGCGGTTACCCCGGAGCCGCAGTACGTCCCCACTGAAACGCCCGGCCGGACACCGATCTCCTCGAAGCGAGCCCGCAGCGCCTGCGGGGAGAGAAATCGCCCGTCGGTACCGACATTGGCGGTCGTCGGTGCGCTCACTGCGCCGGGGATGTGCCCGGCCAGGGGATCGACGGGCTCAACCTCGCCGCGATAGCGCTCTGGCGCCCGAGCGTCGAGGAGGACGCCGGTCCGCGCCAGGGTGGCCGCCCCATCGGCATCAACTACCGGTGACGCCCCCCCGGAGGAGTCGAAGTCGCCGACGGCGAGGTTGGGGTCGACCGTCTCCACAGGATGACCCGCGGCGAGCCAGGCCGCCAGGCCGCCATCAAGCACCCTGACGTCGGGATGACCGTGATGACGAAGGAGCCACCAGGCCCGGGCCGCCGCCATCGACGTCCCCGCGTCATACACCACAACCGGTCGATCGGCACGGACTCCCGAGCGGCGCATGGCTTCGGCGAACGTCGGCACCAGCGGCAGCGGGTGGCGACCGGCCCTGCTCGGAGGAGCCGCAAGCTCATCATCGAGATCGACATACGCGGCGCCGGGAATGTGCCCCTTCCGGTACTCGCTGGCCCCGGGCGGCCCTCCCAGGCTCCAGCGCACGTCGAGAATCGCAGGTCGGCCATGGGTGGAGAAGAGTTCCCCGAGTCCGTCGAGGTCGATGAGGGATGGTGTGTGTGGCGCTGCCATCGTCAAACGAAACTCCGCGGCGGTTTCCGCCGTTAGGGAAGAAGAGTCCGGGCATCCGGATGCACCCGATGCTACGGTGGGAATGATGCGAGCGGTTTCGTCGATGTCGATGCTCCGGGCCTTCGCCGGCCTCGGCCTCCTCAGCGTCGGGCTGAGCGGCTGCACCACCACCACCACCGCCCGGGCCGGCTCCGCCGCTCAGCAGGCCCACGCCATTCCACCGACCCAGGCCACCAAGGTCACGGGCAGCGGTGCGGCTGCCCCCGCCATTAGCATCACCCCGGCCGACAGGGCTGGCGGCGTCCCCCTCGACACCAGCATCTCGGTGACCAGTCGCGGCGGAACGCTGAGTTCGGTGACGGTCACGAGCGGCGACAGACCCATTGGCCAGGGCGGCGTCCTCAACAAGGGCCACGACCAATGGATCCAGTCAGGTGGCCTGGACAGCGACATGACGTACGCGGTGCGGGCCGTGGCCACCGCGACCAACGGCTCTTCCACCACCGCCCTCACAAGCTTCCACACCCTGGCCGCGCAGAAACTCACCAGCGATACCTCCCCCGGCGACGGTGAGGACGTGGGCGTCGGCATGCCGGTGAAGATCCACTTCAACACCGACATCCCCAACGACAAGCGGCAGGGAATCATCGACCACATCGCGGTGAAGAGTGCCCCGCCACAGAATGGCGGCTGGTACTGGCCAGCCGCCAATGAGCTGCACTATCGACCTCAGCACTACTGGATCAGCGGCAGCAGCGTGTCAGTGCAGGCCCTGCTCCAGGGAGTGGACGCCGGCAACCGATTCTGGGGGCTCGACAATTGGACATTGGCGTTCCACATCGCCGACAAACACGTCGCCATCATCGACACAGCAGCGCACAACATGAAGGTCTACAACAACGACCGGCTCGTCGATACCTGGCCCGTCAGCACGGGGCGACCCAACCGGCAGACCATCAACGGCAAGCTGGTGATCTGGGGCAAAACGTCAAAGATCAGAATGGACTCCCGTACTCTAGGCATCCCCATCGGATCGCCCGATGGGTACCTTGAGGACGTGTACTGGGACACCGCGATCAGCACCGACGGTTTCTACGTGCACTCCGCCCCCTGGTCGGTCTGGGCGCAGGGGAGCAGCAACGTGTCGCACGGCTGCGTCAATCTCAGCCCGGACCACGCCATCACCTTCTACAACACGAGCATCCCCGGAGATGTTGTTGAGGTCATCAACAGCGACCGCCCGGCGTCGTTCGACGACGGTGAGGGTGACTGGCAGACCGACTTCAGCCAGCTCGCCCAGGGCGGCCACGCCGTGAACGGCGCCGGCGGCAGCGCACCCAGCCAGGCCCCGATCCGCACCAGCTAACGGCGAAGAGCCCGGCGGAGGAGCGCGCGATCCTCATCGTCAGCCGTGCGCAGCAGCCAGAGGACCGCCCCGTAGGCGAGACCCGCGGCCAGCGTGACCGCCAGCACCCGGACCCGCCCCAAGGGATGGATGGTGATGATGAAACCGCCCATCAGGGCTGACGCGAGCACGATCCGCCAGGCAATGCGGTGCACGGGAATGGTGATGCCCAGGCGATGGAGGGTGAACCATCCCGCGACCACCAGCGCAACCTCGGTGGCGACCACGTTCCAACTTGCCACCAGATAGCCGCTGCCGGGATGCATTCCCTCGAACACGGGGATGAGGATCGCATTGAGCAAGACATTCGCCACCAGGCCACCCATGGCAATCCAGGCGAACAGCCCCTGCCGGTCCATGGCCAGCAGTGACGCGGCAAAGGTGTTGTCCACGAAGAGGAAGACGACAGCGATACCAAGGATCTGCAAGGACGCGGCGGACTGGGGAAAGAGGTGGAGGATGTCGTTGTACTGCGATGCCAGGAGCACGATGCCGATTGACATCGGCAAGCCCAGGGCCAGTAGCGCTTTGAAGAACTTCTCGGTACCGAGACGAAATCGATCCGGCGCGCTCTGGTGGTACAGGGCGAGCACCGGAAAGATGACCGTACGCAGCGTCATGGGTACGAAGAGCAGCGACTCGAACGGCTTATATGCCAGTGAGTACCAACCGACCTGCTCGTAGCCCGTGTAACGCTGAAGGATGGGAACGTCGACCTTCCAATACACCGTGGTGAAGACGTAGGTGATGGCCAGAGGGAGGGCAGCGCGAAACCAGGGACGGAGCAACTCCACCTCGAACGTCCATCGCGGCCGCCAGACTCCGAGGGTCACGAGTACCGCCGCAAAGTACACGGCTGCGGCGACGTAGCTCAGCGTGTACGCCCAGAGAAAAAACCCTGCGCCGTGATGTTGACGGGCACCGACGACCACGACGGCGAGGAGCAAAAGGGCCTCGGGCACGATTTCGGCGATCTCGTAGCCGAGGCGCTGCAACGCGTAAAGAGTATTGCGGAGCATGAGTTGGTAACCGGAGACGACGAGCAGGGCTGCCGTGGGAATGATGAGTGACCGCAGTCCTATGAGCCAGAGCCCTCCCGTCAGCCCCAGGACGGCGACGACGAGGAGCGGCACCCGGACCGAGAGCATGTTGTTGAGAAAGCGGCCGATCATCTCCGGCCGGCGGGCACCCTCGCGCACGTAGAGAGTGCTGAAACCCAGGTCGGCGATGGTGGAGATCAGCAAGCTATAGGTCAAGGCTGTCTGCATCTCGCCAAATCCGACATCGCCGAGCGCGTTGCCGATGAGGACGACTGTGATGAGCGCCAGCATCCGCCCAGCCACCCGGGCCACAAGGATGCCGAGGGTGTTGCGCAGGGCGCGCGACCCACTGCCCGTCGTCGCCGTCGAACCGCCAGCGGTGATCGGGGGACCGCCCTCCGGCGTCGCTGACGCCGTCATCGCCTCCGTGGTGGGTTTGGTCACCCTAGGCCGCGCGGTCGGCCCCGGCGCGAGCGCGAATGCCTCCCGCCGTCAGCGGAGCGCCGGTCGCTCGACAGCGATCCAGCTGAGAAGCGTCAGGGGCAGGGACACGACGCCGAGGATCACCAAGGCCAAGACCCATACTCTCGAGCGTCAGCACCTCACGCATCGCCTCCGCTCCTCCCCCTGGCGGCGTCGGGAGACGCCATGAACGAGGGTATTGTCGCCTGCGACGGCGCGGTGGCGCGAGACTGACGCCCACGACCCACGCCGGCCGGGGTGAACGCGGCCCGCGAGCGCCCGAGCAAACGCCGCCGCAAACGCTTGCCACGTCGCCCCCACTCCTCCTCGAAGGGATGGACCAGTACGCTCCACGGACGCCCCCATCGTTGCCGGCGATGCAGGAGCAGCGCCTCGGTTTCCTCGCAGAGTCGGAGAGCGTCATCAAGATCGCCGCGACGTTCGGCGGCAATGGCCAGGGCCCGACAGGCGACGAGATCATCCGGATGTCGGCGCCGCAGTTCGCTCCAGACGCCGTGCGCTGCATCGGCGCTACCGATGCGGCGGAGGCGATGTGCCAGCCGATGTCCGGCGCGCTGCGACCACGGCGGGTCCCCGTCCGAAAACGTCATCCAGAGATGGGCGGTGGCAGCGTCCTCGATCCCTCGCGAGGCGAGATGGACCCCGAGGTGGTAGCGATCGGCGGGATGCACCGGCCGAACCAGGTCGCCTTCGACATGTGCCACCAATCGCGCCGCCAGCACCATGGTGGCGCAGAGATCGAACTGATTGTGGCGCACGACCCCCTCGAGCAGCGACGCGGGGCCGCCGCGCAACCAGGCGCCGTAGCGTGCCGGCGCCTCGTACCCGGGCACATCCTCGCCGCGGTCGAGTCCGAGGAGTTGCAGTTCCGCCTGGCGGAGGGTGCAGGCTCCCAACCGCTCTCGAAAGAGCCGGCGTACCGGTGCGAGCAGATCACAGTGGACGCGCGGCGTCAGCAGGTCTGGACGCCGCCGGTTCACCACGCAACGCGCCGCCAGCACAGGGAGGTCGAATGTGCGGCCGTTGTAGGTGATGAGCAGCGGGCGCTCCTCAAGCGTTGCTGCGAGCGAGTCCAGCATGGCCGCCTCAGCGTCGAGGTCGATGAGGAGATGCTGATCCACCTCGAGCGCGGTGCCCCGCATGCTGCCAGTGCCAACGAGAAAGGCAGTGACGCCGCTGCCGTGGAGGCCAAGGGACTCGATGTCGAGAACAGTCACCTGGTCTGGACGCCACGCTCGGAGAGAGACATCGTCGTCAAGCCGCAGGGCCAGGCGCACCAGCTGATCGGGCCGGGCAACCTCGCCGACACCGGCCCGCCGGAGAAAGGGCGCGAGTTCGACGCCGACCCGTCTGGTCCACGCCGTCCCTGCCGCCGACTCGACGGGGGCGAAACCGAGCTCTGCGGCCCGGGTGGGCAGCGTGGGTGCCGCCGATTGTTGGAGCCGAGGGCGGGGACGCATGGTGGCCGCAGTCGTCAGGCCACCAAGCGCGGCCAAGCGCTCGCGGAGCGGAGGGGCGAACTCGGAGGCCATAGCGACGCATGGTAACGAACATGTGTTCGTAGCGCAAACGACCTTGGTTCGCGCCGACGCCTCGTCCGTTTATGCCGAGGCCAGCAAGCCCAACAGCCGGGTAGCCAATGCTCGGGCATCCTGATCGCCGGGCGGCGGCCCCACACACGAGGGGCAACCAAGCCCGCAGTCACAGTCAGCGATGAGTTCTACCGCGATCTCGCGGAGATGGGCGGCGTCCTCGTGGCAACGCTCCGCCAGACCGACGCCGCCTGGGACACCGTCATAGAGGTAGATCGCCGGCCATCCTGGCTCCGGGCCCACCGCAGCAACAGGTTCGCTGGGGCGCCACCCCGCCGCGAACTCGAGCGGCTCGGTGACCTCCGCGGCGCGCATTGCCGACGGCACCGCGACCAGCGCGGCGGGGGTCACATGGGAACGCAGTTCCACATGGCTGCTGAGGTCACGGGGATCACACATGCAGAGGATGCAGGCGGCGCTGTGCAGACTGCGGCTGACGCCGAGCATCGCCTGCTCCAACTCCGCACACGAGAATCCCGTGACGTGGGCAGGATCAACGGTTGTCCAGGCGGCGGTGGTGTGAAGGTCCTGCTCAGGGAGGTTGATGGGCCCGGCACCGATGGTCTCGTGGGTGAGGAAGCGCACCTTCTTATACATGGTGGCGAGGCGACTCACACGCACCTCACCGTAGCCGCGACGCACCACACCGGCGACACGCTCGTCGAAGCGCTCCAGGACGCGCACCGCGGTGCGCGTCTCGGCCAGGGTGAAGTGGTCGACGGACACGGGATGGACGTAGGCCCGCTTCTCTTCCCAGTCGAGGCGCTCGACATGGAACTGCGCACCCTCGTGCATGTAGACGGCGTCGTCATGCACCAGAACCGGCGCCGCGAATTGGTCCACCTCGCCGATCACTCGACCATGACTCCCCGCTCGACCGCCCCCACTCCCGGACCATGGACCCTGCGGACCCTGGCCCGGTCCACCCGGTGACGACGAGGTGTCGATGATGACGACGTTGCTCGCCGATGCTCGACGCAACGAGATCGCCTCGGCCGGGAACGCATCAGAGCTCCAATGGAAACGGGAGCCGCTGCGATGGACGAGACCATCCTGGGCAAAACACTCCAGGAGCGAGCCGGTGAGTGCATCGCCACTGGAACCGAAACTCTCCTCATGCGAGAACGCCAACTCGAAGCATGCTGCCTGGAGGTGCGCTCCCATGACCAGAAGGTTGTCAGGATGGATGAGTGCCGCCTCGGGCGGGGAGTCGAGCAGATATCTGGGATGGCGCACCAGGAACTGGTCGATGGGTGCGTCGCTCGCCACCAAAACGCCGAGCGACGCGGTGTCCCGTCGGCCAGCACGCCCCAGCTGCTGCCAGGTGCTGGCGAGCGTCCCCGGGTAGCCGGCAAGCACCGAGGCGTCGAGACCGCCGATGTCGATACCGAGCTCCAGCGCGTTAGTGGCAACCACACCGCGCACGCTGCCGTTGCGCAGGCCCGACTCGATGGCTCGTCGTTCCAGCGGAAGGTAGCCTCCGCGGTAGCCGCGGATCAGCGGGACACCCCCAGCGCGCTCGGGAAAGAGTCGCTGCAGATAGCTGAGCAACACCTCCACCGAACTCCGACTGCGACAGAACGCAATTGTCTGCAGGTCCCGGCGGACGAGTTCGCCAGCAAGGCGACGGGATTCCAGGACGATGCCGCGCCGCACCCCGGAGCCGTTCTCCACAAGGGGGGGATTCCAGAACCAGAGATGGCGGGGCGCCCGCGGCGCTCCGCTACGATCGATGAGCGCGACGGGCCGCTCAAGGAGCTTCTCCGCGTGCTCGCGAGGATTGGCGATCGTCGCTGAGCAGGCGATGACCGAGGGCGTGCTGCCGTAGAAGGCACAGAGACGCAGCAGCCGTCGCAGCACATTCGCCAGGTGAGAGCCGAAGAGGCCACGGTAGGCATGCAGTTCATCGATGACGATGTAGCGCAGGCTCTGAAAGAGCCGCACCCACGCCGTGTGGTTGGGCAGCACCCCGGAGTGCAGCATGTCGGGATTGCTGACCACGATGTGGCCGTCCTGACGCACCGCTCGGCGCAGTCCTGCCGGCGTATCGCCGTCGTAGGTTGCCGCCCGGAGCTGGTCGCGCCGTGATTCCGGCAGATGCGCGACCAGCCCCTGCAGGGCGGCGAGTTGGTCCTGCGCGAGCGCCTTGGTGGGAAAGAGCCAGAGCGCCCGCGATGATGGATCCTTCAACCAGGCGTCGAGGACCGGAGCCACGAAACAGAGCGACTTGCCGCTCGCAGTGGGAGTGACGACCACGACATCGCGGCCGGCCACGGCGTGGTCGACCGCGGTCGCCTGATGCGAGTACGCCCGAGACCTACCGGCGGCGTGCAATGCCTGGGTAAGTTCAGGGTGGAGCACGCCCGGCCACGACCGGTATTCCGCCGTCGCAGCCGGCAGGATCTCCTCGTGGACGAGCCGCCGGCGCACCCAGGGCTGGTGGCGAAGGTCGTCGATGGCCGCGGCGACATGGTCGGGCGGGGCGGCCAGTGCGGACATCGCGACCCAGTGTAGCGAACATCCGTTCCCCTGGGGGAGGCTGGCGCGAGCGGATCAGCGAGGCGCGCTGATGATGAGAAGAACAGCGACCGTGGCGATGGCGAGCCACACGGCGAACGCCACGACGAGCACGACAACGTCGTGCGAGCCGCTCGGCTCTGTCTGAGCAGCCAAACCCGGGTCGGGCATCTCTCGGATCATGTTCTGATTCTCCTCGGAGAATCTGCCGGACTCGTGGTGATTCGGTTAAGGCCTTGTCAACGCCCGGGAACAGGGCGCTCACCTAGACTCGGGCCGTGACCGCGAGCTTGGGGATCGACATCGGTGGGACCGGCATCAAAGGCGCCCCCGTGGATCTGATTCGCGGCCGGCTCCTCGACGAGCGTTTCCGGCTCCTCACCCCCCACCCCGCGACTCCCGAGGCGGTCTCCAAGGTCGTCGGCCACGTGGTCGAGCACTTCGCCTGGCGCGACACCATCGGCTGCACGTTTCCCGCCATCGTCCTCAAGGGGTTCACCCTTACCGCCACCAACGTCGACGCTGCTTGGATCGGAACCGACGCGGCCAGAGTGCTTGGCGCGGCGGCCGGCCACGCGGTGACGGTCATCAACGACGCCGACGCCGCCGGACTCGCGGAGACGCGCTTTGGCGCCGCCCGCGGCAACCCCGGAGTGGTGCTCGTGCTCACCTTCGGCACCGGCATCGGGAGCGCCCTCTTCATCGACGGTCACCTGGTGCCGAACATGCAGCTCGGCCATCTCGAGGTGGACGGCAAGAACGGTGAACTCCGCGCCAGCGACGCTGTTCGTCAGAAACAGGATCTGAGCTGGAAACGCTGGGCCAAGCGGGTCAACCGCTACCTCGAGGAGGTCGAGACCTTCTGCGTTCCGGAGGTCATCGTCATCGGCGGTGGCGTGAGCAAGAACGCCGACGAGTTCCTTCCCCGACTGAAGGCCCGTGCCCGTATCGTCCCTGCAGCGCTGGGAAACGACGCCGGCATCATCGGTGCCGCAATGACGGGTGCCATGGCCATCTCCTCGATCCGGCGGCGCGCCCCACGGCAGGTCAGGTCGTCGGCGGCGGCAGGTACCGCGCAGCGCTGACCTGACCGGCCGCCACCTCGAGGATCCACGTCCCCGCCTTGCGGGTCTCGATGTCGTCCGGGGCGGCACCAGTCCGCTGCAGGACGGCGAGGACCCCCTGAATAACGTCGCCATGGCTGCAACATGCGACATCGCCGGCGGCGGCGAGCCAACGCGAGGCGATGTCTGGGTCCGCGCCCTCGGCGAGCTGAACCGCGCCGACGACGTCCTGTCCCCGGGAGAGGGCGAGTGGCGTGACCGTCTCCACACATCGGGTCGCTGGGCTGGAGAAGACGGCATCTATGACAAATTCTCCGAGCAGCTCCACAAGTCCTCGCGCCTGCAGCCATCCCTTGTCGGTGAGCGGCCGTTGCGCGTCGTCCCCCGACCATCGGTGCGGGTCACCCGCATGGGCGTGCCGGATGAGGAGAGCGCGACTCACAACCAGCGCCACCGTGCCGTGCGTTCAGCGGCCTGCCAGGCGTCCGGCCAGCGCAACGCGGCCGCGCGAGCCCGGTACGCTTCCACGACGGCAAGCATCGCTGCAGCGCGAGCGCCAGGGCCAGAGCGCTGTTCGTTGCACCACGACATGGTCACGACCGCATCCTGATGCTCACCGAGCACGTCCTGCAGATCGGCGAGCGCGGAACTCCACAGCCGCGCCGCATCGCCGAGGTCGGAATCGGTGGCGAGAATGGCGTATCGGCAGCGCTTCACCGCGATGCGCAGCTCATGAAGTTGACCGTCACCGGCCGCGGCATGCAAAGCGCGGGCGCGGCGCCGCAGCCGGCGCCAACGAACATCGACGAGCCCGCGTACCGCCCACCGCGAGGGGAATTCGTCGACGTTGGGCCGCATCGGAGGCGAATTCACCGTGACAGGGAGTCCGTCAAGAAGCTCACTCCAGCGACCAGCGCTGAGATCGGCTCGGAGTGACGTCAGCGCGACCTCGCGATCGGCCTCGAGACGGGCGACCATCGCATCGACACCGGCGGAGGGCGGGGTCAGCGGAGAATCTGCCGCCGTGGTCCGCAGCCGCTGGGCGCGGACGTCGGTGTCGCGAACCGCGCCAAGGGGATCGGCCAGCGACTGCAGCGCGGCACGTGTCTCCACGGTCCACGTCTCGTCGAGCACGGGAGCGAAGAGCTGGAGTGCGGAGCGCAGCCGCCGGGTGCCCACCCTCATCTGCTTCACCGCTGCCAGGTCTCCCGTCCCGGTCACCGCCGCGCGCCCCTGGGTAATGCGCCCCGCCGATGCCGCCAGGCCACGCGCGACGGCGTCCCGCATGGTGTCGCCGCTCAGTGCCGCAGGGGTTGATGCGAGGCTGACCGCAGTCACGCAGCGCCGTCGGCCTGCCGGCGCCGCTGGGCGAGCTCCTGCAGCAGCACCTGGGAGTCGGCCCCGTCAGACTCCGGGGTGCGTTCCCAGGTGCCGTCGGACCGCAGCTGCCAGGCCAGGATGTTGTCGCGCAGATTGATCTGGATGATCTCGTCGAGACGCGCCCGCAGCTCGGCGGAGCGGATGGGCAGGGCAACCTCGACACGGCGATCAAGGTTGCGCGGCATGAGATCGGCGCTGCTGATGAGGTAGTCGGCGTCGCGCGGATCGGCGCCGAAACGAAGGATGCGAGAGTGTTCCAGGTAGCGCGCGATCACGGAGCGCACCCGGATGTTCTCGCTGAGCCCAGGGACCCCAGGGCGCAGGCAGCAGATGCTGCGCACGATGAGGTCGATGTCGGCACCGCTCTGCGAGGCGGTGTACAGCGCAGTGATGACCTCCTCGTCGACGAGGTTGTTCACCTTGATGACGATGCGACCGGCGCTCCCTCGGTCGCCCTCGCGCCGGATGAGCTCGAGGAGCCCCTTTCGCATGGCGATGGGTGCGACGTGGAGCCGCCGGTAGCGGCGCTGCCTGCTGTACCCGGTGAGCGAGTTGAAGAGCTCGCTGATATCAGCGCCCAGGAGTTCGTCGGCGGAGAGCAGACCGATGTCCTCATAAGCGCGCGAGGTGTCGCGGTTGTAATTGCCGGTTCCGACATGGCAGTAACGGCGGATGGTGCCATGCTCCTCGCGAACGACCAGCGCGACCTTGGCATGGGTCTTGAGCCCGACGGTGCCGTACACGACGTGCACCCCGGCCTCCTCGAGAACCTGGGCCCAGTTGATATTCGCCTGCTCGTCGAAGCGCGCGGTGAGTTCGACCAGTGCTACCACCTGTTTCCCGGCCTCGGCGGCCCGCGTCAAGGAGCGAATGATGGAACTGACGGGGCCAGACGTCCGATAGAGCGTCTGCTTGATGGCAAGCACGTGGGCGTCCTCGGCCGCCATCTCGATGAAACGTTCGACAGTAGTGTCGAAGAGGTCATAGGGGTGATGTACGAGCACTTGCTGCTCGCGCAGCGCAGCGAAGAAATCCACCGGGCTGTCGGGATCGTGCTGCTCGAGCACCCCCGGGGTCACCGCCACCCATGCCGGGTACCTCAGCTCCGGCCGGTCGAGCTTCGCCAGCTCGAAGAGCCCCCCGAGGTCGAGCGGCGCCGACACCGTGAAGACATCCTGCGAGTCGATGCCGAGCTCTCGGCAGAGGAGATACTGCAGCGATTCGGGTGTGCCGGCATCGACCTCGAGGCGAGCCACCAGCGGAGAGCGGCGACGCTGCATGAGGACAGCGCGGACTGCGTCGATGAGATTGTCGTCCTCATCCTCATCGAGTTCGTAGTCGGCGTTGCGGGTGAGCCGGAAGACGTGGTGGGAGACCACCGTCATACCCGGGAAGAGCCGGTCGAGATGGGCGGCGATGACCTGCTCAACCGGTGTGAACCGCCGATTGTCGGGAAGGGCGACAAAGCGGGCGAGCAGCGGCGGCACCTTTACCCGGGCAATGCGCTGGTCCGGCTCGCTGGGGTCGGCAATGATGACCACCAGGTTCAGCGAGAGGCTGGAGATGTAGGGAAAGGGATGGGTGGGGTCGACGGCCAGCGGGGTGAGGACTGGGAAGATCCGCTCCTCGAAGACGCGGTGGAGGTGACTGTGGTCGCGCTCGTCGAGCGCATCCCAGTCAGTGATGGCAATGCCCGCTGCCTCCAGCGGTCGAACCAGACCGTTGTGGTACGCGGCGGACTGACGCTGATAGAGCAACTCGACCCGCTGGCGCAGTTCCAGCAGGTGCTCTGCGCTCCCACTCGAATTCGCCGCTACCGCCACCTTGGCGTCGATCTGCTTCTTCAAGCCACCCACCCTCACCTGGAAGAACTCGTCGAGAGCGCGGCTGGCGATGGCAAGGAAGCGGGCGCGCTCGAGCAGTGGCACCGTCCTGTCCTCGGCCTGAGCGAGAACCCGCGCGTTGAAGTCCAGCCAGGAGACCTCGCGGTTGAGGAGGGAACCCGCGACGCCGCCCACCGGCCAGGGAGGGATTCCTTCGTCGTTGCTATTTGGCGTCGAGGACGCGGGAGGCGGTCCAGCGGGGCCCTTCACATCGGCCTCGTCGCTCCGGCCCAGCGTGACCCGCTCCACCTGATCCATGCGTCGATTGTGCCGGGGCAAGGGTTGCCTGGAGGTTAAGGCCTCGCCGAACCGTGCCCCTATACTCCCGGGCGATGCCAGAGCCCCGCGGCCCGTCAGCGGCCCCGCCGCTGGCGGTTGTCGACATCGGATCGAATTCGGGCCGGATGATCGTGGTGCGGTTCAGCGGCGAGGGGCATCTCGAGATCGAGGCGGATGCCCGCGCCCCGCTGCGGCTGGTGCGAGATGTGGACGGCGCAGGCCGGCTGGGTTCCGCCGCAACGGCCCGGGTGATCGATGCTCTGCAGCGATTCCAGGCCGTGGCCGAGGTGAGCGGGGCAACATCCATGGTGGCGGTGGCGACCGCCGCGGTCCGCGAGGCTAGCAACTGCGCTGAGTTCGTTGCCGAGGTTGCGGACGCGACCGGCGTGGAGATGGAGGTGATCAGCGGTGATCAGGAGGCGCGGTATGCCTTCATGGGCGCCGTGCATGGCCTTCCGGTGGAGTCCGGCATGATCGTCGACGTCGGGGGAGGCAGTCTCGAACTCTGTCGCTTCCGGAACCGTCGGCCTCTGCAGCAATGGAGCCTACCTCTCGGCGCCATGCGGCTCACCGGCCGGTTCCTCAAGGGAGATCCGCCGAAGTCAGGCGAGATCTCCAGGTTGCAGACCCATGTCGCCGAGACCCTTGCCGATGCCGCAGTCGGTGAGCTCCGGCCCGATGAGGCCGCGGTGGGCACCGGCGGCTCGGTGCGGGCGCTTGCCAAAGTGCACCGGGCGGCCCATGTCTATCCGATCCCCCGGCTGCACGGCTATCGACTGCTGGCCTCCGACATCGAGGGACTTGCTGACCAACTCGCCGATCGCACCGCCTCGCGACGCCGCAACACGCCCGGACTGAGCCCGGAACGCGCCATGAGCATCGTCGGTGGGGCACTCTGCACGGAGACCCTTCTCGTGTCGCTCCATGCGTCCAAACTCCTGGTGGCGGGATGGGGACTCCGCGAGGGCGTCGCCATCGAGCGTCTGGGCATTGCCATGGCGGCGCCGCGCGACGTTCGAGGCGCGTCCGTGCATTCACTCTGTGCACGCTTCTCAACGTGGCGCCGCGACCGCGCCCATCGCCGGGCCGGCATCGCGGCGACACTTCTTGATGAGTTGGAGGGGGGCAGCAGCGCGGACGCGCTGGAGCTCATTGATCACGCCGCCATTCTCGTGGACATCGGCCGCAGCGTCGACTACTACAGTCGCTGGCAGCACAGTTCCGCGATCGTCACCGCCGCAGATCTCTACGGCTTTGGGCATCGCGACATCGTCATGGTGGCAGCGGTCCTGGAGCGTGCCGGAAGTGGACGTGTCTCGCTGCCCGGAGCGCGCCTGCTGCTGGGCCCAGCAGACCGCCGCCTGGTCGACCGCCTCGCCGTGGTCCTCGCGCTCGCCGAGCATCTCACCGAGACCTCACGTGACGAGCACGCGCCGACCCTGACGGTGAAGCGCCAGCTGGCAACTCTCCATGTCGCTGACGCGGGTATCCCAGCCGACGTCACCGCCGGCGTCCAGCGCGCGTTCGGGTTGCGACTGCGTGTCGACACCGCCCGGGACTAGACACGGCAAGACTCCATAGGGGGACTCACGCGGCATCACATCGGGTACAACTGCGCCTGCACGACCGCAAAGTCAGCGGACAGGAGGAACCATGCCCAAAGAGAAATCCCAGAAGTCGCTGCTCAAGCTTCTCGCCCACGCGCAGAAGGCTCAGGCGTTGATGCTCGACCGAGCAGAGAAGACGCAGCAGCACATCGCAGCATTGGGCAACGTGCTCGAAGATCTCGGCACGCGGCTTGGCGGGCACGCGCCGGCTGGCAGCTCTCGTCCGGCAGGCAAGGGAGCGACCAGCGCTGCAAAGCGCCGCGGACCCGCAAAGCGGACGACGGCGAAGCGAACCACGGCGAAACGCACCGTGGGTACGCGGGCGACGACCAAGCGCCCGGGCACCGCAGCGAAGCGCGCGACCGCGACGCGCAGCGGCGGCACCGCAAAGCGCACAACAGCGGAGAGAACGACGGCGAAGCGCAGCACGGGCAAGCAGGCGGCGACCAAGCGCACCAGCACCACTGCGAAGCGCACCACCGCCAAGCGCACCGGCGCCGCTGGGAAGCGCACGTCGGCGCGTCGCACTACCGGGCGCAGACGGACCGTCAGCACACGCACCACGTGACGTTCGGGGGGGGCGGCGCCATGATCGCGTCGCCGCCCTCGTCAGCCGACCGGTAGAGCGCGCTGGCCTCTGATTCTGAAGTGGCCAGGTAACCTTGGGGGCCTCTAGGCTAGCTCAGCTATAGCTCAGCGGGCGGCCTGGCGATCAACGCTGCGACAGTGCTCGGGTCCAATCCAGGTCGGCAGCGACCACCGAGAAGGCCCCGTAGAGAGTCTTCCCACGGGCCACGGCGGGCGGGATCTGACCCTTCTCAGTGGCCTCGATGAGCCCCCTGGTGATCCGATCATGCTGGATGGCGCTGCGCACTCCCCAAACGACCACGGTGCTCCCGGCGCGCAGGTCCGCGACCAATTGGTGGTGGTGGCGCCCCCATTCCGGCGTCCGGCCCCAGCGCAGCCCGGCGATCTCGGTCCATGGCAGCGGGGAACGATGGCGGGCGGCACGCCTGATACCTGCGGGGTCGATCGCAAAACCCGACGCAACCCGGAGGGTCGGACTGAGCAAGAAGCCGGTCGCCAGGACGAGGAGCGGCATCACTGGGAGGGCCTGCGCCCAGCCAGATGGCCCCTCGGACGCGAGCAGGTAGAACATGAATAGAAGAACGATCAGCTGCATGCCCCATAGTCCGAGCACCGCCACAGCGGCAACCTGGACCGCGGGACCGCCGGGGCGGATCCGCAGGCTGACCGGCGTCACCCACTGTTCCTCCGCGAGTAAGGCTGCCTGGATGCCCAGCATGGCTCGACGATCTGCCCGTGCTCAGATTGGGCCATCACGCACGTGGACCGAGGCTGCAGCGTACGGCATGGCCGGCGATGGACGCTGATGCACGGTGGATACGGCTGCACTCCTCGTCACCGGCTTCGTGCCCTACCTCCGGGCGTGGCGAGTAGGCTGGGTCCTCGGCATAACCGACGCGCGTACTTGCCACTTCTCTCTCCTGATGACCGAGGACTCATGAGCTTCGACGCCTTCATCCACCAACTCCCCGACAGCGACCCCGAGGAAACCGCGGAGTGGCTCGAGTCCCTCGACACCCTCGTCGCCACCGAGGGGGCGAGCCGGGCCCGATACGTGATCGGACGGGTGCTCGAACAGGCCAAGCATCTCCAAGTGGGGATTCCCGCAATGGTTTCGACGGACTACGTCAACACCATTCCCCCTGAGGACGAACCCTGGTTCCCCGGGGACGAGGAGATGGAGCGACGGATCCGCCGCATCGTGCGCTGGAACGCCGCGGTCATGGTCACCCGAGCCAACAAGCGCTTCGACGGGATTGGCGGCCACCTCTCCACTTACGCCTCCGCGGCGTCGCTGTATGAGGTGGGCTTCAACCACTTCTTCCGCGGCAAGGACGACGGCCGTCCCGGGGATCAGATCTACTTCCAGGGCCATGCCGCCCCGGGGATGTACTCGCGTGCCTTCCTCGAAGGCCGGCTCACCGAGGACCAGATGGAGAATTTCCGCCGCGAGACCACCGGCGGCGGCCTCAGCTCGTATCCGCATCCCCGACTCATGGAGGGCTTCTGGGAATTTCCCACCGTCTCCATGGGTCTGGGGCCCCTCAACGCGATCTATCAAGCCCGATTCAACCGCTACCTCTACAACCGCGAGATGGTCGACACGTCGCAGTCACGGGTGTGGGCGTTCCTGGGCGACGGAGAATGCGATGAGCCCGAGGCCATCGGGGCGCTCTCCCTCGCCGGACGCGAGGGGCTCGACAATCTCATCTTCGTGGTGAGTTGCAACCTCCAACGGCTTGACGGTCCGGTGCGCGGCAACGGCAAGGTGATCCAGGAACTCGAGTCGGTGTTCCGCGGCGCCGGTTGGAACGTTGTCAAGGTCATCTGGGGGCGGGAGTGGGATCCGTTGCTGGCCCGTGATGTCGACGGCGTGCTCGTCAACAAGATGAACACGACGAATGACGGCTCCTTCCAGAAGTTCGCCGTCGAGTCTGGTGCCTACATCCGCGAGAACTTCTTCGGCCCGGATCCGCGGCTGCGCAAGATGGTCGAGCACCTAGGTGACGACGACCTGCGCCACCTCCGGCGCGGCGGCCACGACTACCGCAAGCTCTACTCCGCATACAAGCTTGCCCTCGAGCAGAAGGGCGCGCCGACGGTGATCCTGGCCCACACCGTCAAGGGTTGGACCCTCGGCGAGGGCTTCGAGGGGCGCAACGCCACCCACCAGATCAAGAAGATCACAGACGCTGAACTGAAGACGTTTCGCGACCGACTGGAACTGCCGATCACCGACAAGCGCCTGGAGGAGGGGCTGCCGCCCTACTACCACCCGGGCGCGGACTCCGAGGAGATCGACTACGTCATGACCCGTCGCCTGGCGCTCGGTGGTCTGGTACCCAAGCGCTCCGCCCCCCGGCCCCACCTGACCCTTCCCGAGGAGGCGCCCTACACGGACGCCTTCAAGGGCAGCGGCGGCCGACCAGCCTCAACGACCGCCGCATTCGCGGGGATGCTGCGCTCGCTGCTACGTGACAAGCAGGTCGGCAGGCGCATTGTTCCCATCATTCCCGACGAGGCACGCACCTTCGGCTTGGATGCGCTCTTTCGCGAGGTGAAGATCTACGCCGCGCACGGTCAGCAGTACGAACCCGTCGACGCCGACATGGTTCTCAGCTACCAGGAGGCTCAGGACGGTCAGCTACTGGAGGAGGGCATAACCGAGGCTGGTTCGATGGGATCGTTCACTGCAGCCGGAACTGCGTACGCGACCTTTGGCGAGCCGATGATCCCCTTCTACATCTTCTATTCCATGTTCGGGTATCAGCGCGTTGGCGATGCCGTCTGGGCATTCGGTGACGCCCGCGGGCGCGGCTTCCTCCTCGGAGCCACCGCCGGCCGCACCACCCTGAACGGTGAGGGACTGCAGCACCAGGACGGTCACTCTCCGCATCTCTTCAGCGCTGTCCCCAACGTGCGCATCTATGACCCCGCATTCGCCTACGAGTTGGCCGTCATCGTCCGTGACGGCCTGCACCGGATGTACGTCGACAACGAGGAAATCTTCTACTACCTCACGCTTTACAACGAAAGTTACGCAATGCCGCCTCTGCCCGAGGGCGTCGAGGAGGGCATCATCCGGGGTATGTACCTGTACCAGGCGGCAACGGCACCACGAGCCCATCAGGCTACACTCCTGGCATCAGGAACGGCGATGACCGCGGCGCTTGTCGCCCAACAGTGGCTTGCTGAGAATCACGATGTCGCGGTTGATGTGTGGAGCGTCACCAGCTATCAGCAGCTGCGCAACAACGCGCTCGAGGTGGAGCGCTGGAACCGCCTACACCCCGATCTAGCCCCCCGCGTTGCCTACATCACCGAGCAGCTTCAGCACCGGCCCGGACCCATCGTCTCCGTCACCGACTATCTCAAGACGGTCTCCGACCAGGTGGCGCGCTTCGTGCACCAGGACTTCATCCCCCTGGGCACCGACGGTTATGGTCGCAGCGATACCCGGGCGGCGCTGCGTCGCCACTTCGAAACTGATGCTGAACACGTCACCGTGGCCGTGCTCGACGGTCTCGCACAACGCGACCAACTCCCCCGCCATGTGGTCGCCGCCGCTCTCGAGCAGTACCAACTCGACACCGAACTGGCTGACCCGCGAGTGCGCTGAGGGTCAAGGCGTGGCCGGAGCCGTGACCGGTGGTCTCCCCGACGGCGATGCACCAGTGCACGGGTTGGCACCCGCATCCCCGATGAGAACCGTGATCTTCTTCTTCTGGCAGTCATCGAGCACGGCCCGGAAAACCTGCTGGGCGAACCACGCTGGACGCTCGCGCACCGAGTAGGGATCCGGCGCCGCGATGAGAATGTCGCGCACCGTCCGCCCCCCGGCCGTGGTTGCGTCGAGCTGGAGGATCTCGTAGCCGGCAGAGGTGCGGATGGGAGTGGTGCTGTGCTCTCCAGGATGCAGGGTGCCGAGGGCCGTGAGAGCAGCGGAGCCCAACTGTGTCTTCACCTGATCGTCGTTGAGAGTACCAACAAGACCGCCCTTGTCCTTCGTCTCGGTGGCGTCAGACCACTGGGCGGCGAGGCTGTCGAGGCTGGCGCCGGCGTTGATCTGGGCGAGAACGATGGTGGCGCGTGCCTTGGCCTCGAAGTCCTCGAGCCGCTGCTCAGTGAGGCGAGCCTTGATCTCGTCGCGGAGCGACTCGTCGCTGCCTCCGGCGGCGGCCAGTTGAGTCTCCAGCGGTGCGGTGCCGCCGGCATCGACTCGGGCTCGCTGAAACTCGGCCCCGAGGTCGGCAGCGCTGGGAGACACGTGTTGGTAGGCGGCCTCGTTGGCGATGACCGCATCGAGGACGAGCCCGCGGACCACGGTGGCCCGCAACCGGCCCTCCATGGCCGCGTTCTGGGTGGGCGCCCCCGCGCCGGCGAGGGCTTTCAGAGAGGCCTGATAGCGAACATCGAGCTCATGCTGGGTGATGTCGGCGCCACCGACCCGGGCCACGACGCCAGAGCCAGACGACGCCGACGACGACCCCGTCTGCCCGCACGCTCCCAGGCCCAGGCTGAGGCAGCAGACGAGGAGGAGCAGCCGCATCGATCGAGTTTAGGCACCGTCCAGGGCCGGTCCGTCCCGGCAACTTGCATCAGCACCTGCGATTGCGTCACATGCGTCGTCATTGTTGTAGCTGTTCAGCGATTCCTTCCGCCTAAGTGTTCAGCGAAAACTTCCGGGCGGGTTCAGGCGGCCCGTTCGCGGGCAGCGGGATGGGCGATGGGGGTGATGGGGACGGAGTCGGTGAAG
>JBPCLW010000009.1:0-26257 GCA_051002895.1 Candidatus Dormibacteria bacterium | reverse complement strand
GCCGGTGGCTTCCGACAGAGCCCAAAGAACGTCGGCGAAGGTGGGCTCTGCCCGCCGAGAGCCGACATCCTCTTTACCGCTGAAAATCCGCGGCGGTCGGGGGTGGGATTTTCAGCGTCCTGCTAAGCGGGAGTGGTGACGCGGCCACGGCCGCCGGTATATGCGCCCCAACGTGAGCGAGATCGTGGGCAAGGAGTACGGCCCCCAGCCCGGCGACGACAGCACCAAACGTCCATCCGGGCAGCAAGCTGCTGCCCGACCCGGCAGCCTGCGCGACAAACCCCAAGGTCACGGCGATCATCGCCCAGGTGGCTCCCCAGGCGCGGCCGATGTTTCGCATGTCCACGACAACCAGGCTGAACCCCAGAACGACGAACAGGACGTTGGTGAGATGGTCGCGGACGAATGGGAAGACCGACGCCCCGGCGACGACGACGCCAATCGCCCAAAGGGGCGGGCCCAGCTTCCCACAGCCACCGGTGACGACGCTGCCTCCACCCACAGAGTGCCAGCGATGCCCCAAGGGCGGCCACCATCAGCCCGCCGTGCGCCCCGGTCCAGTTGAGGGCGGCCGCCGCCGTCCCTCCGGTAACAACGACGAGCGGCCAGGGGGATTCCCGCCCACTCGCAACCGTGGTCCCCTCTTCACCGCCGCTCATCGCTGGTCGGCGGCATGGGTGCGAATGATGAGATCGCGGATTGCCAGGATGCA
The DNA here is from genome assembly GCA_051002895.1 of Candidatus Dormibacteria bacterium. Classification (GTDB taxonomy): domain Bacteria; phylum Chloroflexota; class Dormibacteria; order Aeolococcales; family Aeolococcaceae; genus JBPCLW01. Next base: position 25,545 of record JBPCLW010000009.1, on the reverse strand, counting down.
GAGAGAGGGGTGGCCTCTTGCAACGGTATGCGCCGCGGTCACCGTCATTCCGCGCGTTCCAACTCCGCGGTCGGATCGAACGGGCACAGCCCACCTAAGCCCGATGGGAAACGACGCGACAAGGCCGCCGATTGGAGCTGACTTCGACGGGGCGGTCGAGACCGCCAGTCCCAGTGCCATTTCGTGCCACTGTTCGCTGCGAGTCTTTTGGCGATTCCAACGTGCCGGTTTCGCGCCACTTCACACAGATGGCCTCGAGCCACAGAGGGCACCCGTAGGTCGTGGGACAACAGCGTGATGGCCACGGCGATCACCCCGTCGCAGAAGGCTTCGATCCGTGCCGTCTCCACATCAGTCAAGCTAACCGAGTGCACATCGAGGACTACGCCCTCCTCTCCGACTGCCAGGGCGCCGCGCTGGTATCGCGATCGGGCTCGATCGACTGGCTGTGCCTGCCTCGGTTCGACTCGTCGGCCACGTTCGCGAGGCTGTTGGACCCACTCGCCGGCCATTGGTCGATCGCCCCGACCGAGCGCGCCGAGACGAGCCGCCAGTATATGCGCGACACGCTGGTCATCCGCACCGTGTTCGACACGGACACCGGCTCAATCGCGCTCACCGACGCCCTCCTCCTCGGAGACAACGAACAGGGTCACAACATCGGCAAGCACTCACGCCATGCGTTGGTCCGGCGTATCGAGTGTCTCACCGGTGAGGTCGAGATGGCAATGGAGTTCGCACCTCGGCCGGAGTACGGCCTGACCACGCCCAGGTTCACGCCGACACCCGGCGGTGTGCGCTCGGTCGGTGGTGAGCAGAGCCTGGCATTGTGCGCCGACACCCCGATCACCATCGAACCCGGTGGGGCCACGGCCGCGTTCACCCTCAAGCCGGGCCAGCAAACGGTGTTTTCACTGCGCACGTGCTCGCCGTGGGACCCCCATCCCGACCCGTGGTCCGCAGCCGAGGCGGCACAAAAGCTGGACGACACCATCGCCGCGTGGCGGTCGTGGGCCAACCTCCATCAGTCCTACGAAGGTCCCTACCGCGACTTGGTGCTCCATAGCGGCCGCGTCCTCCAGGGTCTGACCTACGCCCCGACCGGTGCGATCGTCGCCGCGCCAACCACCTCGTTGCCCGAGACCGTCGGCGGCAGCCGCAACTGGGACTACCGCTATTGCTGGGTCCGCGACGCCAGCCTCACCATGGAAGCCCTGTGGGTGGCAGCCTGCCCGGATGAGGCGGCCGAGTTCTTTGCATTTCTGGGCACGGCGGCGGGCGGCGGGGTCAGCAACACCGGGCTTCAGATCATGTACGGCGTCCGGGGCGAACGACTCCTGCCCGAACACGAGCTGGACCATCTAGCCGGCTACCAGGAAAGTCGCCCGGTGCGCATCGGCAACGGCGCCTGGAACCAAGACCAGCTCGATGTCTACGGTGAGCTGTCGAGCGCAGCGCAGCTGCTATCGGAGCCGATCGGCACGTTCGACAAGAGCACGGCCACGTTCCTCATCGATGTAGCCGACACGGCGGCCAGTCGCTGGCACCAACCCGACCAGGGCATCTGGGAAGTGCGGGGACCAGCCCGACACATGGTCCACTCCAAGGCCATGTGCTGGGTGGCGCTCGACCGAGCGGTGCAGTTGGCGCCGAAGCTCGGCGCAGGCGAGAAAGCCGCGAAATGGACCGAAACCCGGGACGAGATTCGAGACGCGATTCTCAAGAGGGGCTGGAGCGAGAGCCAACACGCGTTCGCACAGTCCTTCGACAGCGACGAGCTCGATGCCTCGACGTTGCTGCTCGCCATAGGTGGATTCCTCCCGCCGACCGACGACCGGATGCGCGCCACCATCGAAGCGGTGGCCGAGCGCCTCACCGACGAGCGCGGCTTCGTCTATCGCTATCGCGGCGAGGACGGCCTCGACGGCCACGAGGGCACATTCACCATTTGCAGCTTCTGGTTGGCCCAATGCCTGGCCATGGCCGGCGAGCTGACCAGGGCCACCGAGCTGTTCGAACGCATCATCGCCCACGCCAATGACGTCGGATTGATGAGTGAGGAGATTGGAGCCCAGGGCGAGCACGTCGGCAACTTCCCGCAAGCGTTCACCCACGTTGGCTTGATCAACGCGGCCTGGGCAATCCACCTGGCCAAGGGCCTTGCCTAGACAGCTTCGAGGCGCCGATTGCTAACGCCGGCCGCAGTGAACTCCTGCAGACGTCGTTGGAAACGCCACGCGAAAGGCTGGCGGAGCAGTTGACGCAGTCGTTCCGGTCGCTGTCAGCGGCCAAACGCCGCGCTCGCCGTGGTCCCAGCCGCCCGTCCTCGAGCCCGACCTCAATGGCCCCCGAGCGCCGGTGCCCCCGCCCGCTGCGGCCGGTTGCGGGGTAGCGCCAGCGCCAGCAGCATCGTGGCGGTCCACAGGGCGGCGTTGAAGAACAGCGTCCGCTCCACGCTGCCGACGAAGTCGATGGCGACGGCCTGCTGCCCGGCCGAGGAGAACGCCTTCGTCACCGCCGGCGGTTGGCCGCCGGGCGCGCTGCACCCGGGCGGGGTGATCGACGGATCGCTCGACTTCACCTGCGTGGCGAAGCACGAGCTGAACTGCTGCACGGCTGCGTCGGCGGCCGCGGGCAGCAAGCCCGCCGTCACCAATTGCGTGCGCAGCTGCGGTGCCACCGCGACTGTGACGGTGGTCGCGCGGCCCGACAGCAGCCCGAAGAACACCACGCCCACCACCGCGACACCGATCGCGCCGCCGAGCTGCTGGAACGTGGTGAGCACGCCCGACGCCGAGCCGGCGTCGCGTCCGGGCACGCCCGCCAGGATGATGTTGAGCAGCGGCGCCACCACGCAGCCCATCCCGAGACCGGCGACAACGAAGGAGGGGACGAGCTCATACGCGGTGACGCTCACCCCACTGACGTGCAGCGTGAGGATGATCCCCAGCACGCCGACGGTGAGCAGGCCGCCACCGATGACGATGATCCACTTCCCGAGCCTCGGCACGATGCGCACCGACATCACTGACGCGATCGCCGCCCCGATGCTCCACGGGATCGTCGTCAACCCCGCGTTGAGCGCGCTGAACCCCAGCCCCGCCTGGAGGGTGAGGCTGAAGGTGAAGAAGAACGCGGGCACACCCGCAAGGAAAAGGCCGGAGATCATCACCCCGAGGCGGAACGACGGGATCTTGAACAGCGACAGCTGAACCAGCGGGAACCTGTTGTCGGGCAGCGAACGCTCGTACAGGACGAACACCGCCAGCACCACCGGGCTCAGCCCCATGCTGATATACGTCCACAGGGGCCACCCCGCGTCCTGCCCCTCGACGAGCGGGAACACGAGCAGGAACAGCCCGACGCTCGCGATCGCCACGCCGATGAGGTCGAGCCGGCGCGCGTGCGGCGCTCGTGACTCAGTCAGCACCCGGGCCGCCACGACCAGCGACACGAGCCCGATCGGCAGGTTGACGAGGAAGATCCACCGCCACGAGCTGCCGGTGATGTCGTCGCGGATGATCAGCCCGCCGACCAGCGGACCGGCGATGGTGGCGATGCCGATCACGGCGCCGAGCGTGCCGAAAGCGCGCGCGCGCTCATGCTGCGGGAAGCTCACCTGGATGATCGACAGCACTTGCGGGAACATCAGCGCGGCCACGAGCCCCTGGAGCACTCGCGAGACGTCGAGCATCACTGCCGACTGCGCAAGCCCGCACAGCAGCGACGCCAGCACGAACCCGCCCATGCCGATCATGAACAGTCGCTTGCGGCCGTAGATGTCGCCGAGCCTGCCCCCAGTGATCAGCACCAGCGCGTAGGCTAGGCCGTATCCGGCGACGACGAACTGGATGTCCCCGTTGGTCGCTGACAGATTGCTCCGGATGGCGGGGATCGCCACCGCCACGATGGAGATGTCGAGGAGCACCATGAAGGCGGCGGTGAGCACGCTGATCAGTGCTGTCCAGCGCTTCGGGTCGTCCGCGGCGGGCGAATCGGGGCGATGGTGGTGTCAGTCACGGGCCCTTCCTTCTCGTGCGTGGCGCAGCACCGGCGCGCTCACTGTACGCGAGGGCCGGTGTTGACAGGCGCTCGGCAGGAAGCAAACGAGCGCGACCGCTGGTCGACAGCACGTACTCGCTTCGACCCGGCGACACCGATCCGAGTGCGGGGCCATCTCGGCCGTCACGGGGAGGGTAGCAACGTCGACATTCAAGATCGCATCCGATGCGGATTCCCTGGGCTCTCGATGTGTGGCGCTCCATTCGCTTTGATGGCGCACCGCCGGCCGAGGGCCGACGGTGGTTCGGGTCCAGAAGCTAGCAGCCGGTCCACGTAACGCAAGGGAGTACGTCTGGGGCCCCGGTAAGACGAACGCCGGTCCTTTTCGCTGGCACTCGCGGCGGTGGCGCTACGTGTCCAGACCCCAGGCACGAACCCGGTCGGGGTGGATCCGGTTCAAAGCATCGGGACCGTCGATCGCTTCGGCTCGCCCGCGGACCTCGATGCCCCGCGGGCGCCAGGGCGGAAGGACCTCATCGATAACGATCGCGGCGCGACCGTTGCCGGCCACATCGCGAAACTTCTTGGTGTTCTCGAAGTCGCGCCAGCCGACCTCATCTCGCGGGCGCGGGAAAGCACTGTGGTGATCACCGATTTCTCCTCCCTCGATGTGGAGCAGGGGGACCGCAATGCTGCGCTGCGGGAGTTGGGCGATCGCTTCGGGCAGAGCCGCGGCAAGGTCGCCGCGCTGGCACTCGTCGACCCGGTAGCGCGCCGAGCAGGCCGGAGCGCTACCGGTCAGGGGAAGAGATGGAGCCGGCGGATGCAATGCGCGCGTTCGCGCGGCAGGCGGAGGAGGGCGATCGGCGAGTTGCTGCGGCACCGCGACACGTGGCGCGCGGCAAGCTACAACCTCGATGAGCAGAACCGGCAGCAGATCCACCGGGAGGTGGAGCGCCACCCCGGCCAGAGCCGGGACTACTGAGGGCTTGCCGTGGTGTCCTTCGTCCCCCGAAGGCATCCCCACGGAAGACGCGAATCCAACCCGGGAAGGGCGGGCGCAAAAACGAGAGTGAGCAGAATGACGGGCTCGAACAGGTACTCATACGTCCAGCCACCCGATCCGATTGTGAAGACGAAGGTTGAGAACGCGAGGACGAAGCCGCCGGCAGCGCTGACCGGGCTCAGCAGTCCGAGGATCAGCCCCAAGCCCACCGATACCTCGCCGAGCGTGAGCAGCCACTGCATCACATCCCAGTGATTGACCACCGCGTTGCCCAAGTCGTGCAGGAACCCGGGGGCGCTGACGGTGTTCTAGCGCTGGATGCCGAGAGCATCGGTCCCGTCGATGAAGTACGACTTCCAGGGACCGATGGTCAGCGAGTGAAAGCTGAAGAGCTTGGCCAGTCCGTTGCTGAGGTAGACGATCCCGAGAAAGGTTCGCACGGTCACCAGCACGATGCGGTAGCGGTGCAGCAGCGCCGACGCGGTCAGGGTAATCGCATGGTGGCCGTCGCGCCTGATGACGATCTGTTCACCGGATGGGGCCCAACTTTTTGAGGCACGGTTTGACGCCGATGGCACTGTCATCCGCGTCCCAGCCGGGCAATATCCGCCGGGACCGCAGCTACACCCACGGCCGCGCCAGCGATGATGGAGCGATGCGTTGTTGCCCAGGCCTGGTGGCTGCCACAGCGTGGGCTTGATGGCCAAATATGCCGTGGGTTGCCGCCCCGCTGGGCACGGGCTCGAACAGGTTGTCGCGCCGGTCCGCGCTCACCGGCCTGCCCGTGATCTGCTGGGACTTGAACCCGGTGCGGGCGAGAATATGAGCTCTCACAAGCTGTCTTGGCTACACCCTGAGGCCAAGTCTCGAATCGCACCCGTGTAGCCCTCCGTCCAGGAGGGGAACGGATAGACCAGTTGTGCGAGCGTTACCAGCGGTATCTCGGCGTGGATCGCAAGCTGGGCCATACCGATCAGTGTCTCCGCCTGTGGTCCGATTGCCGACGCACCGCAGAGCACACCGCGTTCCCGGTCGGCGACCAGGACGATGCGACCGACTTGCAAGTCCTCCACGGAAGCACGCGCCAACGCGGACAAGTCAGAGGCTGCCGAGAGAGTTCGGACGCCGTTCTCCTCCGCGGTCGGCTCCATCATCCCGACGCCGGCGACGGACGGATCTGTGTAGACCGCGTGCGGTATGGATCGGTAATCTGCAGTGGCTGGCCGTCCGATCAGATTGCCCACGATGACGCGTGCCTGGTAGTTCGCGGTGTGCGTGAACGGCGCGATCGCAGTCACGTCGCCCGCCGCCCAGACGTGGTCCTGCCCCGAGACGCGACAGTGTGGGTCGACGCCGATGGCGCCGTCCACGAGAACCGCGCCGATGTGCTCGAGGCCGATGTCGGCCGCGGTGGGGTGCCGACCCGTCGCGAGCAGCAGGCGAGTCGCTGTCACAAACCGTCCGTCGGCGAGGCGCAGATGACACCCACTCGAATCCTCGCTCGCCCCCTCCACCGCCGCGTCAAGATGGAGTGTGACCCCGTCAGCCCGAAGCACACCTGCCAATAGCGCCGCGACCGAGGGGTCCTCATGAGGGAGGAGCTGCGACGCGGTTTCGACGATGGTGACCGCCGAGCCGAACCGCGCGTAGATCTGTGCCAGCTCGCACCCCACCGCCGATCCGCCCAGGACCACCAAGGACGCGGGGAGTTCGTTCGAACTCAACGCCACGTCACTGGTCCAGTACATCACGCTGTCCAGGCCCTCAATCGAGGGAATCGTGGGGTGCGAGCCAGTGTTGATGATCAGGTCGCCGTACTCGTATCGCTCCCCGCCCACCTCGACCAAACCCGGCCCCACAAGCCGACCGCGGCCGCGGATGAGCGTTGCTCCGAGGGACTCGAGGTGGTGGGTGACGTCGACATCACTGCGATGGTGAGTAATGCGACCCCGCCGCGCCGCGGCGGCTGCAAACGCCGCGCCATGCTCCTCGCTGCGCGCCTCCCCGGCACCGAGATCCCCGGAACGGGCGATGAGCGTCCGCACATGGGCCGAGTACAGGAGGGCCTTGCTTGGCATGCAGGCCACGTAGGAGCACTCTCCGCCAAAGCGATGAGCCTCGATCACCGCCACAGATCGATCGGCCGCAAGCAGAGGCTCGACCGCTGTCTCCGTTGCGGACCCCGCGCCTAGACAGATCACGTCGTACCGCTTCACCGTCATACCAACGCACTCATTAGGCGCCCTGCCCGAGATTCCTCATCAGTCCACCGTCCATCACGTATGTGGAGCCGGTGACGTAGTCGGCGTCGCTCAAAGCCAAGAACAGCGCCAGGCGGTGAATCTCCGCCGGCTCCGCGGCCCGCTTCCACGGAATACTCTGCACCTGCTCTTCCAGCAACGTGGGGTCGTCGATCGCAGCTTGGTTGAACGGAGTGAGGACCATGCCCGGCGCGAGGCCATTGACGTTGATCTTGAGCGGCGCCAGTTCCAGCGCCAGCGGCCGGGAATCGCGTGTTCGAGTTGGATGACCGCGGGTTGGGGATCAGGCACCAGAGGTCCGCTGATAGCGGCCGGCCACGTAGTCATCGACCCAGCGGGCTGGCGCACCACAGTTGGCGGCAGTGGAGCGGCCCGCAGCACTGAGGCCGGCTCGTTGATACGGCGGACACCCTGTCCTGTCTGCGGTTCAGTGGGTGTGCGCCTGCTCCATGAGACCCCCCACGATTCCTTTGATCTCGGTGACGTCGGCCTCGACATTGCTTAGTCGGCCCTTGATCTCGGTGATGTCGCGGGTCATGGGGGGGTATGGCTTCGACGATGGTCTCGATGCGTCCCAGTGAGGCCTCGACCCCAATCTCCCAGCGCCGTCGCTCGTCCTCAACCATGACCTCTCCGCCACGCTCATCCTTGGTTGGAACAAACAGCCTGACACACATCAGCCGCGGACTGCGATCATCACTAGCGCCCATCGACCGAGCGGTAGATCAGCCCTCTTCCACAACGTGCCGGGGGAGGGAATCGAACCCTCACGAGGTTGCCCTCGGCGGTTTTTGAGACCGCTGCGTCTACCGTTCCGCCACCCCGGCAGGCGGTCAGCATGCCACGCAGCGGGCCCGAAAGCGCGATGCCGCGCCTCTCGGCTATAACCGAGAGGCCGACCCGCAGACAAGGAGACGCCCATGACCGCACAACTCAGCGACGATCAGATCGCGCTGCTCAACGAGAGAGTCCTCGCCCACATCGCCACCACCATGGTTGACGGCAGCCCTCAGGTCACGCCCGTTTGGGTCGACACCGATGGCGATGCCGTTCTCTTCAACACCGCCAAGGGTCGGGTCAAGCATCGCAACATCGAACGCGACCCACGCATTGCCGTCTCCGTTGTCGATCCCAAGAACGACTATCGGACCCTGGTGCTCCGCGGTCGTGCCGAGTTCGTCGATGAGGGCGCCGATGCTCACATCGACAGGCTCACCAAGAAGTATCTCGACAAGGACAGCTACCCCTTCCGCACTCCCGGCGAGCAGCGCGTCACGGTACGGGTGGTGCCGGAGAGCATCGTCGGCATGTGAGCGCGTTCCCCAGCATCGGCGCACGCTCCTGACACAATGCCCGGCGTGAGCAGAGACGGCGCCTTGGGGCGCGCCCTGGGCGCCCCGCGCGCCTTCGACTACGACGACATCAGCCTGACTCCTCGCCGGCCCTCGGGGTTGGAGCATCGGGCGGACGGCCATCCTCACGTGTCTGTCGGCCCTGCCGCACTCACGGTGCCCCTGATCGGCGCGCCCATGCCCGATGTCTGCGGTTGGGAAATGTGTCGCGCGCTCGCTTCCATGGGCGCGCTCGGCATCGTCCATCGCTTCCACTCGGTCCGCGAGCAGGTGGGCGAGTACCAACGCGCCGCCGAGGCCGGCAAGGTGGGTGCCGCCGTCGGCGTCACCGGTGACTTCCGCGAGCGCTTCACCGCGCTCAGCGAGGCCGGCTGCCGGATCATCTGCCTAGATACCGCCAACGGGGCCCATGAGCAGGTCGCGACAGCCCTCAGCTGGGCCCGGGAGGCGGCGCCAGGGAGCTTCCTCATCAGCGGCAATGTCGCCTCAGCGGAGGCGTTTCGCTGGCTGGAGGACGCCGGGGCCGACGCCATCCGTGTCGGTATCGCCGGGGGATCCGTCTGCGAGACCCGCACCGAGACCGCGGTCTACGTGCCCACCCCGTTCGCCGTTGCCGAGGCAGCGTCGGTCCGCCGTCGGGCGCTCATCATCGGGGACAGCGGTGTCCGCACCCCGGCGGACATGTGCAAGCTTCTCGCGCTCGGTGCCGACGCCGTGATGGTGGCTTCAGCGATCGCTGGAACGAGCGAGGCCCCGGGGCGGGTGATCGTCGTGGACGGCAAGAAGTTCAAGATCATGCGCGGCGCCGCCTCCTTCTCGGTACAGCAGCAGGCGGGGAAGGAGCAGCCCGAATACGTCGAGGGTGCCGAGACCATGGTCGCTTACAAAGGGGCGGTCCGTGACGTCCTCACCCGCTACCTCGCCGGCCTGCGCAGTTCCATGAGTTACGTCGACGCCAGGACGCTCGACGACTATCGCGCCAACGCTGACTTCGTCCGCCTCGGCTGAGGGGCCACCGGGAACCGCACCCCCGCTCCCCGCGTACTCTCCCCAGATGGACGACGAGGCGCTCCTCGAGCGGGCCCGCCGTGGAGATCGGGACGCCTTCACCGACCTTGTTCATCGCTACCAGGACGGGTTGTACACGATGGCACTGAGACTTCTGGGGCAACCGGCCGACGCGGCTGATGTCGTGCAGGAGGCCTTCACCCGCGCCTACCTCCACCGGGGCAGCCTGCAGGGAGCATCCGTCCGCGGCTGGCTCTACCGGGTCACCACGAATTGCGCCCGTGACGTACAGCGTCAGGCACTGCGGCGACCCACGTCCGCACTCGAGGATGAGAGCGGCCGGATCATCGATCTCCCCGATCCCGACCTCGGGCCTGAGGCGACGGCGCTGCAGCGGGAGCGCAGCACTGCCCTGCGCGCTGCGATTCGGGAACTGCCGCTCGAGTTCCGCCGGGCGCTGGTGCTGCGTGACGTCAGCGAACTCGCCTATGAGGAGATCGCAGTGGCTCTTGGCATTCCCTTGGGGACGGTGAAGTCGAGGATCTCGCGGGCACGCACCATGCTCGCGACGTCGCTGCGAGGCTCCTCACTGCTGGTCGCGCAGGGGGAGTGATGACCGATTCGCATGTCCAACAGCAGTTCTCGGAGGCGTTCGACGGCGACCTCAAGGACAAGGATCGAGTTGCCTTCGATGCTCACCTGGCGGCCTGCGCTGCCTGCGCGGACCGGTGGCGTGAGTTTCGCACCGTTCTCGATGCGGTCCACAGTCTCCCGGTGGCGCGCATGCCGCGGCCGGTGGTGTTGCCCGCCGCGCCGCCGCTTGCCCCGGGGCGCGAAGGTCTACTGGGCCGCCTGCGCGCTCGCGCCGGTGGGCCGACGATAGCGATCGCGGCGATGCTCGCCGCCGTCATGGTCCTGGCCGTCGGCATTGGGGTCAACCGCCTCCGGCAACCGGCTGTCGGGACGCCGGTGGCAGCGCGGGGTGACGGCGGGAGCGCGAAGGCGGGAGCGGCTCCAGCGATCACGTCGCCGGGACAGGTGCGCGCTCCGGATGGCCCGGCCGTCGGTTCCCCCGGCGCACTCGGGACGGCAGGCTGCGGGCAGTCGCTCGCCGCCGTTGGCCCCCCTCCGGCCCCACCAGCAGGCTTCAGTAATGCGGCCAGCCGCAGCGACTCCGGACGCTCGCTCATCCTCGCGGTCACCGCACGGCGGTACGCACCGGGGGAGGCCATCCTCATCTACGCGCGCGCCGCGGATGCCTCGTCGCTGAGCCTCCCCTGCGTCACCCTCACTCAGGGGGCGGCTCACCAGGTCCCGCAGTCGGCTGCGCAGAACGGGGTCAAGCAACTCGCCCTGCCCACGTCGACGATCATCGACGGAGCTCCGGCACTCACCGTGGGAGTGCCGAGCACCGCAGCTCCCGGCTCCACCTACCAGCTGACCGCCGCCCTCCCTGCGCCGGACGGCCATGTCCCCCTGACCGTGAGCCTCACCATCACCGTCGGTTGAGCGCCTCGCTTCTACACTGACCGGATGCGTTGCCTCCGACTTGGTCTGCTCTGCGCGGTGATGGCGGGGTGCTCGACGCCCGGTGCGCCGGCCGCGACCGGAGGCCCCGGGGCAGCGGGACTCGTCATCGTCACCAGCGGTGGGACCGCGCTCGGCGACGGTGACAGCGACATCCCGCCCACTCTCGATCTGGGCATCAGTGGGGACGGCGTCCGGGCCACGGACGTCACGGTGGCGCTCGACGGCACGCCGCTGGCGCTGCGCCAGGACCGTGACACCGTTCGTGCCAGCGTCCCGGCCCTGGAGTACGAATCCGGGCACCGCCTCAACCTCGCGGTGAGCGGTCGGCCCCCCCAGGCCGTGGCCTTCCGAGTGGTGGGGAGGACGGGTGTCAGCGCCGCCGCCTGGCGGGACGTCCAGGGATCCGTCGCCGACGTGGTTTTCGAACGGGCGCCGGATCTTGCCCAACTGGCGCGGGTGTTGGGGAGCGCCAGCGCCACCTGGGCCGACAACACTCATCTCCGGCTGCGCTGGTCGGCAACCCCGCCTGCTGCCCTCGCCATCCCCGCCGGATTGACCGCCAGCCGGGGCTCCGTCCTCCAGGGGCCACTCCGGCTTGCCCTTGATGATCTCAGCGCTTCGGCGATCCGCCGGGTGACCGTGCCCGCAGTGGGGGCGCCCCATGCCGCACTCACCATGTTCAGCGTCAGCGAAGCCGGCGCCCACGCCTCAGTTCGGGCTCATGCGGCCCAGGTCGTGGCCCTGGCACCGGCCGGCTGGCGGGCGCATCCAGATGGCAGCCTGAGCGGCGAGCCCGACGGGGTCACGGTGGCGACAGGCCATGATGCGGGGACGGGGGTGTGGCCGCTACTCCAGAACGACGCCGGTGACCAGACAGGCACGTCGTCTCTCCTCGGCGACAGGGCGGCGATGGGTCGCCTGGTGACGGCGACTGTCGCCGGAGCCCACCAGGTGAGAGCGCGCGGGATCCACCTCGACTTCGAGGGCGTCTCCGGCGACGACCGCGACCGCCTCACCGCTCTCGTCGGCACCTTCGCCACCGCCCTCCACGCATCCGGGATGCAGCTCGACGTCGATGTTGTGCCCCATCGCCACACGGGTACCAACGCGGCGTCAGAGGCGTATGATCTTCCCGCGATCGCGGGAAAGGCTGACCTGCTGGTGATGATGTCCTACGACCAGCACATTGCTGGCAGTGGCCCTGGTCCCGTGGCCGGCCTCGACTGGCAGGCTGACGTTCTGGGCGCCAGTCTCGACGGCCTGCCTGCCAATCACGTGCTCATGGGGGTCCCCCTGTATGCCCGACGTTGGGCGGCAACGAGCCCCGGTGCTCGCGACTACAGCGAAGCGGTGAGCACCGCGCTGGGCGACCGTGATGTGCGCTACGACTACAACTTCGCCGCCGCCTCGCCACTGCTGCGCGGGACCGACAGCGGGGGGAGCACGCAGACCTGGTTCGATGATGGCGACAGCCTGGCGCGCAAGCTCGCGGCGGTGCGTGGGCTGGGACTCGCCGGTGCCGCGGGCTGGCGGCTCGGTTTCGAGGATCCGGCATTCTGGACCCTCGACACCTAGCAGGACACTAGAGGCTAGCTCTGGTCGGTTCCCTTGCCGACGTCCAGATCGGGAAGGTTGAGCTCGTTCACCCAGTCCCGGACCTTGGCCCGGCGCTCCTCGGTCTCCTCGTCCTCCTCACCGGGCTCGCCGTCCTCGTCCGGCTCGGGGAGGACTCCGGCAGTCTCGAGAACTTCACTGGAGACAAAGATGGAAGCACCGACACGGACGGCCACGGCGATGGCGTCGCTGGGCCGGGAATCGATCTCCAGGGCCTTGCCGTCGAGCCGCGCGAGGATCCGCGCATAGAAGACCTCGTTGGCAAGCGATGTGACCACGATCCTGTCCACGCTGCACTCGGCAGCGGCAAGCACGTTGGCGAGGAGATCGTGGGTGATGGGGCGTTCCGGTGTGATCCCGGTGATCTTCAGCGCTATGGCATTGGCCTCATTGATCCCGATCCAGATGGGCAGGTAGCGCTCCGCCTCCTTCTCCTTGAGGATGACGACGTGCTGTCCGGTTGGCATGTGGACGCGGATGCTGTCGACGTTCATCTCGATGAGATCAGCCATGTGGCGATGATACCGCTGCCCCCGGACCGGGATGACGCTGGTGCAGTGGTCGCTACCATGCGGGACGTGCCTGCGGAGACTCGGCCCACGCTCCTCCTCATTGACGGTCACGCGCTGGTCTATCGGGCCTTCTTCGCGATGCCGGCACTGAGCAACTCGCGGGGCGAGATCACCAACGCCGCCTTCGGCTTCACTTCGATGCTGCTGAAAGCGTTCGCCGACATCCGGCCGGCCTACGTGGTGGCGGCGTTCGATCCTCCCGGTCCGACCTTCCGTCATGAGGCGGACGCGACGTACAAGGCGACGCGCAGCAAGATGCCCGATGATCTGCGTCCCCAGATGGGGTGGGCACGAGAGATCGTGGAAGCCATCGGCATCCCCATCGTGGAGATCCCCGGTTTCGAGGCTGACGATGTCATCGGGACCATGTCGGTGAGGGCGGTCGCGGCCGGGCTCGATGTCGTCATCGTCACCGGCGACATCGACATGCTCCAGCTCGTCAACGACCACGTGCGCGTCTTCATCAACCGCCGGGGTATCACCGAGACGATCATCTACGACGTGGCCGCCGTGTACGAGCGCTTCGGTTTCCCTCCGCCGCTCGTGGCCGATTACAAGGCGCTCCAGGGTGACGTCTCCGACAACATTCCTGGCGTTCCTGGCATCGGCACCAAGACGGCGATGTCACTGCTCCAGGACCACGGCCCGCTGGAGAACGTGCTGGCCGCCGTGCCCGCGATGAAGCCGGGGAGCAAGATCCAGCGCGTCCTCACCGAGCACGCGGATCAGGCACAGCACAGCAAGATGATGGCAACGATCCGGTGCGACATGGCTGAGGTGACTCTCGACATCGACCACGCCCGCATCGGCGGTTACGATGAATCACGCGTGCGTGACCTCTTCGAGCGCTTGGAATTCCGCTCGCTGCTCCCCCGGCTGCCTGATGCCTTTGGCCACGGCCAGGCGCCGGCGACCGGCCCTGTGGGCCAGGCCGAGCTGACCTTCGAGGAGGTTGCGGACCCCGACGTTGATGTCGAGATTGTCGAAAATTCAGCGCAGGCGGGGGCGGCTGTGGACGCAGCCCGTGCAGCGGGGCGCTATGCGCTCCGCACCGTGGTTGCCGGTTCCCCGCGTGAGGGCGTCATCGTCGGTGTCGCGGTCGCGCCGCTGGGGGAGGGACGTGCCTACTGGTTCGCCGTGGGGGACGAATATTCTCTGGTCGGTCATGTGGAGCGACTGCTCGGTGAGGGCGATTTCATCATCGACGGATACGACCTCAAGCGTGAACTCCTCGTCTGGGGTGGTCGGCTGCGAGCCCGACTTGGCACCGACGTCATGCTCGCCGCATACGTCGACAACACCCGGGTTCGGGTGCCCTCGCTGCCGGTCCTGGGCCACGACCTCTGCGGTCTTCGTCTCGATGCCGAGGAGCCACTGCTGGGGAGCGGCCGGCAGAAGCGGGGAATCGCCGACGTTCCCAGCGAGGAGCTGGCCGCCTACTACGGTCAATGGGTGGGGCTTGTCGAGCCGGTGCGCAGCACGCTGCTGCGCCAACTCGAGGAGAGCGAGCTTCTCCCCATCCACGACGAACTCGAACTGCCGCTCGTACCCATCCTTGCCGAGATGGAGCGCCTCGGCATTCGCATCGCGAGCGACAAGCTGACCGACCTCTCGAGCGAGCTCGGGGAGCGCATCACCCTGTTGGAGGCGGAGGTACACGCCCTGGCCACAGAGCCGTTCAACCTCGGTAGCACCCAGCAACTCGCGAGATTCCTCTACGACGATCTCGGCCTCGCCGCCGGGCGCAAGACCAAGACCGGTCGGAGCACCGACGCTCCGGCTCTGGAGGCGCTTCGTGAGGAACACACCGCGGTCAACCTCGTCCTGGAGTGGCGCCAACTCACCAAGCTGAAGAGCACGTATGTCGACGCGTTGCCCCTGCTCTGCACCGCCGACGGCCGCGTCCACACGTCGTTCCATCAGGCGGTGGCAGCGACGGGACGGCTCTCGTCCGCAGACCCCAACCTGCAGAACGTTCCCATTCGCACCCCGTGGGGGCAGCGGATCCGGCGGGCATTCGTGCCTGATGCCGGCATGCTGCTCATCTCCGCGGACTACTCGCAGATCGAGCTGCGCGTTCTCGCTCACGTCACCGGCGAGGAGGATCTCATCGCCTCCTTCGCGCGCGGCGAGGACATCCACCGTCGCACCGCAGCGGAGGTATACGGGATCGATCCCTCTGCGGTGACCCGGGATCAGCGGCGCATCGCCAAGGTGGTCAACTTTGGGGTGGTCTACGGCCTCTCCGACTTCGGCCTCGCCCGGGACACGGGGATGTCTCGCGAGCAGGCGGGGGTGTTCATCGAGAAGTACTTTGCGAACTTCCCCCGGGTGACCGAGTGGCTGGAGCGCACCCGGCAGCACGCTCGGCAGTGGGGTTGGGTGGCGACAGTCAGCGGCCGGCGCCGCCATCTGCCCGACATTCGCGCCGCCAATCGCACCATCCGTCAGGGTGCCGAGCGGATGGCGGTGAACATGCCCATCCAGGGAGGCGCCGCCGACATCATGAAGAAGGCAATGATTGAGTGTGACCTGGCCCTGCGTCGGGAGGGAGCGGGAGCTCGACTCCTCCTCCAGGTTCACGACGAACTCGTTCTCGAGGTTCCCCGGCACGAGGTGGATGCTGCGGTACCACTGGTGCGCAGCGCCATGAGCGGAGCCGCGGACCTCTCCGTGCCTCTCGTCGTCGATGTCAAGGTTGGCCAGAACTGGCAGGAGATGGCGACGGTAGCCGAGGTTATCGCCGCAGTCACATAGTGGTGCCCGAACTCCCTGAGGTCGAGACTGTCGCTCGCGATCTCGCCGGCTTGATTGAAGGCCGGCGGGTCACCGAGGTCTGGGTTTCCCAGCCGGGGATCCTGCGATACCCGGTGGCCGATGTGTTTACCACCGTACTTCCCGGTTGTTTGGTGGGGGAGGTACAACGGCGTGGCAAGTTCATCGTTTGCCACCTCGACAACGATGAGGACCTCATCTTCCATCTGGGCATGACCGGTCATCTGCGCGTCGTGGAGCCGGATGTCGAGGTGGTGAAGCACACGCACCTCCGGGCTGGTCTCGACAATGCGATGGAGCTCCGCTTCGATGACGCCCGTCGCTTCGGGCGCGTCCTCCTCGGCCCCCGTGCGCTTCTGGAGTCGAGCGGAGTGCTGGCGCCGCTCGGCGTTGAACCGCTCTCCGCGGACTTCACTGGCGAACACCTCGACGCCTGGCTGCGTCGCACCACCCGTTCGGTGAAGACCGCCCTCCTCGATCAGCGTGGAATCGCCGGGCTTGGCAACATCTATGTGGACGAAGCCTGCCACCTCGCCGGGGTGCGGCCGACGAGGTTGGCGAACCGACTCACCCGAGCGCAGCGCGCCGCCCTGCTGCAGGCCATCCCCGCGGTGTTGGTCAAGGCAATCGGCAACCGGGGTACGACGTTCGACGACTACCGCGATGTGTGGAATGCCAAGGGGTCGAATCAGGAGGCGCTGCAGGTGTATGGCCGGGGAGGGCAGCCGTGCTTTCGCTGCGGCGCGCTCCTCCGCAAGACCGTTGTCGGTGGGCGCACCACCGTGTACTGCGCCGGTTGCCAGAAGTAGAATCAGCCAGTGCTGCTGGCTGCTGCACGGGGGTGGGCCGCTCGCGTCGTCGGTGCCGGGACAGGTGTTTGGAATTCTCGCCGCCGCCGTATGCTCCGATGAGCACGCATCTGCCTTGGGGAACCCACATGCCCGCGATCAGCGTCGACGATCTCACCCTCCTTCCGCGTATTGCGCGGCCCGCTCCCGCCCACGTGGAGCGGCTGGTGCGGGGCGTTTCCACCGCGCCTCGTGGCTTCGAGGGGGAGGGTTTTCCTGTCCGTCGCGCCTTCGCCGGTGTCGACCTCGCCGACCTCGACCCCTTCGTCCACATGGACCAGATGGGCGAGGTGGAGTACGCGCCGGGTGAGCCCAAGGGCACGCCATGGCACCCGCATCGTGGGTTCGAAACCGTCACCTACATGATCGACGGGACATTTCAGCATCAGGACTCCATTGGGGGCGGTGGGGTGATCACCAATGGCGATACCCAGTGGATGACCGCCGGGGCGGGCATTCTCCACATCGAAAGGCCCCCCGAGGAGCTGGTGGTGAGCGGCGGTCTGTTCCATGGCATCCAGCTCTGGGTCAACCTCCCCGCGGCTCAGAAGTGGGAGACGCCCCGCTACCAGGACATCCGCGCCCACAACGTTGCCCTGCTGACCTCCGACGATGCTGGCGGCCTGGTGCGCGTCATCGCCGGTGCCGTTGCCGGACACAGGGGGCCGGGGCAAACCCACACACCCATGGCGATGATCCACGCCACCCTGCAGCCCGGCGCTCGGGTCGTCCTGCCGTGGCCGCGCGACTTCAATGCTCTGGTGTACGGCCTGAGCGGTATCGGCCGAGTGGGCACCGAGGGTGCCGCCATCGCCAGTGGTCAACTCGCGGTGCTCGGCGGCGGCGATTACCTGACCATCGCCGCCGAGCAGGAGCAGGACGGTCGCAGCCCAGCAGTCGACGTGCTCGTCCTCGGCGGCCGTCCCATCGGCGAGCCGGTCGCCTTCGGTGGCCCGTTCGTGATGAACAGCAAAGCTGAGGTGGTGCAGGCGTTCGACGACTACCGGCGCGGCAAGCTCGGCACCGTCCCCACGGAGCACATCTGACGGTGGGCAACGGCGCAGGCCCAGCCTCCAGCCCCGCGTAGACTGGTCCCGTGCAGCTGGAACTCGCCTCTTCGTTCGCCCCGGCGGGCGATCAACCGACCGCCATCGCCAAGCTTCTGGAGGGACTCGCGGCCGGTCATCGGGAACAGACCCTGCTCGGGGTCACCGGCTCCGGAAAGACGTTCAGCGTGGCCAACGTCGTCCATGAGATCAAGCGACCCGTCCTCGTGCTCTCCCCGAACAAGACCCTCGCGGCCCAGCTCTGGGCGGAGTTTCGCGAGTTCTTCCCCAAGAACTCTGTGGAGTATTTCGTCTCCTATTACGACTACTACCAGCCCGAGGCGTACATCGCCCGGACCGACACCTACATCGAGAAGGACTCCTCGCGCAATGAGGAGATCGATCGACTCCGCAACAGCGCGACACGCGCGCTGCTGACCCGTCGCGACGTCATCGTCGTGGCCTCGATCTCCTGCATCTACGGCATCGGCTCTCCCGAGAACTACCTCGGCGAGTCCATCACCATCAAGGTGGGAGAGAGTTTGCGGCGGGACATCATCCTGCGCAAACTCGCCAATCTCCAATACTCACGCAACGATATGGACTTTGGCCGCTCGCGCTTCCGGGTCCGCGGCGACACGCTCGACATCCAGCCCGCCTACGAGGAGGTGGCGACGCGAATCGAGCTCTTCGGCGATGAAATCGAGACCATTCGCGAATTCGATCCGCTCACCGGGGAGATCCTTGCGCTGCGCGACGAGGTGACGATCTTCCCCGCCTCCCATTACGTCACTCCCGCCGACATGATGAAGACAGCGCTGGAACGCATCGAGGAGGAGCTCAACGAACGCGCCGCCTTCCTTGAGGAGAACGGACGCCTCCTGGAGGCGCAGCGTCTGCGCCAGCGCAGCGGGTTCGACATGGAGATGATGCGTGAGACGGGAACCTGCGCCGGCATCGAGAATTACTCGCGGCACCTCAGTGGGCGTGCCGAGGGGGAGCGTCCTCACTGCCTGCTGGACTTCCTGCCTGACGATGCCGTTATCGTCGTTGACGAGTCGCATGTGGCCGTACCCCAGATCGACGGGATGTACAAGGGAGACCGGGCCCGCAAGATCCCGCTCGTGGAGTATGGATTTCGGCTGCCCTCCGCCATCGACAATCGGCCGCTGACATTTGCGGAATGGGATTCCATGGTCGGGCAGATCATCTACGTCAGCGCCACTCCGGGCGACTACGAGCTGGGGCAGTCCAAGCAGGTGGTGGAGCAGATCATCCGCCCCACAGGGCTCATCGATCCCACCATCGAGGTGAAGCCGAGCGAGGGCCAGATCGACGATCTTCTTGAGCAGATCCGTCGCCGCGTGGAGAAGCAGCAACGGGTCCTCATCACTACCCTCACCAAAAAGATGGCCGAGGATCTCACCGATTACCTGCGCGAAGCCGGGGTGCGAGTGCGTTACCTGCACAGCGACATCGACACCATGGAGCGCGTCGAGATCATTCGCGATCTTCGACTCGGGGTCTTTGATGTGCTGGTGGGGATCAACCTCCTCCGCGAGGGACTCGACCTTCCTGAGGTCGCCTTCATCGGCATCCTCGATGCCGACAAGGAGGGGTACCTGCGTGGCTACCGTTCCCTCATCCAGACCATCGGCCGGGCTGCCCGCAACGTTGACGGGCACGTCGTCATGTATGCCGACCGGACCAGTGACGCCATGCAGCGGGCCATGGAGGAGACGGAGCGGCGGCGCGCCATCCAGGTGGCCCACAACGAGGAGCACGGCATCACCCCGCTCTCCATCGTCAAAGCCGTCTACCAGATGGAGACACACCGCGACGAGCTGAACACGCGTGCCGCGGCCTTCCAGGAGTCTGCCGGCCTGCCGCCGGACGAGTTACTCCGACTTGCCAAGGATGTGGAGAAGGAGATGCAGCGCGCCGCCCGCGATCTGGAATTCGAGCGTGCTGCGGAGCTGCGCGATCGCCTGGTGGCGTTGCGCCGTCGCATCGAGGAGTCGCCGGTCAGCGAGGCTGTGCCGGGTGGTGATCGCAGCAGCGGGGGAGCGCGGCGAGGACGCCGGCGTTGACACTGCTGCTGAGCGTAGCGGCCTGTCTGGCAGCCCTGCCTGTGGCTCTGCTCGGCGTCTCCCATCAGGACGCCCGGCTGCCCGCTGCCTGAGGTCGGCGCCGCCCTCTAGGCTGCTGCGGTGCGCCGCCGTGGACCCCTTATCGTCGCCGCTCTGCTCCTCCTCGGCGTGCGCATTCACGCTCTGCTCCACGCGCTCGACGTACAGGCGATCTCCGGCGATATCGACCGCTACTACGCGATCGCCAGTGCGCCCGGAGTTCCCTACCGCGACGTACCGGTGGAGTACCCACCGGTGACGGTGCTTGAACTGCACGCCCTCCATCTGATCGCGCCGACGCGCGCCGCCATGGGTCACGTGCTCGTGGTCCTCACGATGGCACTGGAGGCCGGCAGCGCCATCCTGCTCTGGCGCGGTTGGGGGCGATCGGCGGCGCTGGTGTTCCTCATCACCGACTCCTTCCTCATCGATGCTCTCTGCACCCGCATCGACATGCTCTCGGTCCTACTGGCGGTCCTGGCGGTGGTGCTTTGGAAGCGGCGCCACCGGGCCTCCGCCGGTGTCACCCTCGTTGCGGGTGTGGCGGCCAAGCTGTGGCCGGCGGCTCTGCTGCCGTTTCTCCTCTCGCGCTCCGACCGCCAGGCTCGGTTGCTCGCGGGTGTGGCGGGCGCCGGTGCGGTCGTCACGTCCGTGTGGCTGCTGCTCGGTCGCGGCGCTCGCGGCATCATCGACGTGCTCACCTTTCGAGGCGCCCATGGATGGCAGATCGAGAGCGTCATCGGCAGTGTCCTGCGACTGGCCGAGAATCCCCGGATCGAACTGGAGGCCGGAGCCCATCGCTTTGGGGAGGTGCCGGCCGGCTTGAGCCCGCTACTCCTGCTCGCTGCAGCCGCCGTCGCCGTGTACGCAGGAATCCGCAGCGCCTCTTTATCAGCGATGTGGGTGGCGGCCGTGGCCGCATTCCTCAGCGCATCGACGCTCCTCTCGCCGCAGTTCATCGTCTGGCTGCTTCCCGCTGCGGGCATCGCCTGGGCAGAGCGCGAGCGAGCGCTTGTCGTGATCGTCGCCATGGTGGCGGCGCCGACGTGGATCCTCACCTTCACCTACGGTGAACTGCTGGGGGGAAATCGCGGCATCGAGTTCCTCGTGGTGGGCCGGAACCTGCTTCTGCTCGCTGCCCTGGCCGTGGCACTGATCCGCATTCGTGGTTCTCCGCTCTCCTGACGCGGGGAGGCTTCCAACGTACATCCGTTTGGTATCATGCCCCGATGTCCGTCAGCCTGCGCCGCGCCTCCTCCGCCGCGTTCTTCTGCAGCGGCTGTGGGACCGAGAGCCCGAAGTGGCAGGGCCGCTGCGGTGGATGCGGAGACTGGAACACCCTAGTCGAGGCTCCCACGGAAACGGCCCTGGGGCGGCGCACCCCACGGGCTCCCGGCGCCGCTCGGCCTCGACTTCTCGGTGCCGTGGTGGACGGCGCCCTCGTCCATCATTCCAGCGGCCAGGCGGAACTGGACCGGGTGACGGGTGGCGGCATCGTCGACGGCGGCCTGATTCTCCTGGGCGGTGACCCCGGGATCGGGAAATCGACGTTGGCCCTGCAGGTGGCGAATCACGTTGGCTCAGCGGAACGCCACGCTCTGTACTGCGCTGGAGAGGAGTCCCCGGGGCAACTCGCCATGCGGGCCCGGAGGCTCGACTGTGCACCCGACCACATTGACGCCCTCGCCGAGACCGACCTCGACGCCTGCATCGCCACCATCACGGAGACTCGTCCGGCGCTTGCGGTGGTGGACTCGGTGCAGACCGTGGAGGTCGCGGGAGCGACGGGTCATCCTGGAAGCCCGACCCAGGTCCGCGCCGCGGTGGCTCGGCTCATGGCCTGCGCCAAATCCACCGGCGTACCCATCCTCCTCGTCGGGCATGTCACCAAGGAGGGTGCGATCGCGGGCCCGCGCACCCTCGAGCACATGGTGGATGTCGTCCTCTTCCTCGAGGGCGAGCGACACAGCGATCACCGGTTGCTCCGCGGCATCAAGAATCGCTTCGGTACCACCGGGGAGCTCGGCGTGTTCCGCATGTCCGAGGCCGGAATGGAATCTGTGGAGGCAGCGTCACGCGCCTTTCTCGACGACGCCAGCCTGGGGGTGCCCGGCAACGTGCTGACGGTGACCTGTGAGGGCACCCGCGCTCTCGTTGTGGAGATCCAGGCGCTCACGGTGAGTAGCTCCAATCCGGCGATGCCGCGGCGCACCGCCACGGGGTTCGACCTGGGCCGTCTGCACCTGTTGCTCGCGGTTCTGCAGCGCCGCGGGCGCGTCCTCGTCGGCGGCCGTGACGTCTTCCTCAACTGCGTGGGCGGGGTTCGCCTCAGCGAGCCCGCGGTGGACCTGGCCGCGGCCCTGGCGATCGTCGGCGTGGTGACCAATCGCCAGCCGCCTCGGGGCTGCGTTGTCATTGGCGAGATCGGGTTGGGCGGCGAAATCCGCAGAGTTCGGCGCATGGAGGCCCGACTCTCCGAGGCGCAGGCCCTCGGGCTCACCCGTGCCATCGTTCCGGCCGGGTATCGGGGCGAGCTGCCCGAGGGGATGGTCAGCAATTCCGCCCGGACCTTGACGGAGGCGATAGAGCTCTTGGCCTGATCGATCGCGTGTGCCGGCCCCTGTGCGGCCGCGCCGAGCCTGTGCTCTAATCGCGCGATGCCACGAACTCAGATTGCGTCGACGCAGCACCCGCCTCGGAGGGTGCACCGCTGAGCGTTGGGTTGGTCCTCGTCGCCGCTGGGCGCGGGGTGCGGGCGGGGGAGGAGAAGCTCTGGGCCGATATTCATGGTCGGCCGCTCATTGGCATCACCCTGGAAGCGATCTCCCGAGCCGCGTGCTTCGACGAGGTGGTGGTGGTGTGCTCCCCGCGCCGTCACGAGGACATGCTCCGCGAGGCGGAGCGCGCAGGCGTCGGCGGAGGGCGCTGCGTCGCCGGCGGTGAGCGCCGGCGCGACTCTGTGGAGCTGGGGACATCCGCTCTTCACACCGCAGTTGACATCGTGTGCGTCCACGATGCCGCACGGCCGCTTTGCCCACCGGAACTCTTCGAGCGCGTGGTGTCGGCGGCGCGGACGACGGGCGCGGCCACCTCGGCGGTGCCCTGCGTCGACACCATCAAGGAGATCGCTGACGGTCACGTCGTCCGCACTGTGCCTCGCGAGGCGCTCGTCGTCGTGCAGACACCGCAGGCGTTCCGCCGCGACGTGCTCCGCGCTGCTCAGGCCGGTTCCAGCGAGGACGCGTCCGATGAATGCCTCCTGGTGGAGCGCTGCGGCGGAGAGATTGCTGTCATCGAGGGTGATCCAGAGAATCGCAAAGTCACTGTGGCCGCGGATATTGCCTGGCTGCGGGCGGTGATCTCGCGGTGACCCTGCGAATCGGCCATGGTATCGACGTTCATCGCCTCTCGTCAGGGCGGCCGCTGTACCTCGGCACAGTTGAGATTGCCCACGACCGGGGACTCGAGGGCCACTCCGACGGTGACGTCGCTGCCCACGCACTCTGCGACGCGCTGCTCGGCGCTGCTGGGTTGGGAACCATGGGGGAGCACTTCCCCAGCAGCGATGGGCGATGGGCGGGAACATCCGGGAGGGATTTCCTCCGTGCGGTGGGCGCACTTCTGGCCAGCGCCGGCGCAACGATCATCAGCTCTCAGGTCGTCATCCTCGCTGAAGAGCCGACTCTCGCTCCCCATCTCACCGAGATGGGTCTGCGCATGGGCGGCGCGCTGGGAGCGGAATACGGAGTGGTGCGAGTGGGTGCCACCTCGACCGACGGGCTTGGAGCCACCGGTCGCGGTGAGGGCATCGCCGCATCCGCGGTGGCGCTGATCGAGAGCCGATGAAGGAGGGATATCCTCAGCGGCTGTGACCCTGCGGCTCCACGACACACTCACGCGGACCATGAAGGCTGTCGAGCCCCTCGAACCCGGCCACGTGCGGCTCTACACCTGCGGACCCACGGTATGGAATCGCTCTCACATCGGCAACTTCCGGACCTTTCTCTTCGAGGATGTTCTGCGTCGTTGGTTGGATCGTCGATGTGATCGGGTCACTCATGTCATGAACCTCACCGATGTCGATGATCGGATCATCAGCAACGCGGTGAGCAATGACCACAGTCTCGAGGAGGAGACAGCTCCGTGGATCGCGGCCTTCTTCGAGGATCTCGACGCCCTCGGGGTGCGGCGTGCCCATCACTATCCGCGAGCCACCGAGTATGTCAATGAGATGGTCGAGCTCATCGCGCGGCTCGACCAGGCTGGGGCCACATATGCCAGCGAGGGGAGTGTGTACTTCCACATCGCTGCGTTTCCGCAGTACGGGGCCCTCTCCGGGTTGCGCGCTGAGGGTCTCGTCGCGGGGGCAAGCGGGCGGGTCGATTCCGACGACTACACCAAGGAGGACGTCCGCGACTTTGCCCTCTGGAAGGGTGTCGGCGCCGATGACATCGGCTGGGACACCCGGCTGGGGCGCGGTCGTCCCGGCTGGCACATCGAGTGCTCGGCAATGTCGATGGCCCTGCTCGGGGAGTCTTTCGACATCCACTGCGGCGGCGTCGACAACGTCTTCCCCCACCACGAGAATGAGATCGCCCAATCCGAAGCGGCAACGCAGCGGCCCTTCGCCCAGATTTGGTGCCACGCGGCCCATCTTCAGATTGGCGGCGAGAAGATGGCGAAACGCCTCGGCAACTTTCGTTTCGTCCCCGACCTGGTGGCGTCTGGCGCCCCTCCCGCGGTCATCCGTTACTTCCTCATCAGCGGCGCCCACTACCGGCGTCAACTGAGTTGGGACGAGGATGCCTTCTCTGCGTCAGTGTCGGCAGTGGAACGGCTCGTGGACTTCCGCGACCGGGTGGTTGCGCTGGTGCCCGCCCCCGGTGCTGTCGAGGGTCGGATCAGCAGGGTGGTCGACATTGCCTGGACAACATTCTCCGCGGCAATGGACGATGACCTCAACGTTCCCGAGGCGGTTGCCGCAATCTTCGTCGCCGTGCGTGACGTCAATCGCGAAATGGACGCTGGTCCTGTGAGTAGCGGGGATTGTGTTGCCGCACTGCGGCTCCTCGCTGACGTCGACGGCATCCTCGGTATCCTCCCGCTCGTCGATCGCGATCGCGGCGATCTCGACGCTGACTCGCAGGCGCTGCTCAACGAGCGGGAGCGGGTGCGCGCGCAACGGGACTGGGCCGCGTCGGACCGAATCCGGGATGAGCTCGCGTCGCGCGGGGTTGTCATCGAGGACACGCCGCGAGGTCAGCGCTGGAAGCGGGCCTAGCAGGGTGCTGAAAAAGATCTCGGAATAGCCCCACAGGGCGCCTCGAGGTGTGGGAGTCTTCCCGCGATCGATTCAAGCCTGCGGAGATTCAGCATGCGTGGCATCCCCGAACTGCAGATGA
>JBPCLW010000008.1:0-44472 GCA_051002895.1 Candidatus Dormibacteria bacterium | reverse complement strand
GATCCGGTGCTGGTGCCGGTGCTGGTGCGACGGCCGCTGGATCCGGTGCCGGCGGCGCAACGGCCGCGGGGGCGGGTGCTGGCGCGACGCCAGCGGGAGCCGGGGCCGCGGGAACCGCTGCTGCGGGGGCCGGAGCGGCAGGCTTCGGGGCTACAGCGACGGGCTTCGGAGCCACAGGCTTCGGGGCCGCAGGCTTGGGCTTGGGCTTGGGATCCGGACAGAGCTTGTCCGCGGAGGGGATGTTGCCGCCGTCCGGTCGGGCGCCGATATGCACGTGATCCTGGTGAAGCGGATAGAACCTCCAGATGATCTGAATGCGCAGCCCGTTATGGTGGAGCGTGTAGATGCCAGGCGGGTGCGTCGCCATCGCTCGGGCAGCGCCGGGCGTCACTCCTGCGGCGGTGAGCGCAGCAGTCGCAATGCGATCGCCAACGGGACCAACATCAGTCCCTCCGTTCGCCTGCATACCAAAGTCGCCGGCGTGACCGTCCCAGTGATCGGAGACATTGCCGTCCTGGGTAAACTGATTGTGGTTCGTGCCCCGGGTGATGATCATGTCCTTGCCGTACAACGTTGCCACTTCATCTAGGAATTGCATCGTCGAGCCCTGGATTCCAACACCGGGACGGTTGGCGCCCGAGGCAATCTTGATCTTCTGGGGGTCGTGCCCCTTCTCGTCACGAGCAAGGGCGTCACAGTAGGCCTCGGTCGCTGCGCTGGCGGCGCTGGCGTGCACAGCAGTGAGTCCGATCCCGCCGAGGATGCAGAGGAGCCCGGCGAAGGCCATGCCCCGGCGCAGCCGGCTGCCTCCCGAGGCGCTGCGCAAGGTGCGACTGCTGAAGGGTTCGGTCGGCGGGGTTGCCTCGTTCATAGCACTCACCACTGTACACAGCGCCCGAAACGCGTCTCCGCTGCCGCGGTGACGCGCTCGTTACAAGAGGCCACAGGGGAGCATCTGACGCGGTCGGTCTGATTCATCGACATCATCAGAGCACGACTGAACGTACATCCGACGGACGGTGTCCTCGGTCGGCCTCTGGGTCAGGCGGTTGACGGCCACGTCGGGCAGCAAGTACGATGCTGCTGTCATGCATCTGATCCGCGTCGCCAAACCGCTCGCCGGCAACCACTTCCCTCTTGAGGGTGGTTTCGCCGTGCAGGGCAAAGGTGCGCGCCGCTGAGGCGATCGTCGCCACAGTCGTCACGGAAAGGGCCCCCTCCAGCGAGGGGGCCCTTTCTGTTTCGTCAGCGTCTCTCAGGATCACCAACATGGACTTCTCGAACACCAATCGTCGGCGTATTGCCGTCCTCAGCGGTGATGGCATCGGCCCCGAAGTGGTCGGCTCCGCTGCCGCGGTCCTCAATGCGGCCGCAGCACGTCACGACATCGGCCTCGACCTCGTCGCTGGCCTCATTGGGGGAGCCGCCATCGAGGCGACCGGTGAGCCGCTGCCGGCCGCCACCCTCGACCTCTGCCGCGATTCGGACGCCGTGCTCTTCGGGGCCACGGGGGGCCCGCGCTGGGATCACCTCCGCGGCGGTGCCCGGCCGGGGTCGGCGCTCCTTCGCCTGCGCCGCGAGCTCGGCCTGGCCGTCAACCTCCGACCGGTCCGGTTCCGCCAGGGACTCGCCGGCCACGCCCCCGTTCGCGCCGATCTCGCGGCCGGGACGGATTTCATCATCGTTCGCGAGCTCACCGGCGGCGTCTACTTCGGGGAACAGGGACGCAGCGGCGCGGGGGGCGCAGAGCGCGCCTTCGACACCATGGCCTACACCCGACGCGAGATCCGCACCGCCGTCAGCTACGCGCTGGGCCTGGCACGGCAGCGAGGCCGTCGACTGGTCAGCGTTGATAAGGCGAACGTGCTCGCCAGCAGTCGGCTCTGGCGCGAGGTGGCGTCCGCCGAGGCCGGTCGCTTCCCCGATGTCCACGTCACCCACCAGCTCGTGGACAGTTTCGCGTTCTTCATGCTCTGCCGGCCCGCCGCCCTCGACGTCGTGGTCACCGAGAACCTGTTCGGTGACATCCTCAGCGACGAGGCCGCCGCCATCGCCGGCTCCCTCGGGGTCCTCGGCTCGGCGAGCCTGAACCCCGGCGGTGGTCCCGGACTCTATGAGCCGGTTCACGGCAGTGCCCCTGATATCGCCGGCCGGGGCATCGCCAATCCCATCGGTGCCATCGAGTCCGCCGCGCTCTTGCTCGAGCACTCGTTGGCCGCCCCGGCGGCGGCACGCGCCGTCCGCCAGGCCGTCGACGCCGTCATTGACGCGGGGATCCTCCCCGCCGACCTCGGCGGCGGCGCCACAACCGCGGAGATCACCGATGCGGTCCTCTCCCGCCTGGCGGTCGCCGTGAACATGGGAGTTCGGGCATGACGCCGCCGCGCCTCGCCATCGTCGACAGCACTCTGCGTGAGGGTGAGCAGTTCGCCGGGGCGCACTTCACCAGCCAGGACCGGCTCCGCGTCGTGGAACTGCTCGATGCCTTCGGCGTCGATGTCATCGAGATGACGTCGCCCTGCGCCTCCGCGCAATCGATGGCCGATCTCCGCACCGTCATGGCAACGCGACCGCGAGCGCGCGTCGTCGCCCACACCCGATGCCATCCCGACGACGTGCGCCAAGCCCTCGACTGTGGTGTCGACGGAGTCCACGTGCTCTTCGCCACCTCACAGCTCCTCCGCGAGGCCGGCCACGGGCGCGGAATCGC
This sequence comes from Candidatus Dormibacteria bacterium, assembly GCA_051002895.1. Lineage (GTDB taxonomy): Bacteria > Chloroflexota > Dormibacteria > Aeolococcales > Aeolococcaceae > JBPCLW01. The sequence goes on along the minus strand of JBPCLW010000008.1, from coordinate 41,762 downwards.
CGAGATCATCAGTGCCGCCCGCGAGGTGATCGCCATGATCCAAGCGGCCGGGCGCACGGTCCGTTTCAGTTGCGAGGACACGTTTCGCAGCGACCTCACCGATCTCCTCGAGGTCTACCACGCTGTCGACAGGGCCGGGGTTGACCGAGTTGGCCTCGCCGACACCGTAGGCGTTGCCACTCCCGGGGACGTCACTCGCATCGTCTCCGCCGTCCGTGCTGCGGTGGGCTGCGACATCGAGTTCCACGGCCACAATGACACCGGCTGCGCAATCGCCAATGCGCACGCGGCCGTCGTCGTCGGTGCCACCCACATCGACACCACCGTGCTGGGCATTGGCGAGCGCAACGGCATCACCTCACTGAGCGGGCTCATCGCCCGCCTCGCCACCACTGACCCAGCGCTGGTCGCCGCCTATCGGACGGAGATGCTCCCGGCCACCGACGCTGCGGTCGCGGAGATGATCGGAATCGCGATCCCCTTCAACTCGCCGATCACGGGCGCGGGAGCCTTCACCCACAAGGCCGGTCTGCACACCCACGCGGTGCTCAACGACCCACGCAGCTACGAGATCCTCGATCCCTCGCGGTTCGGTCGGGAGCGCACCCTGCTCGCCGGCACGCGCATCACCGGTCGTCATGCCGTCCGCCACCGTGCCGCGGCTCTCGGCATCCAGCTCGATGGCGAGCGCTTGCGCAGCGTTACCAATGAGGTCAAGCGTCGCGCCGACTTTGGCCCACTGGCCGACCATGAACTCGACGCGCTGCTCCACAGCGCGGCCACCAGTTAGGGAGTCCCTCATGCCCACCCTCGTCGAACAGATCTTCAGCCGGCGCCTCGGCCGACCGGTGTCGGCAGGCGACACCGTGGTTGCCGAGGTCGACTGCGCGTTCGCCCACGACGTCACCGCGCCGCTGGCGATCGAGGCCTTCCGCGGCCTCGACATGCCGCTCTGGAGTGCCGAGCGCACCGCATTTGTCTTCGATCACGTCATGCCCGCCAACACCGTTGCCGCGGCCGAGCTGCACCGCACCATCCGCGAGTTCGCAGTGGAGTACGGAATCACCAACCTCTTCGCTGAGGGGATCTGCCACATCGTCATGGTGGAGAAGGGCTTCGCGCGGCCCGGCGGCGTCATCGTGGGTGCCGACTCGCATAGCACCACGTACGGCGCTCTCGGCTGCTTCGCCACCGGCATGGGCTCGACCGACATCGGGGTCGTGCTCGCCACCGGGCGGTCCTGGTTTCGGATCCCCGAGACGCTGCGCATCGAGCTGACCGGCGCAGCTCCCCGCGGCGTCGGCGCCAAGGACATCGCCCTCGATGTCATCCGCCGGCTCGGCTCCGAGGCCGCGAACTACCTTGCCGTGGAGTGGGGTGGCCCACCTGTCGACGTCATGTCAATGGATCAGCGCTTCACTCTGGCCAACCTCTCCGTCGACTTCGGGGCCAAGTGCGGTCTGCTTGGGGTCGACGACGTCACCCGGCAGTTCGCCGGTGACGACACTATTCCCGACCTGCAACCGGAGAATCCTCGATACCTCGACGTTCTCACTGTCGACGTCAGCAACATCGAGCCCCAGGTCGCCATGCCGCCGTCAATCGACAACGTCCACGACATTGGCGACTGCACCGGCACCCGCCTCGACGAGGTCTTCATTGGCAGTTGCACCAACGGCCGGCTCGAGGATCTCGAGGTCGTCGCCGGATTCCTCGAGGGACGCAGCGTCCATCCCATGACCCGGACCATCATCGTCCCTGCCTCGCGCCGCATCTACCTGGAAGCGATGCGCCGGGGGTGGATCGAGATCTTCGTCAACGCTGGCGCCCAGGTGATGAATCCCGGCTGCGGCCCCTGCCTGGGGCGCCAGCACGGCGTCGTCGCTCCCGGGGAACGCGTTCTCAGCACCAGCAACCGCAACTACCCCGGCCGCATGGGCAGCCCACAGGCGGAGATTTTCCTGGCCAGCCCCGCGGTGGCCGCAGCCTCGGCGTTGGCGGGAGCCATCGCCGATCCCCGGGAGGTCATCCGATGAGCCGCATCTTCCTTTTCGGAGACGGGATCTCCACCGATTCGATCATGCCCGGGCGCTACAACCTGACCACCGATCGCGAGGCTCTCGGTGCCGCCTGCTTCATCGAGCTCCGACCCGACTTCGCCAGCAGCGTTGCGCCTGGCGACGTGATCGTCGCGGGCAGCAACTTCGGCTGCGGCAGTTCGCGCGAGCACGCTCCGGTGGCGATCCAGGCGGCCGGCATCCGCTGCGTCGTCGCCCGCAGCTTCGCCCGCATCTTCTACCGCAACGCGGTCAACCTCGGACTAGCGGTGATCCGGTGCCCTGAGGCCGTCGCGGCTGTTCAGGATGGCCACGAGATCGATGTCGACCTGGCAACGGGAATCGTCACCGTCAACGGACAGCAGTTCCAGGGGGAGGCCCCGTCGCCGGTGGCTCGCCGCATCAGCGAAGCAGGCTCGTTGGTGGCACTGATTCGCGAACACGGGTGGGCCGCCATCGAGGAGGTCACCGCGTCATGAGCGCAGCAGCGTGTCCGGAGTGCGACGCCGAGGTCACCGGGGGGGATGCAATCGAGACCGGCGAGATCCTCCCCTGTTCTGACTGCGGCACTGACCTGGAGGTGATGGGCGTATCCCCTCTTCGACTCCAAGTGGCGCCCCCCGAGGAGGAGGATTGGGGTGAGTGAGCCCCGGATCGGCATGCTCTGCTCTCGCCTGCGCGTTGAGGAGAAGCTGCTTCTCCAGGCCTTCCGCAGCCGGGGCGTCGAGGTCGAGCGCATTGACGACTCCACGCTGGTGCTCGACAGCAGCGGACAGGCGTCATGGGGCGTCGTGTTCGATCGCAGTCTGTCGCAATCGCGCGCCATCGCCGCCCTGCAACTGCTCGAGTCCCAGGGCGTGACCACGATCAACCCTTCAACCGTTGTGGCCACATGTGGCGACAAGGTGGCGACCACCGCAGCCCTGCGTGCCGCCGGAGTTGCCCAGCCGCGAACGACGGTCGCCTTCACCGCGGAGGCTGCCCTGACCGCCATCGAGTCCCTCGGGTACCCGGTGGTGCTCAAGCCGCCGGTCGGCTCCTGGGGGCGCCTGTTGGCCCGCATCAACGACCGTGACGCCGCCGAGGCCATCCTTGAACACAAGGAGACCCTGGGTTCGTACCAGCACTCCATCTTCTACATCCAGGAGCACGTCGACAAGCCAGGCCGCGACATTCGCAGCTTTGTGATTGACGGCGAAGTCATCGCCGCGATCCATCGCAGCAGCGAGCATTGGATCACCAACACCGCCCGCGGTGGCAGTGCCACAAACTGCCCGCTGGGTGGCGAACTGGTCGACCTCTCACTTCGAGCGGCGGCGGCGGTGGGTGGGGGTGTCGTCGCCGTTGATCTCCTCGAACGGGGTGACGGGGAACTGCTCGTCTCCGAGGTCAACCACACCATGGAGTTCCGCAACAGCATCGAGACCACTGGCGTCGACATTCCCGGCCGCATTGCCGATCACGTCACCTCAATGGCAGTCCTGCTTGGGACCGGGGGGGTGGCATGAGTCTGGCCACCGCGGTAGACGTCACAGCGCTGCTCGAGGAGATGCTGCGCCTCCCCTCCCCCACGGGCAGCGAATGGCGTCTCGCTGCCTGGATGACGGTGCGGCTCCGTGAGTTGGGGTTCGACGCTGACACTGACGCTGGGGGAAATCTCATCGCCAGTTGGGGGAACGGTCCTGGCGAGATCATGCTGCTGGGGCACATCGATACGGTTCCCGGAACGATTGCCGTTACCCATGCCGACGGCCGCATCACCGGACGCGGAGCCGTCGACGCCAAGGGTCCGCTGGCCGCCGCCATCGCCGCGGCCACGAGCCGGCCCCCGGGCGGACGACGCATCACCGTCATCGGCTGCGCCGACGAGGAGGGCGACTCCCGCGGGGCCCGGCACATCGCACAGAGGGGTGCACCGGACCATCTCATCGTCCTCGAACCCAGTGGCTGGGATGCGCTCACCATCGGCTACCGCGGCGTCGTCCGCGCCACACTCTCGCTGCACCAGAGTGTGCATCACCGCGCGGCCCCCATCGACACCGCGGCCGACAGGCTCGTGACCCTCCTTGGTCGGCTTCGGGAAGACCTGGAGGTGCGCAACGGCGACCGGACCGCGTTCTCCCGCTGTGATCTCCGGGTGACCGAGTTGCGCACCGCCGGCGACGGCCTCGGGGAGTCGGCATCGTGTTCCCTACAGTTCCGCCTCCCAATCGATATCAGTGTCGACGAACTCATGGCATGGGTAGACGAGCGCCGCGGCGATGCCGAGTTTCTCGTCCAATACGCCGTCGCGGCGGTGCGCTCCCCGCGCGACTCGCCGGTCGCCCGCGCGGTGACGGCCGCCATCCGCCAATGCGGGGGCATCCCGCGCCACAAGGTGAAGACGGGAACCGCGGACTTCAACCTGTTGGCGCCGCATTGGGATATCCCTGCCATCGCCTACGGCCCCGGCGACTCCCACCTCGATCACTCTCCAGACGAGTCCATCGCCATCGACGAATTGGAAAGCGGCGTGAGCGTGCTCGCCGCGGCCCTGGAGCGCCTGGGGTGAGGGCCGTCGTCGTCGGTGGCTCCGGGTACGCAGGCGGGGAACTGCTCCGCCTTCTCCATGGCCACCCGGAATTCGATGTCATCGCGGTCAGCTCCGAACGCTTGCGCGGCAAGCCGCTGACGGCCGTCCACCCCCACCTCCGCAGCCTCACCGGCCTGGCGGAGATGCGCTTCCGCGGCGCCGCCGACTTGCCCAGCGCCGATGTCCTGATCAGCGCCCTGCGTCACGGAGAGACCGCGGCCCGCATCGACGAGCTCGACGGCCTTGCCCCGCTGGTTGTTGACCTCTCCGCGGACTTCCGTCTCCGCAACCCCGACGACTATCCGCGCTGGTATGGCTGGAGCCATCCTCGGCCAGAACTCCTGGAATCCTTCGTCTACGGCCTGCCCGAGGTCGCCGGCGCCCGGCTGACGACGGCGGATCACATGGCCGTCGGCGGCTGCAGCGCCACCGCCGCCATCTGTGCCCTGCTGCCGGTCGTTGAGGCGCGGCTGCTCGACCTCGAGAGGCCCGTAGTGATCGATGCGCTGATCGGATCCTCGGCGGCGGGCTCCGAGCCCACGGCGAGCTCGCACCACCCCCACCGCAGCGGAGCCATGCGCAGCTACGCCGCCACGGGACACCGGCACACCGCGGAGATTCTTCAGGAGTTGCGCCTCACCGATGTCGCCTTGAGCGTCACCTCGGTGGAGGCGGTCCGCGGGATTCACGTCAGCGCCCATACGTGGCTGCGCGAACAGGCCAGCGAGCGGGATCTTTGGATGGTGTTCCGCGCGGCGGTCGCAAGCCGACCCTTCCTGCGCATCGTGAAGGTGGCCCGCGGACTTCACCGAGAGCCGGATTCGCGGCTGGTCACCGGGACGAACTTCTGCGACATCGGCTTTCACCTCGACCACGACGGCCGGCATCTCGTCATGACCGCCGCCATCGACAATCTCACCAAGGGAGCGGCGGGACAGGCCGTCCACGCCCTCAACGTCCGCCTGGGATATCCTGAGACCACCGGTCTCGAGTTCGCGGGGATATCGCCGCTGTGATCCCGGCGCCGCTCGTCGTCAAGCTCGGCGGCTCGGTCGAACTCAGCGACGAGCTCGCCGCTGAACTCGCCACCCGGGCGGGTCCGCTCGTCCTCATCCACGGCGGTCATCGCGACCTTGACGAACTGACGGGCAGGCTCGGTCACCCGGCGCGAATGGTCACCTCACCACGGGGCGAGACCGCCCGCTACACCGACGCCACCACCATGGATCACTTCCTCATGGCCTACTGCGGGCTGCGCAACAAGCGCATCGTGGAGCGGCTCCGCCGTGCCGGAGCGGACGCCGTGGGATTCGCTGCGCTCGACGGCGGCACCGTCATTGGACGGCGTCGCGACCATCTGCGCATCCAGGATGGGGATCGGGTCCGACTCCTGCGCGACAACTTCACGGGGAGCATCAACCATGTCGATCCGCGCCTCCTTCATCTGCTCATCGCCGACGGGCGGCTGCCGGTTCTCACCCCTCCAGCACTGAGCGAGGATGGACACGCCATCAACGTCGACGGAGATCGGCTGGCAGCCGAGGTCGCGGTCGCGCTGGGAGCAAGCAAGTTGCTCATCCTCATGGATGCCCCCGGTCTACTCCGCTCCCTCGACGACCCCACGAGCGTGGTGCCGCGTATCGACGCGGGTAGCATCGGTCGCTCTCGCCCGCTGGCCCTCGGCCGGGCTGCGGTCAAGCTCGACGCTGCCGAGCGGGCGCTCGCCGGAGGTGTCGCTCGCGTCATCCTTGCCACGGGCTACGGGCCGGCGCCCTTGGCCGCGGCCGAAGACGGCGGGGGGACTCACCTCACGGGGTCTCAGTCCTAAGGGAAGTGCTGGTGCGTCCAGTTGATCCCCATGTCACCGCGGCAAGCACAACGAGCACACCAGTCAGTTGCAGCGGGACTGGAGTTTCGCCGAACAGAGCATAGCCAAGGAAAAGTGCACCCGCGGGTTGCACTAGGAGGAGCAGCGCAGTGGTCGCGGCCGGGAGTTGGGGAAGGGATCGACTGATCAAGAGCCAGCCGAGCACCTGCGAGGTGCACGCCAACAGTGCCAGCCAACCGTGCGAGGGCCAACGCGGAACGAGGCTGATACCACCAGTGAGCGCGCCCAGCCCCGCGGACACAGGGATCGAACTGGCAGTGGCGATGAGCAGCGGGCGGGCCAGGTGACCTGGGCGTGCTGCCTCTCGCAGAAGGAGCAGATACCCCGCGTACGCGATCGATGTCGCCGCCCCGAAGGCCACGCCGCGGGCGGGATCGGCGCCGTAGGAATGGCTGCTGCCGACGCCGGAGATGAGGACGACGCCGCAAAAGGCGGCGGGAAGCGCAGCGAGGAGCCGACGACTCGGCCGCTCGTGGAAGATCAGCCAGGCGGCGACCGCGACAATGATGACCTGGAGATTCCCGAGCACGGTGGCAAGTGCCCCGCCCACGTCGGCGATGGAGTGGTGCCAGAGGACAAGGTCGGCGGAAAAGAAGACGCCGCCAGTAACCCCGAGCCCAATGTCTCGTGGAGATGACCTGATCCGCTCCCGCGAGGCGATCAGCGCCAGTAATGGCAGCGCGTAGGCACACCGGAAGACCGCCACCGTGGCGGGTTCGGCACCAGAAAACCGCACCAACGATGCAGAACCAGCGATGCAGCCGGCGCCGGCCACGGCCAGGAGCATGGCATGGGCCTCCGCAGTGGCAGGTCGCCGAACGTCGACGCCACAAGACTTGGACCGTGGCCACAACACCAACAACGAGAGGGATCCACAGAGCAAGACCAGGTAAACGTTGAAACCCAGAGCGTCGAACGACACGTGCTGCGCCGCAAGGACTCCCGTGAGCCCATTCACAGCGCCGGCCACGTAGGCCCAGCCTGTCTCCGTCCCCGGATGTGTGTAGCACTTTCGGACCGTGGGCAATGCCGCCAGCAGATCGGCCGCAATGCTGAACGCAATGGCGACGCTTCCACTTCCGCTGACCCTCCACAACATCAGCGCGAGAATCGACAGCCCGGCGCATCCGTAGTCGAACAGTCCCAACCTCCAGGGAGCAGCACCACCAATGAACGAGGCGGCCACAATGAGTGCCGGCGTCAACCCGGCAACCAAAGTTGGGACGGCAGCCCAACCGACCCCCTTCGTCAATTCAGCAACGCCGGCAATGAACCCGGCAAGCGCCCACAGGGCGAAGGTAGCCCGATTGGGCCGGGACGTACCTCTCAGCGTGTTGCGAACGTACGCCGCACCACCAACCGCGGCAACCACGGACCCCAGAATCACCACGCGCTGATCGATCACAGGTACCAGAGTACGGGTCGCAAGGGGCGGTCCGATCCGGTCAGCGGACCCAACGTAACTATTGAGTGTCGCGGCCTGCTATGCCGCGCCGCTTGGGGGGACTCAGGTGTCCGGGGCTTGATCTAGCCGGTGATTTCGTCGAGGTAACACCAGCGCCAATCGCCGCCGCCGTGCGCCTGCATCACCGGGTGCTGCGTCTCCTGGTGATGGGCGGTGGCGTGCTTGCCGATCGACGAATCACAGCATCCCACATGGCCACAGTCGAGACAGCGGCGCAGAGCCACCCAGCTGGTGCCGTCGCGCAGGCATTCGACACATCCGTCACCACTTGCATCAACCGCGGGACGCTCCTGCTCCAGGTGTTCGCACGATTCCATGGCCGCTCCTCCTACCCGAGCAGGATGCCGTGAGGTGGCACCGCGGACTGCGCTATCGAGTAGATGAGGAAGACTGCCACACCGAGAGCAAGCGTGCCCACTCCACTGACCGCGAGCACGAGGCTCCCCGACACCGTGGAGCGCGACCAGCGATACTGCTCGCGCCCGTCGGCGGCCGGCGAGTACATGAGCAGGGCGACGCGCAGATAGTAGAAGACCGACACCGCACTGGTGGCGACACCCCAGAGCGCGAGCGGCACGTTTCCCAACTTCACCGCCGCGGTGAAAACGAGAAACTTCCCAAAGAAGCCCGCGGTGGGAGGGAACCCTCCCAGGGAGAGCAGGAACCATGCCATCAGCGCCGCGACGTAGGGACGTCGCGAGGCGAGACCGCGGATACTGTCGTAGTTGTCGAGATCCTCACCGCGACCTGACATGAGAGTCAGGACGGCAAATGCGCCGAGGTTGGTGATGGAGTACGCGGCGAGGTAATAGAGCGAGCCGATGGTTCCCGAGTTGTCCCCTCCGGGGGGCACCGAAACCCCGATCAGGATGTACCCCGCCTGGGCGATGCCCGAGTACGCGAGCATCCGTTTGAGGCTGGTCTGCGCCAGGGCCACGACGTTGCCGATGACCATGGAGAGAATGGCGACGGTGAGCACCACCGTGCTCCAGTGGCTGTACAGGGTAGGCAGGGTGAACGTGAAGACGCGAATGAGCGCCGCAAACGCCGCGACCTTGGTGGCCACGCTCATGAATGCGGTAACCGAGGTGGGGGCGCCCTGGTACACATCCGGCGTCCAGGTGTGGAACGGCGCCGCACTGATCTTGAAGGCGAAACCGACGAACATCAGGATGATTCCGCCGTACAGGAGCGGATCGGAGCCCATGGCCCCTTTTCCGACCGCTAGGGCGATCTGCTCGAGCTGCGTATGTCCAGTCTCGCCGTAGACGAGCGCCATACCGAAGAGCAGAAATCCCGAGGCAAAGCCGCCGAGCAGCAGGTACTTCACCGCCGCTTCCTGCGATCGCTCCTCCTGTCGTGCGAATCCAGAGAGGATGTACAAGGCGATCGACAGAATCTCCAGCGACAGGAAGATGGTCATCAAGCTGCTGGAGCCGGCCATCAGCATCATTCCGGTGGTGGCTGCGACGATGAGCGAGTAGTACTCCCCGTAGTGCGCACCACGACGGTTGAGATACCCAGGGCTGATCACCACCGCCAGGATCGCGGTGACCAGCAGGATGCCGTCGATGAAGAGTCCGAACCGGTCATAGGCAAAGGCGCCGAAGTACACCGACCGCGCGGTCGCGGCATCGAACCATCCGTAGATCACCGCGCCGAGCGAACTCAGAAGAGCCACAACAGTCAAGGCGGCTAGCCAGTTGCGCTTGGTCGCCGCGGTGATGGTGTCGAGGAGCATGAGCAGCACGAACGCCCCGCCGAGAATGATCTCGGGAAGCAGGCCAATGAGATCGCCACCGTTGGGCGTCACCGGCATGGGCAGTGCGGACAACGGAGTCACGGGCGGGCGCCCGGCAGTGTCGTCGCCGATGTCGTCTGTGTCGGGGCGGAGACCCGGGACACGTACGTCGACACCGTCGGTGCGGTGACAGTCCCTACCGGCTTGGGATAGATCCCCAATCCGACCATCAGGGCTACCAGCGGCGCAAGAATGAGCCCCTCGGTGGTGCGGATGTCGCGGACGTTCTCCGTCCGGGGCTCACTCCCACGGTTGTGCATCAGGCCCTGATGCAGGCGGAGCATGTACCAACTGGCAAGCACGACTCCGACGCCTGCGAGAACCGCCCAGACCCACGACGATTGAAAGGCGCCGAGCATGATGGAGAACTCGCCGACAAACGTGTTCATGCCCGGGAGCCCCAGTCCTGCCAGGGTGATGATCAGGAAGAAGAAGTACAGCCAGGGCATGCGCTTCTCCAGTCCTGCGAGCTCATGGCGGTCACGCGTCCCCGTGCGCTGCTCGATCATCCCCACCACCAGGAAGAGCGCCGAGATGATGATGCCGTGGTTGACGATCTGGATCAGGGCGCCGTTCAAACCGTTGTTGTTCAGGCTGAAGATACCCAGCCCGATGAAGCCTAGGTGGCTGATGCTCGAGTAGGCCACGATTCGCTTGAGGTCGGACTCAGCGAGCGCCATGAGCGCGCCATAGATGATGCCGAGAACAGCCAGGGCCAGCAGCAACGGCTGGAAGTCATGGACCGGTCCGCTGAAGAGCGTGAGCGTGTAGCGGATGAACCCGAAGGCGCCGAGCTTGCTGACCACGCCAGCGAAGAACACGAGTGCCGCAGGCGGACATGCCTCGTAGAGGGCGGGTAGCCAGGTGTGGAAGGGTACCAGTGGCAGCTTGATAGCAAAGGCGATGGCAAATGCCAGGAAGGCGATCTGATGGGGCGTTAGTGTCTGCAGGCCAAGCAAGGGCACGGTGACGCGGTCATGGCCAGGCCCAGGATGGAGAAGCAGAGTCTGGATGTCGAAGCTACCCTGGCCGGATTGCACATAGAGGTAGATGATCGCGAGGAGCATGAGCAAGCTGCCGAAGACCGTATAGATGATGAATTTCAGCGTCGCCCTCCCCCGATTCTCACCGCCGAAGTTGGAGAGCAGCAGGTAGAGGGGAATGAGCATCGCCTCCCAGAACACGTAGAAAAGCAGGAGGTCGAGGCTGAGGAGGACTCCAGTGGTGGCCGTCTCGGTGAGCAGCAGTAGCCCACAGTAGAACTTGAGACGCTCCGTCGACCTCGCCGAGACGACCAGCGCGCCGAGCAGGAAGACACCGGCGTTGAGAGCCAGAATCCATGCGGAGATCCCATCAATACCAACGTGATACGAGGCGCGAAAGCCGCTGAAGTCGATCCAGCGGTACTGCTCCTGGAAGTGCATCGGCAACGGGCCCGAACTCGAGGCGGTGCCGGTGAAGTTCGCCAGGACCACCGCCACCAGCCCAGCCTCGATGACCGCGATGAGCACCGTCCACGCCTTCACCAAACCCACGGCGCGGCGGGGCACGACCAGGAGGAGTACGGCCCCGGCCATGGGCAGGCCGAGGATGACCGAGAGCCAGGGAGCGTTCATATCACCGACCCACCGATGCGGCAATGATCGTCACCACGGTGAAGAGTCCAGCGCCGAGGATCATGTACGACGCATAGTCGCGAATCAGCCCCGTCTGGACACCGCGAAAGGTGGTGCTGAACTCGGTCATGGTCGTGCCCACGCCCCGGACCCAACCGTCCATGACCCGCGGCTCGACCACCCGGCGCATGGCACGTGCCAACCGCCGAGTGGGGCGCACCAACAGCGCGTCATAGAGCTCGTCGAAATAGAAGCGGTGATAGCTGAGCAACGGCAGAACCCGCAGCCCAGGCCGGTGGAACCAGCCGGCGGCATCGACGCTGCGCTTAACCCAGATCATCCAAACCAATCCCAGGCCCATGAGGCTGGCGACGACGCCGATGATGAACGCAATCAGCCCCAACCACCCAGGGACGTCGTTGGGCGAACCGACCGCATGACTGGCGAACACCGGACCGAGGAAGTCGCTGATGGCGGTGGCCTGATGGCCGAACACCGAAATCGGCCACTGCAACAGATAGCCCATGAGGGCCGATCCGATGGCGAGGATCGCGACCGGCACCAGCATGGTCGGCGGCGCCTCCTTGGCGGCGAAGCCGAGCGCGGTCTGCTTCTCGCCCCAGAACACCGTGGAGACGAGCCGGAATGCATACACGCTGGTGAGGACGTTGACGGCCAGCCCGATGAGGAAGAGGAGCGGGGCGCCAGGCCCGCGCACGGTGCCGAAGCCGAGGAGATCCTCCTTGCTGAACATGCCAGCGAAGACGACGCCGGCCAGCGCCAGCGACCCGGCCAGGAAGCAGAAGTACGTCACCTTCAGCCGCGGCGCCAGGCCACCCATGTTGCGAATGTCCTGCTCGTCGCGGAGCGCATGGATGACGTTACCCGCGGCCATGAAGAGCAGCGCCTTGAACACAGCGTGGGTGGCGAAGTGGTACATGGCCGCGGGGTACGCGCCGATACCGACGGCGAAAATCATCAGTCCGATCTGCGACATCGTCGAGTAGGCGATGACCCGCTTGATGTCCACCTGACTGAGGGCAATGATGCCGGCCATCAGCGCAGTGCCCATGCCCACGCAGGCGACGATGCCCTGGGCCACCGGGGCTCGGTCGAAGAGGGGATGGAAGCGGGCGATGAGGTACACCCCGGCGGTAACCATGGTCGCGGCATGGATAAGCGCCGAAACCGGGGTGGGTCCCTCCATGGCGTCGGGAAGCCATGTGTGCAGCGGAAATTGTGCCGACTTCGCGAAGGCGCCGATGGCAAGCAGGATGCAGATTCCCGTCACGAGCCAGCTGCCGTTTCCCAGCGAATCGGCGTTGTTGAAGATCCCCGGCAGCGAGAGGGTGTGTCCGCTGACGTTGATGACGATGAGAAACGCGGCGATGACGAGGGCAACGTCACCGATGACCTGGGTGATGAACGCCTTGCGGGCAGCGAGGACAGCGCTCTTGCGCTCGTAGTAGTAGCCAATGAGTAGGTAACTCGCCAGCGCCACCAGCGCCCAGCCGATGATGAGGATGACGAGGTTGGCGGCCAGCACCAGCACCTCCATCGCGAAGATGAAGAAGTTCATGTAGGCGAAGAACCGGTGGGGACTCTTGTCGTGCGCCATGTAGCCGACCGAGTAGACATGAATGAGGAATCCCACGCCGGTGATGACCAGGAGCATGAGAATGCTCAGCTGGTCGAGGGTGACGTCGACGCCGACCTGGAGAGCGTTGGGCCCGAGATTGATCCATTCCCACAACCTCGTGGTGACTCCACGCTCTGCCTGGGGAGCCCCGAGGATGGTGCTGAATGCAATCAGTGTCACCACCAAAGCTGCGAGGATCGAGACGGTGCCCACCAGGTTGACGAAGCGGCGGCCAAGGAGACGCCCCAAGAGCGCGTTGAGGACGCTGCCGGCGAGCGGGAGGGCGAGCACGAAAGCGCAGAACGTCGCGGCGTTGGACTGGTTCACTGACTCATCTCATCGAGATCGTCGATGTCGAGTTCGCGGCCGAGGCGGAACACCTGGGTCATGAGTGCGAGGCCGACGACCACCTCGGCAGCGGCGACGACGATGACCATGAAGGCGAAGATCTGGCCCTCCTGGCTGTTGAGGTAGCGGCCGTAGGCCACCAGCGCCAGGTTGACGGCGTTGAGCATGAGCTCGATAGACATGAACACCACCAGCGGATTGCGCCGGATGAGAACCCCCAGGGCACCGAGTGTGAAGAGCAGGCCGGAGAGCCCCAGCAGGTACGGAAATATCTCCTGGGGTGGACTCACAAGGCACGCCCTGCGGAAGCGGGATCACCGAGGTCGGCGGTCGCGGTCCCCGGCTCCGCCGCCCTCTCGCCCGGCGGGATGATCGTGGTGCGACGCTCAGCGCTCGGCGAACGGCGGGTGAGGTAAACCGCACCAATGGCGGCAACCAAGAGGAGGAGCGAGGTGAACTCGAAGGGTAGAAGGTACGTGGTGAAGAGCTGGATACCCACGGTCTGCACGTTACCGTTGGCGTTCACTTCGTCTGCCGTAGGGCCAAACACATGGTAGGGATTAGCGTTGCCGCCACCTGAGCCCACCACTTCGCCATGCATGCAGTACGACGTCGCACTCACACAACCGGCGTTGTAGGTGATGCCATTCCTAGCCGCCAGGAAGACGCTGACGGTGATCGCCGCGATGGCCACCACACCGATAACTGTGCGTGGTTCGAGGAAACGCGGACGGTCCTCCGACGACGGATCGAGCAGCGCAATGATGAAGACGAAGAGGACCATCACCGCACCGGCATAGATGATGAGCTGAACCGCAAACAGGAACTGGGCGTTGAGCAGGAGGAAGATGACAGCGAGGAATCCGACGGTGACAACGAGACTGAGAGCGGAGTAGATCGTCTGCGGTGAGAAGACGACGCCGATGGCTCCGAAGACAGTCAGAACCATGAGCCCGATGAGGATTGCGGTCACGCCCCGTCCTCGGGGGGCGCCGGATCGATGACCCTGGGCACGTGGCGGGGGACGCCGTGTTCGCCAGCATGGGGATGGCCACCATCACCATGAACAGCCTCGGCGGCGTCCCAGGCCACGCGAGGGCTGATGCCGGGATCCTGCATCTCGCGGCCCGTCTGGTCGGCCCCGGCGCCACGCGGCGAGGCATCTGTCCGCGCCTGCGTGAAGTTAGGCCAGGACTCCAAGAGTTCGATCTTCGTCACCACGGTGCGCTCGCGACGGTAGTCGGCAAGCTCCTGACGGGGGCCCAGAGTGATCGCCTCAGTGGGACAGGCCTCAGCGCAGTAGCCACAGTAGATGCAGCGCATCAGGTTGATCTCGTAGCGCTCGGCGTAGCGCTCTCCGGGTGATACCGGGTTGTCCTTGGGATTCTCCGCTGCACCCACATAGATGCAGCCCACCGGGCAGGCTCCGGAGCACAGTTCGCAGCCGATGCAACGCTCCAGCCCATTGTCGTACCGGTGAAGGATGTGGCGGCCGCGATGGCGGGGGACCGTGGGTCTCTGCTCCTCTGGCCACTGCAGAGTGAGCGGGTGCGCGAACATGCTCTTCAGCGTCAGGGTCATGCCCTGAGCGATCTGCTTGAACATCAGGCCGGTGCCCTCATGCCTGGAGCGCCACCACGGTGCCGGTGATGGCGATATTGACAAGACCGAGCGGCAGCAGCACCTTCCATCCCAGGCTCATGAGCCGGTCGTAGCGGAGCCGGGGAAGTGTCCAGCGGATCCACATCATCGCGAAGACAAGCGCCATCACCTTGGCGAAGAACCACACGAATCCCGGAATCCAGCCAAAGAAGAGGAAGCCGGTGGGAACCGGCGAGAGCCAACCGCCGAGGAAGAGGGCGGTGGCGATCGACGAGACGGTCACCATATTGATGTACTCACCAAGGAAGTAGAGGCCGAAGCGCATCCCCGAGTACTCGGTGTGATAGCCGGCGACCAGCTCGGTCTCGGCCTCGGGAAGGTCAAACGGAGCGCGGTTCGTTTCCGCGAGCGCGCCGATCGAATAGAGGATGAAGGCCAGTGGCTGCTGGAAAACGAACCAGAGGCCGCCCTGCGCGACCACGAGTTTCTCCAGATCCAACGAGCCGGCAAGGATGACCGGCCCGATGAGCGCAAAGGCGACGGCCATCTCGTAGGAGATGAGCTGCGCCGACGACCGCAGGCCGCCGAGCAGCGAATACTTGCTGTTCGCCGACCAGCCGCCGAGGAACAGTGAGTACACGCCGAGAGAGGTCGTAGCCAGCAGGAAGAGCAGGCCGACGTTGAAGTGACCGAGGTTCCAGTGGAACTCGTAGCCGCTCGGACAGGAGAGCTGGGTCTGGTCCTGTTTGGGACCGCCAAAGCAGTTCACCGCGGAGAGGGGAATCATGCCGAAGGCGAAGACGGCCGCCCCGGCGGCGAGCCCCGGACCCACGAGAAAGAGCAACTTGTCGCGGTTGGCCGGGGCGGTATTTTCCTTGAAGAGCAGCTTCACCGCGTCGGCTGCTGGTTGGAGCAACCCGAACGGCCCAACCCGGTTGGGTCCGATGCGCAACTGGATGCGCGCAGCCACCTTGCGCTCGAGGAGTGTCAGGTATGCCGCCGTTGTCAGCCCGACGAGCAGCAGGACAACTGCCTTGACAAGCACCACCCAGAGGAGCTCCGGCCCCACCCGGGCGTCGACAATGGTCGCCAGACCGGACGGTGCCCCCAGCATCACACCGCCACCGTTGTGAAGCGGGCACGACCGCCGTTGCCAGCGGCGGCATACGCGGGCACGGCGGCGACGAGTTCGCGGTTCACCGCCAGCGGCTCGCCTGCCCATCCCGGCGCCCCCAGCGCAGCGGCTACGCGGCTGAGCAGCCGCGTCTCCCCCGGAGCCTGGGTGGAGGTAGGCAGAGCCGGTCGGATGCGCTGCACCCGACCCTCGAGGTTGGTGACGCTGCCGAGTTTCTCGACGATGGCGTGGCCGGGAAGGAGCACGGTCGCAGCGCGGGACACCACACTCGGCCGGCTCTCGATGGCGACCACGACCTCCGCCTTGGCCAGCGCTCGAGCCACCAGATCGGACTCGACATCGCCAAGCCACGCGCCGCCGTTGAGGATGAGCAGCCCGCGGACGGTGCCGGCAGCGGTTGCCTCGAGGATATCCCGACCGTGCCGTCCGGGCTTCTCGACAGGGATGTATCCCGGCCCGGAGCCGGGGAGGATCCCCAGATCCTTGGCGCCACGACCGTTCATGCCCCGGGTGACTGTCATGCGCCGCACGGTGCGGCCGGCGGTGGCCAGTGCCGCAGCCACAGACGCGGCATGCCCACGATTGGTCTCGTCGGCAATCACACCCACGAGGGGCATGAGCTCGGTGGCGGCGAGCAGGGCCGCGGTGTCGGCATCGGCCGCAACACGATGCACCCCGACGCCCCGCTTGGTGGCGGCCTTGCGCAGGCGCAGGGTCAGCACCGGCGCATTCGCCTCGGGCTCCTCGCCGAGCACGACAACCGCGCTGCACTCCTCGATCTCGGCAATGCCGAGTTCGTGCTCCACGGCATCGAGGCCGGGGAACGCGTCGAGTTGGTGGTCGATGCTGCTGGTGCCTAGAACCTCGCGCGCGAGACGCTGGAGCAGCCAGAGTTCCTCGTTGGTCGACGCGGCGGAGCCGAGGACCGCGAGCGCCTCCCCCCCATCACGATCGCGGATCGAGCCCAGCTGTGTGGCGGCGGCTTGGATGGCGTCGTCAACCGTTGCCTCGCGTCCGTCGAGACCGCGTTCATCAATGACCGGACGGCGGACCCGGTCAGTGGAGTTCCACTGCGGCGCGCTGTACCGGCCCATGTCACAGAGCCACATGTCGTCAACCAGCGGGTTGTCGCGTGATGCGAAACGCATCACCTCGAAGTCACGGGAATCAATGTTGATGTTGCAACCAAACGAGCACTGCGGGCACACCGACTTGGTGCGCTGAAGTTCCCAGGGCCGCGCCTTGAATCGATACTGCCGATGGGTGAGTGCACCGACCGGGCAGACCTCGGGAAGATTGCCCTGGAATGGCGACTGCAGTTCCGTCTCGTTGAAGGTGGCGATGGCTGTGTGCACCCCCCGCTCCTGGAGGACGAGCTCCTTCTCGCCGGTGATCTCGTCGTAGAAGCGCGTGCACCGCCAGCAGAGGATGCAGCGCTCCTGATCGAGCTCGATCTTCTCGGAGAGCGGCACCGCCTTGTTGAAATGCACCTTCTCAGTGATGGGGAATCGCGACGTCGGCGGTCCGTAGCGAACCGCGAAGTCCTGGAGGTCGCACTCGCCTCCGCGATCGCACACCGGGCAGTCGAGGGGATGATTGATGAGCAGGAACTCCAGCATGCCCTCGCGCGTCTTGGTGACCGCGTCGTTGTCAGTGGTGACCACCATCCCCTCGGAGACAACCGTGGCACAGGCCGGCTGGAGCTTGGGCATCTTCTCGACCTGCACCAGGCACATGCGGCAGACCGCCACCGGGTCCATCTTGGGATGAGCGCAATAGACGGGGACGTGGATTCCCGCTTGGGTCGCCGCATCCCAGACCAGGGTCCCCTTGGGCACCCGGACCTCCCGGCCGTCGACGGTGACGCCGACGCGCCCATCGTCCTGCTTCTCCGGTGCCTGACCGTTTCCCTTTGCGTCGGCCATCACACGGCCACCAAACCGGCATGCTCACGGCGCACCGGGCATCCTCCGGCACTGCAGTGAGCTTCGAACTCCGAGCGAAAGGCTTTGTAGGCGCTCATGACGAACCACGTCGCAGTGTCGCCGAGCGGACAGAAACACTTGCCATTCATGTTGTCGCAGATGTCGGCGAGTGTCCCCAACTCATCGAGGGTGCTCTCGCCCCGCTCTAACCGGTGCATGAGTTCGGACTCGAAGTACGTTCCCTCCCGGCAGGGGGCGCACTTTCCGCACGACTCGTGCTGGTAAAAGTCGACAAGGCGCATGGAGACATTCACCAGGCAGGTGGTCTCATCCATGAAGACCATGGCACCGGCACCCAGCGAGGACCCCGCCTGGGCGACCGCATCCATGTCCAGCGGCAGATCGAGATGCTCGGGAAGGAGGACCTGCATCGAACCGCCACCGGGCTGGAATGCCTTGAGTTGGCGATCCTTCCACATTCCCCCGCAATGGACGTCGAGGAGCTCGCGTATGGGGGTGCCCATCTCCATCTCGTAGACGCCCGGCCGATTGATGTGACCGCTGCAACAGAAAAGCCGGGTGCCTCTGCTCTTCTCGGTCCCGAGCCCGGCGAACCAAGCGCCGCCGCGGTTGACGATGTGGGGGAGGTTGCAGAGGGTCTCAACGTTGTTCACCACCGTGGGCTTGCCGTACAGACCCTTGAGCGCGGGAAACGGAGGCTTCAGCCTCGGCTGTCCCCGATATCCCTCGAGAGAGTCGATGAGCGCCGTCTCCTCGCCGCAGATGTAGGCGCCCGCACCGCCGTGAACAATGACGTCACAGTTCCAGCCGCTCTTGAGAATGTCCTGGCCGATGTAACCCGCGGCGCGGGCCTCCTCGACCGCCCGCTCGAGGACCACCCTCTGATCGTGGTATTCGCCGCGGATGTAGATGAATGCTGTATTCACCTGCAGTGCATAGGCACCGATGAGCAACCCCTCGACGAGCTGATGCGGGCTCTGATCGATGAGATCGCGATCCTTGAAGCACCCGGGCTCCGACTCGTCGGCGTTGCAACATAGGTAGCGGGGAAAGACGTCCTTGGGAAGAAAGCCCCACTTCGTTCCGGTGGGAAACCCGGCCCCGCCACGACCCCGGAGGCCGCTCGCCTTCACCTCATCAATCAAGGCCTGGGGCGTGAAGTCCCGTAGCGCCTTGCGCAGCCCCTGGTAGCCGCCGGTG
Source organism: Candidatus Dormibacteria bacterium (assembly GCA_051002895.1). Classification (GTDB taxonomy): domain Bacteria; phylum Chloroflexota; class Dormibacteria; order Aeolococcales; family Aeolococcaceae; genus JBPCLW01. The sequence goes on along the minus strand of JBPCLW010000008.1, from coordinate 22,493 downwards.
CGCTCATACACCGAGAGAGCGGTCAACCCCTCGGTTCCGAAGTCCTGGGTCAGCAGCTTGTGCTCAGCCATAAGTCAACGAGTCGGAGATCCTACAGACCAGCGTCACTGAGACGAGAGCGACGCGGCCGGCTCTTGCTCCCCTTGGGGCTATCGGTGGGCACGTCGCGGTCCGCGGCGGACTGTGCCGAATCAGCGGAATGCGCCGTCCTCCGGCGAGAGCGCGGCTTTCCGGTGTCGGCGGGAGGGCCCTCGGCGGCCGTCAGCGGCGGGGTTTCCCCGGCCGGCGGGTGAGGCCCCTCGGGGGGCCGATGGACGGGACCGGGGTTGGATGCGGGTTGAGCCCGGGCGGCGTCGAGAATCGCGTCGACGGAATCGGTCGTGAGGTTCTCGTGGAAATGATGGTCGAACTGCATCGCCGGGGCACCGCCGCAGGCGCCGAGGCACTCGACGGTCTGTTCCCAGGTGAATTCAGAGTCGGCGGTGGTCCCGCCACTCGGCACCCCCAAACGATCCTCGAGGTGGACGACGATGTCGTCAGCGCCACGGAGCGCGCAGCTGACATTCACGCAAACGATGGCGTGGTGCCGCCCCCCCGGTTTATCGAAGTACATGGAATAGAAGGTGCTCACCGCCTGGACCTCACTCGCGGCAAGACCGAGGATCTCGGCGACGCTCGACATGCCCTCTGGGGTAAGAAACCCCACCTCGTCCTGGACCGCCCAGAGGGAGGGCAGCACGGCGCTGCGCGGCTGCGGGTAGCGCTGCCCCAGCGCCTCGATCTTCGCCCTGGTCGCTGCGGTCAGACTCATCGATCCACATCGCCGAGGACGATGTCGATGGAACCGATGACGGCGACGAGATCGGACAAGAGTTCGTTCTTCGCCATGTGGGGAAGTGCAGCAAGGTTGGAGAAGCTGGGGGCTCGGACCTTGCAGCGATAGGGCCGGTTGGTTCCCTCGCTGACCAGGTAGAAGCCAAGTTCGCCACGGGGCGATTCCACCGCCTGGTAGACCTGGCCCACTGGCGGCCGGAACCCCTCGGTCACCAGCTTGAAGTGGTGGATGAGTGATTCCATGCTGGTGTTGATCTCGTTGCGCGGGGGCAGAGCGACCTTGCGGTCCCTGGTGTTCACGGGACCGCCGGGAAGATCATCAAAGGCCTGCTTGATGATGCGCAGCGACTCGCGCATCTCCTGCATGCGCACCAGGTAGCGATCGTAGATATCGCCGCGTGCGCCAACAGGGATGTCGAAGTCGAAGTGGTCGTAGGAACTGTATGGCTGGGCCTTGCGGATGTCATAGGGAACGCCACTGCCGCGCAGCACCGGGCCGGTGCAGCCGTAATTCATGGCGTCCTCGGCGGTGATGCTACCGAGGCCGATGGTGCGCTCCCGAAAGATGGGATTGCCGGTGATCAACGTGTCGTACTCGTCGAAGAAACGCGGGAAGGTGGTGATGACCTCGGCGACGAGGTCGTAGAACTGCTCGGGCACGTCGGCCATGAGGCCGCCAACACGGATGAACGAGGTATGCATGCGCACGCCGCTCACCAGCTCATTGATGTCGAGGATCTTCTCCCGTTCACGCCAGGCGTAGACGAACGGGGTCGTCGCCCCCATGTCGAGCGCCGCGGTGCCGAACCAGATGAGATGACTGGCAATGCGCGCCAGCTCGCACATGATGACCCGCAGATACTGACCCCGCGGTGGCACCTCGACGTCGAGGAGGCGTTCGACGGCAAGCGAGAACCCCAGGTTGTTGGAGAGTGGCGAGAGATAGTCCATGCGATCCGTGTAGGGGATGCAGCGCTGGTAGCTCTGTCGCTCGAAGTCCTTTTCGAATCCGGTATGAAGAAAGCCGATGTCAGGACGACAGCCGCGCACCACCTCACCGTCCAAGTCGAGAACGAGACGGAGCACACCGTGCGTGGAGGGATGCTGCGGGCCCATGTTCAGTTCCATGGTCTCGTCGTCGAGTTGGACGAGATCGATGGAGTCGATAGCGGCGTCGACGCCGAGGGTCTCGCGTCCGGCCCGGTATTGCTCGCTGGCGCGGTCGCGGGACGAGGGCCCTCCAGGCGGCGGCAGCACCGCCATCAGCGCGATTCCCCGGGCATGTCGCGCGGTCGCTCCTGCGAGGGCAGAGCCCACTCGATGTTATGGGTGAAGGCCACCGGCTCACCAAACGACACGTAGTCCTTGCGGAGTGGGTGCCCCTCCCAATCGTCGGGGAGGAGGATCCGCTGGAGATCGTGGTGCCCGTCGAAGACGATGCCGAGGAGGTCGTAGCACTCGCGCTCCAGCCAGTCCATACCAGCGAAGACGCGCTCCAGGGTGGGAACGGTGGGGTCCGCCTCGGTCACCTGGACGACGAGCCGGCAGACGTCGTTGAACTGCAAGGAGCGAAGTTGGTAGACGACGTCAAACCGCGGCGTCTCCGGCTCCCGATCCGGGTAGTCCACAGCGGTGACGAAGAGCGGCGTCCGGTAGCGAGCGTCGGAGTGGTCGCGCAGCAGGGTGGCCGCGGCAACGATGCAATCTCGGGACACGAAGATGGTGACCTCACCAAGGGCCTCACGCGTGTCGAGGACCGCGTCGGCGAGTCCGGTGCTCAAGACCTGGAGTGCCCGCGCCCCCGCGGCGGGCCGGTCCGTCACCTGACCGACGCTCCGCTCGCCAGTCATCCGCGCCAGGAAGTGAGATGTTCATTGCTGATCTTCTGCTGCAACTTGACGACAGCGTCGAGCAGGCTCTCCGGTCGCGGTGGACACCCGGGGATGTAGACGTCGACCGGGACCACCTTGTCCACGCCCTGGATGATCGCGTAGTTGTTGAACATGCCCCCGCTCGAAGCGCAGGCCCCCATGCTGATCACCCACTTGGGTTCGGGCATCTGATCGTAGATCTGGCGGAGCACCGGACCCATCTTTTGCGAGACGCGGCCGGCAACGATCATGACATCGGCTTGGCGCGGCGAGGCACGGAAGACCTCGCACCCGAACCGCGACATGTCGTATCGCGACGCACCCGTCGCCATCATCTCAATTGCGCAGCAGGCGAGACCAAACAGCGCCGGCCACAGCGAGCTATAGCGGCTCCAGTTGACGAGCTTCTCGAGCGTACTGGTGATGATCCCGCTCTGCGCCGCTGCGCGCTCGCGCTCCTGGGCGCGGGGAAGGGGAATCGCCGGGGCGTCGCCCTGGGCGTTGAGCAGCCACGCAGACTCCTTGCTCACTGCCATGTCAGCCCACCCTTACGCCACACGTAGATGAGACCGATGAGCAGAGTGATGATGAACACACCCATCTCGATGATCCCAAAAACCTTCAACTGGCGGACTACGGTGGCCCAGGGAAATAGGAAGATCGATTCCACGTCGAAGATGATGAAGAGCATGGCGGTGACGTAAAAACTCACCGAGAAGCGACGCCTGGCCGACTCGACGGGAACGATGCCGGACTCGTACGGCAGTTCCTTCTCGGGGGTCGGCTTCCGAGGGCCCAGAATCGCGTTGAGCAGTGGCACTCCAGCGGCGAACGCGACGCAGATGCCCAGAAACAGGAAGATGGGCGCGAACTCCGAGAGCATCTCAGCGTGCATCGTAACAAAGGGCTCGCGGCGGTCGGGTTGACCAGGGCGGACCTCCCAGGGCTACGATTCCCTCCCCGTCCGCCCGCTCCCTGGAGCCGCCTTGCCATGAGCAAGCCCGTCCGCGCGTCCGTTCCCGTGCTTGTCACCGGTGCATCGAGCGGCCTCGGCACCGAGTTTGCCCGCAGATTCGCCGAGCGCGGCCACGACGTCACCCTCGTCGCTCGCCGCACCGATCGCCTGGAGGCAGTCGCTGCCGAGATCCGCAGCGCTCATGGTGTCGCCGCCCACGTCGTCACCGCCGACCTGGAGACCGACGCAGGGCGGCGCAGCGTCGTCGCCCTGCTGCGGCGGGGGCCCTGGATCCTGGTCAACAATGCGGGCTACGGTAGCCGGGGAACCTTCGGAGCAGATCTCGACCCGGACCGCGAAGTGGCCATGGTCGAACTCAACGTCCGGGCCCTCGTCGAACTCACCGGGGCGGTCCTCCCGGGCTGCCTCGGGGCGCGCACCGGCGGCATCATCAACCTGGCCAGCACGGCGGCCTTCCAACCGGTTCCGCACATGGCAACGTACGCCGCGACCAAGGCCTTCGTGCTCCACTTCACCGAGGCTGTCGCCACCGAGCACCGGGGGAGCGGCGTCCGCATCACCGCGGTGTGCCCGGGCCCGACCCGCACTGAGTTCGGCGACGTCGCCGGGAATATGGCGGAACTCGAGTCGCTCCGACCCATGGCCGCCGACCGCTGCGTCGAGATCGCGCTGCGTGCCTTCGACCGGGGACACACCATGGTGGTGACGGGCTGGATGAACACCGCGGGAAGCCTGGCACCTCGCCTCGCCCCGCGAGCCGTCGTGAGACGTGTGCTCGCGCCGCTCTTCGCGCCGCGCCGAGATTCCGTCAGTTCGGCGTCGTCGCCCCCAACTCGTCGGCGCGCCGCTCCCAGAAGTCGAGCCGGCGGCGCAAGCGCGCGGCCTCGGCGCCGATCACCCTGAGGTCGGTCTTTTCCACCTCCTCGGCCGCCCGACGCTCCATCTCCTCCACGCGTTGGCGGGTGGTGGCCAGCAATTCGATCTTGTAATCGAGCAGTTCCTGGTACACGCGTTTCCAGTGGACAGCATCGTCGGCAAAGGTTGAGGTGGGATCCTCGCCGTCGAGAAGGCGATCAGGATCCACAGCCTCGCTGGCTGCCTTCTCGGCGTTCATCCGTTTCCCCTCATCCACGCGCTGCTTGCGACGACAGGTGAAAGTGTACGTTTGCACGCTGTTGACGCCGCCCGCGATTCGCCGCGGTCTTGCGAGGTGCGCCGCCTGATCTAATGTGAGGTCTTCGGTCCAGCCTTCGCAGCTCGATGGAGACTGCCACCAACGGCGTCGAGTTGGATCCCATCCTCGACATTCAGTTCCCCAACTCGCCGCCTCCCCCACCGCCCAGCCCGACTGCGACCCCGACGCCCCCTCCGCACACCCAAGGGGGTGGTAACACCCCGCGCCGGGCAATCAGTGCGATCGCCGCATTCTAGCCAAACCGGGATTGTCCCTCTCTGGCCGTCCTCGGGTAGGCTCGGGAACGCGGGTACCCATGCCCGTGGCGAGGAGATAGCGTGACTGAACCCCAGCAGGGCTTTGGCCCGACGCCCGGGAGCGACGCTCGCACTAAGTCCGCGGTGTTCCCAGAATCGCCCTGGGGACGTCGGAAGGCACGCCTGGCGCGCCGCGGTAACCGCGCCCTCTTGCATCGCCTTCGGCTGCCCGCGGCGGTGGTGGCCTCCGGAGCGGTCTCCGCCGCTGCCGCGGTAAGCGTGGTGACTTGGTATCCGCAGAAGGTCGACCATGGCATCCCCGCCACCTGCCATTCCGGCGACCCGCTTGCCGGCGTCCACCAGCCTTGGCGATTGACCCTGGTCCAGCCCTGCGGCATCGTGACCGGAACTGTGGAGTGCGTTCGCCCTCGAACCCGTGACAGCGACAGCGACGGCGACGCAACCTTCAATGTGCGCGTCAACCCGCCATACGGGCGTGACCTTACCCGCAATAATGCGGCGATCACCTGTCCGGGGTCGCATGCGGCCGACCTCCACGTCGAGATTCTTGCGCAGCAATGCGACGCGGGCCGCTGGCTCAGCGATACCAGCTGCGCCAATCGAGGCGGCTTCGTTAGTCCCACCCTACCGAGGACCGGGGACCGCGTTCTGGTCATCGGACCGGTGGTCCACGACCGCGCCCACGCCCCGGGCGACCAGCCGGGCTGGACGGAGATCCATCCCGCCGAACGCGTGGCGGTGCTGGTCCAAGCCCCCCCTAGTCTCCCCAATGTGGTGGCGCCTGACCCCGAGATGGCTCCATCCCCCCCCCTGACTTCAATCTTCCCAGGGCACCGGTTGGGACCGTGGCCCCACCAAGGTCAGGGCAGACACTCATCTGCTTCGACTCGTCATGCCGCGTCTGGGCCCTCACGACGGCGCGCCGCAGCCGCGACTGGCCACGGCCTGTGAGGGCCTCATCGAGGTCAGTCGCCGACCTACCGGCGGCTACTCCTCCGTACACACGTACACGAAACATCCGCTTCGTATAGCCGCTGTCCGGTTTTGACAAACCTAGCTCGGTCGACGCGGTTGATTTGGTGGAGGTCGCGGAGACCCCGAGGGCGGACCAAGCGCCATCTCGTAAAAACGGGCTGTCGGAAGCGGATTGTGGCGGTATGGCGCGATTTCAACGAATCCCAAGCTGCGGTACAAGGCGCCCGCTTCGCCCATTTCGGCGACAGTGTCGAGACGGACGACCTCATAGCCCTGGGCCGCCGCCACCTCGATCGCCGCCTCCGCCAAAGCCCGCCCGCTGCCCTCGCCACGGGCATCGGGGCGAAGGTACATGCGCTTCATCTCTGCCACTTTGGGCGGCTCGAGCGCACGGATCCCGACGCACCCCACGGCTTCGCCGTCTACACGTGCCAGCATCGCCGCCCCGAGCGGAGGCCCATATTCGTGCGGCAGCTCCGCCAGCTCGCGGTCAATGTCCTGGAAATTGAGCTCGAACGGGAGCGAGAACACGTACGCGCGCACGAGGGCCCCGAAAGCGGAGAAATCAGCGGTGCTGATTACCCGTTCGATCGCGGCGCGCATCCATCAAGTGTGACAGTTCCATTCTGAGTGGTCGAGGGGACATATACGTCCGGACCATTCGCTCAGAAACCCGGTGGAATGCCGGAGCGAACGATGCGAGCTTCGGGGCATCGGCCGGCGATGTCTTCCTGACGGCGGGTCTTTTGTTTGCAGCTAGCGGAGCGCGGCGCTAATTCGTCACCCATCTCGGGCGGCAAGGGGGTCGCCGGTGTAGGTCCAGCGGTATGGGGTGCGAAGCACGTGTTGTGGGTGGCGATGAAGGTGTAGATCTGAGCGGCGAGATCGTCGGTGGATGAGAAGTCGCCGCGACGCAGAAGGCGCTTGACTGAGCCAACTCGCGTAGAAGGACAAGTAGTGCATCTGGGGCTGGCCGGGATGGGCGGTCTGCGCGATGCACGCGATGCTGCGCTCCACCATCGGCCTGAACTAGTGGTGGCGCTGTCGAAATTCAGGTGTCGCCGCCTGCGCCGAATGGGTATCGCCGGTTCACGCGTCCCTCCCCCACCGTGATGACATCGGTGTCTGGGCAATATGAAGCCCCGAATACCCGTCCGTCCACGGTCACGGGGCCGGGCGTTCGTCCATGCGGCGCCGCCGGCCTCTATTCGGTGAGGGGCGGCTGGGGAGCCTGACCGGCTGAACCAGTCGCCTACTCTACGCCTGTAGAGGCCCTCAGAAGCACCGTTGGAGACGCTACGGTGCGTTCGTGAAAAGACGGGAGGAGCAACAGTGACAACGGACGCGCGAGGCCCTCGCGTGACCGTTATTGGTGCTGGTGTGATCGGTCTTTCCACTGCGATTCGCGCCGCGGAAGCCGGGCATGAAGTCACCATCGCAGCGCGGGATTTCACGCCCAACACCACGTCAGACCGGGCCGGTGCCATTTGGTTCCCGTTCATGGTGAAGCCCGCCCACAAAGTGCCGGGCTGGGGCAGTGCAGCGGCGCGCCAGTTCCTGGCATTCCGCGACGCCCGGGCCGCCGGTGTCACGGAGACCGACTTCACAATGTTTTTCGACGTCGAGCCTGAGATTGAGGGCTGGGAGGCGGTGGCCCCGAATTTCGAGGCCGGACCAATGAGTGGCGGCGGCGCGTATTCGTGGAAGCAGAAGATGCGTGTTCCCTTCGCCGATGTCTCTTTGTACATGCCATTTCTGCACGCCCGCGCACTGGCATGCGGCGTAGCGATGGAGGAGTGTTCGCTCCTCGACCTGATCGCCGCCCCATCCTCGGACGTCATCATCAATTGTTCGGGGCTGGGTGCTTCCGGGCTTTGTGACGATCAGACGATGTTCCCCGTGCGCGGACAGGTGATCGCGATACCTCAGCGGGGCTGGACCGACGCCATCGCGGACGAGCGGCCCAGTGCCTTGGCGTACATCTTTCCGCGCACCAATGACATCGTTCTGGGTGGAACGGCGCAAGTCGGCGACACCGGCGTCGAGCCACGTGCGTCTGACACTGAGGCCATCATCGAACGGTGCCGCGCCCTCGACCCCCGGCTCGGTGAGATTTCAGACGTACGGGTTTCCGTTGGGTTGAGGCCGGGGCGGCCGTCGGTGCGGCTCGAGCGCGAGCGCGTTGCCGGACGCGATGTGGTGCACAACTACGGCCACGGCGGGGCGGGTTTTACGGTGTCATGGGGTTGTGCTGATGAAGCTGTTGCACTTGCCAATCAAGCCACGGGTTGGGAGCCGCGCTTGACTGGCTAGGGAGCGCGGGACGTGCCCTGTGCCTGAGGAGGCTGGAAGGCCGCCTTATCTATACCAAACGGGGGTATCGGCTACATATCGGGGTAGAGTCCACCCCTGTGAGCCCCTCGACCGGACCCGTGCGCAGCTCGCCTTCGCCACGCCCCCGGGTCATCGACTACGCACGGGTTTCGACTGAGGAGCAGGGGGCAGCGGCCTTGGGCTCGAGGCCCACCGTTATCGATCAGGACTCTCGGGGCGCCGGCCTCGGGAGCCAGGCTGACCTTCTCGATCCACCTTACAAAATACGAACCTTTTTCGCCCGTTCGTGGAAGGAACATCCGGCTCCCGGCCAGGTACGCGAGGAGATGAATCTGGTCAGTAGACGATGGTGGGATCTGCGACCACTGAGACCATTCCGTCGAAGACTCCGTACGCCCGCTCCTGGCCCGTTATCACGTTTTTGCACATCACATATTTCGTCTCAGCCGCCGTGAGGAGTTCCGCTTCCACTGGCCGGGCCGACCGGAAGAGGCTGGGCACGAGTGTACCGCCCGGAATCATCTGAGGATTGACGGCGTCGAAAACGATGTCAGTGCCGCCGTCACGTACCAGGAGATATGTGTGGAAGTTTTCGGTCAGCGCACCACTCGAATCTCGACGGTGTGGCTCCATGATGGCGCCACCGATGACCGTCCGCGCATTGAAACCCTCCCGCTGGAGCCACTCTTGGACGAGGAAAGCGGATTCTGAGCACATGAACATGTTGGCATCGAAAACATCGCGAAGTGACGGGCTCCCGCTTTCGTAGAGGCGGTTTCGACCATCTGTGTCTGAGGTCACTACGCTCTGGCGCGTGAACATTCGAGTGAAAACCGTGGCCGCCGCGGCGAGGCGAGGGCCAATGGCGGCACCCGATGTTTCGACGAAGGCTCCCCACTCGTCGATCGATTCGAGCGCCATGGCGCGAGATAGGATTTCAAACGCCCTCTCGAATGGGGCCCACTCCAACCTGACGCGCGGTGCGCTGGCTCCGCCGAGTAGTCCGAAGGATCCACCGACTGTGACCGAGGCGCCCTCTGGAACTCTGCCTACAATCATTGCACTTCCTCCGCAGCACGGAGTCAGAGAAGGCACCACCGGAGACACTGTCCTCGATGCAGCGGGAGCCGCTATCGCATCAAGTTCCATTCCTTCCATTTGTAGCGTTCTCGAGGGGACAAAGGGCGGACAATCGCGACTCTGGTGCGCGTTTTTTGAGAGACCTGGGAATGTCCGCTGTTGATGATGCGACGCTGGTTGCCAGCCGCGAGTAGGGGCTTGGCCAACGGATTGTGATTGCTCGATCGGTCTCAAACTCTCTGGGTCCCACCGGTACGCGAGAAATGTCCTGGCGCCCTGCACGTTACTGAGCGGTGGGCGAACAACGTCGTGGAGAGTGACCACGGCCAACTCAAGGCACGGCTGAGGCCGATGCGGGGCCTGAAACGGCAGAAGACGGCGAGGGTGGTCGTTGCCTGCAATGGTCTGACCGACACCGAGCCACGATGCTCCCTCGTGCCCGCCTGACCATTAACGCGACAGTGCCCTCAGCCCGATACCCAACCCAGGCCAAGCACGGAAGTCATGACCTGTGGACGCAACGCCCCATCCTCCGAACTCATGGCCTTCGCCAGGGCCGCCATCACGCGGGACTGGGAGTCAGCGTCGAGACCCGCAAGCGCAGGACCGTACGGCGTCCCCTGGATACCCAGGCCGGCTGCCTCGACGCTCGGCCAGCTCAGTTCGAGTCGCTCGGTGGTCACCACCACATCGCTGAAGCCGCTGGCGTTGAGTGCCTCCTTGACCTCCGACACCGACATCGTCAGGGGTGAGTGGCCTTCGGAATATGCATGGGGAAACGGTTCGGGAACGCCTTCGGCCTGCAGGACTCGGCCGTAGCACTCGAACGGCTCGAGGGGGGCATCCGTGAGCCACACTGCGACCCCCACCCTGCCGCCGGCGCGCAGGACACGACGCATCTCGCGCGCGGCCCCGACGCGATCGGGGATGAAGGGAAGTCCCTGCTGGCAGAGAACGACGTCAACAGATGCGTCCGATACCCGAATCGCTGTGGCAGGGCATTCGAGGGTCTCGACAGGAGCGGCTGCTGGATCCTCGTCGCCTGCCATCTGCGCCATCATGCCGGGACTGATGTCGCTCGCGATCACTCGCCCGCCCGCTCCGACGCGCTCGGCCGCGAGGCGAGCGACCACGCCGGTTCCGGTCGCGACGTCAAGCACCGTCTGGCCTGGCATGAGGCCCACGAAATCAAGGAGTCGGTGCGCCCAGGGCTCGAAGATCACTGGCTGCAGGTGCTGCCGATATCCGTCGGGGACAGAGCCGGTGAAGATCCCACCGCTTTCGTTCATGCGCGGATCATGGCATGGACCTTGCGGGCAGCGGCCCGCGCACCATCAAACGGGCACTGGGCCTGGTGGGCACCTTCTGGATCGAATCCCTGTGAGCCGCCCACATGGAAGATGCCCATTGGCCACGGACCACACAATCATGACGGCGAAGAACACGAAGACGAAGGGCCATGAGCCCATGCCGTTGCGCATCTTGTCAGCGGCGCGTTCGCCGATGGAGAGCTGATCGCCGGAGCGCACCCCTTTGTGGTGGTGCCATTGCGATTCCCATGCCATACGTGGGTCTCCCGTAGAAGTGCGATTTGGGAGGCGGGTTTCGAGAGGACCCAGCGATCCTACCCCGCGCGCGGAAGATGTGGGCCCGATAAGGCGTGGCGGGGTTGCTCTTGGAACCCGCGAGCCGAAGGAGGAGAATTGATGACATGAGCACACTGCCGCCTTCTCACGCGGTCCTTTTCGATATGGATGGCGTGATGATTGACAGTGAGCCGTTGCAACTTGAGTCCTTCAACGTGGCGTTGAGGCCATACGGCGTAGTCGTTGATCAGCAAGACTTTGTCCGAGAGTGCGTCGGCAGGACTGCGGATGAGAACCTCGCCTTTTTGCGGGCGCGATTCGACCTTACCGAGTCGGTGGCTGAGTTGGCCAACCGAAAGCACGTGGCATACTGGCAACTGCTCCAAAGCGCGGTCAAGCCGATGCCCGGCTTACTCGCGCTGGTTGACGGACTCCTTGACGAGGGATACGTCCTTGCTATTGCCTCATCGTCACGACGAGACTATGTGGATTACGTTCTCGGCGTGCTCGAGCTTGGCGGCAAATTCGTCGTCACGGTCTCCGGTGACGATGTCGCGGAAGGCAAGCCAGACCCCGCGATCTTCCTTGAAGCTTCGCGTCGTCTCGGGATCGTTCCCGCCAGATGCGTTGTGCTGGAGGACAGCAAACGAGGCGTTGTGGCGGCCAACAGCGCGGGGATGCGCTGCATCGCAATCTCGGGTCCTTTCGGATCTGCGCAGGATCTGTCTCTCGCTGGTGCGACCGTTGCGGGCCTCGTTGACATCCTCCCAATGTTGGTCAATCTCGCTCGCCTAGACTGATTCGACGATGACACTTCTGAACGGCGCCGTTGAACGGTGATCGGACAGCGAACGAAGGCGGCACTCGACGTGAAACGTGCTCAGGGCGTGCGCCTCGGCCGGCCGGTGCATCGCGACGCGGCAGTCCTGTCATTCCCCTTGCCGGGGAACGGCGACCCGCTCGCGCCCAAGGAAGATTCGCTCGAACGCCTGCTGGGGCCACGCGGACGACGCGGATTCTCCACGGATCCGGGCGATCGTTTCCGCGGCGTCGAAGTCGAAGGTCATCACCTCGCCGGGCGAGGTGTAACCGTCAGCCTTGGTGATGCGCGCCGTCGTCGCAGATTCGATGGTCAGCTCCGCCAGCGAGTCCAGCGGGTTATTGGTCTCCGGCTCTATACGGAGTAGGCGTCCGCCAACCGGGACGATGTCGTAGACACCCCACAAGGTCAGGAACCGGCCACCAAAGCTGCGCGGATCGACGCCTGCCGGCGGCGTAGCGGGCTCCAGACGTGCACAGTAGTCGATGAGGCGCAGCAGCCCCGAGGCAAGGTCTGGACCATCGGTGGAGCTGGTCAACACGGACACGACGAAGCGCTCGGCGGGGTCGAACCACGTCTTGGTAGCGTGCCCGGGGTAGCCGCCGGTGTGGCCGGCCAGGCGGCGATCACCGATGTCGAGCAGCATCATGCCGAGCCCGTAATGTTCGTGGTCGCGGGGTGACCACTGCGGCTGCTGCATGCGACGCTTCGACGTGTCGCTCAGCAGCCTGTCATCTCCGATGCAGTGTGCTGTGAAATACGCCGCGAGGTCGGCGGCGGTGCTCGTGAAACCCGTGGCGGCTGACATCGCCCCCGTGTCGACATGATCGATGGGTCGTCGAGGCAGTCCGAGCTGCGTGTGGGTATAGCCCTGAGCGTAGTCAGCGGCCCGTTCGGCGACATAGTCCGGTGCGGTGTTGCGCAAGCCGATGCGCTCGACGATGTGCGCGCGCACATAGTCACGGAAGGGGATGCCACTGGCGTGCTCGACCACGAGGCCGAGTAGTGAGTAGCCCATGTTCGAGTACTTGAAGCGGGTGTTCGGGGGCAGCACACTGGCCTGATCTCGAAGCTGGTCGCGGAGCGAATCCGGGGTGGCGGGGAACGGGAATCGGAGCTGCCAGTAATCGCCGTCGCGCAACAGACCGCCGCCATGCGCAAGCAGCTCGCGGAGGGTGACCGCAGCGATCGCGGTGAATGGTGGCTGATCGAGCCAGGAGATGTGGTCGGCCGCACGATCGTCGAGGCGGAGTTGCCGCCGCTCGGCCAGCTGGAGGATGGCGGTAGCGGTGAAGGTCTTGGAGTGCGAGGCGACGCGGAAGAGATGGTCGGTGCGGAGCGGAACATCGCGCTCGATATCGGCGTGTCAGTGAGCGGTGTCGAGGAGTACGACGCCCTCGTGCGCGATGGCGGCCTGGACCCCGGGCAGGTTGAGCGTGCGCTGCCGATGAGAGAGCCAGCGATCTGCGTACGCGGCGATGTCTTCGAGCAGGGCGCGTAACTTCAGGCATCGGTTGGCCGAAGATGGTACGCTCAGACGTCCAGATTTCGTTCCGAGAGGGACGCTCACCAACGTGGCGAGGAATCAACCTGCGAGGACGAACGAGCCTCCCTCTGGACGGTAGCGGGCCTCGTTGACGTCTTCCCAATGTTGTGCAATCTCGCTCGCCTAGACTGATTCGACGATGACACGTCTGAACGGAGCCGTTGAACGGTCAGAACGCCTTGCGGGGGTGCTGGCCATCCTGACGGCCAGTGGTCTCTGGGGGGCCTCTGGTGGGGTAGTTTCGGGGATCGCTGTCAACGGTGTGGCCGCGGCAGCAGTCGTCGAGTTGGTAACTGGTTTGACATTGCTGGTGGTTGCTCGTGCCACTGGAGCGTCTTTGCGTGCGGGCATCTCCGTGATGTCATGGTCGCTGCTGGGGTTGGCGGTCCTGGAGGCTGGAAATGCATCGCTCTACTATCTAGCGTTGCACATGGCGCCACTGGGTGTCGTCATCGCACTGCATCTCACGTCGCCGCTCATGCTCGCCCTCGTGGAACTCATACGCGGCTCTCGCACCCCCACCCTTCGCGATCTGGTGTCGGTGATATCAGTGGCTGCAGCCATTATCGTTATTGGCACCGCGGAGGGCGGCGGGAACGGCCCTAATATCCTTCTTGGATTGTTCCTCAGCTTGACGAGCGCTGCGTGTTTGGCGGTATTCATCACGATGGTTAGACGTCTCAGTTCACAGACATCATCGGCGATGGGGTCAGGCTTGCAGACCATGTGTTCTGGATTGCTTCTCGCCCCGGGGCTCTTGTTGCTCGATGGTCATGCGGCGGCATTGCCCCCACTGGCGCTGACGGCGCTCGTTCTATTCGCACCCGCCAGCTGGTTCTATTGGCGGTCTCTTCGCAGCCTTGAATCCATCCCAGCTGCAACTATCCAATTGAGCGAACCGATCTTTGGAGCAGGTGCCGCTCTGATCCTTTTTGGAACGGTCCCCAGTCTCTGGGACGCTGTTGCGGTCGCGCTGATCTTGGTCGCTGCGTGGTTGGAGTTGACGCGACCAATCGACCATGAGAACGATCTGGCGTTTGCAGAGGAGCTACCGATCCTCCCAACGTGATCAAATTGTGGAGGTACAGACGCATTCGCGAGGCCGATGGTGCCTTCTGCGATACCGCCCGAGCGGCATGCCGCTGGAGCGCGCTGATCTCACCTCAAGGCATTCCTTCGCCACCACCCTCATGCGAGGAGGCACCGACCTCGTCATCGTCGCCGAGCTACTCGACCACGCGCGCCTCGAGACCACCCGGATCTACACCCGGCCCACCGCCGAGGACCGCGTCAGGGCCGTTGACCTGCTCCCCGTCGACGAGTAGGCCCCTGGAACGCGCCCCGGGGTTCAACAACCCAGGCTACTGCACGGGCTTATCGTGGCCGTACCCTCGATACCCCGCCATCATCGTCGACACCATCAGACGCGCCGGCCTACGGCCGGGGTCGGTCGGTCGGCCTCGCGCGAGACGGCGCGCAGGCAATCGTGACTGGGGCGCAGGGCGATTGCCACAGCAGCACTTCTCAAACGGGAGGCCCTGGAATTGGGAGCAGGAAGCGTGGGCCGACGCCGTGGCACCACTGGTTTCGAGGCTTGCCCGCTGACGACTGGCTGAGCAGTATCTGGGGCGGCCTGACGTGGACACCATGGGAGAACGTCGACGGGTTCAAGACCACTGGTAGTGCCGGCCTTTACCGCATCCGGAGGAAGCGTTCCGTCCAGCTCGCATATGTGGGCGTAACGAACAAGGGCTTCCGCCAACGTTGGGCAAATCACATCAGCAAGGCAAGAGCTGCAACTGGAGCCATGGTTCGGACCCGAGCGAGGCGATCGACAACCACCAAGGCTCGCGCCACGATTCCGGGGCGGCACGCCGTCGACAGCGGCGGAGGAATCACCGCCGTCGCCCCTGAGCAAAGTGCTGAACCGATGGAGCAACGGCCCGCAGGTCGCTGACCGCATGCCCCTCCGCGGACCGACCGGCCGGCTCCTCACGAAGTCGTGTGATCTCAGCGTCCACATCGCGCGGGGTTCGCAGGCGATGAATCGCGCGTACGGCGACATTGATCGCGCCGCCCGCCGCAGCATGACGTTCCACCACTCCCTCGACGAGCACCAGCGGCTCCGTGATGACCGCGAGCCGATCACGCTCCCCCACCGGCGGCGGCACGATGAGATTCACAGTGCCATGCTCATCCTCCAGCAACATGAACGTGATGCCGTTGGCCGTCGCGGGGCGCTGGCGAGCGATCACCAGGCCACCCACTCGAACCCGGGACCGGTGTCGGAGGTCGCGAAGATCTCGGCTCGACACGGCGCCCTGACGCTTGAGGTCGTTACGTAGCAGCCGGAGTGGATGGTCGAGGGTCAGGCGGGTCGTCCCGTAGTCGGCCACCACCGCATCCCACGCGTCGATGGAGCGCAGTGCCGGGGCCGACCCAAGCCCCAGCGGCAGCGCGAGTTGCGTCGACCGATTCCTCTCGGTGGTGGCCGTGGCTGCCAGACCAAGCTGCCAGAGAACGACACGTCGCGCGGAACCGACCTGTGCGTCGACCAGGCGGTCGCAGGCGCCAGCCCACGCGAGCTGCTCGAGAGATGGCCGACCGGCGCCCGCGCGCGCTGCCAAGTCTTCCAGTGAGCGCCACGGACCGCTGCGGTTGCGCTCGTCGACGAGTGCCTCGACATCGATCCCACGAACGCCCAGGACGTAGCCGAGCCCAATGCGGACCGCTCCGTCTTCAACCGTGCAACGGGCGCCGGACCTCGTGATGTCGACCGGAAGAATGCGCAGACCGCGACGCTGAGCATCGTGAACCAGGCTGTCCGGTGCGTAGAAACCCATGGGCTGCGCGTTCATCAGGGCGGCGAGGTATTCAACTGGGTAGTACGCACGCAGCCACGCGGTGTCGTACGCGAGAACGGCGAAGGCGGCGGAGTGGGATTTGGGGAAACCGAAGCCGGCGAATCCGGCCACCATCGCCCACACCTGCTGAGCCTTCTCGTCCGACACCCCGTGGGTGGCGTAGGCGCCGGCGATGAACCGCTCGCGGTAGGCGGCGATCGCAGCCTCCGAGCGCCGCTTCGACATCGCTCGCCGCAATCCTTCCGCCTCGCCAGTGGAGAAGCCGGCAAAGGCTCGCGCAACATCCAACACCTGATCCTGAAAGATGATCACCCCCAACGTCTCGCGCAGCGGCTTCTCGAGCGACGGGTGCAAATACGGCACGCGGTAGCCAGGAGAGGTCCGACTCCGCTGCAGCCGCTCGATGTATGGATTGACGGCGCCGCCGACAATGGGACCGGGTCGAATCAACGCGACCTGAACTGTGAGTTCATCCAGCGATGCCGGGCGGGTCCGTAGCAACGAGGCCATCTGCGCTCTCGACTCGATCTGAAAGACCCCAACGGTGTCTGCGATTTGGATCGTTCGGTACACCCGAGCGTCATCACGAGAGATCCGGCTGAGGTCGATGCTCTCGCCTCGCGTCTGCTCGAGGAGCTCCACGCACTTCTCAACCGCCGACAACGCACCGAGTCCGAGCAAGTCGATCTTGAGCATGCCCGCGTCCGCAATCGAGTCCTTGTCCCACTGGAGGATCTGCCGGCCCGGCATAGCTGCGGGCACCACCGCGCAGCAATCGCTCAGCGGTCGAGTGGAGATCACCATTCCCCCGGGGTGTTGGGTCAGGTGATGGGGAAGCCGGTGCGCCTCGGCAGCCAGTCGCGTCAACCAAAGCCAGCGCCCGGACTGGGACCGCTCTGGACCAAGTGCCGCCACCGCGACGTCGGCGAGGTCGCCACCTCCGCCACACGCTCTGGCCACCCGTTCGACTTCCCCGGCGGGCAGCCCCAGAGCCAGTCCGAATTCTCGGACGGAGTTGCGGCTCCGGAAGGTGGCGTAGGCACCGACCAGAGAGCAACGGCTGGCCCCGTAGTGCTGGTGAAGGCGCGGCAGAAGCACGTCTCGGATCTCGCGACCGAAGTCCATATCGATGTCGGGCAGCGAGGTGATCTCCTCGTGGAGGAACCGCCCCAGGCTGAGTTCGGCCTCGATGGGGTCGACGTGAGAGAGACCCAGCAAGAAGCAGACGATGGAACTGACGCTCGACCCGCGGCCCCGTCCGGGACTCAGCAGCGACCGAGCGCCCTCGCGACCGCGGACCTCCCATGCCACCTCCTTGGCCAACTCCATCACCTCGTTATGCAGCAGGAAGAACCCCGACAGCGACAGCGAGCGAATCACCCGCAGTTCTTCGTCCAGCCGAACCTCCGCAGTGGCGAAGCTGGGCCGCCCGGTGTAGCGGTCGTCGAGTCGAGCCCGGCAGAGCGCGACCAGGCGCGTGTCCGAATCGGGATCCTCGGCCCCAGGGTAGGAGTAGCGGACGTCTCTGGCCAGATCGAACTGCAGCCGCTCGGAGAGACTCAGGGTTTCCGCCACCGCTTCCGGCATCTCAGCGAAGCGCGCGACCATTGCCGCGGGCGCACCCAGGGCGTTGGCGAGGTTGCCGTGTCGGACCGGCTCACTCTCCTCCAAGGTCTGCCGTCGTCGGATTGCGATCAGAGCGTCGTGGAGTTGGGCCCGCTCCCGGCTGTGAGCGTGAACGCCCCCGGTCGCAACCGTGGTCACGCCCAGCCGACCGGCCAGCGCGCGTTGCTTGCGCAACCGTTCCCGATCACCGCGGAGGTACGGCCGTTGCAACTCCAGCCGCAGGCTGGGCCCAAAGCCATCGAGCAGCCGCCGAACAGTCGGTTCGTCATGAACGCCGTGGCGAGCGCAGCCGGTGAGACAGATCAGGCCCTCCGCGTGCGCCAACACCGTGTCGATGGTCACCGCCGGCGCCGACAGGCCCGCCGGTGAGAGGCGCGTCTGGGAGTGTGCCGAGGTCAGCAACCGGCAGAGGTTATGCCAACCCGTCCGCGTCTCCACGAGGAGCGTGAGATGGCGGCCATCCTCCAACGAGATCTCGGCGCCGTGCAGGGCGCGCAGACTGAGTGCGGTCGCCGCCTGGGCAAACTCCATCGACCCGCCCACAGAGTCGTGGTCGGTGAGGGCCAGTGCGGCGTGGCCGTTCTCGAGAGCGGCCGCCACCAACTCCTCGGGATGCGATGCACCGCTGAGAAGCGAGTATCCGGAATGACAGTGCAACTCAACATAGGGGGGCTTTCCCACTTCATCCCCGCTGACTGAACCAGGCGCCGTCCTCAAGGTCGTGGAAGAGCACCATCAGCTTTCCACCGAGAAGCAAAACCTCCCAGTACCGCCGCCTGATGGGTTGAGATGTCCACCAACCGTCTTCCAGCAACCAGGTTTCCCGCACCGCCTCCACCGGCCGTCGACCCACTCGCACGGGTCGACCACCAGCGTCCGCCTGCACCGCGACCGGCTTGGGCAGGTTGGGTCGCCGCACCGCTGTCATGGCTGGTACGGCGCCAGGACATGCCGGCGCTCGGGAATATGGGAGTCGGGCTCCGCCTCCCGGACCTGAAGGATCGCCTCGGCGCCGCCAGCAACACGTGCCTGCCGTATGCCCTCCGAGACCCGCGCTCGGCGGCGCCCAACGCCGTCATCGAGGAACTCTCCCTGCACTCCGCCGGCTGGACCGAAGTGCTCCACTGTCACGGAGAGTTGCTCAGCCGGTGCCGGGAGCGCGAGCAGACGATGGCTGAGGGCTCGGCGAATTCGGACAGCGTCGGCGAGCGGTTCTCGGAACACCACTCGGTCCCGCCAACTACCGCCGCCATCGCTCAGTTGCGCGCCGAGAACGAGCGAGCGGAAGCCACGGCCGCGGCGCGCCCGACGGCGAAGCAACCGATCGACGAGCAGCCCGATTGCATAGTCAATCTGTGCAGAGGAGCCGGACTCCGGCAACGCAAGTTCTTCTTTGACACTTTCCGGCGGCCGGCGAGGGCGGAGAGGCGTGTCGTCACCCCCATGGCACAGATCCCACGCCACCGCGCCGGCGGTGCCGAAACGATCGCAGAGACGAATCCGCCCCAGCGCGCAAAGATCACCGAATGTCGCGATCCCGAGCCGCTCGAGCGGGGTCACAAGTCCAGCGGTGGCGGGCCGGAGACGTAACAAGTTCACAGACTCGTTGGCGAGCGCATCCCCACCGGCGGCGTCATCGAGGAACACCGGACGCCGCGGTCCGGCTCGCTGGGCGGCCACCACCGCCAGGAATCGCGACGGGCCGATTCCGACACGAACCCCATGGCCCAAGGCCTGGTGTACGGCGTCGACTACTCCAGCGAAGGTGCCGTAGAGGCTCAGCAGCGCGTCCGCTCGGAAACAGGCTATGCCGACCACACTCTCGACGAAGGCGCCGATTCCCTCCAGGGCGATCAACACCTCCTCCCACGCCCGTTCAGCACCCAGTGGGTCAGGAGGCACGAGGATCAGAGCGGGAGAGCGGGCGAATGCCTCACCGAGGCGCATCCCCGCCCGCACCCCCGCCGCCTCAGCCGCCGGCGAGCATTCTCCCACCAGGGTGGCTCCCGCCTCCGGCGCCAGGGCGCAGGCGTCGCCGAGTAGGCGCGCCCGCTCGCCACCGAGAGCCACGGTGAGGGCCAGACGGGGGACGAGCACACAGACGAGCACGAACATATGTTCGCATCGATCCGCCCTCCAAGGCGAGTCTGTGGTCGTCCTGATCCGGCCCAAGCCGCCCGGGTCTCGCCGTCCTCCCGTCAATGGATATGCCAGCGATGGTCGACCAGGGGGTGGCGACGCGATCCGCCCGGCCTCTTTTCAGGTCACTGCCCGCGCGGTTCGTGCGGGGCTGGTCGAATGAGCAGCCGATCCATAGACGTCTGAACGAAACCGGCACCGAGATAGAGGTTGCGGGCGGCGTCGGTCCCGAAGCCGACCTTCAGGCGGCGTGCGCCTTTGCGTGCGAGCCGATCGAGGCCGTTCGTCAGCAACATGCGGGCGAGGCCGCGTCGCTGGTATTCGTCCTCGACGCGCATCGGTTCGAGGAGTCCGACGAGCGTCGTGTGGTCGAACCAGAGCAACGCGTAGCCAGCGACCCTGCCATCCGCGTCCTCGACCGCGACATCGAGCTTCGGATCGTACAGCGAGCACTGTCGCAGCCGCGGCTCGACCAGTTCACCGTTGCGAGCAATCATCGGGTGCGGACGATCCGCGCGTGTCACGCGATCGACGATCGCGAACCCATCGACCTGCGCAACTGGCGGCCGCTGGTCGGCATCCATCCATGCGGTGCCCGACACCTCGTCGGTCATCGCGAATCCACTCTGGATCGCAAGGCCCGCCAGCGGCGCGTCGTCCTCGCACACGAGCACCTGGGGTGCCTTGCCCCGATGTCCGGCGGTGGCTTCCAACGTCGTAGCCCAGACGTCTTCCTCGTCGACGATCGACGGGACGGGCGAAGACGTCTGCTTGCCAGGTGTCGCCCCCAGGCCGTCAGCCCTGCAGCTGCCACCGGGCCGACCTCGTCGAACCAGACCGGGAGCGCCAGCTCCTCGGTCGCCCGCGGGCTGCGCCACCACCACTGCACGTCGGCGGCCTCCCACATGCCGCCGAGCGGATCCGCCAGGCGAGCGCGCTGCAGGACCGTGGTCGTCGCGTTCAGCCGCCCGAGACCCCGCAGGAGCTCGCGTCGCAGGGCCACTTCGCAAGTGTATTGGCCTGGCCGCCGAACGGCGACGACTCGGTGGGCTCGCCTGTTCAGAGACACACCAGTAGCAACCGGGGGTGGCGAGGATGCGGTCTCGGCCGCGCCCACCTTCTACATCTGCGGGTCCTCCGGCGCGCCCGTCGAGCGGGTTAACCTCTCCGGTGCTGCCCAGCCAGGTGATACTCTTCGACGACCGTATCCACGCCGGACTCAGTTGGTCAGTTTCGCCCAATGCCGACGCCAGCTGTGGCGTGGCCAAGCAGTCGCGCAAAGGCGCGCAGCGGGCTGTGATTTCGGTCAAGGCTGCAGCTTGGACATCCATCCACGCACCTCGATCAGAGGAGAGACGATGACGCCGAAGAGACCATTCATCGGCTGGGCCACCATGGTGGCAAGTGCGGGTGTGCTGGCCGCCTGCGGAGGGGGTTCATCGACCTCGCCGGCGTCCTCGTCATCGGCTGGCGCCGCCGGGCAAGCAGGTGTCCAGAGTGCGCCGGGCACAGAGCCACCGCATCCGTGCACGCTGGTCACGAAAGATGAGGCGGGCACGCTCCTGGGTGGGGCTGTTCAGGACCCGGTCGAGGACACGACCACCGTCCCGGGTGCCACCAAGTGCACATACACGTCGGCGTCCGACAGCACCAACGTCGTCGAGGTCAGCTTCAGCCCGGATGATGCCAGTGGAACGAGGTACAACTTCATCAATGGTCAGGGGAACAACACACCGGTGGGCGGGGTCGGTGATGGCGCGTTCTGCATCCCCGACGTGCTCGGCCACACCCAGCTCACCACGCTGAGCAAGGCGAAGGGGCTGATCGTCTTCGTCAAGAGCCAGAAGCCCGACAGCTGTGACCAGACCAAGGCGTTCGCGCTCAAGGTCCTCAGCCGCCTCTGAGGCCAGCTGGAGTCTCCCTACCTGCCGCAGAATCTCCAGGCCGAACAGCTTCTGGCAGGCGTTACATCGTCTCGGGCGTGGTGAGGTCGCCATGGCGACCTGCATAGCGCGAGGGATCGAGGCCAGCGTGGCGCGCAGCTCGCTGGATGACGCGAGCGACGCCGCGATCGGTGAGCCGGCCAGGGCCGACTCGGTCGTGGCCGGACAGGACGGGCGTAGTAGTAGCCGAAACACACCGCTTGGTAGATCCGACCGAGGGATCGCTTCACTTCTTTGCGGGGTTGGTGCGCGCAAGAACGAGGAGTGAGAACGCAAACCAGAAGCCGGCCAGCACGAACGAGAGTACGGTCAGCTGGTTCGTGCGTATTCCGGACGAATCCGCGCGGGCATTCCGTTTGAATCCGCGCACCCATTCCGGTGAATCCGCGCACCCCGCGGGTGGAGTGATCGGAGCGTTCGCGGCGTGAGGTGAGGAGGGCACGGCAC
>JBPCLW010000007.1:0-12462 GCA_051002895.1 Candidatus Dormibacteria bacterium | reverse complement strand
CCGGTGGCTTCCGACAGAGCCCAAAGAACGTCGGCGAAGGTGGGCTCTGCCCGCCGAGAGCCGACATCCTCTTTACCGCTGAAAATCCGCGGCGGTCGGGGGTGGGATTTTCAGCGTCCTGCTAGGAGCGCGACGATACGGTGCATGTTGGCGGCGCTGCTCGGCTCGCGGTCCACACGGAGCACCGCACCCGGGGCCCCGAAGTCCGTGGTCGCGTTGCCCGTGAGACGCTCGACGACCTCGAAGGTCCCCACTCCAACCTCCGCAAGACGCACTCCTGCGATCCGGCCCACCGCACGGTAGCGCTCTGCATACTCGCGGAGAGCTTCCCGCGCGGCTTCGTCGTTCTTGCCCGAGCGACACCAACCCGGCCACTCCACCGCCGCAGCGAAAACGCGTTTCCGCCCATCCTCGATGTACACCGTGACCGCCATGGCGGCGATCTTCTCAGTTCGGCGGTCCGGGGATGAGGGAAATGGTCGCCGTGTGGTTCGCCCCGGAGCCGTCGACCCAGGTGATGTCGACCCGGTCGCCGGGGCGAGCGCCGGTGAGGGCCTGACCCATCGCGGCCGAAGAGTCGATGCTCCGGCCCCGCACCTTGGTAATGACGTCACCGGCGGCCAGCCCCGCCTTCTCCGCGGGGCTACCGGCTTCCACGACCTTGACCAGCGCGCCCGGCGTCGTCGTGCTCTCGCCGACCTGGACACCCACGATCCCGCGGGTTCCAATCTGGATGGTGCTGGAACTCTGCCCCTTCTCGATCTGATGAGCGATGTCGAGAGCGTTGTTGATAGGAATCGCGTAGCCGAGAGTGGCCTTTGTGCTGCGACCCGTGGTGCTGCCGGCGGTGTCCATGCCGATGACCCGAGCCTGGCTATCGACGAGCGGACCACCGGAGTCGCCAGGCTGGATCTGCGCATTTGTCTCGATCATGTTGTGCAGAGTCTCAGGCGCCGCCCCGGCGCCGCTCGCGGTGACAGTCTGGTCGAGACCTGTGACCTTACCGTTGGCGACGGCGGGAACTCCGCCGCGACCAAGGGCGTTGCCCAGCGCCACCACAGGGTCACCGATGGCGACGGCGCCGGAGTCCCCGATACTGACAGCGGGGAGATTCGACGCGTCGGCAATTTGGATAACGGCGACGTCGTGGGTCGCGTCGTACCCGACGATGCTCGCCGGTCGGGCCTGGCTGGTGCCGCCGACACTGACGGTGATGCTCGTGGCCCCGTCGATGACGTGGTTGTTGGTGAGCACTTCGCCGCCGGAACTGAGGATCATCCCCGTGCCCGCAGCGTGACCGCCCGCAACGACGGTGGTGATGTCCACGATGGCCGGATCGACCTTGGCCGGGATGCCACCGGTCGCGGTGCTCGGTGAGGACGTCGACGGCGCCAGGGATCCGGGCGGTTTGATGGCCGGTGCCAGGGTTGGCGGGGTGGTGCGAGCAACGTTGGGGGTGTGGGTGAGCTGAACCGCAGCCACGGCGCCGACAATGAGGGCGAGGACGGCCGCCACTTTTAGGGCTATGGATGCGCCGCGGCGCTTCTTGGGCGGCGCCGCGATGGGCGCGGCCCAAGACCCGGGCGGAATCGCCCACGGGCTATAGGGGAAGGCCGAGTGGCCATATTGCTGCGCCGGCGGCTGTGGGCCGTCCCACCGATATCCATACGGGAGAGCCACCGGAGGAGGAGGTGGCGCCGAAGCGGCGGCATCACCGGGATGCCTCCACTCTGGAGGCTGCGGCCATGCCGGAGGAGGCTGCGGTTCGCTGCTGCCGTGGGGGGGAGGCCAGAACTGATCTGTCATCCTCGCATTGTTGCGCGCAGGACCTTGCGCGATGGTGACACCGGTGGGACTCAGCGCTGGGGGATGAGACCGAGGACCCGCTCGTCGAAGAAGACGACCTTGCTCTCGGGCAGGAGGAGCACCCGCTCGGGGGCGAGCTGGGCCACGAAGTCGGCATCGTGGCTGACCAGGACAACAGTGCCCTCATAGTGCTGGAGCGCGGCCAGCAGCGCCTCAACGGAGTGGGGATCGAGGTTGTTGGTCGGCTCGTCGAGAAGCAGAAGATTGGCGCGGGAGACCATGAGGCGCGCCAGCGCCAGCTTGGTCTTCTCCCCACCGGAGAGCGTTCCCGCATCCTGATCGGCGACACCGCCGGTGAGACCGAAGTGGCCGAGAACCGAGCGCAGCTCTGCCTCACTGGCGTCATCGCTCGCGCCGCGAAGATTGTCAAGTACGGCACGGCCGCTGACGATGTCCTCATGTTCCTGGGCGTAATAGCCCATCTGCACGTTGGCGCCCAAGCGCACCGACCCGGTGTCGGGCTTCTCGCGCTCTGCGAGGCAGCGCAGCAGTGTCGTCTTCCCGGCACCGTTGACGCCGACTAGAAGGAGCACGTCGCTGCGTTCGATACGAAACTCCACACCCGAGAACACCCGATGGTTGTCGTATGACTTGCTGAGATTGGTCACCTCGCACACCAGGTCGCCGGTGCGCGCCGGCGCCGGAAAGCGCACCCTGAGTTGCCGGCGCTGCACTCGTGGTGCGTGCTCCTTGAGGCGGTCGTTCAGTGAGTCGATGCGGCGCTGTAAGGCCTTACGTTTCTTGGCATGCGTGGCGTTCGCTTTGGCGAAGATCTTCTTGGTGTCTTCGAGTCGCGAGGTCTCCTTGGTGATCTCCTTGGCTGCGTGGGCGCGCTGCGTCTCGGTCTCCGCACGCTGGCGCAGGAAGTCCGAGTACGTGCCCTTGTAGGCGTCCATCTGGGCGTTCTCGATGGCCAGCACACGATCGATGGCGGTGTCCATCAGCTTGACGTCATGGCTGACGACAATCACCGTCGACTGAGTGTCGCGCAGGAAGTTCATGACCCATCGTTTGGCTTCGACGTCGAGGTGGTTGGTGGGCTCGTCAAGAATGAAGAGCTCACCGCCGGCAAGCAGAAGACTGGCGAGTTCGAGCTTGCGGCGCTGGCCTCCCGAGAGCGCGTCGACCGGAGTGAGGAGGGCGTCGTCATCGAGTCCCACACCTTTGGCAATGCGCTCGGCGTTTGCCTCCAGCTCGTAGCCACCGTCGTGGGTCAGGCGCTCTTGAAGGTCACCAAAGCGGTCGAGGACGGAGTCGAGTTCGTCGCCGCTCGTATGCGACATCTTCACAGTGAGTTCGTCGATTTCCCGGTGCATGGCGGTGAGCGGACTCGCCTCGAGGAGGTACTCCATGGCGATGTGCGCGTGGCCGCGCGGCATCGGCGCAGTTTCCTGACGGAGATACGCGGTGCGCTCGGGCATGCGGATGGTGCCGCCGGTGAGAGCCCGATCACCGGCAATGCTCTTCAGCAGGGTGGTCTTACCGGTGCCGTTGGGGCCGACGAGGGCCACCTTCTCGCCCTGCTTGATGAGCACAGAGGCATCTTTGAGCAACACGCGGTCGCCGATTTCGATGCGTATGGAATTTAGGGTGAGCATGGGATTCGAGGGGAGCTGGGCGGCGGAGGGTGACCGCTCCGGCGGACCACCATAGCGGGATCCTTGGTTTCCGAAGATCCTCGTACCCTGACAGTCCCTGCCGGCGCTCCCTCCCGCCCCGGAGACCTGCGCTTCGGCTCCGACTTCTATTCGGTACTCAGACGTCGGCGATCCAGGCGGAAGGGGGAATCGACAACGACCTCGCCCGCTGGGCCCTCCACCCATCCCGGCTGGGCGCCCCCCAATCCCGGTCTCGACCATTGGAATCACGTCGAAGCGGACTACCTGGGCGTGAACAGGGTGACGGAGTACGAGCGTCGCCAGTCCTTGTGGCGCTGGTACTCCAACTGATGGAACCGAGCCCTGATCCGTGAGAGGACACGCTCGTCCTTGCTAGCGGGAAGGACGACGATGAGCCACGCATCGGGGGCGCAGCTGGCATGGAGATTGCTCACCGCTGCGTCGAGTGCGCCTCCCTCGAGGTAGTAGAGGACCTCGGAACAAACAACGAGGTCAACTGGATGAGCGGTGCGGAAATGGACCAGGTCGGCCTGACTGAACTCGACGATCTCGGGGTGCTGATTGCGCTTGCGAGCTCGCGCTACGGCAACCGCCGAGAAGTCGACGGCGACGACGCTGCGGCAATGGGGAACGAGAGCATTGGCAATCATCCCCGTGCCGCATCCGGCATCGAGCGCCGCGTGATGGCTCTTGCGGCCAACCATGTCTAGAACCACGCGACGCTTGCGGGCATCGTACCTGGATGTTTCCAGTGAGAACGGATCCTCGCTCATGCCGTACAGGCGGTCGAAGTACGATGCCGGGCCGGTGCGGCGGAAGAGACGGTAGATCGCGGGAGCCAGAGGCATGGTGCCGGTCAGTTCATCCCGCAGCCGCGCGGGGATAGTGAAAGGTGCTCACACCGCCGAGAATACCCGGAAGAGCATAGGGCGGTCGCTCCGGAACGCGTACCGCGCCGCGTCTTTAGCCTCGGTCCTTCTCCGCAAGCGTCCAGGAGAGGATGGCCGTCGTCCCCTGCCCCCGACCCGCTCCCGTCGATGCGTAGGTGAGGAGCGCAGCGGCGTTGTCATCATCGACGGCAACCCACATGCCGCAGCGGCCGTTGGGGTGAGCGGCTTGGTGGACGACATGTTAATCGCCCTCGCGCAGGTGACGGATCCCCATATTCCGATGAGAGTACTGACGCGTTGTCCTCCTGCCTTGTCCGTTCGATGTCCGCATGAGCGCGATATCCTGCTCACATGGCAGACGAACCGTCGACTGCTGCCCGGAGCGGGTGGCGTCCTTCATTCCTGGTTCGCGGAGCGTGTGCTGCTTCCGTGGTGGTGATCACCGCCGCCGCTCTTACAGTTCCGGCGACACACCCCGTATCGGCGAAGGCCCAGGCTGTCCCGACCACGACGCAACCCGCCGTGACGGCGCTCGGAAATGGCGCCTGGTCTTGGTTTGGTGACCCACGCGCGGTCCGCGTCACCGGTCAACGGGATCAGGATGTGGTCGGTTGGATCGACACCCATGGGGGTGTCACTGTCGAGGCCATCGACCGGCGTACTGGCCAGCAGCAGAAGGTCGTTCTGGGCCATCTGCCCGAGGACGACCACAGCGATCCGTCGCTGCTTGTGGAGCCGGACAAGCGGATCACGGCGTTCTATTCTGGACACAGCGGCAAGCACATGGTCTACCGCACCACGGTTCGCCCTGAGGACGTGAGCGCCTGGGGGCCGAGGCACACGCTCACCAGCAATACACCCGGACGTTTGGGGTACACCTATCCCAACCCCGTGATGCTGCCGTCGGAGGACAACCGTCTGTGGTTGTTCTGGCGTGGCGGCAATTGGGAACCCACGTTCGCCACCCGTAGCAGCGATGGACACTGGAGTTCGGCCAAGGGACTGATTGGATCCCCTGGGCGGCAGCGCCCATACCTCAAGGTTGCGTCCAACGGTCGGGACAGGATTGCGCTGGCGTTCACCGACGGCCATCCCCGCGACGTCCAATCAAGCATCTATTACGCTGAGTATCGCCATGGGGAATTATGGACGGCATCGGGCAAGAGCCTCGGTCGCCCCGGAGCGCTGCCCATTCACCCGTCGCATGCTGAGATCGTGTATGACGCGAAGAGCAGTGGCGTACGAGCCTGGGTGCATGACGTTGCATACGACGCGCAGGGGCGCCCGGTGATCGTCTTTGCCACGTTCCCCTCCAAGGCCAACCACGAGTACTGGTATGCGCGGTGGACAGGAGGCCGCTGGGACCTGCATCAGATCGTCGGCGCGGGACCGTCGATCAGCGATGCAGAGCGGCTGAATTCCCCGGGGAGGGCGCCGAATCACGCAGAGCAGCAGTATTCCCCGGGAATCGTGCTGGATCCCAAGGACCCCTCCGTCGTCCTTCTGTCACGGAAGATTGGATCCACCCGGCAGGTCGAGCGCTGGACCACTCCTGACGGTGGTAGCAGCTGGCAGCACCAGGCGCTGACCGATGGCGCTGGGGTCGACAGCATTCGTCCGGTGGTCGTCCGGGAAGCGGCGAACGCAACCGGGCGGTCATCAGATGTGGCCTGGCTGAGTGGCCGCTACGGCGCCTGGTGGGACTACGGAACGAAGGTCGTCCTTGAACGCGGCGGGCTGTGACACACGGTTAGTGCCCTGCTTCGGCGGAAGTTCGTGACCCAGGCGCCGGTATCGGCGTTCGAGGCGACAAGAGGGTGGCGCGAGGAGGAGTGCATCTCAATGATGCATGACGACGGGACGCCGGGCCTCTTGACGCACGCATCGGGCGCCGAGACCAAGCATGGGTTGCGAACTTCCGCCGGTCACCACTAGTGCCCTGCTTCAGGGGTGCCTCCGGGTGGGGGCCGCAGCAGCGCAGCAGCGCAGCGGCGGTCGGACCATCGTCAGGCCTCGGCGTCCCCTTGCGGTCCCCTCTACGCACTTGTTATTCTGCTGACGCAGATATACAAGGAGGTGGTCACCATGCGTTCGTCCTGGCTCGTGAGGCCCAGCCCGTCATCGCTCCCGTCGCCGCACCGCTCCCACCGGCGATGGCTGGCGCTGGTGGCTCTCATGGCGGGGCTGCTCTCTCTCCTCCATGCCGCGCCAGCACGGGCGGAAACGTTCTCCGACGTGCATCTTGGGGCGCACCGAATGATCAGTGGGCACGTCGGACGGACGGTGCACCGGCTCGACGCTGGCCAGTTCCTGATCACCACGGCTCGCCCAAATGGGCGCCCTGAGGTCGCTCGTGGCTACTGCGTCGACTTCGCTCATCGCCTCGATCGCTCCGCGACATACATCCCGGTCGGTCCCACGTCGGACGCGATCGCTCAGATACTCACCGCCGCGCCGGCAGAGCCCAGCGACGACGAGGCGGCAGCGGAGCAGGCCGCACTCTGGCACCTCAGTGACGGCTTCATCCTGGACGGCATCAGCTCGGCCGCGGCGATAGTGCACGAGTACCAGCGTCTCCTGGCCGCGGCCGATGGGTCGCACTCCACGGTGGCTACGCTGAGCTTCGCGCCCATGCCCCCCACCACCATCGATACCCCGGTGCCGGTGGCCGTCTGGGCGCAGGATCGGCAAGGACGGCCGGTGAACGGGGTAGCGGTGCATCTGGAGGTCACCGGCCCCGCCACCATCGCCCCCGGTGACCAGACCACCATCACCGCGGTCACCCACGATGGCCGAGCCGTCGCTGAGGTGATCCCGCACGGGGAGACGACGACGCTGCGAGCCACCGCAATGGCGCCCAGCGGGATGGAACTTACCGCCCAGGGCCATCCGGGTCAGCGTCTGGTGTTGGCATCTCCGACGATGGTGGAGGCAAGAACGTCACTAGCGGCGGTCCGCTCCACGCCGACTCTGAGCACCATACCGACGCCAGGAGGCCCCCCGGGGACCTTGCTCGCCGATCACGCTCAGCTTGGCGGAGCGATCGCACCTACGGGGGTTCTCACCTTCGCGCTCTACGGTCCCGAAGATGTCGTATGCACCGGCATACCAGTGGCGACATGGAGCGTTGCCGTCGCTGCGGGCGGTGAGGCCACCTCGCCCAGCTTTGCCGCCGGTGTTCCCGGCACCTATCGCTGGACCGTGGCCTATGGCGGTGATCGTGCCTACGCACCGGAAACCAGCCCCTGTGGGAGCGAGTTGGCCAGCGTGACGGTCGCCCAGGTGTCTGCGGCGGCGAGCTCCCCTCCTCCGCCCCTCCCCTCGGTTCCGGCGGCGGCTCCCCCTGCCCCGATTACTGTGCCGAAAACGGGGATGGCGGTCGACTGGCTGAGCCTGACTCTCCTGGTGATCGGGCTCGCGCTGACTCGGGGCCGACAGTGGTTCGGGCAGGGCAGAATGTCGGCCTGACCGACATGCCGCGCAGTCTCCTCGATCATGTGGGCAACGATCCCCCGTAGCGAGTCCCGCTGCCCCTGGCCCCGGGTTGGCGATCTTGGCCATCGTGGAGTGGAGAGGTCGGGGGAGGTGCTCACGATCTCTTTGTTGAGGTAGTACAGGAGCACATCGCGCTCAGACCCCACAGATCGAGCCTTCACACGGTGGTGTTCGAACATCTGCTCGTCCGCGACGGCCGACTGACCGAGGCGAAGTTTCGTGAGCCTTTCGATGTCCTCGTTGCTGTACCTCGGTTCGAACCAGCAAGTTTGGCTGACCTGGCCTTACACAAGGCGAACTCTTTCCGCCAGTTCAGGGGACGGCCCATCCGTCTGACCAAGCGGTGCGCCGACGCCGATAACGGCGCGAATACTTCTGCTCCCTCCCTTGGCCGCCCTATCCTACCGTGGTAGGATTACGTCATGGCAATCGAAAAGGTTTCGCTCTCGCTTCCGGCTGAGTTGGTTACCGAGGCCCGGCACTGGGCAGGTGGCCAACCACTTTCCGGCTACGTCGCCGATGGTCTCCGTCAACGTGTGCTTGCTGACCGCCAGCGCTCCTACTTAGCCACGCTGGATGAGCAGTTTGGCCCACTGAGCGATGAGGAATTGAGAGCCGGGGAAGATGCTTGGCTCGCCGAAGCCTGATCCTCGACTCCGGGGCCGTGATTGCACTCACTCGGGGTGATCGCCGTGTGCGAAGCATCGTCAGTGCCGCTGTAACGTCAGGGGCCCGGATCGTGATTCCACCTGCCGTCATGACGCAAACGGCGCGGGGCAGGCCAATGGATGCGGCGTTGAATCGACTGCTTCAATCAGCGTGGATACCATTCGTGAGCAAACGTTTGGCCATAGCGGCAGGAACACTTCTTGGTCGCGCCGGATTAGAGGACGCGAGCGATGCCCAGATCATGGCTGAAGCCATTCGGAGCGGTCCGTCGGTCATGCTCACCGGTGACGTTTCTGACATGTCACGCTTGACTCCGAACCCGGCTCTGGTGCGAGTCGTAGGAATTTGACAGTCTTCGGGAAACGGTTCGCACCCTGGCAAGTATGGCTGGGGAGAGAGGATTCGAACCTCGTATCCACGCCTGAGCGCTGTGGCGGCGAGAGTGGGAGGCGGAGCGAAAGCGCGCCACTTATCCTCTGTTCACCTGGCGGTTGGCCGGGGCAATAGCAGACGCGGGCGGGCGCATGGTCAGGCTGGGCGGCTGTAGGTAGCCGGAGGACCGCAGCACTTCGAGGGCGCCGGCGGGATGCCCTTCTCCCATGCTCGGGTCAGGTCGGCCACGGGGCCAGGGGCACCAGCTCGGATACGGCCTCGGCTAGCGGCGCCCGGTGCCGGGTATCACGGCACCTACTCTCGAGCCCGCTTGAGGGTCAGGCCGCGCTGAGCTGGGCCACGACGGCACCGCTGTCGAGCCACACCTGCTCGCGGCTGATCAGCCCGTCGCGGAAGTCAAAGATGTGCAGGATGCCGAAGCTCACGCGGCGTCCGTTGCCGGGGATGCCGAGCATCTCGCCGATGACCGAGCCGGTCATGGTCTGTTCGAGGATCATGGTGTCGCCGTCGAAGAATCGGCGTAGCGGCGTCTCCTGCTCTGTGCGGAAGTTCGCCGTCAGGAAGTTGTAGAACTCCCGAGCCGAGTTCTTGCCTTCTCGCGGGCTGCCGGGGAAGCCGACCGCGTGGTGGACGATGTCGTCGGTGTAGACCGCGACTGCGCCCTCGACATCACCGGTGCCCTCTGCCTTCAGGTGCCGCTCGACGAGAGCGATCATCTCCGTTTGCTCCATGGCCTGACTCCTTGCTGTTGTGCGGTCCTCGTGTCCGCGTGAGCGGTATCATGATGAGATGGATATCTCACGTCAAGAACGTTCTCTCAAAGACGGCGGGCGGGTGAACCAGCGGGCCCGAACGCGCACTGCGCTGCTCACCGCTGCCGGAGAGCTCCTGAGGCAGGGCCAAGCGCCCTCGATGCCCGAGGCGGCTGAGCGGGCACTGGTATCTGTCGCGACGGCCTACAGGTACTTTCCCTCGGCCGAGGAACTGTGGTTGGAGGCTGCAGTTGCGGGCGAGGAAGACGCCAAGATCACGAGCGAGCTCATCGCCGCCGCTGGTCTGGATCCTCAGGCTCGCCTGGAGGCCCTCATCCGAAGCACTGGGTTCCAAATGCTTGAGGACCAGGTGCCATACCGCAGGATTGCAAAGGGCGCCCTGGACCAATGGTTCCGCCAGCAAAACGACCCTGAGGCAGAGGCGGTCCCTGTTCGCCAGAGGCGACGCAACGACCAGATCAAGCAGGTGATCGCACCGCTGGATGAGCGCCTGCCCCCGGACAGCCTCGCCCGGATAGCACACGCCTTGGGCATCGTCATCGGGTGTGAGTCGATGATCTCTTTAGTTGATGCCGTCGGGCTCGACCTGACCGACGCCAAGATGGCCATGCTGGACGCTGCGCGCTGGCTCCTCAACGGGGCACTGGCCGAGCTCGGGGCTGGCGAGTAAGGCAAGACGCCCTACTGGCGCTGTCACGAAGTCTTGCCGGACGTTGTTCTTGTCCAGAGTCGCGAGAGCTTGAGTATCTAGGCTCGCATCATGTAGCCGGCATCGCCGCATCCGGCGACGCTGAGGGCCATAGCCGCCGCGATCCAAACTGACAGACGGGTCACGCGGGATCCTGCCAGACCCAGTAGGTCGTTGCCTAGGTCTGTGGGGACCGGGCAGGTGGTCACGCCCCGGCTCGGGCCCCGGCCCGTTGATCTTCCGCATGGCGCCGCGGCCACCTCGCGGGCCTTGGCTTGCTGCGCCGGGGTCAGGCCGACGGCGGGGTCGGTGATGCAAGCGAGGATGACACCGCTGAGTCGGCCCGGGCCCCTGGGGAATGTGCCGTTGTCCTCGGGCCTTCCGTTACTGGCCCCTCCGAGGCCCCTAGGTCCTTGTCTAAACGGTGCACGACTGTGATGTGCCGCAGAGGGCGTCGGGCGAGGGTGGGCGGACGGGATTATCAGCTGTAGCAGCGCTGTGGCGTAACCCGGGCGCCTCGTCAGCGGCTGTTTCTGATCTCAGAGTGGTTGGCTGGGGAGAGAGGATTCGAACCTCTGATTGGCTGATCCAGAGTCAGCTGCCTTACCACTTGGCCACTCCCCAGCGGCGACGGCCGAGTCTACCAGCCGTCCGCCGAGCCTCCTCCGGCTGGGGTGACGTCGACGACGATAGGGGCGTGGTCCGAAGGGAGCTTGCCCTTCCGAGCGTCGCGGTCGACATAGGCGTCGGTCACCGCCTGCGCCAGCCGCGGGCTGGCATACACGAGGTCGATCCGCATTCCCATGTTCTTGTGGAACATGCCTGCCCGATAGTCCCAGTAGGTGAATGGGTGGTCGTGCTTCATGGGCCGGGGAACCACGTCGTGGAGACCGAGGTCGAGGAGCGACACCAGGGCAGCTCGCTCCTGCGGGGTGACATGAGTGGAGGTGGCGAACGCCGCCGGATCCCAGACGTCGGCGTCGGTGGGGGCGATGTTGAAGTCGCCGCAGATCGCCAGCGGTGGGGCCTGATGCAGTTCCGCAGCGGCCACCCCCCGGAGCAGCCCCATCCAACTCAGCTTGTACTGGTAGTGGGGGTGGTCGAGGGCTCGCCCGTTGGGTACGTAGACCGACCAGAAGCGCACCCCACCGCAGGTGGCGCCCAGCGCTCGACCTTCGGGCCCCTCGAAGCCGACTTCGTCAACGAGGCCGCGGACGACATCCTCGATCCCCAGTCGGGAGATGACGGCCACGCCATTCCAGGCACCGAGGCCGTGGGCGGCGGAGTCGTAGCCGAGGGCGCCCAGCTCGGCCACAGGAAACTGCGTTTGCGCGCACTTGGTCTCCTGGAGGCAGACGACATCGGGGCTGACGAGTTCGAGCCATTCGAGGAGGCGGGGCAGGCGGGCTGCGATCGAGTTGACATTCCAGGTGGCGAATCTCACGGCGTCAGTATCGGGACCGAGGCCCTGAAGGCGCGGCCAGTACCCCGAGCCCGGGAACCGCCTGATCCGCAAGCGGCGGGTCCTACGAAGCAGAGATGTGAGTTTGAGCCCGCCACCACCCCGCCTATACTGAGCTCGTGGATCTTCCGGAACTGCTCCGCTCCCAGGCCAAACGGTATCGCTGCGCCCGCTGCGGGCAGAACATGGCCGAGTGTGGAATCAACGTGCTCGCGCAGCAGGGCAACCGTGCCCTCGTGCGCGTGACCTGCACGGCATGCAGTGACGAAAACCTGCTGCAGATCATCTTCCAGACCGAAGGCGAGTTCACTGGCTCCGAGGAACGCCCCCGGCCCACCATCGACGAGGGGATTCCCCAAGTGCCAGAGCCAATCACCGGTGATGAGATGCTCCAGCTCCACGAATTGCTGAACAACCACGCTGGGGATTTCACCGAACTGCTGAAGAAGTAGTCCTCGCCTTCCTCCGGGGTGGCGCCGGTGCCTAGCAGGGTGCTGAAAAAGATCTCGGAATAGCCCCACAGGGCGCCTCGAGGTGTGGGAGTCTTCCCGCGATCGATTCAAGCCTGCGGAGATTCAGCATGCGTGGCATCCCCGAACTGCAGATG
>JBPCLW010000006.1:0-13096 GCA_051002895.1 Candidatus Dormibacteria bacterium | reverse complement strand
AACTCCAGACTTGACGAACCAAGGAATCCCCTTTGGGGATGAGGCCAATGGCGTCCGCGGAATCACCCTGGCGGGTTCCACCTCCGCCTTGGCCTCCCTTCATGCCGAAATTCGAGATGCTTCTGTGCCACCGTCTCTGGCCCTCGCCACGATCGCCGATCCGGCTGGTCGCCAGCTTGTCCTCGACGCCGAGGGATGGCAGCATGCGATCCCATCACGGTCACCGTCCCCGAGCTGGTCGCTATCGGTGCAGCAATGCTGGCTCCTGCCATCCACGCCGCTTGAAGGCCCTGAGCTTGGCCTGCCTGCGCCCAGCACCAGCCCTCAGTTGAGAGCGGAGACCGCGCTCACCGCGGCGCTCCGTTGCTGGAGCAAGACTCGCACCCGGTCGAGAACGTCGCACAGCATCCTGCGGTCGTGCTCGTGGGTGAGACGGATGACCGCCTTCTGGGGCCGCAGCCACTGGACCGCGTCCACCTCGTCGCCAGGCACGAAACTCCCGCCGATGGGCTGCATAACCCAGTAATGAACCTGCTTCGGGCGCCCTTTGTGGTCGGTGTAGTCGGTGCGGGCCACCTGGGGACCGACCAGTTCGCACCGCTGTCCAGTCTCCTCCGCCACCTCGCGGAGAGCGGTTACAGGCAACTGCTCGTTGGGACGGCGCTTGCCCTTGGGCAGCGACCAGTCATCGTACTTCGGTCGGTGGACGAGCGCGATCCTCAATTCGCCATCAGCTCCAACGCGAACGACGATTCCGCCCGCGCCCGTGATCGGCCGTCCGCACGTGCTCTTCCCCATGAGCCAACCGTACGATCCATTCGAGGCGTGCCGAGTAAGAAGAAATCATCAGTCGACCACCGCTGGTAATTCGATGATGAACGTCGATCCCTTGCCGGGCCGCGACTCGACGCGGATGCTTCCAGCGTGCGCCTCCACGATGTGGCGAGCGATCGCCAGCCCCAGTCCCGAGCCCTCGCCATCTCGCTGACGTGAACTGTCCGCCTTCCAGAAGCGCTCGAAGATCCGTGGCACATCCTCGGGGCGAATGCCAACACCAGTGTCGGCACAACGCAACTCCACGCGACGACCATCGGCGCACCGGCGTGCCGAGAGCGTGATCGTCCCTCCCCGGGAAGTAAACTTGATAGCGTTGTGGACAAGGTTGCGAACAACGTGGCTGAGGCGGCCGCTGTCGCCCCAGATCGGCGGAGTCCCCGGACTGACCTCGAGGTGCAGCGTCACACGGCACTCCTGCGCCAGCGGCCGCAGCCGGTCCATGCTCTCCAGCAGGGTCTCGGGCGGCACCGCGCCGAAATCGAGTCGGCGCTCACCATTCTCGATGGTGCTGAGTTCGAGCAGTTCCTCCACCATCTGCGCGAGGTGTTGGACCTCGAGGCCGATGCTATGAAGGAATGTCGGCGCCGCCTCCGGGTCCCGCAATGCCCCGTTCTCCAGGGTCTCGACGAGCAGGCGGATCGCCGTGATGGGAGTGCGCAACTCATGAGAGACGTTGGTGACGAAGTCCCGGCGCACGCGCTGTAGTCGCCGTGCGCGAGTCTCATCGCGGACGATGACCACGACTCCCCCCTCCTCTCCCTCGGCCGGAAAGGCGCGCAGCACAAGGTTGGATGCCGCGGTGGAGAGCTCCCGCTCCTCCGACTGGTGGGTGTCGAGACAACTCTCGATGAGGCGCGCGAGTCGATGGTCGGGTCGGAGGCTGCTGATCTGCCGCCCCAGAACGTCGCCGGCGAGCGCGAGCAGGGCCGCTGCTGATGTCGTCAGCAGCACCACCCGTCCGGTGCCATCCACGATCAGGAGCCCGAGGTCTGCGTCGAGCTGCTCGCCGATGGCCCGAAGCTGGGCCAGGGCGCCGTCGTCGGCTCCGGGTCGAGGACCTGCCATAGGCGCGAGTATGCCATTGCGCTCCGCCGTCCCCCGGAGGTGCCGAGAGTCCTCGTTAACCACTCCTTAGTGCAGCGCACACCCCGGCACAACGCCGATCCCGCGACGATCTCCACAGCCACGGATGTCCCGATGGCCAGACGGTTCAGGGGGTCCCATGCCCAGAACGCAGACCGTTCTCTCGATGGCTCTTCTCGGTCTTGGGCTTGCAGCCTGCGGCGACGCCAGCACGGGCAGTTCCAGCAGCGTCGCTCAGGCCCCCACTGCGGCAGCCACCCAGGTGCCCGCGTGTGCCACCGGTTCGATCAAGGCCGATGGCTCCTCGGCAATCAAGGCGCTGGTGCAGAAGGCCGCCGATGAGTACTCCGCAAAGTGCCCGGACAGCACCATCACCGTCGCCGCCACCAACTCCAGCACCGGAGTGACCAAGGCATCCTCAGGCGGCGTCGACGTCGGGAATTCGGACGTGCCCGTGGGCCTGGTCAAGGGTGTCGATCCCAAGACCGTCGTGGATCACCCGATCGCTATCGTCACGTTCGTGGTCGCGGTGAATCCGGCCACCAAAGTGACCAACCTCAGCGCCAAGCAGATCCAGGACATCTTCTCGGGCAAGGTGACTAACTGGAAGGACGTTGGCGGTGCCGACCTTCCCATCGCCGTCCTGGAGCGCAAACCGGGTTCGGGGACGCGCCTCAGCTTCGACAAGGACCTCATGAATGGTGTCGATGAGACGAGCAACGCGGCCCAGGTCATCGACACCACCCAACAGCTCATCGGCGCGCTGCCCCCCACCCCTGGAGGCGTGTCCTACCTGGTGCAATCCGGCCTCAAGGGAACCACCCTGGTCCCCGTGACCATCGACAACCACGGCCCCGCCGCTGACAACGTAAAGACCGGCTCCTACCCGTTCTTCTCCCACGAGCACTGTTTCACCAGTTCCAGCCCGTCCCAGCTCACGCTCTCCTTCCTGCAATACATGCAGACACCCGGCTTCCAGAAGGGCACCCTGACCGCGCAGGGATACCTGCCGCTGTCCACCACCGACAATCAGGCGGCCGTCGACAAGTGACACCTTCCGGAGAATAGGAGATTCGATGGCAGCAGTCACGCCCACGTCGGCGGCCAGCAGTGCCGTCTGGCGTGGGCGACTGCGCACTGAGCGCATCTCCCGGGTGGCGCTGGCTGGTTCGGCGGGGCTGAGCCTCCTCGTCGTTGCGCTCGTCATCGTCTTTCTCGGTATCCACGCCGCGTACGGCGTCGACCACATTGGCCTCGACAACTTCTTCGGATCTGCGCTCTGGGACCCCGAGGGCGCCTACCATTCGCAGCCACATTTCGGAGCACTGACGCCGATTCTGGGCTCACTCGTCGCCGTCGGGCTGGCGCTCCTTCTCGCCGTCCCCCTGGGGCTCTGCGTCGCGCTGGTCATCGCCGAGACGAACCGGCGCTTTGGCAACCGCATCATGCGTCCGGCGATCGAACTCTTTCTCGGCATTCCCTCGGTGGTGTACGGGTTCCTCGGATTGGTGGTGCTGGTGCCGCACCTCGCGCCACTGGCGCCAGCGGGGAAGAACGGACAGGGGTTCGCTGCCGCCGCCATCGTCCTTGCGGTGATGATCGTCCCCACCATCGCCAGCCTCAGTGCGGATGCTCTGCTCGGCCTGCCGCCAGCCCTCAAGGAGGGGTCGTATGCGCTGGGCGCAACCCAGTGGCAGACCATCCGACGCGTTCTCCTTCCCGCGGCCCGTGCCGGCATCCTCACCGGGATCGTGCTCGGCCTTGCCCGGGCTATGGGAGAGGCGCTCGCCGTTGCCTTCGTCATCGGTTCGGTGCCCCAGCCCCCTCACCTCGATCAGGGCACCTCATTCCTCTTCCAGCCGGGGATGACCATGACAACCACGATCACCGACGGCATCTCCGAGCTCGGAGCCAATCCCAAAGCGGAGGCGGCGCGCTACATGCTGGCCATCGTCCTCCTCGTGGTCACCTTCCTCTGCGTCACCGCCGCCCGGCTCACCCAGCGGAGGGCTCAGCGGTGAATCGCCGAGCGCGGGTCAGTAACGCCGTGGCGCTGACGGCCGTCCGGGGAGCGGCGGGTCTCCTCCTGGCGGTCCTTGCCTGGATCGTTGCCTACAGCCTGGCCGCAGGGTGGAACGAGATCACCCAAGTGCACTTCTATACGCACTCGCCGATCACCACCGGCGCGGGCAGCGGAGTGGCGCCGCAACTCTTCAACACCGCGTACCTGTTGGTGCTGACACTCCTTCTCACCATCCCCACGGGCCTGGCCGCCGGTATCTACTTCGCGGAGTACGCGGGCACCGGGCGGCTGGTCAACGCTGTTCGGCGCGCGACAGAGACGCTCGCCACCCTGCCCTCGATCGTCGTGGGTCTGTTCGGGTACTCGCTCTTCGTGCAGGCGGTGCATGCCCAGCCCTCCCGGCTCGCCGCCGCTCTGGCGCTGACCGTCATCGGGTTGCCCTATGCAATTCGGGTCACCGAAGACGCCCTGCGCGCCCTGCCGCCGGTGTTACGTGAGGGGGCTCTAGCGCTGGGCGCGACCCGCTGGCAGGCAATCACCCGCACGCTGCTCCGTGCCGCCCTCCCCAGCCTCATCACCGGCATGATCCTCATCGCCGGCCGCGTCTTTGGCGAGGCCGCGGCGGTGCTCTTCACTGGCACCGCGGGAACACCCACCCCTCATCCCAACTTTGGCCTCAGCCCCTTCGAGACCGGCGACACCCTGGCAGTCAACCTCTACCTCTTCCGCAGCCAGGTGCAGGTGAGCGACGTCCCCGACGTCAACCTCTACACCGCTGGCGTCGCCGCTCTGCTCATTCTCTTGGTCCTCGTCTTCAATGTGGCGGCCCGGGTCACCGGTCGTCTGGCCGTCCGACGCCTCCAAGGGCGCACCTGATGGCCCAACCGGCTCGGCTGAACTTCGACGTTTCCGATATCGTGCCCAGCACCGTGGCCGAGGAGAAACCCCCGACCAAGCTGGAGGCCCGCGGCTTCAATGCCTGGTATGGCGACTTCCTTGCCCTGCGCGACGTCTACCTCGCCGCGCCGGAGCATCGCGTGACCGCCGTCATCGGGCCGAGCGGCTGTGGCAAGAGCACCCTGCTGCGCAGCCTCAACCGGATGAACGACCTCATCGATGGTTTCCATACCACCGGCGAGTTGCTCCTCGATGACGCCCCCCTGGCCCTAACCACGGACGCCGTGATCGCCATGCGCCGGCGCATCGGCATGCTCTTCCAGCGTCCCAATCCCTTTCCCATGTCGGTCTTCGACAATGTCGCCTACGGCCTGCGGCTGGAGCGGCGCTGGAGCCGCCGCCAGCTGGCGGAGCCGATCGAACGTGCGCTGACGCGGGCCGGGCTCTGGGACGAGGTGAAGGACCGCATGAGCCGTTCAGCACTGGGCCTCTCGGGCGGGCAGCAACAGCGTCTCTGCCTGGCCCGAACCCTCGCTGTGGAGCCGGAGGTCATCCTCATGGACGAGCCCACCTCAGCGCTCGATCCCATCGCCACACTCAGGGTGGAAGAACTCATGCGCGAGCTGCGGAAGGACGTGACAATGGTCATCGTGACCCACAACATGCAGCAGGCCGCCCGGGTCAGCGACTACACGGCGTTCATGCTCATGGGAGACGGTCGGGCCGGGGAGTTGGTGGAGATGAACAACACGGTGACGCTCTTCCGCAACCCCAGCGACTCCCGTACCGAGGATTACATCACCGGGAGGTTCGGATGAGTGATCCCCTCCCCCACCCCCACCGCTCACTGCTTGGCGATGAACTGAAGCGGATCCGTGAGGTGATCCTGGGGATGGGCGACCACGTCGACGGGGCGATCACCAAGGCCACCGCTGGTCTCTGCGACCGTGACGTCGAACAATGCGCCGAGGTCATCGCAGGCGACGTCAAGGTCAACGCGATGGAGGCCGAGGCGCGCGAACTCAGCTTCAACGCCATCCTCACCCAGGCTCCGGTGGCACGAGACCTCCGCGAGATCATGGGATTCCTCCACATGGCGGCCGAACTCGAGCGCATGGGCGACCACTGCGTCAACATCGCCCGCATCGCCCGCGATCTCGCGGACCTTGCACCGCTGAAATCGCCGGTCGACATCCCCCGCCTTTCCACGGTCTGTGCCGAACAGGTGCGCGACATTCTCAGTGCCCTGGTGGCGCGCGATGTTGACGAGGCCCGAGTCATCGCCGCCCGCGATGACCGAGTCAACCGCATCTACCATCGCCTCATCGACGACATCCTCCAGCTGATGGTCGAGGACGGCGAAAACGCCTACCGGGGAACGCATCTCATCCTGGCGGCGCAGAACTTTGAACGCATCGGTGATCGGGTCACCAATCTCGCCGAGGATCTCGTCTTTCTGGAGAGCGGCGTCATCGAGGACCTCGGATGACCGTGGCATCGCCGGGAGCCAGACGCATCCTCGTCGTCGAGGACGAGGACGCCATTCGCCAGACCCTGCGCTACAACCTCGCCCAGGAAGGCTACGTGGTCAGCGAGGCGGCCACCGGGGCGGAGGCGCTCACCGCCGCACGCAACCATCGTCCTGACCTCATCCTCCTCGACCTCATGCTCCCCGAGATATCCGGTGTGGAGGTGTGCCGAATTCTCCGCCAGGAAATGTCCACGCCGATCATCATGCTCACCGCCAAGGGCTCAGAGCTCGACAAGGTCGTGGGCCTAAAGATCGGAGCCGACGATTACGTCACCAAGCCTTTCTCCCTCAACGAATTGCTGGCCCGGGTCAGCGCCCAGTTGCGACGCTCCGATATCGCCGCGCGAGAGCGCATCGAGGAGAAGGAGGTCGAGGAGATCGGTGTCTTCCGCATCGATCGTGCCGCCCGCCGAGTGCACGTGGGAAGCGACGAGCTCCATCTCGCGCCCAAGGAGTTCGACCTCCTCTCCCTCCTCGTCCTGCACGCCGGCCGGGTGCAGAGTCGCCAGCTCATCATCCAGCGTATCTGGGGCAGCAAGTTCTTCGGTGACCCCAAGACCATTGACGTTCACGTTCGCTGGCTGCGGGAGAAGTTCGAGAAATTCGACCACTTGCCCTTCCGCATCACCACAGTTTTCGGAGTGGGTTATCGGCTCGACCGCCTCGACGCCGTGACGGAGAAAGGCGCTCGTCCAGACTGAGGTGTTGACGGGACCGTGGCCACAGGTTGACTCCGCCTTAATCGACTGCCTTGCACACTGAGTCCGTGGTACAGACCCCACTCCCGGCGCTGCGACGCCCAGCGCTGACCGCCCCTACGCGGGATCAACCCAGTGGGGTTGACTTCATTGGCCACGCCGGCGGCGCTGTCCGCCGTCTACACGGTACCCCGACCCGTGGGCACCTCGAGGCCGCGGCGAGTTTGCGCTTGCTTCGCCTCGAGGTTGATGTCTGCAGCACCTCGGACGAGTTCATGGTGCTCCGCCACGACACCACCGTTACGCCGGCCAACGTCGTCAATCCATCCGCGCGAATACCGACAGGCACCCGCGTCGCCGATCTCTCCCTCGCCGATCTGCGCCGCCTTGACCCCGCCCTGCTCACCCTCGATGAGGCGGTGGAGGTCCTCGACGGCAGGGTCCCCCTCCTCCTCGACATCAAGGGCGATGCCACCGCCGGTACCCTGGGCGACTGGCTCAGCCGCCGGCGCAACGGTGCCGATTTCGCCGCATGCACCGAGAACCGTGACGCGCTTCTCCACCTTCGCTTCGCCGCACCTCGAACCGAACGTTGGCCGTCGTTCCCCGACATCGGCGACCAGCGCGCCGGGTACGTGCGACGCGTGCTCCACGAGCTGTGGCTCGGACACCGTGATGCCCGCCACCTCGGGGGCTCGCTCGTCGAGATCGGCCGAGCCGTCGAGGATGCTCGCAACCGCCCGAGGAACGGCGTTGCCCGGCTCGCCGGACTGCCCTGGAGAAATCGGTTGCCGCGCATCATCGCAGAGCGCAGCGCGGAGGTCGGTGCCGCAGCGTTGTGCATCCAGCACTGGCTGATCACCCCCGAGATCTGCGCCGCGGCGGAGAAGTTAGGCCTGCCGGTGACCGCCTGGACGGTGAATGACCCCGCGGTGGCACGACGGGTGGTCGACTGCGGCGTGCAGCGGATCACCGCCGACAACGTCGACCTTCTGCGGTGCGGTCTCAGAGTCGCCGGCCCAGCGCTGGGTCTGCACCACCTCTGAGGGGCGAGTCGGACCACGTCTCTCCGTACAAGCACAAGGGCGGGCAGCGCCGAACCTATACTCTCGCCTCTCCTTCACCCATGAGCACTCCCAACCCGCGTCCTGCACAATCGAACCCCCGTACCGGCCAGCAGCGCCGCCCCAAGGGCAAATCGCGGCGCTCCCAGCAACAGCTCGAGGAGCGCCGCGCCGAGCAGCGGCGCCGAGCCGCCATGCGTCGGCGCTGGATGTGGGCCGGAGGCGCGGCGGCAGGCGTGCTGGTCCTCATCGTGGGATTCCTCATCATTCGCGGGAGCGGGAAGGCCTCGCCGCAACCGTCGCCGACCGCAGCGATCGACCTCAGGCAACTCGCCCCGCCCGACGCGACGGCGGGTGGTGATCCCGTCAACGGGATCACCTGCGACACCAGTGAACAGGTCGCATACCACGTTCACGCGCATCTTTCCGTCACCGTTGACGGCAAGCCGCGCATCATCCCCGCAGGAATCGGCATCCCCGGTCGCCAAGAACAGCAGACCAGTGCCGGACCTTCCGTGTTGGGAGGCAAGTGCTTCTACTGGCTGCACAGTCACACCAGTGACGGCATCATCCACATGGAATCACCAACCCAGAAGACGTTTACCCTCGGTGACTACTTCGACATCTGGAAGCAGCCGCTCGACGCCAACC
Organism: Candidatus Dormibacteria bacterium; assembly: GCA_051002895.1. Classification (GTDB taxonomy): domain Bacteria; phylum Chloroflexota; class Dormibacteria; order Aeolococcales; family Aeolococcaceae; genus JBPCLW01. The sequence continues at coordinate 4,312 of JBPCLW010000006.1, read as the reverse complement.
ACATCGGCCCGGTGACGGGGACGCTCAGCATCGTTGTCGACGGCACCGCATACACCGGTGACCCTCGATCCATCCCGCTGAACAACCACACCCAGATTCAGATCAGCGTCGGCGGTCCCCCACCCAGCCCAACGCCATACACATTCCCCTCGGGTCTCTGAGCATCCGCGGCGCTACGCAGGCGCGGGACCGGACCAAAACTGACCCACAACGACGCCAGCAGAGCGCCGGCGGCGCTGATCCAGAGTGCGGTGCGCAGCCCCGCCGCCTGACCGATGACTCCCCCGGCAAAGCTGCCCAGAGGGATCGTTCCCCACACGAGGAAGCGCATCGAGGCGTTCATCCGCCCCTGGAGGCGGTGCGGGGTGATGGCCTGGCGGAGGCTCACCTGGGTGACGTTGTACACGACACCACCGAAGGAACCCACGACACCGGCGGCGATTAACCAGGGCAGAGGTGAGGCACGCGGCGCGAGAACCACGAGGAACCAGGACCATCCCGTGGCCCACACGATCCCGGTGATCGTCGGACCGGTACCGAAACGCCGAGCCAGCCGACCGGCAACCACGGCGCCGATGGGTGCACCAATGCCGCCCAGGCCAAACCAGAGCCCGATGGCGGCGGGGGTCAGGTGCAGTTCGTTGGTGGCGTAGAGGATGACCACGGCCATGCCCAGATGGATGAAGAAGTTCACCGTGCCCGTGCAGCCGGCGATGCTGCGCAGCACCGGGTTCCCCAGCACATAGCGCAGGCCCTCGCCGAGTTCGATGCGCAGCGACCGCCGCGTGGCTCGGTCGGGGACCTCCTCCCGCGCTCCCCGCACGAAGAGGAGGGAGATGACGGACACGAGGTAGCTGGCCGCGTCCACGGTGACGGCGCGCGCTGCACCCACTGCACCCACCAGCGCTCCGCCGAGCCCGGGACCGACGAGCTCGGCGGTGGACTGGGTGAAGCTGAGCTTGGCGTTGCCGTCGATCAGTTGATCAGGCGACACCAGCGCGGGGAGGAACGACTGATAGGCGACATCGAAGAACACGGTGAGGACACCGCTGATTACGGCGACCACGTAGAGCTGCAGGAGAGTGAGGACCCCCGCCTGAGCGGCAACGGGGATGGAGCCCAGCGCCAGCAGGCGGCCACAGTCGGCAACGATGAGCACGAAGCGACGCCGCCAGCGGTCGACCCACACACCGGCTGGTAGCCCCACGAGGAGAAAGGGTGCGAACTGGAAGGTGCCGAGGAGACCGGCCTGGAAGGCATCGGCATGAAGCACGATGATGGCGGTGAGAGGGACCGCGAGGAAGGACACCTGGGAACCGGTCTCGCTGATTGCCTGCCCGAACCAGAGGGCGAGGAAACCGCGGTTGCGCCAGATGCTCGGCGCGTCGGACGCTCTGCTCACGGCAGGAGATTCTGCGACCAGCGCTCCCCGCGTGGCGGCGGGGACGGGAAGTTTCCAATCGACCCAAGCGAAGCACGGACATCGGACGCCCAATGCGGTCACAGCTTGGTTTCAACCCCACAGCGCCAGGTGGGACAGGGTCCTGGCGGCGTACGATGACGTCCTCCTCAGCATGAGGACGGACAAAGAGAGGAGGCATCAGCCATGCAATTCGGAGTAGGCGGCGGCCCGCCAGGGATCAGCCCAGCCTCGCACGTCGTCTTTTCTCGCGATCCTGCGACCCGCCCGTACCTCGCCGCAGGCGCGTCCACGGCCTTTCCGCAGGGAATCCCCAGCTTGGAGGTGCGTCAGGTCGCGGCCAAGGCACTGACAAGCTTGACTCGTCCGGAGGGCATGGTCTATAGCCGCGACGGAAGTGCCGTCAGTGCTGGCAAGACGGTCCTCGGGGCGGGCGGCGGCGTGGGCGGTGTGCTCAACGCTGTCGCCGCCGGCCTTGGCCACACGGCTGCACCCATCGAGCACTCTTCGACAAGCACGAGCGCAGCGCCGGTGGCACGCCCCAGGATCGACCGCAGCCAGGTCCGCGTGCAGGGATCGGGTCCCGGGGTCAGCTGACCCTCAGCGCATTTCCCCGGTCGGGCTCAGACGGTCACTTCTCCACACGGGGGAGTGGTCCGATGCACCGGACCCCGCTCCAGCTGGGCCAGGGCGGCCGTCGCCCCCATGGCGCCGAGGTGTGAATAGCCCTGGGGAATGTTGCCGAGGGCACTGCCGGTGCGTCCATCGATCTCCTCAGCGTAGAGGCCACCCGCTCCTCTCTGTGCCTGGAGTTCGTCGAACAGTCGTCGAGCCTTTCCGCCCTCCCCGATGACCGCCAGCGCATGCACGAGCCAGAAGGAGCAGATGGCGAAGGTGCCTTCGTCCTGTCCGCCCAGCCCGTCGACATTGGCTTCGACTCGGTAGCGTTCCACACCACCGTTAACGTGGAGCTCGCGATCGATCGCACGGACGGTCGCTTGCAAACGTGGATCGCGGGCCGGTAGAAACCCAAAGACCGCCATCAGCAACGCTGAAGCATCCAGCTCCTTGCTCCCGTATGACTGTCGGAAGACCCCCTTCTCGATCCCCTGACGACAGATGTCTGCGTGGATGGCAGCGGCCTCGGCTCGCCATGCCTTGGCGCGTTGGTGATCGCCCTTGCTCGTTGCCAGATCTGCTCCTCGGTCCAATGCCACCCAGGAGAGGAGTTTTGAAGAGACGAAGTGACGAGGCTCCGCCAGGACCTCCCAGATGCCATGGTCGGGCAGGTGCCAATTGGCTCTCGCCTCCTCGACGAAAGCCTTGGTCAACTCCCAGAGTTCGTCGGAGAGTTGTCCGTGTTTGCCGACATGAACGGCAATGGCCTCCACCATCCAGCCCGGGATGTCGTTCTGACGTTGACCTGCAGCGCCGTTGCCAATCCGAACGGGTCGGGCACCTCCCTGCCCGTTGACATCCGCTCCATATCCGGCAAGGTGATTGAGCGTGATCTCCGCAAGGTCGTGGCCGCCATCCACCCGAACCATTACCGGGAGCGCGGTGATCTCAGTGGGCTTGATGGTTCGAACCGCAAAGCGCAGGAACTCGTGGAGAGCCTGCGGATGACCGGCATTCGCCAGGGCGACAGCTTCCATACTCCCGTCTCGCCACCACGTGTAGCGGTAATCCCAATTGCGGGAGCCTCCCAGTACCTCGGGGACCGAAAACGTCGGGGCGGCGAGAATCGCGCCGGTCTTTTCGAAGCGAAGCCCTTCCAGCGTCAGGGCATCCCGTCTCAGAGACGTGATTGTGCAGAGGTCGGATGCTCCGGCAAATCTACACTCACGAGCCCAGACTGCCCATCCCCGTCCTGTCGCCTCACAGGCCGCGCGCGCTTCAGCGGCGGTCCGCGGAAGCGTGCCATCAAGCCAGGCGAGGGCCACGAAGGCATCCTCGCCGGACGAGAGTATGCGAGCCCCCGACAGCACTCCCCTCCGCGAGGTGTCGAGCACCGTCAACAGATCGGTGCGCAGCCGCAGTGATGGGACGCTGGGATCATTCGTTGTCGCACGCTGCACTCCACTCTCATTGCCCTCCCAGGCCACACTCTGTCGACCATAGTCGGGACGAGGTTCGCACACCATCCTCAGGTCGACACAACCGGCCGTGCAACGAATGTACCGAGTGAGGAGATGATCAGCAGTGAACACATGCTCGCCGCCTCTCGTGGCGAGCACGTCGCGTACTTCCAACACGCCAGTCCTCGTCCGCCAGGTGGTGAGCAGCGTCATGGTGTCGGGCTCGTACTCCATGCGCGAGACCGCTGTCGGATCCGCGGGGCGGATCTGAAAATGGCCGGCGGCGCGATCGAGCAGTGCACCGAAGACCGTTCCAGCATCGGGCCGCGGGAGGCAGAGGAATTCGATGTTCCCCTCGGGAGACAGCAGAGCCATGTCATGACGATTGGAGAGAAATCCCAGGCTGGAAATGGCCGGGAACTGACCATTGCGTGGGCGACTGGGAAGCGACCCGGTGTGGCGGCTCTCCCTGGAGGAGGACTCCCCTGCCATCGTCACCCTCCTCGGCTATCCACCCGGCCCGATTCTCGGCATGGTGATCACCCGAGGCGGACATCACACGCCCAATGAGCGCCCGGGAGGTTGCCATCCAACTCCGTCAGCCCGACCCCACTCGGTCGCGCTCCAACTCGGCGAGGACTGCGTCAGCGACCTGCGAGGTGCCCACCGCTGTGGGATCGTCACGTTTCGGCTTCATGTCATAAGTGACCGATTCTCCGCTGGCGATGACGGAGGCGATGGCACGCTCCAGCCGGTCGGCGGCGTCGTTCTCCTCGAGGTGCCTGAGCATGAGCACGCCGCTCAGCATCATCGC
>JBPCLW010000005.1:0-17697 GCA_051002895.1 Candidatus Dormibacteria bacterium | reverse complement strand
CTTCACCGACTCCGTCCCCATCACCCCCATCGCCCATCCCGCTGCCCGCGAACGGGCCGCCTGAACCCGCCCGGAAGTTTTCGCTGAACACTTAGGCGGAAGGAATCGCTGAACAGCTACAACAATCGGCCTTGTCTTCACACAAGGCCCTAATCCGCATTTGGCACTGCTGCCAAGCTCAGGCGTAGAGTTCGGCGCCAACCATGGCTCGTGCGCAGAAGCTCTCGACCCTCGACGCCTCCTTTCTCCACCTGGAAACGCCGGCGACCCACATGCACATCGGCGGCATCGCTGTTTTCGAGCCCTCGCCGCTCGGGACCGGCAAGAAGCTCTTCGAAGCGCTCCTCAAAGCCATCTCCCCGCGGCTCGACCTGATGCCCAGGTATCGGCAGAAGCTCGCCTTCGTGCCGCTCTCTCTCGACGTGCCAGTGTGGGTCGACGACGACGACTTCGACATTCGCAACCACGTGCTCCGTTCCGGGCTTCCCGCGCCGGGGGGCGACGGTGAGCTCCAGGACTTGGCGGCCCGGGTGTTCAGCCGACAACTCGATCGCCGTCGTCCACTCTGGGAGCTGTATGTCGTTGAAGGGCTCCATGACGGGCGCTGGGCGCTCCTCACCAAGACGCATCACGCCATGGTTGACGGCATCAGCAATCTCGAACTGGCCACCATCCTCCTCGATACCGATCCCCGGCCCGGAGCCCCTCCGATAGGAGTGTCCCACTGGGTGCCGAGCGAGAGTCCCGGCGGCCTCGGCCTTCTCCTGGGATCGCTCCGCGAGCGTCTCGGCCGCCCCGCCCGAATGATCAGCGCCGCCCGCGCCGTCGCCGGCAAGCCGCGCCAGCTCGCCGCTGCCCTGCGCGATACCGCGAGTGGCTTGGCGGTCATGGCCCAGAGCGTGCGAACGTCGAACTCGGCAATCAATGGCACGACCGGATCGGGGCGCAGTTATGCCTTCAGTCGTTTTCCTCTCGAGGACTTCAAGGCGGTGAAGACCACTGTTGGCGGCACCGTCAACGACGCGGTCCTCGCTACCGTCGCTGGCGGCCTGAGGGCCTTCCTGCTCGCCCGCGGTGAGGATCCTGACGACACCGGCAAGGAGATCCATGCGCTCTGCCCGGTGTCGATCCGCGACACCTCCGACCGGTCCGCGCTGGGCAACCGCCTCGCCATGCTGCTGGTGAAGCTGCCCATCGACGACGCTGATCCGGAGGGCCGCCTGCGCAAGGTGCGACAAACCGTGGACCGTCTGAAAGCGCGCAAGCAGGCGGTTGGCGCGGACTTCCTGCTCAATCTCGCCGGTTTCGCACCGGCGACCCTGCACGCCATGGTGGCGCGCAACTCGCTGAAGCAACTCGGCTTCAATCTTGTCGTCACCAATGTTCCCGGACCGCAGTTCCCCCTCTACTGTCAGGGCGCGCGACTCGTCGAGGCATTCCCAATCGCCTTCCTGTACCAGGGCCAGCACGTCGCGATAGCCATCTTCAGCTATTGCGGCTCTCTGAATTTCGGTTACCTCGCCGATTCTCACGGACTGCCAGACATCGATGTATTTGCTCATTGCATCGAGGAATCCTTGGCTGAACTCGTGGCCGCGGGGCGCGTGGACGATCTTGCCGACCTCCCGGCGGCAGCGCCTCGTCGGCGGGCCGGTCGCCATCCCCGCCCAGCCCGGCGACCCACGACTTCGGCCATCCCCAACGCCGACTGACCCGCATGCCCAACTTCTTGGTCGTCGTGGATTTCTCTGCCGGCGCGCTGGCCCTCCTCCTGACCTGCCTCTTCTGCGTTCTCTACTTCGTCCACGTACGCCGGCGCGGTGCTGCCAACGACGCTCGGGTCGCCAGCCTGGGTGGCAGCGCGGTCGTTTCTCAGGGAGCGCTGGACCTCTTGTACTGGAACGTGCGGGTCATTGCCGCACGTCTAGCCGGATGGGGGATTGGCGCTGACCAGCTGACCTGGACCGCGCTCGTCCTCGGCCTCGGCTCGGGAGCGAGTGCCGCGGCCGGGATGCTGGGACTTGCCGGGCTGTTGATGATGTGGAGTGGCATCTGCGACATGCTGGATGGACTTGTCGCGCGCGCTCTGGGCACCTCGTCAGGGGCGGGAGAGGCGTTCGACAGTGCCGTGGATCGGTACTGTGAGGAGGCGATCTTCATCGGCCTCGCCTTCCATTACCGGGGCCAGCCAATCGTGCTCATCGCCGTCCTCCTCGCCGCCTTCGGGAGCGGCATGGTTACGCTCTCGACGGCCAAGGCGGAGGCTCTGGGGGTGAAGGTTCGGGGCGCCCTCATGCGCCGGCACGAGCGCATCGGTCTCATCGTCTTCGGCACCGGCATCAGTGGCATGAGCATTCCCGTCCTTGAGAACGGTGGGGTTGCGGCCAACCTCGACGGTATCCCGGCAATCGTCTGCGTCGGACTGGTGGCGGTGCTGAGCAACGTCGCCGCGGTACAGCGCTACCTGCGCATCGTGCGAGCTGTCCGCACCCAGGAGCGCGAGGATCCCGCGATCGCCCGCGGGTGATTCTCCTGGATGGGCCCCCGGAGGACCCCGGCGCCCAGCCGTTTACTACTGTCGATTCCCCTCGCCAGGCCAGTCGCCGCCTAGATCATCGCCGCGCGACGAGGGCGACTCTGTCGGCCCGAGCCCTCTAAGCTCCTGCGGTGGCGGCGGGAATCGCGACTCCCTCCTCAAGACCCGGTCGGTGACCGTCAAGAGTGAGGGCGAGGTGCCGCACGGCGGCGGGATCGCGCTCGAGCGCAGCCGCTTCGACGACGGTGAGCATGCCCGCTTCGACGCAGTGGCGGAGGAATCTGCCGACGTGACGCGGACCATCGGCGTCGAGATTAAGGGCGCGGGCCACTGCCTGCTCCCTGTCAGTTCGCCGGTTGATGCCGCGGTCGGCCACAACGTGGCGGAGAGCCCGCCCGATGCGGCGTAGGTCCTCGGTGACATAGGAGAGATCGGCGCGTGGTGCCTCGACGAGCTCTCCGAGAGCCTCGGTGAGGAGCGCAGCCACTCCGAGACTCTCCGCCCAGCGGGCCTCCCGCCACTCCCGGTAGGGGAGCGAGCGCAGCAGCTCGCGGTAGAAGGGGCCATACAAGTCGTTGACCATCTTGCGATCACTCAGGGCTCCGACCCTCCGCGGCCTCGCCTCCTGACCCCGTCGGGTCACGGTGAGAATGTCATCGTCCCAGACCGCTACCAGGTCGCGAGCGGGGCGGGTCAACTCGATGCGGTTGTGACGGCGCTGGCCCGCATACGACACGGAGATCTGGGCCCTTCCCGACGCCCGCGCCAGTTCCGCGCTGGCCTGCTCGTCGCGGTCGGCGCCGTGGCGCTCGGCACCGACGAGGCGGAGATCAGGGGCAAGTTTCCACAGCATCGAGAGATAGTGGACAGCGTGGTCGCCGAGGATGCCCCCCTCGGCAGCTGGTCGCGCCCGCCAACCCCCCGCGCTCAGTGGATCTGTTCCGGGGCGCTCGACTTCGACGCTGATGGTCCAGGGCTCGCCGTCTGCGAGGGCAGGCCGGAGCAGCTGAATCATCGACTGCCACGCTGGTGCGTACTCGTACTGATGCACGGAGACCAGGCCGAGCTGGTGGTGGCGCTTGCGTAGCCGTCGAAGCTCGTCGACGTCAGCGCGGCGTAACCCCAAGGGTTTCTCGCAGACCACGTGGGTGTGATGGTTGAGCCCGGTGCGAACCGCCTCCAGGTGGCGGCTCGGCGGCGTGGCCACGACAAGGACGTCCGGCTCCACCTCGTGGAGCATGCGGTGGACCTCGGCAAATCCGGGTGCACCCAGAAGTTGCGCGCCGTGAGCGCGGCGCTCGAGGGAGCTATCGCAGACCCCAACGACCTCGAGGCTACCGCCGTCGGCCAACGCACGAAGGACGGGGACATGAGCGCGCGTGGCTGCCGATCCCAGGCCGCAGAGAGCCAGCCTCACGGCACCAGCGAGCCGCGCAGAGCGGCGATGGCGGTGTCGGCCTCCTCGAGGCTGAGCACGAGCGGTGGGTTGAGGCGCACGTGGGGCACATCGCCGACGGTGAGAATGCCGGCGTCGAGACTGCGGGTGAAGAGTTCGCGGCAGAGCTCGGGGGTGGCAGTGTCGCCCGTGGCAGGATCGACGAGGTCGTAGCCGAGCATCATGCCCACGCCGCGGTTGCCACGAACGTACGGGGAGTCCCACTCCAGATCGCGCAGCCCCGCGGCCAGCCGGGTGGCAACGGCGTTGACGTTGTCGAGGAATCCTGGCGCCTCGACGATGTCGAGAACGGCGAGACCGGCGACACAGGCCAACGGATTGGCGCCGTAGCTGCTCGATGTCGAGGACATCTCGGCGAAGAGGCTGCGATCCCAGAGGTCGCTACCGGCGGCGACACCGGAGAGGGGATAGCCACCGCCCATAGCCTTGCCGAGGATGACGATGTCAGGCCGGACGCCGAAGCGTTGGGAGGCGAAGTTCGTTCCCAGGCGCCCGAAGCCGGTGATCGACTCGTCGACGATGAGCAACCACCCGCGGGCGTCACAATGAGCGCGGAGCGCGGCCAAGAAGCCTCGTTCGGGGGGGCGGTTGCCGGCGGTGCCCAGCACCGGCTCGACGATCACCGCGGCAACGCCGTCGGTCCGGGCGGCGGCCTCATCGAGCGCCGGCAGCGCTGCGCTGCCCGGGTCCGTACAGTTGTTGAAGGCTAGGGCATCGTGGCTCGTGCAGACGGGGAAGGGCACATCGTGCACCCAATCCACGCCGAGCTGGCCACACTCGTCTGCGTAGCGGCCACCCGTATAGCGTGTTCCCGCCGTCTTGCCATGGAACGCAGTGGAGAAGCTCAGCAGGTGGCGCTTCCCGGTCAGGGACTGGGCGAGGCGGATGGCCACCTCGACGGCCTCAGCTCCCCCGGAGTAGAGGGCGACGCGGGCGACGCCGTCGGGCATGACGGCAGCCAGCCGGTCCAGGTACTCCGCGTGCTCGCGGGTGTGGAGGACGCAGGCGGCCAGCCGTCCCGCCTGGACGGCGACCCGCTCATGCCAGTGCGGCTGCGCGTGCCCGATGGCGGCAACGCCCATGGCGGTGGCAAAGTCGAGAATGCGTCGGCCCTCGGTATCGATGAGCCAACTTCCCTCCCCATGGTCGATGACGCGCCTCGCGGACTCGGCGATGCGGCGGGGTCCGCCTCCGCCATAGCGACGAATGGTCGCGGCGACGTCGGAAGAGCGGGTAGCCGTGTGCAGCATGGAACGTCCTGTCTCTCGAACTGGTGCAGCGGGCCAGTGTACGAGGCTGAGGATGACACCGGGAACTCGTCAGATGGCTTCGGGGTCGTCGCCGTCCCCAGCGCGCCAGCGGCGGCGACCGCCCTTGCGCCGGTGCTGGTGGCCGTGCCGGAGATGGTAGGGCACGCTGACCACCACTGTGCCGGGGCGGAAAAGGAGCGCCCCCTTGAGGCGCAGGGCAGTCTGGTTGTGGAGCAATTGGTGCCACCATCGGGTCGCCACCAACTCGGGGAGGACGATGACGATGGTGTCGTCGCGGCGCTGCCGATCGATGGCGTCGATGTAGGCGAGCAGAGGACGCTGAAAGGACCGGTACGGCGACTCGATGATCTCCAGGGAGACGTGGTTCCCCCACGCGTCCCACTGCGCTCGCAGCTTGGCGATGTGGGCCTCATCGTCGCAGATGTGGACGGCGATAACGTGGTCGCTGATGGTTCGCGCCATGGCGAGACTCTGGAAGGCCACACCGTTGAGGTCGGCGATGGGAACGATGCATACCGGCTTGAGCGCCTCCGGTGAGGTGGGAATCTCGGTCGCCAGGTGGTCGGATACCTCGTTGTAGTGGCGGTTGACTCCGATGGCACCGAGAACCAGGATCGGCACCAGGGCGATGATGATCCAGGCCCCCTCAGTGAACTTGAAGATGGCGTTGATGAGGAAGACGGTGAAGCAGATGGCGACACCGAGGATGTTCATGGCCAGTCCCTTGCGCCATCCTCTTTCCCGCGTCCGCAGCCAACGCACGCACATGCCCGCCTGCGACATGGTGAACGCCGTGAAAACGCCAATGGCATAGAGCGGGATCATCTTGGGGACGCTGGCGCCGAACAGGACCACGACCAGCGCCGAGAGGCCACCGAGAACAAGGATCCCGTTGCTGAATCCGAGGCGGTCTCCGAGGCGTTTGAATTGATGTGGCGCGTAGTCGTCGCGCGACATGAAGAAGAGGAGCCTTGGAAAATCGGAAAAGGCAGTGTTGCCCGCGAGAACCAGGATCCCGGTCGTGGCCACAACGACTGCAATCGACCCCGCCCCGTCGCCGAAGGCCGTGGTCGCGAGCTGAAACATCAGGGTGCTGTTGTTGCTGGGCACCAGCCCGAGGAGGAACGTGCATGCGGTGATACCCAGGAACATTGCGCCGAGAATGATTCCCAGCCAGGTCAGCGTTTTCCGGGCGTTGACCCATTCCTCCGGCTGAAAGGCGGGCACTCCGTCACTGATCGCCTCCACGCCGGTCAGCGCACTGGCACCCGAGGAGAATGCGCGGAGGATCAGCACCGGTCCGAGGACTTCCACCCCCCTGGCGAGGACGGGATCGTGATGGTGCAGATCGCCGGTGGCCAGGCGGACGGCGACTGTCCCCACAGTGATCACCACCGCGAGGATGAATGCGTAGGTGGGCAGCATGAAGATGGATCCAGACTCGCGGATACCGCGGAGGTTGCCGAGGAGCAGAAGCACGATGAAGCCCACGCACATGGGAATCCGCCACTGTTCCAGGCTGCCGTGGCTGGCGCTGACGATCTGATCCGCGCCGCTTGCTACCGAGACCGCCACGGTCATGGTGTAGCTACTCATCAGGGCGCAGCCGGCGACGAGGCCGGCGATGGGGCCCAGGTTGTCGCTGGCGACGATGTACGAGCCACCCCCCTTGGGGTAGGCGCGGATGGTCTGCCGATAGGAGAGAACGACAATGATCAAGAGGAGCAGGATCGCTCCGGCAATCGGCAACGCCACCGTGTATGCGGCGACGGTACCTACCAGTATCAGGGTCAGGAGGATCTGGTCGGTGGCGTAGGCGACCGAAGAGAGGGCGTCCGAGGAGAGCACCGCAAGCGCCTTCAGCTTGGTGAGTCGCTCGTGAGCAGCCTGATGCGTCGCCAGCGGCGTCCCCAGGATCACGTTGCGCAAGCGCGCCCGTACTCGCGCAAGACCGTTCTTGGGGGCTCCGGTGCGCGAGGTCGCCTGGAGCCATCCCGGTGCAACCTTCTCGAATCCTTGCTTCTTTGACCGCACCACGCGCACGTAGCGCTCGCCGCGCCGACCGCGGCTCTCGGTGACATCGAGGTCAGGATCGACAAACGCGGGGCCGCCACCGTTGCCCACCGCGGGAGGCTGGGACCAGCCGCGGCCGGCCTTGCGCAACGCGGCCTCCTGGTCGGGAGACAGGAGGGGCTCCGAGTTCTGATCAGGCATCGGCCGCCAAGTGTAGGACGGGGGAAGCGGTGCGAACGCCTCCCGGTGTCCGGTACGATTCCCAGATCCGCACGATGCCAATTTCCTCTGAGTGACTGTCACGACCACCGCACGCCCCACGCCCGCCTCCAACGAAGAGGCGCCGACCTCGGAGGTCGTCGCCGTCGAGACCCCGGAGGAGCGCGACGATGTCATGCCGCGACCGAGCTCGGCTGCAGCGGGCCCCAAGTTGCCGCGCATCGTGCGCCCCCACCAATTGCCCCGGGCGGTGCGCCCGGCCGACATTCCCACCCCTGACCACCATCACCTGCCCGGTTGGGTGCGCCGCGTGCACGGCCAGGTGCGGCCCATTCTTGCTGACATCGCTGGCAACCTCGAGGACGACGCGCGGGCTCGATTCGACGCTGATGTCGCCGGGGTGATTGCCGCCATCAGTTCCGGACGCTTCAGCGTCGCCTGGCAGTACCCCCGGCTCATCAGCGATGGCATGACGCTGGTCGAGCGTCATCGCGGCGAGATCGAGGAACAGTCACGGCGGCGACGCTCTCTCGACAACGCCCGCCGCAAGGCCTCAGATGCGCTTCGCGACCAGGGCACGCGTCTTGCCACCGACGCGTCCGCACGGCTCCAGCGATCTCTGCGCTCAGCAACCGACGTCGATGCCGTCCGTGCTGTCGAGCGCGAGGTGGAACAGGCAACCACCGTTGCTCGCAGCGTCGAGGAGCGCCGCCGCGAGCGCGAGATCGACAAGACTCGCCAGCGCATCCGTCGGGTGGCCCCCCGGGGCGCGGAGCCTTCCGCCCCCGCCGAGGCCTGGCAGGACACCCTGCGCCGCATCGCCGACCAGTACTCGGAATGAGCTGCGGGGTCGGCCGCAGCTGAGTCGGACGTCGCGGCAGCGTTGCAGTCCGCCGGTATACTCGGGCCGAGATCACGTGCCAGGCGAAGATAACGTCGTGAATGACCACACCCTCCGTTCCGCCCTAGATCCCGATCGCCTCGCCCCGGAGCCCGCGGACCCCGCTGTCGGCGACGTGATGCGTCAGGAGGTGGTGTTCTGCTTGCCCTCGACGCCCATCGACGCGATCGCCAAACTTCTCGCTGACAACGACCTCGACGAGCTCCCCGTGCTCCTCGATCGCCGCCCCGTGGGCTACGTGCGGGCCGCGGATATCCTCGACCGCCTGGTCGCCGGCGACGTGGCAGTCAGCGGTTCTGACCTCATCCGCTCGCCGATCACCGCCGTTCAGGCGCGCGATGTACTGCGCACTCCGGCACTGCTCGTCGACGAGCGCCAGCGCGTTGGTGAGGTCGTCGAGCTCATGAATCAGCAGGCGCGGACATCCGCGCTGGTGATGCACGAGGATGAGACGCCTGTCGGCCTCCTCACCACGGTGGAGATCGCCGATCACCTGCTGGCTGCGCTGCCAACCCCGGCGGTTGTCCATGCCTGATGTCCTCAGCATCGCCGCCCCGCTCGGCGCCGAGTGCGACCCGGAGGACCACCTCAGCGATGTCCTCGTCGCCCTCCGTGCCCAGCACCCCCTGCCACTGCTGGTGACTCGCGACACCAAGATCGTTGGCACTCTGTCGCTGGACGTTGTCGTTCGCGCCGCCGGACGCCGGCTCGACCAGGTGCTCGTCGGCGAGTTCTGCCGTTCCCTGCCTGCCCGCGACGGGGGAGTCAGCGTGGAATCGGCGGTGGCGGCGATGCGCACTGCTCAGGCAGACGCTATCGTCCTCACCGAATCACCGCGACTCTTCTCCAAGGACAGCGAGCCCATCGGTTTCGTCTGCGCGGCGCAGGTTCTGGCCACGATCGGTAAGAACGTGGTCGACAAGGCGCCGATGAAGATTCTCGCCGGCCACCTCGACCTCGGCTTCAACGTTCCCATCTCTCCTTGCCAGCGCAACTGCCCAATCAAGCAGGACATTGCCACGTATGTCGACTACGTCAGCCAGGGGCGCTACGTCGACTCTTGGACAGTGATCCACGAGACCAATCCGTTTCCCTCCATGCTTGGGCGCATCTGCAATCATCCCTGCGAGACCGACTGCAAACGGGGCTGGGACCCTGGCGAGGATCCGGTAACGATCCGTTCCCTGAAGCGATTCTCTACGGACTTCGCCTTCAAGCAGGGCCTCTGGATCGATTACAAAATCGCACCCTCCCGCGGCAAGCGCGTGGCGGTGGTCGGAGCCGGTCCCGCGGGACTGACGTGCGCGTTGGATCTGCGTGTGCAGGGCTACGACGTCGTCCTCTATGAGCGCGAGTCCAAGGTTGGTGGGCTGCTATCGACGAGCATTCCTCCGTTTCGTTTCGATCACGCGCAGCTCCAATGGGAGCTGCAAATGATTCTTGCTACCGGCATCGAGGTGCGCACCAACAGCACAGTCGGTGAGGGGCCAGAGGACATCAAGCTTGCCGATCTCGGCGAGGAGTATGACGCTGTCTTTGTGTCGATTGGCATGATGAAGGGCCGGATCCTGCCGGTCCCCCACAGCGATGCTACGGGTGTCGTTGACGCGATGCGCTTTCTGCGCGACATCTCCTACGACCGCGTGCCTCAGGACTTCGAAGTTGGCGGTCGCGTCGTGGTCGTGGGTGGGGGGGCGATCGCCACCGACGCCTGCCAATCGTCGATCAAGCTCGGCGCCGGCGAGGTGTGGATGGTGGCCATCGAGCCAGAAGATCGACTGCCCGCGTTCGGCAACGAGCTTCATGAGGCCAAGGAGATCGGCCTGAAGATGAAGTGCGGGGTCATCGTCAAGGAGATTCTCGTCGACGACCTTGGCAAAGTCAGCGGTGTCGCCTTCGCGCCGCTACAGAATCTCGACTTCGATCACCTCACCGGCAAACTCATCTTCAGCTCCGTCAAAGAGCTGGAGGGCGCCGATCGCTGGGTCGTCCCTGCCGACTACGTCATCTTCGCCTCGGGCCAGATCATGGAGAACCCCGGCGAGCCGATCCCGCTCACCCCCCGCGGCCTCATCGCCGCCGACCGCGGTGGCCACACCGGACACGAGAGACTCTTCGCGGGCGGCGACTGCGTCCAGGGACCCTCCTTCATCGTCGACGCTGTGGCCTGGGGCCACCGAGTTGCGCGGTCCATCCGCGAATTCCTCGGCGAGGATGCAGGGAAGAACGATTTCCGGATCTATCAGACGGTTGTGGAGCGCACCGACGATCATCGCCAATCCGAGGTCTTCGTCCGCACTGAGCCGTCGATTTTGGAAGCCAGCAGACGCTATGACATGACCGAGTGCGAACTGCCGTGGAGCGATCGCGAAGCGATCGTCCAGGCGATTCGCTGCTTTCAGTGCGACTCTGTGCACCACTACGACGAGCAGGTCTGTGTCCTCTGCGGTGCCTGCGACGACGTCTGCCCGGAAAAAGCGATCGATGTGGTGGTCTTCGGGGAGGACCGCGAGCGCTCGTCGGGAGGCGAGACATTGGTCTGCGCCACCACCGTCGGCGATCCCCGGGGCGGAGGCGTGGGTGGCGAGATATACATCAACTACGACCGTTGCACCAACTGTCGGATCTGTGAAGACCACTGTCCGGTGAACTGCATCACCTTTGAGCGGGTCCGCTTTGTCGATGACACCATGCGAGTGGTCGAGAAGCCTGAGTTGAAGGTGGAACTGCCACTCCTCGCCGGCTAGCTCGGGGAGAGCCGCCGCTGGTGCGATTGGCCCGCTCGTGCGCGTGGGCCGGTACCGCCGCGTACTGTCGGAGGGGATGGGACGTTATAGGAGACAGGGGTGATGCCGCGGGCTGCCGCAGTTGACCCCGCGATCGTTGCTCGGGCGAAGAACCTCGATGTTGAGGCCATCGCCGAGCTGTACGAGCGTTTTGTCGATCCCATGTACCGCTATTTCAGCCTCAGGATCAATTCCCCCGAAGATGCCGAGGATCTCACCGACCAACTCTTCCTGAAAATGATAGAAGCGCTTCCCACGTACAAGGACCGGGGAGCGCCATTTGCCGCGTGGCTCTATCGCATCGCTCACAATCTTTTGGTTGATCGCTATCGACGTGCCGGTCGCGAGCCGGTCAGGGTCGATGACGCGATACCCGCGACCGGACGCGACGCCGACCCCTTCGCGGCCGCAGCAGATGCCCTCTCCCGGGAGTCCATCACCCGCGCCCTGGCGACACTGACTGAGGATCAGCGCGACGTCATCATCCTGCGTCTTGTTGAGGGGTGGAACGTCGAGGAGACGGCGGTGATCATGAAGCGCACGGCCGGCGCCATCCACGCAGTGCAGCACCGTGCCGTATACGCCCTGCGAACGGCGCTCGACGGTGCGGGTGAGGAGGTTGGAAGTGGCGCCGGCTGACGAGGAAAACGCGGTGGACCCGCGGCTTGCCACAGCCCTGCAGGAGCTCAGCGGCGTGGTGCGGCCTGCCGGCCGCCGCGGTCGGGGGCGCGCGGCGGTCATTGCCGCGGCGAACGCTGCCCCACCGGCACCGCGACGCTTCTGGCCCCAGCGTCTCCTGGTGGGGGTGGCGGGGGTAGCCGCGGTGATCGCGGTGATCTCGGTTCTCTCTCACGACGCGCTCCCCGACGCCCCGCTGTATTCGGTCCGTCGCGCCCTCGAGGGAGCCCGCGTCAGCCTCACCTTCGGGGCGGACTCGCGCGGTCATCTGGAACTCAACCTGGCCTCGGAACGGGTGAGCGAGGCGGAAGCGATGGCGCAGCGACATCGCGGTGATCTGGCGGTCAGGGCGGTGAGTGACGTCGGCGATGACGTCGCTGCGGCATCGAGGGATTTCGGCGCCTCGGCCACCGAGGCGCAGACGGCCGCGATTGTCGGCACCGTGAAGGAGGCGTTACCGAGGTTGGAGAGCATCGCCGTGATGCTCGCGTCAGGCGGGGATCGGGCATCGGCGGACCTCATCCGCTCCAATGCGGCAACCATCGGGCGCACCGGGTCACCGCCTCCCGCCCCGACGCCGGCGGTCAGACCCTCGCCGACTGTCAGCCCCTCAGCCTCACCCTGCACGAGTACTGCCCCGGCGTCCCCCTCACCGTCGGTCTCGGCGCGCCCTCCTTCTCCATCGTCGAGCGCCCCCGCGACTCCATCGTGGAGTCCTTCCGGCGGGGCGTCGACTGCTGTGCCGTCCCGGACGGCCCCGCCGCCGTCGCCAACCTCATCGCCGAGCCAGGGGCCATCGCCGTCCGCCGGCACCGGTTGCCGCGGCGGCTGATCGAGTGACTGTCGCGACAGGAGTCAGTGCGCGGAGTGACGACGCGTTGATGCGCCGGGCCCTCAAGGTCGCCGAGGCGGCCGGGCGTCGAGGGGAGGTGCCCGTCGGCGCGGTGGCTGTATTCGAGGGCGAGGTGATCGCGGTCGCTGGAAACCGTATGGAACGGTCTGGTGATGCGACCGCGCATGCGGAGATGCTCGTGATCCGCCGTGCCGCCCACCGTGTCGGTGGCTGGCGTCTCCACGGCGTCACGCTCATCGTCACCCTGGAGCCCTGCCCCATGTGCGCCGGTGCCATGGTCGCGGCCCGCGTTGACCGCTGCGTATACGGCGCCCGCGATCCCAAGAAGGGCGCTGACGGCAGCGTCTACGATGTACTTCGCCATGCTGCGAACAACCATGTCGTGGCCGTTGCTGCCGGCGTCCTCGCCGAGGGCTGTGCCGGTTTGCTCACCGAGTTCTTTCGGGCTCGGCGCCAGCGCTGAAACCCGATGACCACCGATCGTCAGCCGCGCGAGCGTCGAGACGCGGTCATCGCCTTCGCCGCCGCGGTCATCCTGCCTGGCCTGCTCGCCGGGCTGCTCGTTACGGTGAACTTCAATTCTCCCCGAGACTACGTCTTCCTCTACCTCTCCATCGTCGCCGTGCTCGGCGTCGCCAGCGGATTGCGGCCGGCGCTGCTCGCCGCCTTGGTGAGCACCCTGCTCGTTGACTATCTCTTCGTTCCCCCGCTGCACACGCTCTCCATCCAGAACGGCGAGGATGTCGTCAATGTCGTGGTCTTCTTCGGCGCCGCAGGCTTGGTGGGAACGCTGGGCTCCCGCCGTCGCAACGCTCAGCTGCAGGCGCAAGCCCTCGCCACGGAGTTGCAGGAGGCGAACATCCAACTCGCCGAACTCAATCGCGAGCAGGCTGAGGCTGCCCGACTGGCCGCTCAGCTTGCCGACACCGAGCATCAGGTGCGCGTCCTCGAGGAGACGGACCGAATGCATCACGAGTTCTTCGCCAATATGTCCCATGAGTTGCGTACCCCGCTCGGCGGCATTCTCACTGGGACCACGGCAATCCAAGTACGCGCCGACCTCCCCCAAGGGGTACGGGAAGAGCTCGATGATGTGGTCGCGGCCGGCCGCCGGCTGAGCCGGCTGGTCTCCGACATGCTCGACATGGCGCGCATCGAGGGCGGCGCCATGGATCTCCAGATAGACGATGTCGACGTGGGTGATGCTCTGGAAGCGGCGGTCAACCGGCTGCGGCAGGTTGCCCCGGAGCGGGCCGTCGACCTCCGCGTGGACGAGGGGCTGGCGGAGGTGGCGGCGGACTGGGATCGCCTCGGCCAGGTTCTTGACAATCTTCTCAGCAACGCGGACCGCCACGCCCCTCGAGGCACCGCGATCGAACTGTCCGCGACCGTTGATGGCGACGCTGCGGCCATTCGTGTCGTCGACCACGGCGATGGCGTGCCCGCCCATCTGCGGGAGCACATCTTCGAACGCTTCGTGCGCGGCGATACTCGCGGTGGCACCGGACTGGGTCTGCCGATTGTTCGTGGATTGATCACCGCCCAGGGTGGCAGGGCCTGCCTAGAGGATGGCTCAGGGGGACGGTTCACCGTCTGGCTTCCCGTCGTCTCAACAGCCGAGACCGATGCTCATCAATGAGGTCAGGGCGCGGATCCTTCTCGCCGAAGACGACCGCGCCCTGCGCACATCGATCGTCAACATCCTTGGCGGGGGCGGATATGACGTGAATGCGGTGGCGGATGGTATTCAGGCTGCTCAGGCACTACACACTGATCAGTACGACATCGTGCTCTTGGACATCGGGCTACCCTTCGTGGACGGTTGGGCGATCCTTGCCGAGATCGAGGGACGGCGGCAGCCATCGGTCATCGTCATCTCCGCGCGGGGCGAGGAGCGTGACAAGGTGCGGGCTCTCGACCTTGGGGCCGACGATTACCTCACCAAGCCATTTGGTGCCGATGAGCTCCTGGCGCGGCTGCGTGCGGTGCTGCGACGGGTGCAGAGCACGTCCGGCCCGGGGATCGTGCATTGTGCCGGCGTCGTCGTCGATCTGGGCAGGGGTACGGTGTTGCGCGACGGTGCCGAGATGCGGCTCTCACCGACCGAGTGGGTCCTCCTCGCCGAGCTCGCCGCCAGCCCGGGCGTGACGCTAGCTCACCGGGTGCTCCTCGGTCGAGTCTGGGGACCGGAATACGTCGGCGACAAGAACTACCTGCGCACCTTCATGCAGCGGCTGCGCCGCAAGCTCGAGGTGGACCCGGCGAATCCTCAGGTTGTGGTGACGGTGGGCCGCCAGGGATACCGATTTGGGCCGATGGACGGCTGTTGACGATTCGTTGACTCAGGCGGCGCGATGCTCTCCATCGTGGCCCCATCAGACCCTCGCATCCAACCCGATTTCTCCGGCGATGTCGTCGCCGGCTCTGGTCTCATCGGCACTTCCGTTCGCGACGCTGACGGTCGGCGGGTCGGCGAGATCATGGCGCTCATCCACCGCCGCGATGCCTGCGACGCTCTCGTCGAGCAGCGGCGGTTCCTGCGCCGTCGGCGCGTCCACCGTATTCCGCTGGCCGAACTCGTGGGCGATGTCGACGCGTCGCTGCGCTACATCCCAGGTGCCGGTCGTCTCAGCGTCCTCACCGGTGAGCAGACTGATGACTTCTCACCATCCTGACCAGCCGGCCGGCCCCCCGTCGGAGGTGGACCCGCCCCCCGACGAACTCGCCACCCTGAGGCGGGCCGGCCGACTCTGGGAGGCCGTGCCTGATGCCGACCCCATCCATGGTTCGGCGCCGATCTCCCCAGATCTCGGGGACATCGAACATCGGGGCGCTCAGCCAGATTCACGGTACGTGCGCGTGGTGCGCTCCAAAGCCCAGGGGTTCGACCGAATCGCTCCCGGGGTTCTCCATGCCAACAAGCGCGCGACCACCCCCGTAGACGGATTCGGTCGATTGCGCAGTGATGCCCGCAACCGGCTGCTCGGGGCACCGCTGAGCACTGCGCAGTTCGCTCACGAGCGACTCACCAAGGTCAAGGCGCTGGCCGTTCTCAGTTCTGACGCTCTCTCCTCGGTCGCCTACGCGACGGAGCAGATTCTCCTCGTGCTGGCGCTCGCCGGCGTGGCCGCGTTTGGAGCGTCGCTGGGAATTATGGTTGCGATCATTGCCTTGCTCGGCTTCGTGGTGCTCAGCTATCGTCAGACCATTCGGGCGTATCCCCAGGGTGGTGGATCCTACATAGTGGCCAAGGACAATCTTGGCCCGATCTTCGGGTTGATCGCTGCCGCGGCGCTGATGACCGACTACGTCCTCACCGTGGCCGTCTCGGTGGCGAGCGGTATGGACCAAGTGCAGAGTGCTATCCCCGCGGCGGGAGCGCATCGCGTCGAAATCTGTGTGGGCCTCATCGTCCTGATCATGCTCGGCAATCTCCGGGGCATTCGCGAGTCCGGCTCGATCTTCGCGGCCCCCACGTATCTCTTCATCGGCGCAATGGTGATGATGATCGGCGCATTGACAATCCGGGGCTTGACTCACACCATCCTCCCCGGTGACGAGGTCGGCGCCGTTCACGCCACTGAACAGCTCACGCTCTTCCTCTTTCTCCGCGCTTTCGCGTCGGGGTGCACCGCGCTGACCGGCGTAGAGGCAATCAGTGACGGCGTCCCTGCATTCAAGCCGCCGGAGTGGCGAAATGCCAGGATTACGCTGACGGTGATGGGGCTGATCCTCGGGAGCATGTTCATCGGTGTCACCGTCGGCGCAAACCAGTTGCAGCTACGACCCCTGGACGGAAGCAACCCTCAGTGCGACAGTGTTACCGGAGGGGCATGCCGGTACGAGAGCATCATCGCCCAGCTTGCGATTCATGCCTTTGGCAGTGGGTCCGTGCTGGTGATCTTCGTCGCCGTGGCGACTACTCTCATCCTTATCCTCGCTGCCAACACCAGCTTCAGCGACTTCCCCCGGCTGCTGTACTTCCTGGCCCGCGACGATTACGCACCGCATCAGTTCGGTCGCCTTGGCGACCGCCTCGCCTACAGCAATGGCATCCTCGCGCTCGGTGGTCTCGCCATCCTCTTGGAAATCGTCTTTCGGGCCAAGGTCGACGCCCTCATTCCGCTCTATGCAGTGGGCGTCTTCCTCGCGTTCACCCTTTCGCAGGCGGGCATGGTGGCGCGTTGGCTCACCCGCAGAGAGTCGGGATGGCGACATGGGCTCCCCCTGAACTTCATCGGCATGTGCCTCACGGCTGTTGTCTTCGTCGTCTTCGGCGCCACCAAGCTACTGGAGGGTGCCTGGGTGGTGGTCATCATCGTGCCCACGCTGGTGCTGATCTTCCGCAAGATCCACGGCCACTACGGCCTGGTCGCGGACCACCGCGCCGAGGACATTCCCACCAATCCTGTCGGGGTAAAGGCAACGTGTATTGTTCCCATAACCGACCTCAACGGCATTGCCCTGCAGAGCCTGGCCATGGCTCGCACCATGTCGCAGACGGTCATCGCGGTGCATGTCTGCGACACCGAGGAACACATCGCTCGGCTCCGCACCCGCTGGGATGCCTGGGGCAACCATGTGCCGCTGGTCATCATCGAGTCGCCCTATCGTTCCTTCATCCGGCCGCTGCTCGCCTACATTGACGCGGTGCAGCGGCAGCGCGCTGACGACACCATGGTGGTCGTCGTCCCCGAACTAGTGGCCACCCGTTGGTGGCACAACATCCTCCACAATCAGACCGCGCTGCGGCTCAAGGGGGCGCTCCTCTTCCGGTCGCAGACGGTGGTCATGAACGTCCCCTACCACGTGCGCCGGAAGAAGCACAGAAAGGACCAGGACGACGACGCCATCTGAGCCTAGCAGGGTGCTGAAAAAGATCTCGGAATAGCCCCACAGGGCGCCTCGAGGTGTGGGAGTCTTCCCGCGATCGATTCAAGCCTGCGGAGATTCAGCATGCGTGGCATCCCCGAACTGCAGATGA
>JBPCLW010000004.1:0-37308 GCA_051002895.1 Candidatus Dormibacteria bacterium | reverse complement strand
CCGCTTCTGCTCTCCAGAAGTCGGCCGCGTCGGCTCGATCTCCGTTGTCATCCTGTGCTCCCTGGTTCGCCCTCATGCTCACTAATAAAAGGAGATGAGATGTCTCAGGGATTATTGACAGAGAGGGTGGCGTCGAAAATCGCAGCGCAATTGCGAGCGTTGCACAAAAACACGGGATTCTTGGCTGACCTCGGCCATAGCTTCGCCAGACCAATGCGTCGCGTAGCTGGAACCCTGTCTCGCAGTTGGAACTGGACTCCACCGGTTCCAAGTACGCCCCGCGCATTGTGTATCGCGGAAATCTCAGTCCATGGCAGGCTGTAGGTTGGAACCAGCCAACCAAGCCACGACGCAGCAGGTCCCAACACAGCACCCTGCTCATCCACCCGCAGCCTGCACATTGGCCACGTTGCATTGCCTCGTTCACGCAGACCGCCGATCCAACTCTGAGTCATGGTGTCCATACCCACGTGTCACTCACACCACCATGGCCAGTCACCGGCCATGGGAGATTTACGCCAACACCAACCGATGGCTGGATGACGGTCACCTGCTGCCCGCGCGTACCTTTTCCGCCAGAGATATCCAGGCCCCCCCACGAGGCCTTCGCCCGCGCTGGCGCCCCCGTACACGAATCCTCCGGCCAGATCATTGGGATTCCGAGCACCGATTGCGAGCACAGGGCCGGTACCGACGGATGCTCCCCCGGGCACCTCACCACCAGCGCCAAGGGTGCCCATGAGTCCAAAGCTGTGAGCATTGAAAACAGCATACCCTGACGCCGTCCCCCCAACCACGAGTCCAGCCGTGCCGTTGATGCCCCAGCCGAACATGTTGTCATTCACGACGTGATTCAGCGCCTTGGCTGGCTCCGCGATCTCACACGAGTCCTTGTCAAACGGGTTCCACGAACACTCAAATGCGCCGAGAATCAGCGATCTAACATCGATGATGGCTGCCAGGATCCCACCGAACGATCCCACGTCCCACCGACACCAACCAACGACAATTTCCGAGGATGGTGCTCCAGGAGATGAGCATCCACTCACGGTCGCCCGATCGGCCCCGTGGCGACGTACTCGAACGGACACGACGATCCGTTGGGCCCGAAGACAGTCAGCACCGCTTTGCCGTCAAAACGGGTAGGGGTGATGCTGCCGCTCAAGTCGAGCCTTTCCCCCTCATTTTGGCCGGTAGCGGCCAGTTTGCCCGTGGCTGTGGTTGTGCCCTTGAGGGTTGGCGCGAGATACGTTGCTCCGGGAGTGTCGACCAGGCTGGTATCCCCGGCCGGTCCGATGACCACATTGTAGTTCGCAGACGCACTGGGCAGAACGCGATCGACAGGGAAACCCGGGCAGTTGCCGGGATGGCCGCCACTGAGTGACAGTTCAAGCCGCGACCGGAGAGTGAATGGAGTCGCCGTTGCCCTGACGCTCTGGTGGCCGCGCGATAGTGGGCCAAGGACGAGGAGCCATCCGACGGAGACGACCGCCAACGCCACTCCGGCCCCGAGGGCGACCCACACCCTTGCTTTGGTAATCACCGCTCAATTCTCATTAGCCGAACCAACCGCGTAGAGCTATACTAGGTTTCTGAATGGACCGGCGTAACAACAGTCGCGGTCATGCGAGGTCGTTCGGTGCCGTCGCAGTCCTGACATTTTGCACGTTCCTCGTGGTTTGGATCATCAACGTCCTCTTGCTGTGGATAGCTCTTGAGGTGGGACCATCCGGGCTGGAAGGCGCCGGCGTTTTCGTGCTGGTCCTTCTCTGCCTTTTGGCACTAACACCCATCGCCAGCGCGGTCATTCTGTATAGGCTCAAAGTGACTTCGCCGTTCCCGGTCGGATTTCTTGGCACAATCGCCGCGGCCTTAGCAGGAATGATCGTTAACAACACCGGATGGTATGCTCACGTGTCTGTAATGATTCTCGTCATCGTACTTCCCCTGCCATACGTTCTTGTTTCCGTATTGTTCAGGATCTTCGAATAAGAGCTGGGCATCCAATCCAAATAGAAGCCGTCCTATGATGGACCCAATCCAATGGAACTGTTGAAGTACGCCAGATCTCCCGGGCAGAACTTCACGACATAGTGTCCTGCCTGCCGCTCCCAATCAGGGACTCCAGAGTCAATTGGATTGCTCTGGCGGGGCACACTGGCTCAGAGTTTCTGCAAGATTGGCCCGGACTTTCTGCTCGCTAACAGTTGCTAGCTAATGATGTTAGCGAGCATCAATGCTGACGCTTATGTCCCGTAGTGTGGTGTAAATCCGGGATGACCCTGAGCCTGCCGACGAGGTAGACAAGAAGGCCACCGCGGAGTTCTCTTGGAAGCTCTTCAAGGCTGGCGCGATGGTCGTTCTCTTTCAGAGCACGGTGAGTTCTCCACAGAGGGTCGAGTTATCCAACCCTCCCCGGAACCCCCTCCCATCACTACCACTGGGGAGAAGTACTCACCGTCCTCATACACCGCGTTCGTGGAAGCTACTCCGCGGGTCCAACCCCGCGAGGGACTGATCGACGCCCGACCGATCGGCGCGCCCAGCAGGGCGATGTCCGCCCGACCCGCCGGCTCTGCGGCGATCCAGGCATCGGCCCACTCGAGGCTACGCCAGGGCGCAGACCGGTCGCAGCACCGGGTCGACGTCACACGCGAGCTGCCCGTCAGTGACCCAAATTGTCCCGAAGGGTTCATTGACAATGGTATGGCCGGTGATCACCAGCGTGAGCGAGTGGTCGATCGCTCCCAGGGTTTCCACGCGCCCGTTGCTGTACGTCACGACGACGCCAGTGCAGGCAGGAAAAGTGACCAGGAGCGCAGAGGCCGATGGGTCAGGCCACCCTCGCTGCCGGATCGCGGTCAGTTGCGCCGGAGCCAGTGAGACGGCGGTGAGACCGGTGGGGAATTCGCAGGCAGGGACGGTCACCACGCCGCCAGAAACCATCGCTGTCTCAATCGCGTCGCGAGGATGATTCGGTGGATCGAGTTCACTGAGCACGCCAAGATTTCCCGTGCTGATGGCCCAGTCCTCGATCCTCTGCGTCCGAATGAATGCCGTGGCCCATTCCTTGCCGTCCACTCCGATCTGGAGGTGGATCGTTCCGATCGTGGGTCGCTCCGGGCTGCCCGTCATCAGACTCTGACCGGGGACGGCATTGGGACCGAGGAACTGCCAGAGTGCCTGACAGTTGGGCGGCAGCGAGGCGAGCGGACTATCCGCGCTCACCCCGGCGCAGGGATGGCCAGGGCGATACGTCGCCGGCTGGAGAATTGCACTGGGGAGCCCCTGAGATCCAGTCGAACCATCGCCCGGCACCCCACCGGAGCCGTCACCGCCGCTTGTGCTGGCGCTTTGAGCGCTGGCGCTTCGGGAAGGCGAAGAGATTGTTCCACACGCTGCCATGGTCGCCAGGGCGATGAGGGTTGGCACCGCAACCCACCAACCCCACCGGCGCCGGTCAGCCAACGGCGATTCCCTCGATCTGCTCGACGAGGTGGGGTCCGCTCGACCAGTTCCAGTTCAGCACGCTGGTGGGGCTGCCGTTAATCAAAATGTTCACCGTCCCGCTGCACCCGGTGGCGGCGGCACAGCGCCGAGCCTTGGCAGTGAGGCGGAAGCTCTGGTGAGCGGTGACCGTCTCGCCGCTCGCGGGACCACCATTGTCGGCCCCCGGTCCGTTGCCGGAGACGCGGGTGTACATGTGATAGTTGTTCCGCGTCGCCGTTTTGCCGCACTGCGCAGCAGGATCGGAGGCACCTGACTGGGTGGTGTCGACTCCCCACTTGTAGGTGAACGCGTCAGCTGGCTCAACCGTGTACGTGATGTCGATGGTCGTGGGAAACGGTCCGGGCGGTGCGTCACCGGGGAAGGGGCCGTAGGGACCCCCGTTCGGGTGAGCGGTCCCGCTGGTCGGCACCTGATACCCCTGGATCTCGGCACAGGCATCGTTGAAGACGAGAAAGACCGATGGGGGATCGGTGTGCAGGGTTCCCGGAGCCGGAGGTTGGAATACGAAGTTGAAGTTCGGGGGTGGTGGCGGTGGCAGCGGTGGCGGCGGCGGCGGCGGTGGCTGCGGGGCCGCGCCGGGACCTGCGGCTGCAGCGGGGGAACCACCACCACAGGGACGACCATTGGCAAGCTGACCGCCACTCGGGCTCGACGAGGAGATTCCGCAGATCCCGCCGGCCTGGGGATTGAAGTTTGGACAGCGGGGATCGTCCATCGCGCACGCCGCAATGCCCCGACTCTGAACGGACCAAGCAACCTGGACTCCCATCGCGACCACGGGAAGAAGCAAGAGGGCCAGCCAGCGCCGCGTCGTCCGGTTGGGTCTCGACCGTGGGGAGATGAGACTGCGCATGTCCACACTATTGCTCCTGCCCCACTCGCACCGCGTCACAGGCCTGTGACATTGCGCTGTGCGATCGGTTGTGACGCCCACAATGCGGACCTCATTCTCCAGGTCGGCGATTTCGGCATCTGGCCTGGGCGGGGCGGGCAGCTATATCTCGAGGCCGGCGACCAAGCCCTCGCCGAGGCTGGCCTCCGCCTCTGGTTCATCGACGGCAATCACGAAGATTTCGAGCAACTCCTCACCATCCGGTCGAGGAGACGGGGCGGCGCCGGGTACGGCCTCACATAGAGCACCTGCCTCGCGGCTACCGCTGGGTCTGGGGCGGCAAGACCTTCCTCGCCTGCGTCGGCGCTGGCAGCGCCGACGTCATGCATCGACTGCCCCAGGTGAACCGGTGGCCGCAGGAGTCCATCACTGAAGGAGACGTGGCGACCTGTGTGGCCGGCGGCCCTACGGACGTGCTCATCAGCCACGACGCTCGCCTCGACGTCGACCTGCCGAGCGGCTTTGGCGATGGCCTGCCTCAAGGTCGCCAACATGGTCCACGGCAGCCGACTTGGCCTCCAATGCGTGGTGGAGGAATCAACGCCGGACCTCGTCATCCACGGTCATTGGCACCACTCGCACTGGCGGCCAGCCGTCCGCCAAGACGGCGGCGCCTATGAGGTTCTCGGCCTCGACGCCGACAGCGGCGCGGTCCCGGGGTGCGCGGGAACCTGCGCGCTCCCCCACGTCGGGCGGCTCGCGAGCGGGATCGGCGAAGCGGTCATGGGCGTCGACTGACCGGGCGCAGACCTGTCGCGGATCCTTGCAAGCGTCCCGGGTCAACCAGTGTCGCGGACGTTGCGCGGACCGATGTCCTGTTCGGCCCGAGCAAGATGCACACCGTGAATCACACGAACCTGTGTGCATACGGTCACAAGTTCGTGGTGATGGTAAGGACACTGAGATCGACCGGTACGGTGCGAAGAGGGTAGAGCTTTCGGCCGCCTCTCAACGAGACGCCCATCAGCAAAGGACCACAGGATGCTCGGATTCAAGCGCCGCCTCGAGGCGGAATCTCCGCCGGTGTTCAGCGTTGCCGACGCCGAAAAGCGGCTCGAAGAGGCTCGCCGTGAGCTTGCGGCCACTCCCTGGGACGCCACGCGGCGCGAGGACTTCCGGCTCGCGCACAACGCCCTGGCCGACCTCAGCGCCAGCGACGACAGGCCCCTCACCGCTCACTGACAGTGCACGCCCAGGTTGGTCAGGGGCTGCTCCAGACTGCGGCGGAGGTGGCGTCGAAGTCGAGTTGCGTCGTCACCGCGCGAGGCGCCGCCGTCACCGCCTCGGTCGCGCGATCGAGCCACCAGAGTTCGAAGTATCCGGTCGCTGTCGACGTGGGAGCAAGGTAGAGCAGGCTCTTGCCGTCTGGAGACCAACTCGGTGATGCCACCAGGGTTCCGGTCACCACCTTGTGAGGGTTCTCCAGCACCCGCGTCTTCTCGTTGAGTTGGCCGACCCACGCCTCGGACACGGAACTGTTGGCACTGCAGACGAAGGCGAGCATCCCTGTGGAACTCAGCGACGGCGCGAAGCAGTTGTCCTCCGGTTTGGTCAGCGCGGTGCCTTCGGTCATCGACTTGTTCTGGTACATGATCCGCGAGAACGTCTGCCCATCGGTCCCGTACTGATACTTGACGTAGATGAGCGCGCCGCTGGTGAGCGGGATTGGTGACACGTCGCCACCGGTGAATTGATTGGGCTGGGTGCGTTGCTTCATCGTCTTCGTAGTGAAACCGTCAAGTGGCGAGTTCCACACCGCGAGGTCCACCTGGAACCCGGCCTTGGGTTTGTCGAAGCTGAAGTAGATCTTCCCATCGTCGCCCTGGCGCGGGTAGAACGCCCAGCGGTTGCCAGACAGATCGCCATCCTTCGGCGTCTTGACGCCATCGTTGGTGAGCTGCTTGAGCACGGTGCCGTCCGTGCTGAGCATGTAGAGGTCGGAGAAGTAGTGAGGTACCTGTTTCACGGCGAAGAGATGCGTCCCGTCCGGCGAGAGGCTCACCTGGGTCCATCCCTCCGAACTGCGGATCACGCGGAAGCTCCCGTTGTTCAGCGCATAGATGCCGCCCTGCTGGGCGAGGTAGACGGTTCCCGGGAGGACGAAGTCAGTGTGCGTCCGCACGGGGTCGGCCACCGGTTTGGTTCCGACCTCGGTCTGTCGCGAGGCGATGTAACGGTTGACCCCCACGCCGAATCCTCCCATGAGTGCGAGGAGGAGCAGGACAATGCCCAGGGTCCGGAGACGCGTCATGCGGCGGGAAACGTCTGCTGAATGAGGGTGCGAATGTCGCGTAGGTTGGGAATCAGCACGTCCTGGTCGCCCACCTTGGCATCCTGGATAAGGGGCGGGAGGATGAACACGTGACCGGTGTTCTCCGGGGTGATTTTCTTGGCCACGCCCAGAAGTGAGGGCAGTGCGGTGAGATCCATGTCGGTGGTGAACTCGCTCTTCATCGCCTCGGTGATGCGGGGGATATCGGCCACCGAGAGCATGTTTGCCTTCTGCCGGATGGCGGTAAGCACTTGCTGTTGCCGCTGCGTCCGTCCCAGGTCACTGAAGAGGTCGTTGTGCCGGGAGCGCACGTACTCCATAGCATGAAGACCGTCGAGGTGCTGGGCACCGGGCAAGACGGCAACGCGTGAGTAGTCGTACGCGTTGGTGCTGGTGAGATCGGCGGGGTAATAGTCATCGAGGACGGGATGGCTGGTGACGATGTCGATGCCACCAAGGACATTGATGATCTTCACCAACCCCTCGAGGCCTATCCACACGTAGTTGTCGACATGGATATGGAAGTCGTTCTCCACGGTGGCCACTGCGGCGCCGGCACCCCCGTGGAGGTATGCCTTGTCGATCTTGTCGGTGCCGCCGGTGGAGAGGGGGACATACATGTCGCGTGGGAGCGAGAGAAGGGTCACCTGGTTGGTTGCGGGAACCACCCGCACCAGGATCATCGACTGGGTGAGAATCTCATCCCGGGCGAACTTGGAGTCGTCGTCGGAGCCGAGCAGGAGCACGGTGAAGGGCTGGCCCGAGCCCACCTGACCCGTGCCCGGTTGGGCATTGGCCGGGCCTGCGGCGGGCGTCACCTTCTGGCCGGTCTGGGCACGCGCCTGGATATAGGACGGGAGGAAGTACCCTCCGGCGCCCACGACGCCCGCGAACAAGAACCCCACCAGACTAAGCAAGGTCCAGCGCACCCGATGGCGACGAGGGCCCGAGGAACGCCGGCGACGCCGGGGCTGGGGGGCGGATTGGGGGGTGATCTTGCTCATACGGGGGAGGATGAAGCCCGCTCAGGGCCACCGCTTGTGGCAGCCCCCTCGATCTCCGAGATCGCCCGGCGCGCCAACGGCACCGTGGTCAACCACCCGATCATACCGAGCCATGGCTGGGGGGAGCCTGTGAGAACGTGGGAGACCTCGATGAGACGTGAATGGATTCCTGAGGATGAGCGCTTCTTCGGGGAGCGCCGCGGACGCGGGCAGGGTCGCCGTCGCTCGCGCTCCCGGGCCCGGGCATTCGCCACAGTTCTCGGCATCGACCTAGCGCGACCACCGGCGCAAGTCCTCACCGTGGTTGGATCCAAGGGCAAGGGCACGGCGGCCACCTGCGCCTCCGCCACACTCGCCGCCGCCGGGTTGCGCGTCGGCACCCTGACCAGCCCGGGCGTAACCAGCAACCGCGAACGCCTCCGCATCGATGGCCTGGCCATCGCCCGCCCTGCCTACGTGGCCCTGGTGACCGAGGTCGCCGACCGACTGGAGGAAGTCCGCGACCACCTGCCCGACGACGGCTACCTGGCGCCCACCGGGCTCTTCACCCTCGCCGCGCTGCTGCACTTCCAGCGGCGAGAGTGCGAGGTCATCGTGCTGGAGGCGGGGATGGGAGGCCGATCCGACGAGGTCTCACTTCTGCAGCCCGCGGTTCTCGCGGTCACCACGATCTTCGGCGAGCACCTGGGCACTCTCGGCGAGAGCATCCCTGAGATCGCCGCCGACAAGGTGGGCGCCGCCACCGACCCGACGACGGACATTCTCACCCTGCGCTCGCAGGCGTCGGAGGTCATCGGCATCATCGCCCAGCGCGCCCTCGAGGTGTCCGCCGAGCTCCACGTCGTCACCGCCAACGACGCCGTGGGACTTCCCCTCCCCGCCGGGCTGGGCGCCGACAACGCCACGCTGGGCATCCGTGCCGCGGAATGCATCCTCCGCCTCTGGGATTGTCGGACGCCGGCGCGCGAAGATCTGGCCGGCACACTCGCCACCGTGAACCTGCCGGGGCGGGTCAGCCATCACCGGCCGGGGGGCACGCCCTGGGTCGTCGACTGCGCCACCTCAGCAGGGGCGACGGCGGCTGCCCTGGAACACTGCCGCCACACTGAGGGGGAACCAGCCACGGTGATCCTCTGCCTGGGCGCCGACAAGGATCGTGCCGGTGCGCTTGCAGCCCTGCGGGGCCTACCGGTGCGACAGGTTCGCCTGGACGTGCCCCATCTCGACTTCGCCGGTTGGGAGGACGCCCCGCTCCTCGATGACATCGCCCTCGAAGAGTTGCCCGGGCCAGTGCTGGCGCTGGGAACGATCTATTTCGCCGGGGAACTGCTCGCCTGGCTGGGCGCTGACGGCGAACGCGCCTTCACCAGTGCTCCTCCCCGTCGAGATGCCCAGAGTCGTTCCAACGCCAGATGATCTGCGATCCTCGGTCGGTGCCGAGCACCGACAGGGCGCAGGGCGCGTAGGCAAGGTGCTCCCCCTGGGCGGCGGGCAGGCCGCACCAGCGGGCGGCGAGGATGCGCAGGAAGTGGCCATGGGCAAAGATGGCGACGTCGCCGGCGATACCGGCGAGCCGGCCGATAACGCGGTCGGCACGAGCGCCCACCTGTTCCACCGTTTCACCCCCGGGGACGCCTTCCTTCCAGATCATCCAACCGGGCCGCTCGGCCTCGATCTCGACAAAGGTGCGGCTGCCGTAGTCGCCGTAGTCCCACTCCTGGAGATCCGCGTCGACGACCGCCACCTCGCCAAAACCGGCGAGCTCGCAGGTTTTCCGGGCACGCTGCAACGGGCTAACGAGAACCTCCGCGAACGTCC
This sequence comes from Candidatus Dormibacteria bacterium, assembly GCA_051002895.1. Taxonomy (GTDB): domain Bacteria; phylum Chloroflexota; class Dormibacteria; order Aeolococcales; family Aeolococcaceae; genus JBPCLW01. The sequence continues at coordinate 27,812 of JBPCLW010000004.1, read as the reverse complement.
AACTGCTCAGCCGCGGCCGGACCTGCCGCGCCTGCTCCTCCCCCTCCGGGTCGAGGGGAATGTCCTGGCGTCCCGTGTGCCGCCCCTCGCGTGACCAGGCGGTCTCGCCGTGACGGATGAGCACGACCTTGCGGTCGCTGCTCACGGACGCATGTACCGCTTCCAGGATCCCCCGCGGTTCCGGCGCGGAGTCAGCAGCCGGACCAACGCCAGGAGCAGCACCGCACCGACGAAGGCGACGATGATGTCGCGGAAAAATCCGCCCTGGTCTAGGGTACTTTGGGGTGCGAATTGTGCAACGAGAATGCCCCCGATGACGGCCCCGGCAAGACCGATGGCGGTATTCGCGAGGCAGCCGAAGCCACCCCCCTCAACCACCCGTCCGGCAAGGGCGCCGGCGAGGAGGCCGATGATCAGCCAGGTGATAAAGCCGTGTGCGCTCATGGGTGAACCGTAGCAAGCGCGGACCCCGCCCGGTGGGCGGCCGAGGGGCCGACGTCAGGCGGTGGCCGCGCCCTGCTTCAGCTCGGCAGCGATCTCAGCCCAGGGAGTGCCGTCCCCGAGGATGCTGTAGGGCATGAGCCGGGTGGCACGGCCGCGATACCGGGAGGCGAGAGCGGCCGCGAGATTGCCCCAGGTTGCCGCGGTGCAGACGCTGGCAAAGAGTTCGTCATCAATGAGCTCGGGCATGTCACCCCAGCGACCGGTCCGACTCAGGGCGTGGAGTTTGTCGGCAACCTCACCGCGGCCCTCGATGTTGAGCACCTCGCGGTACGAGGGCGTAGAGGCGTAGAAGGCGATCTGCGCCCGCACCGCCGGCTTGGCTCTGTCGACGTCCTCGGCGGTGCGACCGGTGGCGATCATGGCGGGAACCGCGAAGCCCATTGCCGCCGGACGACGGCCGGCGCCGGACGCAGCCTCACGCGCCGTCCGCAGCACCACGTCGTCGAGGAAGCGCTCCGTGTGCAAGGGGTGCACGTGGACACCCTCAGCCTCGGCGCCGGCAACCTCGAGCATGGCTGCGGTGACCGCGGCGAGGTAGATCGCGGGCGGCGGCCCGTCACCCACGGGTCCGGGGCTGAAGAAGGGAGTCATCAGAGTGTGCTGGTAGAACTCGCCGCGATAGGCGAGCTTCTCGCCGCCCTGCCAGCACCGCCAGATGGCGCGGATGGCACGCACCACGTCGCGCATCCGCGCCACCGGATGATCGCCGGGGACTCCGTAGCGCCGCTCGTTGTGCGCCTTCACCTGGGCTCCGAGTCCGAGAACGAAGCGGCCCGGGGCCATGCGATGGAGATCCCAGGCAACCTGAGCGTGAACCATCGGAGAGCGTGGGAAGGCGACCGCGATGGCGGTGCCGAAGGTGATGCGCTCGGTGGCGGCGGCCACAGCCGCTAGCGGCAGATAGGGGTCGTGACCGGCCTCGGCGGACCACACCGCCCCAAGTCCATCCTTCTCTGCTCTGGCCGCCACCGCGCCAGGGTCATCGCTGACGAATCCCAGGGGGATGTCGAATTCCATGGCGGCGATTATCCGCTCCGGCCCCCGGACCCGATGCGCGCCACAGGAAAGTGGCAGACTCGCGCGCAATGCCCGAGAGCCTCACCGTCACCGACAACCGTACCGGGAGGACCTATGAGGTCCCCATCGGCGAGAAACGCGCAATCCGTGCCGACGCCTTCACCCAGATGAAGGTGGACGACGAGGACCTCCACGGACTCGCTGTCTACGATCCCGCATTCGTCAACACCGCGTCGTGCCGTTCGCGGGTCACCTACATCGACGGCGATCGCGGCATCCTCGAGTATCGCGGCTATCCCATCGAGCAACTCGCCGAGAAGAGCACATACCTGGAAACCGCCTACCTGCTCATCCACGGCGAGCTTCCCACCCGTGCGCAGGAGAACGCCTGGGTCCACGACATCACCATGCACACCCTGGTGCACGAGAACGTCAAGAACTTCATGTACGGGTTCCACCACGACGCCCATCCCATGGGAATGCTGCTTTCCACGGTCGGCGCTCTCTCAACGTTCTATCCCGAAGCAACGCACATCTACGACGAGGAACAGCGGCGTATCTCCATCAACCGGCTCATCGCCAAGATTCCCACTATCGCCGCCTTTGCCTACCGGCACTCGCGGGGCTTTCGCTACAACTACCCCGACAACGACCTCAGCTTCGCCGGCAACTTTCTCAACATGATGTTCCGCATGGTGGAGCCGCGCTACACCCCGATTCCAGAGATCGAGCACGCCCTCGACGTGCTCTTCATTCTCCATGCCGACCACGAGCAGAACTGCTCCACCAACGCCATGCGTTCGGTGGGGTCGTCGCATCCGGATCCCTACACCTGCACCTCCGCGGCCATCGGCGCGCTCTACGGCCCGCTCCACGGGGGGGCCAACGAAGCGGTGGTGCGCATGCTGGAGCGCATCCGTGGCAAGGAGAACATTCCCAATTTCATCAGAGGGGTCAAGGAGGGCAAGGAGCGTCTGATGGGGTTCGGCCATCGCGTGTACAAGAACTTCGACCCTCGGGCCAAGGTCATCAAGCGCATGGCCGACCAGGTGCTCTCCGTCACCGGCGGCTCACCGCTGCTCGACGTAGCCCTGGAGTTGGAGAAGATCGCCCTGGAAGACGACTACTTCGTCTCGCGCAAGCTCTACCCCAACGTCGACTTCTACAGCGGGTTCATCTACCAGGCCATCGGCATCCCCATCGAGATGTTCCCCGTGCTCTTCGCGATTCCCCGCACCGCTGGATGGCTCGCCCAGTGGGAGGAGTCGCTGCTCGACAAGGAGCAGAAGATCTCCCGTCCCCGCCAACTCTACCTGGGGGAACGGAGCCGCGACTTCGTGCCCATCGAGGCGCGCGGCTAAGGTCAATGGACCTGGCCCTGCAGGGGTCTGCAGGCGGGATCAAGCCGTCGAGGGGCACACTGTCCGCCACCTGTCCCTTTGGTGTGTGCAGAGTATCGCCCTAGGAATCAACCACCGGGAAGGCTCCGAGATGAGCAAGATCTACGTCCATACCTCAGCGCTGCATGAAGCGGCGTCCAAGATCGGGACCCTGGGAGCGCATACCCAGGGCACCGTGGGCCAGGGGCGGAATATGGCGCACTCAGCGGCGGCCAGCGCCGGCCACCCGGATGCCGGGAACGCCATCCACTCCTTTTGGAGCGGCTACGAAGCCGCGGTGGCTCAGATCGCCGCCCGCGCCGACGCTCTGGCTGCCCACCTTCACGAGGCGGCAGGAGCCTACGTTGCTACCGAGCACGCCGAGGGCCACGATTTTGCGGCCGGGCCCACGAAGTGAGCGCAGGAATCCAGGGCAACCCCGCAGACCTGAGCGCCGCCGGCAACGGGTTTGGAGCCATGTCGACGCATCTCGATGTGGCCCGGAGTGCGCTTGTCAACACCACCAATCATGTCGTGGCCACCCCGCTGTGGGCAGGTCCGGCCGTCGGACCCTTCCTGGGCGCGGCCCAGGCGGTGCACGTCGACATCACCGCCACCATGCAGGGCCTGGAGGCGGGCGCGGCTGCCACCACCAGGTACTCCGCAGAACTGGCACACGCAAAGCAGCAGTGGGACCATGCCCACCAGCAGTGTGAGCACCTGAAAGCGGAGCTGGCCACGGCCAAGGCCAAGCTGGTGGCCGAGGAGGCGGCGAACGCAGCGGCATCGGCGGCGTTCGCCGGAGCACTTGCTGCAGCGTCAGTGGGCTTCGGAGCTGCTGTGGCAGCGGCGACCGGCGCCGCGGTGGCTGCCCCGCAACTCGTTAACACCGCCGGGCTCCAGGCGCACATCGATCACCTGACGCAGGAGATCCAACGCATGGAGCTGCAGATGCATCAGGCCGAGCTGGAGGCCACTCAGGCGCAGACCCGGTACACGGCGGCGATGAACGCTGCCGAGAAGATGTGGCCCACAGCGTTCGCTGTCGGTGGCCCTGTCTCGGGCAACCCTGCTGTGAAGCACAGCGATGGGGGCCCGTTCGGATGGGTGGACGACGCCACCGGATGGGCCGCGAATGCCATCAACAACGTCACCGCCCCCATCGGCGGTGCCGTATCGGACGCGGCCTCATGGGGCGCTCACCAGACGGGTGAGGCTGCGAAGGGCCTTTGGGGAACGGTCGAGGGTACCGGCCAACTCCTTAAGGGCGAGTACGACATGTGGTTTGGCAATCCCAACTCCGATGAGGGAAGGATGGCTGACGCCGCCACCGAGCAGATGCGCCACCCCGCCCAGTTCCTGGCGGGCGCGACCGATTTGAAGGACCTGAAGAGTGGCAACTACGCGCGCTGGTTGGGAGCCGTTCCCGCCTCCTTACTGCTAACCAAGGGGGCGAGCCGGGTTGGTAGCGCTGTCTCAACGGCTCGGCGGTTCGGCGATCTCGAGGCCAGCCACGGCTGGCTCCACGGGCCCAAGGTCGCGGCGTATACGGACGCCCGGTTGAGTAGGCAGAGGGGACCCACAGCGATGAATGCCATGCGCCACGCCGAAACCGGACACCCCGGGGCGCGCGTCTTCAGCAGTCGCGACCAGCTCCCTGTGGCCGCCGGCAACTGGCCCAAGGGCGAAGCGCGGCGGCCCATCCAGCAGGCGGAGTGGAACTTCTTCAAGAGCGGACGCCCGAGCACGCACCCGGCGGGAGCGCAGGACCTGACCATCCGTCCGCTGCCTCACGGCGGCGAGCGTCTCAGTTACTTCGAGCCTCCATCCGGCGGTGGCAGTGGCAAGCTGTACGTCAAGGAGATCGACGCTCACGGTAAGACCACGAACTTCTACAAACTCGACTACGATCCGTCCACGGGGCATCCGCGCCTCAAGCCCGAGCCGGGCTTCAGTTCCAAAGGAAAATAGCAGCGTGATCAAAATCACCCTTGACGCCTCAACGATCCGCAACGCCTTTGCGGGGCAGGCCGATGCGCTGCGGCAGGTACAGGGAGCCGGCAACAACGCGCGCACCGCGCTCACGGAGGATCCGGGAGAGATCGTGGTGACCCGTACTCACGCGCTTGGCGTGCTGCGAGCTCTCGCAGCCGATCCTCAAACCGCCCGCACAGCGTTCACCTGGGCAACGCTCGTCCGAACCGGCATGGACGCGCCGGGGATGGGGCCGCTCGACGTCGAGATCGATCCCGAGGCGGAAGTCCCGGTGCTCGAAGCAGTACATGCTTTGGATTACCTGGACGATGGTCCTCTCCCTGCGCACTACGTGCAGCAACTCATCTCCGCACTCGAAGGGCCCCATTCCGCTGGTCCACCAGCGCTAACGCTCTGATCGGCTAAGCCTTCCCTGCCACCGGCTTCCAAATCCGACCGGTGAGTTCTCCGATAGCCTCATCGGGATCGACCTGACGGTAGTCGAGCCAGACCTTGACCAGGATGCTGCGCCCTCCGTCAGCGGCAAGCTGGGGAACGAGCATCGGCTCCGGCTGCTTGGCAATCGATTTTGTCGCCGCCACCTCGCGGCGCAGTCGGGTGAGGGTCGTGCGTACCTCGGTGTCCTCATCGACGTGCACGGCAATCGTGTACATCCGCTGCTCGTACGCGCTGGAATTGAGCACGGTGCTGTTGAACGCAGTGAGGTTGGGAAGAATCGCCAGACGGCCGTCCATCGTCTTCAACGCGGTGGTGCGCAGCTTGATGGTCTGCACCGTGCCATCCACATCGTTGACGTTGATGTGGTCGCCGATACGAAACGGTTGCTCAACAAGGATGAAGATGCCGGCGAGGACGTTGCGCAGCAGATCCTGGAAGGCGAGGCCCACCGCCAGGGTGGAGACGCCGCCAAAGGTGAGCAGAAATGAGGGGTTGAGCCCCGCCTCGATGAGGGCGCTGATGAGCGCGAAGATGACCGTGACCGCGGTGACAACGTTGTGCACCAGGGTGCGCACCTGGGCATCCCCCCCGGCACGATTGATGGTGCGCTCCAGGAAGTTGCGCACAAAGCGGCCGACCAGGAAAACGATGAGAAAGACGGCGATGGGCCCGAGCACCCGCTGAACCACGGGTCCGACAATGCCGCTGCGGTCGTAGCCATCCATCCACTCGCAGAGCGACCGAAAGGCGTCGTCACCGCAGGTGAGAGCGACGACCATTGACGAGCTCCGCGGGCCGCGGGCTACTCGCCCTCGGGCGCCTCTTCGGCAGTCGCGCCTTCGGCCGCCTCGGCAGCGGCAGCGGACTCGGCGGCAGCGGCGTCCTCCTCCGCCTCGTCCTCAGCGGTGGTGACGCGCAGCGCCGCGACCTTGACGACGAGTTCCTCGGGATCGACATGCTGTTCGAGGGTCACGCCCTCGGGAAGTTCCAGGTCGCGCACATGGATCGATTGATCCACCTCAGTGAGTCCGGTGACGTCGACGCTGATCTGTGCTGGGAGGTCGCGGGGGAGGCATTCGAGCTTGATGGTGGTCAGCTGCTGCTGCAGCTGACCGACTTTGAGCTCGCTCACCGCGGGCGCCTCGCCGACGGTGACGACGGGGATATCGACGAGCAACTTCTCCCGGAGGTTGACCGCGAAGAAATCGGCATGACGGGGGCGCGCGGTCCGCGGGTCCACCTGGAATTCACGGATGAGGACCCTGCAGGGCTTCTCACCCTCGATGCGGAGATCAATGAGGTGACTGCGGCCCGCCTGGCGCCAGATCTTCTCCAGCGCCCGGAGCGAGGTCGAGATCGAGATTGCCTCGCGGTTGTGTCCGTAGAGGACCGCGGGAACATCACCGGAACGGCGCACGGCGTGGACGTGGCGGCCCCGTTGCGAACGCGGGCGTGCCAGGAGGACGAGATCTGCCATCGGCGGTGACTCTAGCCGATGGGGACGAGGGAACGCGTCACACCGAGCCGGATCAGGCCGCCGTTGTGGCCCCGCCGAAGCGCTCACGGACGTACCCCACGGCCTCGTCGAGGGAGGTGCCGGGAGTGAAGACCTTGTCGACCCCCAGCCTGTTCAGCGCAGCGACGTCACCGTCGGGGATGATGCCGCCGCCAAAGACCACGATGTCGCCGGCGTCGCGCTCGCGCAGAAGGCGGATGATCTCGGGGAAGAGCGTCATGTGAGCCCCGGAGAGCAGGCTGATGCCGATACCGTCGACATCTTCCTGGATGGCCGCGTCGACAACCATCTCGGGGGTTTGGTGGAGCCCGGTGTAGATGACCTCCACGCCAGCATCGCGCAGTGCCCGGGAGATCACCTTGACGCCGCGGTCGTGTCCGTCGAGCCCCACCTTGGCGGTGAGGATGCGGATGCGCCGACCATCCTGCTGTGCGTCCATGGTGACGCCGAGTGTACCGCGAGTTCGGCGGGGATCAGGTCCCTCCGATGGCACTCGCTCCCACGGCACCGGCCGCAATCGTTTCCGCGAGTCCGACCGCTCGCACCCCCTGGGGCAGCGAGGCGCGCCACTCGTCCGGGCCCAGTCCAAAGCGGACGCCGGCGAGGGCACCAGCGATGCTGAGAGCGGCGCGAGTACCAGGGGCGGTGATCTGTCCCAGCGCCGACTCCACGGAGTCGGCAGCGGCGATGGCACTCACAGCGATCTGCAGGGCGGCGCCGGGGTCCTCGTCGTGGCTGGGCAGTTGGGCGACGGGGACTGCGTAGAACCGCTCGAGGAGTGCGAAGGGCGCGTCCTCGAGGAGCGACTGGCGGAGGCGCACGAGCGCAGTGTCGATCTCGAAGCGGGTGAGGTCGGCGACGAGGATGGCGGTGGCGACGGCAGCCACGGCCGTCCCCTCATCGGTGCCAGTGAGGGCAGCGACGCGGTACGCGTCGCGGCGCAGACGAGGGCGGTCGAAGGGAGTGAGCAGGCCGAAGGGGATGGCTCGCAGGAGCAGGCCTGCGGCACCGCACTGCGAGGCCCGGGCAAGGCCACGCTGGCGGAGGTCGGCCTCGTCATAGCCGCAACGGTCGGCCACCGAGGTGGCCACTTCGAGGAGATCGCCCGCCGCGGCTGGGGCGCCCGCAATGCGCTCTCCGGCGAGGGCACCGAGGAACGCGGCCTGGACCCGATTCTGGAGATCCTCGATCTGTGGCATGCGGCAACGCTATCCTGTCAACCGATGGCTGCGCTCACTCCGCTTCGCGCTCTCGGTTCCCCCCTGGCACGGGCGGCGATGCGTCGCGCTGGAGTGGGCGAGGACCCCTCCCCTCGCCACCCCCTGCTACCCGCCGCGGTCCGCGTGGAGCGGAGCACGGCGCGGCGCCGGGGCGGCGAGAAGGCAGACCAGACCGCGGTGACGCTGTGGTTCGGCGTGGGGCCGTCGCTCCCCGCCGCCGCGGTCGGCAGGTCGCCGTGGCGAACGCTCGCCGGCGTCGGCGCCACCATTGTCGGTGCCGCTGCCCTGGCGGCGGCGACCACACTGGCCTCGGCTCGTGAAGAGCGCCGCCTCGCCGCCGCGAAGACCATCCAAACCCTGCCCGCTGCGGTCACGAGGCCGCCGGTCGACCCCTTGGACTAGGCGGCGCCGAGGCCCTGTCCAGCGCGCTCTGCCGGTTGACTCGCTGGACCCGGCAAGCCGGCCCGCTCCGCAGCCGCCCTGGAGTAGGGATCACGTTCGACGGGGTTCTGCTCGTTCTGAGCCGTGCGCCAGGCTGCCGGCACACCGAGTCTGAGTCGGCGGAACACCTTGGCACTGAACTTGAACTCACGCGCGCCGCTTGCCCAGTCGAAGCTGATCAACCCGAACTTGGGACGCTCACCCGCGGTCCACTCCCAATTGTCGGTGCGGGCCCAGAGCATGGCACCGAGCACCTCGACGCCCCGGTCCATTGCGTGATGCAGGTCAGCCGCGAAATCGATGAGGTACCGCGGCCGCAGCTCGTCGACGAGTTCACCATTTGGCGCGCGATGAGTGGTGTCGCAGGGTCCGTACTCGGTGATCATGATGGGCAGGTGGAACTGACCCCAGAGGTCCATGAGCGTTTCGTAGACGCCGTCGGGATCGTAGGTGTTGTCGTCGGGGTAGGTGGTAACGGGTAGCGCGGGGTCACGAACCACCTCGGCGACACCGAAACGAGAGCCTCCAACCTTGAACTTCATGACGTCGCGGACGTAGTAATTGAGTCCGATCCAGTCGAAGGAATCCTTGAGACCCTCGATCGGTTCCACACCCCAGGGCTTGATGACGCCGCCCGCCTGCACGCTGTCGATGAACCAGTGATTGATGGTGTAGTCGGGAATCTTGGCCACCAGCCAGTCCAGCGGGTTCCACTTGTGGTGCGGGTGAAAGGGGCGCATGTTGTGGGCAATGGAGATCATCGCGGTCTTGCCGCGCTCGGCCTGCACCTCACGGATCGCTCGAGCACCAGCGGCGTGCAGGCGCAGGGTTGCACCCATGGCCTCGAAGAACTTGAAGGGATTCTTCTCGAACGGAGGCCATTCGCCCATCCCGTACGACATCCCCGCCAGGGCATTGGGCTCGTTGAGCGTATTCCAATACCTGATGTCGCGATCACCCACCTTCTCCACGACGTAGCGAGAGAATCTCTCGAAGCGTTCCACGGCCTCGGGAGCGAGGATCCCCCCTTTCTCCGCCAGCCATTGGGGAATCGCGTAATGGAGCAGGGTGATGATGGGCTCGAGCCCATTCGCGATATCCAGATCGATCTTGCGCAGGTAGTGAGCCATCGCCTGATCGTCGAAAGGGCCGCCGTCGACGGGTTCGATGCGCGACCAGTCGATCGAGAAGGCATCCGCGTTGCAACCCAGCGCCTGCAATTCGTCGATGTGCTCGCCGAGACGGTTCCACTCGTTGAGGCCGGGGAGGGGAATGCTCCGATCTGCGACGTGCCAGGGTTCCTTGCGCACCGCTTCGATGAAGTTGTTGTCGATGGGGTCGCCGATCTTCTTCCCGTCGGGAGTGATCGTGCCCCCACCCTCCTCCTGAGTGGAGGCGGCCTGTGTTCCCCAGAGGAAGCCGCGCGGCCAAGGCCAGTCCTCCGGGCCCACCGGCGGCATGGGGGCACCGGGGTAGGGCGGGTTGTTCAACACTGACAGCGCCTCCCTGCTCGGGACGCCGGAGACGTTCTGCAGCCGAGCTCGCGTCGGGCGGTACAGGTGCATGATTTCCCCTCCCATGCCACGAGGCTGAGGCCACGTGGCGCGGCGACAGTACCGCACCGGGAAGGGGTATTTGGGAGTGGCTCGGCTCAGGAGGAGTCGCGGATCCAGGTGAGGAGTTCGAGGCCGCGACGGGGCCGACGGCGGCCCAGCTCGCGCAGCGATGACCCGTCGCTGATGAGCACCTCGCGAGAGCAGGGGTCCATCGCCTCGCGGTACTGACGCAGGACGCGCATGGCGAACCGATCGGCATTGAGCCCATCGGCAGCAACAACGAGGACGAGAGCTCGGTCGGGAAGGCCGATCAGGACCTCGCCGCCGGTGCGCTCCACAAACGCCGCCAGGATGTCGGGCACGAGAACGACAGAACCTTGGAAGAGCACGTCGCTGGAGAGACGCCAACCGTCGGAGGGCACGCGGTCGGTGCCCCGGATGCGAGCCGGGATCGCGGCGAACCGATTCGCGGTATTGGCGTCCGCGGCGGCGCGGGCGGCTGCGGCGCTGTGGCCGGCAGCATCGAGGTCGGTCAGCGGTATGCCACGCATCACTGAGCCCGGCAATGTTTCCGCGACAAAGGCAACCAGGTCCGCGCCCACGTCGCGGCGGATGAGGTCAGCGGCGCGGTTCACCGAGTCCAGGTAGCGCTGACTGCGCACACACCACACGAGACGCGCGAGCGATATTGCGGCCTTCACACCCGGCGTCATCTGACGGTCAACGGAGCGCACCCAGGCGGTGATGAGCGTCGACTCCTGCCCGGGGTCGCGACGGCATGCCTGGTGCAGGGGGGAAAGGGGAAGCGTGCTGGCAACACCAGCACCGACGACGCGCACGGCGAAGGTGTCGGGGTCGGCGTCGATGGCCACGCCGCGATACCGCGAGCGCAGTTGCAAGACCAGCCGCTTGGTGAAGGCGATCCGCTCGTCGGCGTCGTTGGCCACGTCCTGAGTCTGCGCCATCGGGGCGCTGCCATCACTCGGTGGCGATGGCCCGGAGCACGTCGAGGCGACCGGCCCGGAACGCAGGCAGCACCGCTGCACCAACCCCAAGAAGCAACGCGATGACAAGACAGATGATGAGCGGCGCGGCGGGAATCGCCACGTAGCCAAGGCCGGCATCAGCGAGAGCGCGGACGATGGCGATCCCCAGACCGATGCCCACACCCATACCGAGCACGGCCCCGAGGAGGGCGATGATGAGCGCTTCCCACCGCACCATCGACCGCATCTGCCTGCGCGTCATTCCCATGGCGCGCAGGAGGCCAAGCTCGCGGGTGCGTTCGATGATGCTCAGCGCCAATGTATTGACGATGCCGAAGAAGGCGATGACGATGGCGAGGAAGAGCAGGACGAAGATGACGTTCTGCAGCAGCCCGATCTGGTCGCTCTGCTGCTTCTCTAGATCGGCACGGTCCTGCACGTTGGCGGTGGGAAAGTTCTTCAGCGTCGTCTTCATCGATTGCTTGGCATCGCTGAGAGCGATTCCTGGAGCCGGGTTGGCGGCGACCGCGAAGTCGCGTTGGGTGGGAACGTTGGCGACGAATGTCGGCAGAGGCACTATGATGCCGCTGAGCAGCGCGTTGGAGCGGTAGGTGGCGCCGACGCGGAAGTTGACCGAGTTCCCGCTCTCCGAGAAGACCACGGTGAGCGGCGTGCCCACGTTCCAGCCATTGTTCTTGGCAGCGGTGGAGTCAACGATTAGCCCGTGTGGGTCATGCAGTGCCGTGGCGGGATCGCCACTCACCACGTCGAAGCTGACGTCGGGACCAAGGGCAGCAGGGTCCAGGGCAGTGGCGTCTTGCGACGCGCCATTGACGACGATGGGTCCCGCGCGGACCTCGGCGACCTCGGTCACGTTCCGATCGCGACGCAGGCTGTTGGCGACCTGCGGTGAGAAGCCCCGCTGCCCGGAGACGAAGAGTTGCGCCGAGAGCGATCCGTCGATCGCCTTGGTGCCGGAGACTTTCAGCGACTCGGCAATGACGTCGACGCTCGCCACCAAAGCGACACCGATCATGAGCGCCGCCGCGGTGGAGGCGGTCCGGCGCGGACTGCGCCGCGCGTTGGCCTGGGCGAGTTGCCCGGGGACGCCGCGGAGAGCCGCCGCCGGCGCGCCGAGAACGAAGGCTATCGGTTGCACCAGGAGGGGGGCGAGGATGGCGATGCCGATGAAGAGGACGAGTGCACCGGCCCCGATGACCTGCAAGGTCTGGCCAGTATTCCCGAACAGTCCAAAGGCGAAGAGCCCCCCGCCGAGCAGGGTCACGACCGCGCCGATGATGATCCGGCGTTTGGAGACGCCCTGGAGCTCAGGCTCAGCCTCGCGCAACGCCGCCACCGGCGCCACCTTGGTGGCCCGGCGTGCCGGGAGAACGGACGCCGCCAGGGTGACGCCGGTGCCCAAGAGAATGGCGACCAGGAAGGTACGCCCGGAGAGCACGAGATCCCCCGCGGGCAGCGCGAATCCCACCTTGCCAAGGACGGCGTAAATGCCCTTGGCCATGAGGACTCCGACGAGGGCGCCCACGATCGACATCACCAGCCCGGTGAGCGCTGCCTCGAAGAGGACAGAGGTCAGCACCTGCCGCCGGGTGGCGCCAAGCGCGCGGAGCAGCGCCAACTCGCGACTCCGCTGAGTCACCAGGATGGTGAATGTGTTGACGATGAGGAAGGAGCCGACGAAGAGGGAGATGATCGCGAAGACCAGCAGCGGCGTCCCCACGAAGAGGCTGATGATGCCCTGTGCTGCCGCGGAACTCTTGGCCGCGGTGTCGGCGCCGGTACTGACCTGGTCGCCCGCAGGCACGACCTTGGCGACGCGGTCGCGTAGGGTCGTTTGGTCAACCCCCGAGGCGGCGCTGCACTGGATGGCGTCGATCTTGCCGGGGGTCTCGAAGGCGGCGGCGATGACGTCGGTGCGGAAGAGCAGGATGCTGGCCCCGGCGATGGAATTGGATGTTCCAAAGCCGGCGATACCGCTCACCTGGAAGGTGCGAACCGCAGCGCCGTTGAAGCTCACCTTCACCGGCTGACCCACCGAGATGTTCTGGGCCGAGGCCGTGGTGGCGTCGACAACCACCGCGTCGGCTGTGGTCGGTGGACCGCCGGACCGGAGGTGATACTGCGAAATCACCGGGTCGGTGATCCAACTGGCGCCGAAGTGCGGTGGCCCCTGCGCGCCCACCACCTTGCCATCGGGCCCGACGAGGTCAGCGCCGGGGCGGAAGATGGCGCCGACGGCGTTTTGCACGCCGCTCACCTGCTTCACCGTCGCCACGACCGACTCCGGCAGAGGCCGGGCAGTGCCGCCACCAAATGAGTCGCCGCCGGGCGGCTTCTGCCCGGTCACCACAACGGCTACGCCCTGCTGAGCGGTGTTGAAGATGTTGCTGAAGACGCCGCTGATGGTATCGGTGATGATGAGAGTCCCGGCGACGAAGGAGACGCCGAGGACGATGGCGATGGCGGTGAGTGCCAGCCGCAACTTGTGACTGAGCAGGCTGCGCAGCGCGATGCGGAACATCGGCTACTGACCGAGGTGGCGCATGACCCCGAGGATCCCATCCGCGGTGGGATCGCGGAGCTCCTCGACGACGCGGCCGTCGGCAAGGAACACCACCCGATCGGCGCGGGCGGCGGCGGCGGGATCGTGGGTGACCATGACAATGGTCTGCTGTTGCTGATCGACGGCCTCACGGAGAAACCCGAGCAGCTCCGCCCCGGCACGGGAGTCGAGGTTGCCGGTGGGCTCATCGGCGAAGATGATCGCGGGCCTACTCACCAGGGCCCGAGCGGCGGCAACCCGCTGCCGCTGGCCGCCCGAGAGCTCGCTGGGGCGGTGGGAGAGGCGATCGCCGAGCCCGGTGATCTTCACGATCTCCGAGAACAAGGCGGCATCCGGCTTATGCCCGGCGATGCGCTGCGGCAGGGAGATGTTGTCTGCCGCGGAGAGCGTGGGCACGAGGTTGAACGACTGGAAGAGGAAACCAATGCTCTCCCGGCGTAGCAGGGTAAGTTGCTTGTCCTTCAACCCTCCCAGCTCGACGTCGCCGATGTACGTCTCCCCCGCGGTGAGACGGTCGAGACCGGCGACGCAGTGAAGCAGCGTTGATTTCCCCGAGCCCGACGGTCCCATGATCGCGGTGAAACGGCCCTGCTCGAAGTCGATGCTGAAGCCGTCGAGTGCACGCACCGCGGCGTCCCCCTTGCCGTGCACCTTCACCGCGTTCACGGCATGCGCTGCGGTGGCAACGGTCGTTCCAGTTGGGGGGGTGGTCTGGGGTGCCTGGGCCACGGCGCAGCACAATAGCAGCAGCTTGGACATTGCCGGTTATGAAGGGGAAGCTAAAGGTGGTCGACAGGAGACCGGGCGAGCCGGTGCGGTCCACCGTCAGCCGCGCTGGCGGCGTGTCCTCGGAGGCGACCCATGCGGCGCTGCGGGCCTCGATTCGCGCGCTGGGCGGCATGCTGGGGGAGTCACTGAGCCGCCACCAGGGCGGCGCGCTGCTCACCCTGGTCGAGCAGGTACGTCAGCTCGCCCGCCGACGCGGGAATACCACTGAACTGTCCCGCGTTCTTGCCGGAATCGACATGCCCACCGCCACCGCCCTGGCGCGCGCATTCGCCGCATACTTCCAACTCGCCAACGTCGCAGAACAGGTGCATCGCTCTCGTGAGTTGCAGGCGGCCCATTCGTCGCCGCTCGACGCCGCACTCGAACGCATTCGCGCAGCGGGGCTTGATCATTCGCTGATTGATGCGACGGTGCAGCGGCTGTCACTCCGGCCCGTGTTCACGGCGCACCCCACCGAGGTGGTGCGCCGCTCCGTGCTCGACAAGCAGCGACGCATCGCCCGCCTTCTCGACAAGCTCAGCGACGACACCGATGATGACGTCGTGCGGGAGGGTTGGAACCGGCAACTCGCCGAGCTCGTCGACCTGCTCTGGGAGACCGATGAGCTGCGCATCGAGCGCCCCCAACCCATCGACGAGGCGCGAGCCACCGCGTACTACCTGGATCTCCTCGCTCGCCAGGTCGTTCCCGGGTTACTGAGCGACTTGGCGCTGCGCCTCGAGGCGCTCGGCATCGCCCTGGACCCGCATTCCCGACCGATCACATTCGGCACCTGGGCGGGAGGCGACCGCGACGGCAACCCCAACGTGACGCCCGCGACGACCTTGGAGGTGCTGAACCTGCAGCACCAGCTGGGTCTACGAACGCTGATCGCCAAGCTGGACGAACTGATCCACGAGCTCTCGCCGTCGCACAGGATCGTCGGCATCTCGCATGACCTGGCGGCGTCACTCGAGCTGGATCGTGGGCTGCTTCCCGAGGTACATGCGAGGTACGTGCGCCTCAATGCCGAGGAGCCGTATCGGATGAAGTGCTCGTACATCCGCGAGCGGCTACTCAACACCCGCGTGCGTCTCACTGAAGGGCACGCGCATATGCCGGGACGCGACTACCGGGGCAGCGCCGATCTCATCGCTGACATCGATCTCATGCGCGAGTCGCTGCGCGCGCACCACGGCGAGCGAATCGCCGATGGGGAACTTCTCCGCACGCTGCGATCCACGGCCGCCTTCGGGCTCCACCTCGCAACCATGGACATTCGCGAGAACGCCAAGCGCCACCACGCCGCACTCGCCGCCATCTACGACCGACTCGACGAACTGGACACACCGTACGGGGCCCTCGATGCCGCGGAGCGCGTCGCCGTGCTCTCCCGCGAGCTTAAGCGACGCCGCCCGCTGCTGGGCGACCAGCGCGGACTGCCCACGGAGAGCACTGAGGTATTGGAACTCTTCCACATGGTCCGCGAGGCGCTGGATCGCTTCGGCGACGATGTCATCGAAAGCTACATCGTCTCCATGACACGAGGGGTCGACGACGTGCTCGCAGCGGTCGTTCTGGCGCGGGACGTGGGCCTGGTCGACATGGATATGGGATGGTCGCGCATCGGCTTTGTGCCCCTGCTGGAGACTCACACCGAACTGAAGACTGCCGACGATCTCCTCGACGCATTGCTCAGTGAACCATCGTACCGTCGCCTCGTCGCTGCCCGCGACGACGTGCAAGAGGTGATGGTGGGGTACAGCGACTCCGGCAAGGATTCTGGCATCACCACCTCGCGATGGGAGATCCATCTCGCCCAGCAACGACTTCGCGACACCGCGCGCAAGCACGGCGTGGTGTTACGCATCTTTCACGGCCGCGGCGGCAGTGTGGGACGCGGAGGCGGCCCCAGCGGCGACGCCATCCTGGCGCTGCCTTCGGGGACGGTCGACGGTGCCATCAAGCTCACCGAACAGGGCGAGGTGGCGAGTGACAAGTACGCGCTTCCCTACCTGGCGCGATACAACCTCGAGGTGATGCTCGGCGCGCTCATCGAAGCGAGCATCCTCCACCGCGAACCACGCCGGGGCAGCGCGGCCCGGACGCGGGCGTACCAGGTGTTCGAAAAGTTGAGTGACGTTGCCTGCGGAACCTATCGTGAACTCGTCAACCGCCCGGACTTGCACGAGTTCTTCCTCACCGCGACGCCGGTCGAGGAACTGGCGCACATGAATATCGGCTCGCGGCCGGCGCGACGGCCAGGTGGCGGGGGGCAGCTTGCCGACCTCCGCGCGATTCCATGGGTGTTCGGATGGACGCAGTCACGGATGATCGTCCCCGGTTGGTACGGCCTCGGCAGCGCTCTGGAGGCTGCCTTTGCCGCGGGTCACCAGGCTGCCATGGCTGAGATGTACGAGTCCTGGAACTTCTTCCGGACGTTCATCGGCAACGTCGAGATGGTGCTCACCAAGACCGACCTCAGCATTGCCGAGCGCTACGTCGACGCCCTTGTACAACCTGCCCTGCACCCGGTGTTCGAGCTGATCCGCATCGAGCACGAGCGCACCCTGGAGGGCGTATTGCGCGTTACCGGTCAGCAGCGGCTGCTCGACACCAACCCCGTGCTCCGCCGCACCCTCGACGTTCGCGAGGGCTATCTCGCCCCGCTCCACGCACTCCAGATCGAACTTCTGGGTCGGTCTCGGCAGAGTCCCGAGGCGGCTCCCGAGCTACGTCGCGCTCTGCTGCTCACCATCAACGGCATCGCTGCCGGCCTTCGCAATACCGGGTGAGTTCGCAGCAGTCAGGCGGCGCTCCCTGCCCGGGATTTCACGTAGTCGACAAGGACGTAGTCTCCAAGCCGGTCCGGGTCGATGAAGAAGGTGCGGCCGCGGTTGAGTCGTGTCATCTGGTTCACAAAGCGCATCAAGTGGTGATTCGACTCCAGCATGAAGGTGTTGATCACGATGTTCTCGCGGGTGCAGCGCTTCACCTCGATGAGCGTCTTGGCGAACGTCTCGGGGAGCGGCGGGTAGAAGAACACGGCGCGGCCGTCCTCGATGTGGGCGGTGGGTTCACCGTCAGAGACGATGATGATCTGCTTGTTCTCGGCATGGCTGCGGGCGAGGATGCGCCGGGCCAGAATGAGGCCGTGCTGCAGGTTGGTGCCGTAGACATATTCGTTGACCGAGAGATGGGATAGCTCCGGTGAGGCGATCTCCCGCGCGTAATCGCTGAAGCCGACGATGGCGAGCCGGTCGCGGGGGTACTGGCTACGGATGAGGGAATCGAGCGCCAGTGCTACCTTTTTGGCTGCATAGAAATAGCCGCGCAGTGGCATGGAGCGGCTCATGTCGAGCATCAGAACGGTGCTGCAGCGGGTGAGCGCCTCACTGCGATGTACCTCGAAGTCGCCGGCCTGGAGTCGTGGCAGCGCCCTGGTCGACTGCTGCTGCGGGGCCCCACCCTCGCGGCGCAGGGCATTCATGACGGTACTTTCGACGTCGAGGTCGAAGGTGTCTCCGAACTCGTAGGGCTTGCTGTCGTCCGCGCGCTCGCCGCTGTGTCCATGGCGGGGCAGAGCGTGCTCGCCGAAACGATCCTTGCTGAGCCTGGCGAAGAGATCGCCCAGCGCCTTCTCTCCGATCCGTCGCATACCTCGGGCGGTGAGCTGCGTGCCCCGGGGGTTGCGCTCCATGAGTCCCCGTTTTTCGAACTCACGCATGATCTGTTCCATCTGTTCTACGCTGCGCAGGGCATCCTCACCGAGGAGACCGCGCAGCTGCTCACGAAGTTGGTCGTCGAGCTCGTCACCGCGGCCGAGCCCGCGCAGCCCGCTCTCCGCGGCATCGATGGTCTGCAATCCCTCCATGAGGCGCATCGCCTCGTCCATGGAGACCTCCTGGTCGCCGAAGAAGTTGTGCTGCTGGCCGAGTCCGCGTCCGGGCGCGAGCAGGTCGAGGGAGCCGGCCAACTCTGTAAGGGTGGCCTGAAGCTCGGGGTCATCGAACACCGAGCTGATGACGGACTCCAGCTCGCGGCGCATCTCCGGGGAAAGCGACTGCAGAAGCGAATCCATCCGCGCCATCTGCTGCATGAGTTGGGCGAGGAACGCCTCGAGGTCTTCCGGGGCGTTGGGAAAGAGGTGGCCCCAGCGGCGCAGGAAACCCTCGTAGTTGCGCTGCAGCTGAGCCTCGGACACGCCGTCCAGGCGCTGGCGCAGCAGTGCGTTGAGATCCTTGGCCATCTCCCCAAGCTGGGCCATATCCTCCTTGGACATTGCCTGCATCGATGCGGTCATCTCCTTGAAATGAGCGTCGACGACGTTGCGGCGGATCTCCTCGAGAAGCTGCTGGAACTGCTGCTCGGCGCGTCCATCCATGAACTCGTAGTCACGCAGCGCACGGATCGCCGTGCCCGCCTCGGCCGGCAGAGCATCGAGCTGCTCACCGCGGCGCTGAGCAACGCGGTCGAGGAGGCGGCGCGTGTGATCCTTTGGAGCCGCGTCGAGCCGCTCCTGGATCCCTCGGCGCTCCTGAGAGATGACCCGATCGAGCTTCTCGGTGATGTCCGAGAAGACGGAATCGAGGTTGTACCGTTCCAGCTGCTGCTGTCGGCGACGGCGCAACCGCTCCATCATCTCCTCGAGCCCGGCGCGGCGTTGGCCGTCGCGATCGCGCAGCCCGGAGTTGAGCATGCGCTGCAGCGCGGTGTCGAAGTCCCAACCGTGGAAGACGTCCTCGCTGAGCTGTGCGAAGATCTCGTCGACGTCGGGGCCGAAGGGGTCCTGGGTGCCGTCCCATGCCGAGAAGCGATGCTTCGGTTGCCGTTCAGCCGCCATACACGGCCGAGCCGCTCAGCGCGGTCTTGTTCAGTCGCTTGGAGAGGTGCAGCCCCTCGAGCATGAACTCGAGGACGGCCGCCATCGCCTGCGGTGACGCCGGCTCACCGAGCTTCTGCCGAGCGCCGTCGACGCCCGGGAGGTCGGCGATCGCCTGACTGTAGGCCGTTGCGGAGAGCGCGTCGCTGACCTCAACGGTGAAGCCACCACGGTCGAACCGCTGCACCAGATCGATGAACTCTGCCGGGGTGAAATGCCTGCGGAACACGTTGTTGCAGGCGGTGCGCACGATCTTGTCGAGAACCTGGCCGTCGTTACTGTCGTCCCAGGTCTCCATCTCCACCTTGCCGGCGGTGGAGGGGATGAGTGCGGGCAGGTCGGAGATGCGCACCATCGCCTCCTTCTCCCCGGTGCGCAGTGCACGCCGCAGCGCGTTGGCGGTGAGGTTCTCGTAGTTCGCCGTGGAGACGCGCACGGAGACGCCGCTGCGCTGGTTCACCTGGGGATGGCGCCGTGCCAGGTGGGTGATCTCGACGACGATCTCCTTCATGTGCTCGGGCATGTGCACGCTGACCGGAGAGTCCTCGAAGATCGAGCGCTCCCGGTCCACGATGGCCATCTCATGCTCGACGGTACGGGGATAATGGGTGCGGATCTGCGCTCCGAAGCGATCCTTCAGCGGGGTGATGATGCGCCCGCGATTGGTGTAGTCCTCAGGATTCGCGGTCGCCACAACCATGACATCGAGCGGTAGGCGCAGCCGGAAGCCGCGGATCTGCACGTCCCGCTCCTCGATGATGTTGAGCAGACCCACCTGGATGCGCTCAGCAAGATCGGGAAGCTCGTTGATGGCGAAGATGCCCCGGTTGGTGCGCGGCACGAGCCCGTAGTGGATGACGAGCTCATCAGAGAGGTAACGACCCTCGGCGACCTTCACCGGGTCCACCTCACCGATGAGGTCGGCAATGGATGTGTCCGGGGTGGCCAGCTTCTCGCTGTAGCGGTGGTCGGGACGAAGCCAGGTGATGGGAGTGTCGTCACCGTTCTCGGCAACGAGCAGACGGCAGGCACGACAGATCGGGGCGTAGGGATCGTCGTTGATCTCACATCCGGCGATCGCCGGCACCGCCTCATCAAACAGAGTCGTGAGCGCGCGAATCAGCCGTGACTTGGCCTGGCCGCGCTCCCCGAGGAGCACGATGTCCTGACCGGCGAGGATGGCATTGGTGAGCTGGGGAATCACGGACTCGTCGTAGCCGAGGATGCCCGGGAAGAGGGTCTCGCCCGACTGCAGCTTGCGGATCAGATTGCGGCGCATCTCCGAGCGCACGGAAACGACGCGATACTCCGATTGGCGCAGTTCGGCGATGGTGTGTGCGGGGCTCACCGGAGCGGACCACTCCCTTGGACTCGGATTCAGGAGCCAGCGTACACCCCACCCTTCCCCATAAATCACGACACAGATGTTCCGAGTCTCGACGCATAACGTGCTCCTCGTTACTCGGGCGTTCGAGGAGAATGATTCCATGCCGTGGAAACGCATGGTCGGCCCTGCCGCTCTGGCTGCGGTGGTCGCCTCGTGCGGACAGGGTCCCACCAGTTCCGCGCTGCCATCGAGCAGATCGACTCAGGTGACCGGCACACCCTCGGCAACCGTGCCATCGAGCGGAACCTCTGCAGTCACACCGACCGCGTCCCCGGTTGGTCCGGGGCTGGAAGCGCATCTCAGCGCAACCGACACCGGAACCACTCTCGAGACGCACGTCGGAGCCACAACCACGGTCCAACTGGCGGCGGTACCGGGCAGCCGATGGTCGGAGCCGGCGTCATCTGGTCCGGCAATCGTGGTGGTGGCCTCCCCCAGTCAGGCGACTGATGGCGGTGCCCAGGCAACCCTTCGCTCACTAGCGGCGGGGCGGGTGGAGATCACCGCCACCAGCGATCCCAACTGCCGACCGTCATGCGGACGCCTGTCTCGGCTGTGGCAGGTGACCGTTGTGGTCACGGCGCCATAGTCGGGGAGCAGTGGCCTCGGCTTGGCGACCAGCCGCGTCGGCCCCTATGCCGAGGTCAGTGACACGTGGGGAACCTGAAGCTGGAGATTTGCGTGGACCAGTCACCTGAGGGGAGACCGAACTCGTTGACGTACCAGAACGTGCATCCGTCGGTGGGATCCACCGTCATCGATGTGTAGTCTCCCCAGCGGCCGCCGATGGTCTGGGCGTGATTGGAGGGAAGGGCGACAACACCCTCGCCTTGGGGCATGGTCCCAGCCCGATCGCCCGCCAGCCTCCCTGAGTAGCGAATCTGAGGCGCCACGGTCCGGCTCGACAGGCTGTAGCCCATGGCGATGTCACCCGACTTGTCCTGTGCCACCGAGCCCATCCAGCGATAACTGGGACCGGGCGCGACCGTCCCCTGCTGGATGATCCTGAGCCCCCGCCCGGATGGGGCGAGTTCGTACCAGCGCATGCCGATCGATTGGCCGGCGACGATGTTGTGGTCGACGACGAGGGACTGGTGGCCGCCCCGGTTGCGGTAGCCGAGCCTGCTCATCAGCCGGTCCCCGAGGGCGTCGAGCTTCTGCCCCGAGCCGCCCTGCGGTACGCAGTCGCGGATGCCTGTATGGGAGTTGAAGCAGGGCATGGTGTAGGCATGCACCGAAATGGACATTCGGGCGCTGAGGGTGGTGTTCGCCGGCTTTCTCCAGTCGACGTCATACGTCCACGCATTCAGTGTCCTCTGTGAGCCCGCAGTCTGAGGGGCACTGAGCAGGTACTCCCCCGAGCCAGCGGGCGGGGGCGTGTTGCCCTCGACGCTGGCGGGCAGGACGGTGTCGTCATCGCGCGGTGCAGGATGAGGGCCGATCACTTTGTGACACTGCTGGCTCGCGGACCTCCCCTCGATCATCCGAGCGCGCTCGTAGGCGCAGACCCGGCTGCCCTGCCCGGCCGTTCCCGGTTGGTTGAACAAGTTGAAGGTGATGTAGTACCCGTCGCGCCAAATCCCCATCTTGGGATAGTCGGGGAAGCCGTTTCCCGCCCTGTCCTGTCCTGGCGTTCGAAAGGCGTAGGCATGCCAGGGGCCGGTGGCATCGTTGGAGGCTGACACAGCGACACACTCGAGGTAGGGCGTGGTCGAGACCGAGAACTGCTGCGCCACCCAGCGATCGCTCATCGCGTCGTAGAGGATCATGGCGTCGCCGTCATTATTTGCCGCACAGGCGTTGGCGCTTCCCAGCCGCGACCACAGCGTGTTCGTTGGTTTGGGAGCCACGAGCGGAACGCCGGCCTTGCTGAAGACGGCAAGGTGGGTGTTGACGATCTCCATGTACTGGGTGGGACCGGCTGCGCCCTGGCTATCGGGAGGCAGGACACCGTCGAGGTTGCCGATTCCGGTGAAGTTGGCGCTCGTTGAAGGGATCCGCGATGGTGCAGCCCCGCCCTGGCCGCTGGTATCGGGAGCGCTGTTCGCTGCAGCGGCAGTCGCCTGCGGGCCCGAGGACGGGGCGGCATGACGCACCGGATGACTGCGCGACACCGTGTTCGCTGCCGGATCCAGGGATTTCAGTGGCGGGGTGGTGGTGTGAGCGACCTCGCTCGTGGCCGTGGCGTCCTCGTCCGCGATTGAGGGTGATGCAGCGCGGGCCAGTGACATCGCTGGTACTCCCGCGGCCGCCATCAGGGTGGCACCCATGAGGCCGGCGCCGAGAACCCGCCGGGCGCGGCCGGAAAGCCGCCTCCCCTGCGCCTCGTCTGTCGTTGATGCACCGGTGGTGATGCTGGGGATGGAGAACCGCGTCCAAGAGACTTCCACACGGCCGAGTATGTGGGTGGCCGCACGGACATGGCGCGGACATTCCAGGCGAGAAGAATATTGCCGAAATCGACGCGGTGTGAAGGTGCCCGGTGATAATCAGCAAGGCGCCGCAATCATCTCTTGGCGCCCACCCCCGGCTCCGCAAGAGGCACATACACTGGCTCCCTTCGCAGAGCGATTCCGACCGTTCCCGCGCGGCCTCAGCGGGGGTCGAGCGCGCACTAAACTCGGGCGGGGGCGCGCTGCTTCCGTTGCTCACGATGGATCCGGGCTGTGTCGAGCAGGCTCTCAACGATCGCGGGGTTCTGCCCGAAGTGCAGGTGGACAAACGAGGCCAGCAGGTTGCCCGTCGTCCATCCCTCGCAGCCAAGCGGCTCACCGCCACAGTCATGCATGGCGTACGCCGGGCTCACGGTGTCGCCTCCAGAGAGCGGCCGGCTGAAGTGGAACTCGTGACCACGCAACTCGGTGCCCTGGGGGCCGAGTAGGCAGTCCGAGGCAAGTCGCAGTTCGCGGTAGCCGCTGTGCCAGACACCCGCTTCCAGCGCGATGTCGACGGGGACGATGCCGGTCATGGCGTGGTTGGACCCGTCCGACGTTCGCGTGCTCCGCGCGCAGTAGATGAGACCGCCGCATTCAGCATAGATCGGCGTGCCCTGCGCGTGGGCGCGACGTAGCGAATCCATCATCGAATGATTCCCTGCGAGACGGGGAACGTAGCTCTCCGAGAGGCCACCACCGAGGTAGATGGCGTGGAGATCGCGGGGCAGTATCTTGTCCTCCAGCGGTGAGAAGGTGACGATATCTGCGCCAAGATCCTCGAGGAGTTCGAGGTTTTCCGCGTAATAGAAGCAAAAGGCATCATCGAAGGCGACGCCGACGCGCACCGGCGACGCCGCCACTCGCGATGGTTGCCCCGCCCTGGCGGGCAGCGAGCGCGCCCGGCTCATCACCCGTTCGATGAGATCAAGGTCGCAGTCACGTGCCACCGCTTTGGCGAGCGAAGCGATGGCGTCGTCGACGTGGGGGTTCTGGGTTACCGGCAGCAACCCACTGCGCAGTTCGGGAATGTGTACGCCGGGCATGTGCGGGAGGGCGCCGAGGACAGGGAGTTTGGCCCGCTCCCATATCGCGTCCTCAACGATGCGGCGACGCTCGCCACTGGGAACGTTGTTGAGGATGACACCGGCCAGATCGAGGTCACGGCCGAATTGGCGCAGACCCAAGGCGATGGCCGCCGCCGTCTCCCCCATCGCCGAGACGTCGAGGACGAGGATGATCGGCGCACCGATAAGTTCGGCGACCTCGGCGGTGCTACCCGGAAAGGGATGGCCCCGGTCGGAACGGCGGCCGTGACTGTCGAAGAGACCCAGAACTCCCTCGACCACCACACAGTCCGCATCGCCCACGCCGTGAAGGAGCGACTGACGCACACCCTCGGTGCCCAGCATCCAGGCATCAAGGTTGCGGCAGGGGCGGCGACTGGCGTGAGCGAGGTAGGCGCAATCGATGAAGTCGGGCCCGACCTTGAACGTCTGTACCACCTTGCCGCGAGCGCGCAGTGCGGCGACAAGACCGAGGGTGATGCTGGTCTTCCCGGCCCCCCCGTGTGCACCCGCAATGACCAGGCGAGGGGTGGGGGTGGGGTCGGACACAATTCCCTCCGAATCACGCGCGAGGCACCACAGGGTGGCGCCGGGAAGGTCGGTGCGACGACGTGAGAGGGGACGCTATGCGGACGCTAACACGGGCTCTGGGACGTGTAAAGGCGGCATGGGCACCGGCCCTCGGGGCCGTGCCGGCTGTGCCGGGCGAACATCGCGCAGACGAGCGCGGACGCGAACCTGACCCTGCCACACGTCCTTTTCCAAAGCGAAGCAGGCGTCGATGCGCCGACCCCGGGGCAGGTGCTGTGCAAGATGCGGCTTGTGGAAGGCAATGGCCTCGAGGATTCCGCCGCCACCGTCTCCCAGGGCCAGCCGGATGTGCTGCTTCTCGGATCCGAACGCCGAGGTGGAGAGCACCTCGCAGTCGCGGATCATCAGCATCGGCTGGGGGTTGCCCATGCCGCACGGCTCCATCTCGGCGATGGCGTCACAAAGCTCCGGAGTGGTGTCGGCACACGTGATCTCGCCATCGATGGCAAAAACGCGCTCGCGGGGGGCATCGCCGAGCTGCTCGGCACAGGCCTCCTCGATGAGTCGAGCGAACTCGGCGAAGTTGTCGGCGGTCATGCTGAACCCGGCGGCAACAGCGTGGCCACCGTAGCGGAGCAGGGTCGGCGCGGCATGGTCGAGTGCCCGGACGATGTGGACTCCACGCACCGAACGCGCCGAGCCCTTGGCCTCCCCGGCATCGAGGCAGACGATGAAGGTCGGGCGGCCGTACCGCTCCATGAGCCGCCCAGCGACGAGACCAACGATGCCCATCGGCCAGCCGGGATCACCGAGGACGATCGCCGCAGCGTCCTCAGGATAGTCGGCCATGCGCGCCTCGGCGTCCTCGAGAGCGAGGGCAACTGCCTGTTGGCGCCGCAGGTTCTGCTGGTTGAGGGCGAGCGCCAGCCGCTCCGCCTCCTCGGGCGCGTCGGTCAGGCAGAGTTCCAGCGCCAGCTTGGCGTCCTCCATGCGTCCCGCGGCGTTGATGCGCGGGCCGATAGCGAAACCGAGGTCACTGCAGCGCACCGCGGCATCGACTCCGGCGATCTCGCAGAGGGCACGGAGCCCGGGAAGCGCGATGACGCGCTCGAGCCCGCGGGCAACGATGCTGCGGTTCTCACCGCGCAGCGGCATCATGTCGCAGACGGTTCCCAACGCCGCCAGACCGACGAGGGCCTCCGACTGCCCGGTCGGCACGATGCCCTCGGCCTCCAGTGCACAGAGCAGCTTCCAGGCAACGCCGGCCCCGGCAAGGCCGTCGAACTGGTACGTGTCGCCGGGCTGTTTGGGGTTGACGAGCGCATCAGCAGGGGCGAGCTGCGGGGCGCTGCCATCGGGGGCCAGCGGCAGGTGATGGTCGGTGATGATGAGCGTCATCCCCTCTGGCCGGGTACGAGCAACCTCGACCGAACTAGTGCCGCAGTCGACGGTGACGACGCAGCGCACCCCTTGGGCGGCAAGCTCCTCGAGCGCGGCGGCGTGGAGGCCATACCCCTCGGTCATGCGGTTGGGGATATAGGGGATGACGTCGGCACCGGCGGCGCCCAGTGCGCGGCTGAGCAGCGCACACGCGGTGACACCGTCAGCGTCATAGTCGCCATAGATGGCGATGCGATGGCCCTCGGTCACCGCCACGCCAACTGCAATGACGGCGGCGGCCATGCCATTCAGTCCCAGGGGATCGTGAAGTTCGCCGCCACCGCCGAGATACGTGCGAGCACCCTCGAGATCATGACCTCTGCCCGCGAGGATGCGACTGACGACGGGATGCAGCCCCGGCAACGGCTCGGAGTCGGCCACCTTCCAGCGCCTCGGTGCTGGCTTCATGCGGATGCCCCTCCCTGGCGCAAGGTCGAACCGATGTTCGGATTCTAGCCCATGCCATCCCGCACATTCAAGACGACCTGAGTATGGCTACCCATGAAGGGGTTCGACCTCGCCGTCGGCGAGGGGCGCTTCCACCACCGGCGCGTTGGAGCGCCGGGTCCGACCCGTGGCAAGGATGCTTCCCCCAAGGATGAGGACGAACCCGATTGCCGTTGTCGCGGTGAATCGCTCGCCGAGGAGCGCGACCCCCAGGAGCACGGCGACCGCGGGATTGACGTAGGTGATGACGGTCGCCCGCACCGGGCCGACCTCGTTGATCAGCGCGAAGAAGACCACGAAGGCGGCGGCCGTGCAGACAACGCCGAGAATGGCGAGGGACAGAAACACCCTTGCCGGCGGAACCGCGGCGGGCAGGTTGGTCAGAGCCAGTGGCAGGTACACGAGCGTCGTGATCCCCAGTGATGCTGCGATGACCCCCATCGCCGGCAATTCGCGCAACTGCCGGGCGATGAGCATCGGCCCCACCGCATACCCAACCGTCACCACCGCCATCTCCATGACGGCACGGACGTCCCCAGCGTGCACGTCGAAACCGAGCAGAACACCGACGCCAACGAGCCCGCACAGCAATCCGGCGACGCGCCGGACGCCGAACTGCTCACTGCCACCAGAGGCAACGGAGAGCGCCAGACCGACCAGCGGCACCGCCGCCACCAGCATGCCCGCCAGCGAACTGGAGAGTCGCGTCTCCGCATCCGAGAGAAGGAGCCAGGGGATGCCAACCTCCACCACCGTGTAGAGCAGAACGAGCCGCCAGTGGGTGAGCAGCGGGCGCAACCCCCCGCGACGTTGGGCCAGAGGGAGGAGGATCAATGCACCCACGCCGGTGCGCAGGAATACCAGCGTCACCGGGTTGAGGACATCCACGGCGACCTTGATGAGCAGGTAGGGGATTCCCCAGATGACACACATTGCGCTGAAGAGCGCCCAGCCGCGCCTGCTCACGGCCCGTTGGCCTGATGCGTCGGCGGCCTGTTGATCATGAGCACCATCCTGGCTGGGGGGACGCGCTTTCCGCAGGCACGACGGTAAGTTGGCCGGCTAGACGATGACCTCAGCCACAGAAGGGGGGCCTCAGACGGGGGCAGGTGTCACCTCTGATCGCGGCGTACAACCCGGGGGTCGTCCGCAGACGTAGAGGGTCTGCTGTGCACCGCCGTTGGCGACCACCGCTCGATACAGGGTTGCGAACTCGCCACCG
>JBPCLW010000003.1:0-19784 GCA_051002895.1 Candidatus Dormibacteria bacterium | reverse complement strand
CACGCAGGAGGAGCCAAGAGCAGCTACCATCGTGATCAACTGACGGGGCACCGGGTGGCTCCATCAGGTGGCGCTGACTGGCTCCATTGCATGGCGCTGGGTGGCTCCATTACACGGCGTTCGACAGCCCCGAGGTCGCTCCGCCAGGTGCCGTAGCCACGGAGCACCATGGCGACACGGCTGTAGTGACCCTGGCCACCGGCCCCGGCCCCGGCGGCGGCGTCGATCAGCGCGTTGATGAGGTCCTCGTCGTCAGGACAGTCGACCGACGCCTTGAGGAAGCCGGCGGGCGGGTGATCGGCTACCACGGCGAGCCATCGTGCACACCCGCATTATCCGGCCCCGGGGGCCTGGGTACTCTCGCCATCGGGAATACCCGCCCACCAGGCCCGGTACGGCCCCTGCACGACCCGGAGCGGCTACCCTTGAGGTCTGGGCCACGAGGGGACTGACGCCATGATGGAACGCTTGACCGGCTGGGTCGCAAACGGCATGGACGCCGCGGTGAAATGGCAACTGGGCACGCTTCCTGTGGAGCTCCCGGGGGAGGACCGCTTTGGAGCGACTCACGCGGGCGAATTCTGGGCACAGAGCCGCATCCATCAGTCGGCGCCGTCCATGACGTTAGGGCCGATCCTCGCCCGCCGCAACCGTGGCCGGGTCGAGGTACACGACCTCGAGGCGCCGAGTTCCGGTCCGGGCAACCACCCGGGCAGTCGCAAGCTCATGGCCACGGTGCACATGCGTTCCCACCGGCGGGACATGCCCTTCGTGCTCGTGGTGCACGGATTCGCCGTCCCGGTGGCATGGTGGGAGGAGCGGCAGTGCCGCACGCTGACCAACCGTGGCGCCCACGCGGCTCGCATCGACCAGCCCTTCCACCTGCGTCGCCGGGTGCGCAAGCAGCGTAGCGGCGACGGATACCTCGGCCCGGACTTGGGCCGCACCCGCGCCGCCGTGCGGCAGGCGGTCGAGGACTGTGCCGCGGTCGTCGCTTGGGCGCGGGAGAACGTCAGTGATCAGGTCAGCGTGCTCGGCGTCAGCCTCGGTGGCCTGGTGGCCTGTCTCCTCGCGGCGCATGTCGAACTCGATGCGTTGGTTGCGGTGGCCCCCTTCTGCGATCCGCCGCGCACTTTCATGGAGAACTCGCCCATGCGCATACGCCGCATCCTCGGCCTGACCGAGGGCAGCGGCGGCGTCTGGGGCGACGACCAGCGCACTGCGCAGCAGGTGCTGGACGCTGCTCTGGCCCCGATCGTGCCCCGAAACTTCACCCCGGCGACGTCGCCGGATCGGATCACCCTGATCCGTCCCGAGCGCGACACCGTCGTGGGGCCGGAGCCGATCGCCGAGCTGGCCGCCACCTGGGGCACCGAGCTCTGGGATCTCCGTCATGGTCACATCTCGGTGATGAACGCGCGAGGTCTGAGCAACCGCATGCACGAGCGGCTCATCCATCCCCAGCGGCGCGAAGCCGGGATGCGCCTCGCCGGGTGACCACCATGTCTGGGACAGTGCGTTCGGGGGTCATGGCGACGGGACTGCCGTGGCGAATCCGGCCGACATCTGCTGAGGATGCTGCCGCCATCGTCGTGCTTCGCGACCTGGTTGCAGTCGAACCTGACCGCATCTGCGCCGATCCCGGCGAGCGTGGTGTTGCCGAGGAGAGCCTCGCTCTGGCGGGGGTTCTTTCTGAGGGAGGGATATCACTCACGTTGGAGGTCGGTGGCGACTTCGCTGGGCATCTGCTCTGCCAGCGCCACGTCGGCCGCCACGAGGCCCACGTCGCCGAGTTCGCCATCGTCGTGTCCGCGGATCACCGCGGTGCCGGCCTGGGCCGCGCCCTCATCGACGCGGCAATCGATTGGTGCGGTCAGTGCGGGATCACCAAGCTCGAGCTCAGCGTCTTTCCCGCCAACACCCCGGCAATCGCTCTGTACAGATCCATGGGTTTCGTCGAGGAGGGAAACCTGCGCGCGCATATGCGGGTGGGCGGTGAGGCGCGCGATCTTATGGTCATGGGACGGCTCCTGTGACGGCCGCCGAGGCGCCGCCGTTTGACCCCGACGCCATCGCCGAGCTACGTCTGGGGGCGGCCTCCATCGACATCGTCTGTGGCCGCATCAGCCTTGGCTATACGCTGGGGACCGGTCTCGACTTCAACGAAATCGTCGATCTCGGCGCACCGATCCCGGCGATGAACCCTACCGGGACGCGGGCTCTGCAACGTGCGGTTGACGTACTCCATCTGTTCGCCGGGGTGAGCTACTTCAAAGCTGCATTTCCTCCGCGCCTCGACCCCGCCGGCGCTACTCTGACGCCGCGTCTCGCCGCGTTGGTCAACGACGTGTATCGGCACGGCCTCGCTGAGGCGGCGTTGCGCAATGACCTACCAGCGCCGGTGGACCTGGGTCTCACCGGCACCGCTGTCCACGCCGCGATGGCACTTGGCCTTGGTCGTCGCGCCCTGGTGTCGGTCGGTGGGGGGAAGGATTCCATTGTGGCCCTCGAGGAGACCCGCCGCGATTGTGATGTGCTGCTCTTCTCGGTGGGAGACGCCCGGCCGGTCCGTGCTACCGCTGACGTCAGCGGGCTGCGCCGGCGCTCCATCACCCGGCGCATCGACCCGGCCCTGATCGACCTCAATCGTCGAGGAGCACGCAACGGACACATTCCCGTCACCGCCATCACCTCTGTGCTCGCGGTGATCGTCGCTCTCATCGAGGAGTGCGACGAGGTGATCATGGCCAACGAACGGTCCGCGTCGGTGGGCAGCACCGACTGGCATGGGATTAGTGTCAACCATCAATGGAGCAAGGGCTGGGACTTCGAGCGGGCCTTCGCCGACCTGGTGCGTGAGGAGATCGCCAGTGATCTCGCGTACTTCTCTGTGCTGCGCTCGTGGTCAGAACTCGCCATCGCTCAAAGGTTCGCCCGGCTCCCCGAGTACCACCGTGCATTCACGAGTTGCAATCGCGTGTTTCGCTTGCGCGACGCCACCGCCACGTGGTGTGGAGAGTGTGACAAGTGTCGCTTCGTCACGTTGGTTCTCGCACCGTGGATGGTCCCCGCGGAAGTTGCAGCTATAGTTGGCCGGAACCTGCTCGCCGACTGCGACCAGATCGATGGCTTCCGGGCGCTGCTGGGGATCGAAGACGCCGCCAAGCCATTCGACTGCGTTGGCGAGATCGAGGAGAGCCGCGCAGCCCTCCAGCTCCTCAGCGGAAATCGGCAATGGATGGCTCTTCCCATGGTGGCGCAGCTCCGCTCAGAGATGCCGCCGCTCTCCACCGCAGCCGTGGAGGCGATCCTCAGCCCCTCTGGACCAGACGGGATCCCCGAGCGCCATGCCGCGGTGCGTCGTGCGTTTCACTGACCTCGCGGGTCGGCGTGTTGGCCTCTGGGGATTGGGGCGCGAGGGGCGAGCGACTCTGGCAATCCTTCGCGGGCTGCGCAACCCACCCTCATCCATCCTTGTGGCCACCGACACGCCGCATCCCCAAGACCGGCCACAGGACGTCCCCTGGCACCACGGCGAGGCCGGCCTCCTCGCGCTGCGAGGGTGCGATGTAGTGATTCGCTCTCCCGGTATCAGCCGCTACCGAGAGGATGCCCTGGCACTGCGGTCGATCACTACCACGGCAACCGATCTCTGGTTTGCGGAACATGACTCCGAGGCCATCATCGCGGTGACCGGATCGAAAGGGAAGAGCACCACCGCCTCGCTCATCGCTCACCTGCTGCGCAAGGGAGGACATCGTGCCACCCTGGCCGGCAATATCGGCATTCCCATGGTGGGGGTCACCGAGCGGTCTGACATCTGGGTGCTGGAACTCTCCAGTCATCAGACCAGTGACCTCACCCACTCTCCGCGCACCGGGGTGGTCACCAACCTGCACCGGGAACACATTGATTGGCACGGATCGCTGGAGCGGTACATTGCCGACAAGCTGAATCTCTTTGCCCATCGCCAGGACGGAACCGCGGTGCTGAACGCGGCCGATCCGATGACCCAATCACACATTCCGGCGGCTCACAGGGTAGCGTGGTTCAATTCCGCAGATGGATTCCGAGCCACCAGCCGGGCGGTGATGCGAGGCGATGCAATCCTGCTCCAGCAACGGGCATTGCGTTTGCGGGGAGCGCATAACCTCAGTAACGTCGCCGCCGCTCTTGCGGCGATCGACGCCGCGGGTATCGACACAGGCCCCCTCCTCAAGCACGCGGGCAGCTTCGAGCCGCTCCGCCACCGCCTCGAATCGGTCGGGGAGCGTGACGGCGTGGAGTACTTCAACGACAGCATTGCCACCATCCCCGAGGCCGCCATCGCGGCCTGCGAGGCGCTGCGCGACCAGCCGCTGACTCTCCTCGCAGGTGGCTTCGACCGCCATCAGGACCACGCTCCGCTCGTCGCCTACCTGAGCTGTCATCCGGAGATACGCGTGATCGCCATGCCCCCGAGCGGATTGCGGCTTGCCGCCGAATTGGACGGAGCCGGGGTTTCTGTCGATATCGCCGATAACCTCGCCGCCGCAGTGCGGCATGCCCGCAGCATCACCCCAGCGGGCGGCGTGGTGCTGCTCTCCCCCGCGGCGCCCAGCTATGGCCTCTTTGGCGACTTTGAGCAGCGCGGCGACAGCTTCCGCGAACTCGCCCAAGCCTGAGCGTATTCTGCCGCCTGCTATCCTCGAATGGAGATGTCGCGCACCCAGGCGCAGGCCGCCTCCGCCCACACCGATCCCGTAAGCGCCGTCGTCTCCGACCTCCTGGCGCCCATCGCCGGGGAATTGCAGGAGTTCGAGCGC
The DNA here is from genome assembly GCA_051002895.1 of Candidatus Dormibacteria bacterium. Classification (GTDB taxonomy): domain Bacteria; phylum Chloroflexota; class Dormibacteria; order Aeolococcales; family Aeolococcaceae; genus JBPCLW01. Next base: position 14,979 of record JBPCLW010000003.1, on the reverse strand, counting down.
AGACTTGAGGCGTCGGTGGCCGCCGATCTCGGGCCCATGGCCGAGGCGATGGATCACATCGTTCGCGCCGGGGGGAAGCGCCTTCGTCCTGCGCTGGTTCTCCTCGCCGGGCAGTTGGGCACCTCCGACCCCGAGCATGGGTACTCGTTGGCGATGGGACTGGAGTTCATCCATACGGCCACCCTGGTCCACGATGATCTCATAGACAACGCCACGACTCGCCGCGGCATCGCAACAATCCACACGGCGATGGGTGCGCCTCCGGCGATCATCATCGGCGACTACTACTTCGCCAAGGGCGCCCACCTGCTCGCATCCATTGGTGAACCATCCATCGACGCCGCGATCAGCAGGACGGTGATGACGATCTGCTTGGGCGAGTTGCTGCAGATGGATTCCAAGTGCGACTACGACCAGTCCGTCGATGACTACTACCGGAAGATCGAGCGCAAGACGGCGACTCTCCTGGCAACCTGCTGCTTCTGCGCAGGCGTGGTGGGCCGCCTCGACGAGCGGCGTCGCGGCGCTTTGCAGCGCTATGGGCATCTCCTCGGCATGGCGTTTCAGATCGCCGACGACGTTCTCGACTACGTCGCCACAGAGGAGCAGCTCGGCAAGCCCGTCGCCGCCGACCTCCGCCAGGGCACGGTGACGCTGCCCTTCATGCTGGCGCTTCAGGATCCCGCGGTGTCGGGGGAACTGCGTAATGTCATCGGCGGCGCTCCACTTGCTGAGGACGACTACCAGCAGATCGTTGAGCTTGTGCGTAGCAGCCGCGGGGTGAGCGCCGCCGAGGCGCAGGCGCACGACTTTGCCAATCGCGCTCGCGAGAAGTTGGCAGTCTTCGACGAGTCGCCGGCCCGCCGGACCCTGGAAGCCATCTGCGATTACGTTGTCGCCCGGCGGGTCTAGCAGCGGCCCCCGGAACTAGAGGGCGCCAACCTGCTCCAATTGCTTGCGGAACCCACTGGTCCAGAACATCAGGGCGGTCGTGGCCATCACCAGTCCTGCACATTCGACGGCGACGAGGCCGAGGGCATCCCCCGCCGCCAGGGTGCCACCAGCGCGGGCGATGATGTTGATGGTGAGGCGGCCGATGTCGAGGACGGTGATGATCAACACGACGTCGAGCAGGACTCGGCTCATCGTGAACTCGCGGCGCAAACCGGCACGCAGTTCGGAGACGCTGGTGGCCTCGCCGCTCCTCGCAGGCGGTTCCGGGTCACCACGGCGGACCTGCCATGCGGCGAAGCCGAAACATGCCGCTGCAAGCCAGCCAGTGAGTGCCGTGAGCAACGTTGAGGAGTCGGCGAGGAGCCCGGGGAACGCGCCGAGTGCCTGTCCCCGCTCACGGAGCTCGACGAAATGCTCGTGGAGACCGAGCGCTCCCAGGCCCCACAGGAGAGCGGCGATGGCGAGGACCAAGGCTGCACCCGCAATCGCCACGGTGGACCACGTTCCGACACCGAGGAGGACGAGTACTCGAGTTCGCGACGTAGAGCCGGGGGCGTCGACGCTCACTGACATTGGCCTGATTGTAGAAACTGCACGGTCGTGACCTCACGCCGTCGGCGCACGCTTCGCGTGCTCACCTACAACATTCTCCTCGGCGGTGTCGGACGAGAGGACCGCATCGCCCGAATCCTGCGCCGAACCGACGCCGACATCATCGCGCTCCAGGAGGCGAACGATGTCGCGCTGGTGCGCCGGCTGGCTCGGGCCCTCCACATGCATCACATCGCCGGCCGTCCCAGTGACGGCGGCGATCTCAACCTCGCCGTCCTCAGCCGGCTACCCATCATTAGACATCGCAACCACACCCATCGCGCCATGCTGCGCAGCCATCTCGAGGCCACCATCGACACCGGTCGCGGACCGCTGGGCATCCATGTGGTGCACCTCGCCGCACGCTTTGGTGAGAGCAACAAGGGTGAGGCACGCCGGATGCGAGAGCTCGACGAGATCCTTGCCGACATTGACGGCGCCGGGGGGGCGCCGCACCTCATCGTCGGCGACTTCAACGCTCTGAGCCCAGGGGACGGTGTTGAGGCGACCGCCTTCTTTCGGCGTATGGCCGAGCTGCGTCGCGCCAAGCTCGTGGTGCGGCAAGAGGGGGGACGGGTGGGGCCGCGGCCGCGCGCGGAAATGAACCGCGAACTCGAGGAGGCGTGGCTGAAGGTCGGTATCCATCCTCATCTCGACGTCGGCATCCCGGTGCTGCCGCTGGCAGTCGGACCCCTCACCCAGTTCGTTCCCCGCAGCCGACGCGTGGACCAGGCGCTGGGCCGCCTCATCGAGCGCTGGAGCATGGAGCGCTTGCGCTCGCTCGGCTACACCGACTGCTATCGCCGCCTCCATCCCCGCGCTCGCGGCTACACCTGCGCCACCTGGCTTCCGGCCGCGCGCATCGATTACATCCTCGCCAGCCGGGATCTCGCCAATAGGATCGTCCGCTGTGAGGTCGTGGGGAGTCGGGTCTGGCCCGACTCCGATGCTCGCACCGCATCCGACCACTTTCCGCTACTCGTGGACATCCAGTTCTAGGGAAAAGGAGGGCCGCGACCACGGTGGTCGCGGCCCTTGGCCTGAGATAGGTCAGGTCAGCGCTGAGGCGGACCCTGAGGCGGACCTGGAGGTGCGGTTGGGGGCTGCTGGGGCGGATAGCCGGGGCCGGGTGGCTGAGCGGGCGGGTAGCCCTGCTGAGGTGGGTACCCTCCGGGCTGGCCCGGATAGCCCGGAGTCGCGCCCATCGGGGTCAGGCGCGGCTCCCAGGACCAGCGGCTGATGACGACGAGGTAATAGATGATCGCATCGATGATGAGGCCGACAATGAACCCGAAGATCGCATACCCAAAGCCCCAACCAATCGAGTACACGATGCCGCCAAGGATCGAGAGCAGAAGGCCGTAAATCACGAGAGCCTTGCCCTGGGGCTTCTCGTTGTACATCTGGAAGCCACCGAGGGCGCCGAGGACAAGCCCGGCGAGCTGGACAAGGGCTCCGATACCAGCGATGGCAGTGCTATGGGTGATCGTGTTGCAGTAGACGCTACTAATGCTGCAGAGACTGTCCAAGGAATTGCTGAAGGAGAACGTGATGTAGACGGCGTACAACTGAAAGAGCGCCCCGAGGGCGGCGAGGATGGCGAGGACCAGGCCCAAGGTCTTGGCGGGGACGTGCACCTTGGCAGGTGGGTTCTCGCGGAATGGTGGGTTGACCAGAGCGTTGTTCCAGAGATCAGCCATGAAAGCCTCCGACAGGTGCGATGTGCGAGTGGGCGCAGCGCAGCATTATGCGCAGCGCGAGACAGGAGCCGCAGGATCAGCGCATACAGCGCCCTCTTGACACCTGGTCCCTGGTCCCGGACGCGGGCGGGGTGATGATGATCGCCACCTCATCTGACGGTCGCACCATAATCCCTCTGCGATCCATAACGTGACTGCCCTGAGCGGGCGTGTTTGAGTGGATCGGCGCCATGGTAGGCAAGCATTTCGCCGATGTCAATGAATGCGGCCACCTCCCCCGCGAGAGGTGCGCTCAGTCCTCGGCGGCGGTGCTCGATTCGGGCTGGGTGACGTCGGCGGACGGCCCGGATTCGCCGCGCCGCCGGCCACCGCGGCGGCGGCGCCGGCCTCGATCGCCGGGCTGGCCACCCTCCTCGGACATCCATCGCGGGGGCGGAGGCTGTCCGTCGGCGAGCAGGTCGGCGAGCGTCTGCCAGCCGAACTGCTCGCGGCCGCGCTTGAGCAGTTCGATGAAACAGCCCATGGTCGCTTCGGCGTCGGCCAGGGCGTGGTGGGGGCGGCGATGGCTGACGCCGAGCTCGTTGCAGAGCCGCTCCAGTCCGATGGTGTCCTTCAGGTTCCAGAGTCTCCCGGCGAGACGCGAGGTGTCGAGGTTGTCGGCGTCGAGGTCGCTGCCCAAGGTGCGGGCGATGAGCCGGGTGTCGAAGGCATCGGCGGAGTGCTCGACGAGCACCGCGCCGTGACAGAAGCGGCGGAATCGGCGCAGGACGGGCTGCATTGCCGGGGCACCGCCCAGGGTTTCGCCGGAGATGCCGTGGATGCGGCGGGCATAGGGATTGATGCGGTCGTTGCTGTGCACCAGGGTCTCGAACGAAATGACATGGCGCTCCACCGTGAAGGCGACGGCGCCGAGCTCGACGAGGCGGTTCGGCGACTGGCCGGTGGTCTCGCAATCGAGAGCGACGAACCGAAGATCGTCGATGAGCATCTCGGGAGTAGGGCGAACGTGGGTGCTTTCGTCGTCAGGGTCATCGATCGCCGCAAAGGGTTCGTCACCGGCAGGACCGAGACGGGTGACGAAGGCGTCGCCGACGGGTAGGCGGCCACGACGGCGGCCGTAGCGGCGCCGCGACGAGCCGCGATCGTGCTCGCCGGGGGAGGGAGTGCCCTCGGTGGGGGCCGGCACTCCAGCCGGCATCGGATCAGTCAGGGACATGTGAATCTGCCAGCCATCGTAGCCCGTCGGACGGATCGAGGGGCGGCCGTGACGCGATCGGGGAAGGACGGCCCGGTCGTCCCCGTTCCTATACTCGGTGCTCGATGCGCCTCATCGCCGCCGGGCTCAGCTTTCGCAGTGCCCCGCTGGCAGTCCGAGAGCGCGCGGCACTCGACCAGCTTGGCTCGCATCGGTTGCTGCGCTACCTCGTCGGCCACAGCGGTCTCTCCGGCGCGCTCGCCCTCTCCACGTGCAATCGCACCGAGTTCTACGTCACCGCCGGTATGGAGATCCCCGGCGCGGAGATCGCCGCTCGGCTGGCTCGCTACCTCGATCCTTCCGTCATGACGGGCGAGCATCTCGTGGTCCGGGAGGGCCGGGAGGCCGTGACCCAACTCTTCCGCGTGGCCGCCGGCCTCGATTCCATGCTCATCGGCGAGCCCCAGGTGCTTGGCCAGGTCCGCGCCGCCCACCGCCTCGCCCAGGAGGCGGGCACGCTCGACGCCGACCTCGATGTTGTCGCTCGGCGAGCTCTGACTGCGGGGAAGGCGGTCCGCCACCGCACCGCCCTCGGGCGCGTGCGCGGTGGGCTCGGTGAGGCAGCGGTGGACGTCGCTCGGCAACGAGTTGGCCCCCTCGCGGGGCGCCCGGTGCTGCTCCTTGGCGCCGGCAAGGTGGGGCGTACCGCCGCCGCTGCTCTGCAGCGGGGAGGCGCTGACATCACGGTGATCTCTCGCGGTCACGAGAGTGCGGTGGCCTTGGCCAGCGCGGTCAGGGGGCACGCCGGTGGCGGTGATCTCATCACGGTTGGAGCTGGAATTGATGTCATCATCTCGAGCACGGACACGCCCGGCCTTGTCCTCGATGCGCCCGCTATCGCGGCCATCCAGGCCCGCCGGGGCGGCCGTTCGCTGCTCCTCATCGACCTTGCGGTGCCCCGCGACATCGATGCCGCTGCCGCCGCAGTGACGGGGGTCGAACTCGTCGATGTCGACGGCCTCGGTCGCAGTATCGGCATCGCCTCAGCCCAGGCGGTGGGTGCCGCCGAGGCCATCGTCGCTGCGGCGGTGGAGCGGACCATGGCTGTCCTCGATGAGCGCGAGAGCAGCGCTCCCACCATCCGCGAACTGCTCGGCCGGGCGGAAAGGGTCCGCCGCGAGGAGGTCGAGCGGACGCTGAGCCGCCTCCCCGGCCTCGGCGAAGAGGAACGGGTGCGCATTCAGCGGATGAGCGAGAGCCTCGTCGCCAAGCTGCTCCACTCGCCCGTCCGTCACCTCCGGGAGGTGGCCGACGACCCCGCCGCGGTGCTCCGACTGCGCGACGCCTTTGATCTCGACACCGAGGCGACGACAGCGGAGTGACCCTGCGGCTGGCCACCCGGGGGAGCCGCCTCGCCCTCGCACAGACGGACCTTGTGCGGGCGGCCCTGGCTGCGGCCGGTCATCCCGACACGGAGCCGACCGTCATCCACACTCACGGCGACCGCGACCAGGCGACGCCGGTCGAGCAGATGACCGGGCAGGGGTGGTTCACCGGCGAGATCGAGCGGGCGCTGGTCGAGGGTGAGGCGGAGCTCGCCGTGCACAGCGCCAAGGATCTCCCCAGTGAACTCGCCCCCAGCCTCGAGGTGGCCGCCTATCTCGGGCGCGCCGATCCGCGCGACGCGCTGGTGAGCAGGGGGGGCGCCACCCTCGCCGGGCTTCCCCATGGCGCTCGCGTGGGAACCAGCAGTGCTCGGCGGGGCAACCTCCTGCGGGTCCTCCGCAGCGACCTCGATGTCGTGCCCATGCGCGGCAACGTCGACACCCGACTCGGCAAGCTCGATGCGGGAGAGGTCGATGCGCTGGTGGTCGCCGCGGCCGGCCTCGACCGTCTCGGTGCCGGCAGCCGCATCAGTGAGCGGCTCGACCCCCGCGACTGCGTCCCCGCGCCGTGCCAAGGTGCCGTGGCGGTGGAGGCGGTGCGCGGCTCGGCTGCCGCGGCGGTCGCGGGCGCGATCGACGTCGCCCCCGTTCGCGTTGCCATGATCTGCGAGCGCACGGTCCTCGTCGCCCTCGGTGGTGGCTGCCTGCTTCCCCTGGGCGCCCATGCTTGGATCGATGGCGACGACCTCATGTGCATCGCCGCCATCGCCGACGAGCGTGGCCACCGTCATGCCGAAATGCGCGGTCCTGTCGGGGATCCCCACGGGCTGGGCGCCCGCATTGCCGAGCGGCTGAGGTGACGGCGAGGGTGCTCGTCACCCGGCCCGCGAACCAGGCCCGACCTCTCATCGCGGCACTCACTGCAGCGGGATTCGCAACCGAGGTCGTCCCTGCCATCGCGATTCTTCCCCTGGCGACATCGGCCGAAGTCAGCGTGGCCTTGACCACGCTGCGCACCGCACATGCCGATCCCTGGGTGGCTCTGACCAGCGCCAACGCAGTGTGGATCCTTTTGGATTATGTCGACCCTGGCGATCTGGATGGTCTCCGCATCGCTGCGGTCGGTCAGGCCACCGCAGCAGCCCTCCGCGATGCCGGAGTTTCCGTCGATATCGTCCCCAACGAGGAGAGTGCCGGGGCCCTCGCTGCCGCGATGGTGGATCTGGGGGTTACTGGCGCGACGGTGTGGCTGCCCCAGGCGCAGCGCGCGAGGCCTCTGCTGGCGGCATCGCTCAGCGCTGCCGGAGCCGACGTCCTCGTCACTCCGCTGTACCGCAGTGTGGCCCCGCCGAACCTCGCCAAGGGACTGCGTGCGGCGCTGCAGCGTGGGGTCGACGCGGTCGTCGTCCATAGCGGGAGCGCCGTCGTCAACCTGCTCGCCGCCGCCGCGGTTCCCTCCGTGCCCTTGGTGTGCATCGGCGCCCAAACTGCGGAGGAGATCACCCGTGCCGGTCGCGTGGCCGTGGTCGCGTCCTCGACCCGCCCGGACGACGTCGTCGCCGCAGTGCGCCATGCACTGCGTTGATGTAGCTGGGACGGAGGCACTCAGCTCCTCGCACTCGGTACCCTGCGCTGGAGATGGCTTTCCCCCAGGAACGACCGCGCCGACTCCGACGCACGGCGAAGCTCCGGCGCATGGTGCAGGAGACCAGGCTGCATCCCGCCGACCTCGTTCATCCCATCTTCGTTCGTGAGGATATCGACGGCCCGGTCGACATCGACGCTCTCCCCGGGCATGCCCAGCAGACGGTCGCGTCGGCGAGTGCCAACGTCGAGACCGCGCTCGGTCTTGGTGTGACATCGGTCCTGCTCTTCGGGGTCCCTGCTCGCAAGGATGCCCAGGGGTCGGAGGCCTGGAATCCCGGGGGCATCATCCAGCGCTCGCTGCTCTCCCTGCGCCGTCGATTTGGCGATGACTGCGTCCTCATCGCCGACTGCTGCCTCGACGAGTACACCGATCACGGGCACTGCGGGGTGCTCCGGGAGGATGGATCAGTTGACAACGACCGCACCATCGAGCTGTACGGTCGCATTGCCGTCGCTCAGGCTGCGGCGGGGGCCGATATCATCGCGCCCAGCGGAATGATGGACGGCCAGGTCGGCGCAATCCGCGCCGCGCTCGACGATGCCGGCTTCAGCGAGACGGCGATCATGGCCTACAGTGCCAAGTACGCCACGGTCATGTATGGGCCCTTCCGCGTCGCCGCCGATTGCGCTCCCCGGTCGGGTGACCGCCGCGGGTACCAGATGGACGTTGGCAACGTTCGCGAGGCGCTGCGGGAGGTGCTGCTCGACGTGGGGGAGGGGGCCGACATGGTCATGGTGAAGCCAGCGCTCACCTGCCTCGACGTGATCAGCGCGGTGCGCAACGAGGTGGGCCTGCCGGTAGCCGCCTACAACGTCAGCGGTGAGTACGCGATGATCGTCCATGCGGCCCGTTCCGGTGCCTTCGAGGAGCGCGCAGCCGTGTTAGAGGTGCTGGCCGCCATTCGCCGGGCCGGTGCCGATATCGTCATCACCTACCACGCGCTCCAAGCAGCGCGGTATCTGCGAGAGGAGGGAGCATGAGCGACACCCCCGAGCCGGCATCGCGTACCCTGTTCGTGGTCGCCAGCACTGTTGTCGCGGTCGTGGTCGCCATCATCGCCGCGCTAGCCATCAACAACGCCAACAACAACGTCCCGGTGGGATCGGCCACGACACCGACGCCGACGCCGGCAGCAACCCCCACCCCGAGCGCGTCCCCCACGCCCGTCCCCTCGCTCCCGCCGCTGCCGCCCGCCGACTGCACGAAGAAGAGCTTTGGCGCCGATCTCGGTCCCAGCAATCCCCCGTCCGACCCTCACGTGTACCCGTCGGTCCCGGCGATGACCATCGATAACGCCCAGCTCTACAAGGTGACCCTGCATACTGCGCGCGGAGACATCGTCCTTTGCCTCAATCCGGGGTACGCGCCGACCACCGTCAACACCATCGTGACCCTGGTGCGCAACAAGTTCTATGACGGCAACATCGTTCATCGCGTCGAGCCCGACTTCGTGATCCAGTTGGGTGATCCCCAATGCAAGGACGCAAGCCAGCCAACGTGTGGCCAGGGTGGCCCCGGCTTCAAGTTCCCGGACGAGCCGGTCCGCGGCGGTTACACCGCGGGTTGCGCCGCCATGGCCAACAGCGGCCGCAACACCAACGGCTCACAGTTCTACATCTGCACAGCCGATGACACGACAAAGCTGAAACCGCTCTACAACCTCTTCGGCTACGTCATGTCGGGTATGGATGTTGCCCTGAAGATCCAGAAGGGTGATGTCGTCACCACGGCGACCGTCGCCCAATCCACGTAGCCGGTGGGGCCCGGCGAACGCAGCGCGGAGATCCGTGCCCGGGCACGGGAGCTCATGCCCGGCGGGGTGAGCAGTCCCGTTCGCGCCTTTGGCGCCGTCGGCGGCGAACCTCCGATCATTGAACGCGGCGAGGGCGCCCATCTCATCGATGCCGATGGCACCCGCTACCTCGACCTCATTCTCGCCTTCGGCCCCCACATCCTCGGCCACGGGCATCCCGCCATCACCAGTGCGCTGCACCGCCAAGTGAACCAGGGCGTCAGCTTCGGGGCCACCACCGAGCTCGAGGTGGAGCTCGCCCGCCGGATCGCGGAGGCAATGCCGAGCGTGGAGATGGTCCGGTTCGTCAGCAGCGGGACCGAGGCCACGATGTCGGCGGTGCGACTTGCCCGCGCGACCACCGGCCGCAACCGGGTCGTCATCTGCGCCGGCGGCTATCACGGTCACGCCGATCAACTGCTGGTCGCCGCCGGGAGCGGCATCGCCACCCTCGGTTTGCCCGCAACCGCGGGGGTGACCGCCGCCGCCGTCGCCGACACCGTGGTGGTGCCGTACAACGACGGCCGCGCCATCGCTGAGGTGCTCGCCCAGGGGCCGGTCGCTGCGGTGCTCATCGAGCCCGTGGCCGGGAACATGGGATGCGTTCCTCCCCAACCGGGCTACCTCGAGGAGGTCCGGCGGCTCACCGCGGAGGGGGGCGCTCTCCTCATCTTCGACGAGGTCATGACCGGCTTTCGGGTCGCCCGCGGTGGGGCTCAGGAGTTGTACGGAATTCGGCCCGATCTCACCTGCCTCGGCAAGGTCATCGGTGGGGGTCTGCCGGTGGGGGCCTACGGGGGACGCCATGACCTCATGGCCCAGGTGGCGCCCCAGGGGGCCGTCTACCAGGCGGGGACGCTCTCCGGCAACCCTCTGGCGATGGCGGCGGGGATCGCTGCCCTCGACGCTCTCGATCCCGCTGCCTATGCACGATTGGAGAGCCTCGGCAGCCGTCTCGGTGACGGGCTGCGGACTGCGGCTGTCGCCGCGGGGGTGCCCTGTGCGGTGAACCGGGTGGGGAGCATGGTCACCGCTTTTCTCGGGGTCGAGCGGGTGACGAACTGGGAGGAGGCCAACGAAGCTGACCGCGGTGCCTTCGGCCGGCTCCATCGGGCCTGGCTGGGCGCCGGGGTGCTCTGGCCGCCCTCACAGTTCGAATGCGCCTTTCTGAGCACCGCTCATCTCCCCGCCGACGTCGATCGAGTGGTCTCGGTGTACGCGGGCGGGCTGCGCACAGCGCTACCCGTTTCCAGCACTGACGGGAGGCCCGACTGATCCGCGCCGGCTCTCAGTGCGAACTCAGGAGTGGCGGCCCAACCCGGTGGTATGCTCGAGCGGTCCACCAACATCCCCTCCGACCATTGCGGATCGGAAACATACGAGGTCACGTAGTCCATGTCTCTCGGACACTGGTGGATCATCGCCCTGATCCTTGTCGTTGTCCTCATCATCTGGGGACCGGGCAAGCTGCCCGATGTCGGTGCTGGCATGGGCCGCGCCATCCGCGACTTCCGGCACGCCTCCAATGAGGTGCGCGACTCCGTCAGCGTCGATACCAGGGCGGTCGAGCATCCCGCACCGACATCCACCGCTGCCCCCGTCGCTCCGGCCCCCGTCGTGCCGGCTCCTGTCGCTCCCGCCCCCGTGGTGCCGGCTCCCGTGACGCCTCATCCCGGTGAAACGGCGATGAGTGAGGGAACGGCCGCCGGAGCCACCGGCGACGAGAAGCGCTCCGGCTGACGCGGCCGGATCGCATTAGCTTAGGGCTCGATAACGTTGTTTCGGAACTAGCCCTGAAGTCTGACGTGAAGTCCGCGCGCCGATGCAGGGTCTGATGAACGGCGACGAAGAGCGTCGCCTGACCATCGTGCAGCACCTCGAGGAGCTGCGGCGCGTCCTCATGATCGCGGGCGGCGCCTGGCTTGCCTGCACGGCGATCTGTTTCGTCTTCAACGGCTTCCTCATCAGCCTGCTGCTGCGCCCCCTGAAGCAGATCCTTCCCAAGAACAACAGCCTGCTGAGTGGCGCCATCTTCACCAGTCCCACCGAGGGACTCACCGTTCCCATCAAGGTCGCGGCGATCGGCGGCGTCGTCCTCGCCCTGCCCGTCATCCTCTGGCAGATTTGGACCTTCGTGTCCCCCGGGCTGCGCCCCGCCGAGCGCAAGTTCGCGGGGCCGTTCATCGGTTCCGCGTTCCTGCTCTTCCTCGCTGGAGCCGCGTTCGCCTACTTCATCATGCCGATCGGCCTGAACTTCCTGGCCGGCTTCCTCAATGGCAATGCGACGTACTTCCCGGACATCAGCGAGTACCTCTCATTTTTCATCTTCCTCATCCTCGTCTTCGGGGCCACGTTCGAACTGCCGATTGCCATCCTCCTTCTGGGGTTGCTGGGCGTGGTGTCCTCACGCACCCTGCGGCGGAAGCGGAAATTCCTGTGGGTCGGCATCATCATCGTGGCCAACCTGGTCACTCCCGGAGCCGACCCATTCACCCCGGCGATCCTCGCTATTCCCCTCATCGCGTTCTTTGAGACTTCGGTGGTCATCCTCGACAAGGGGTTCAAGCGCTGATGCGTCCTGATGGGAGAACCCCCGACCAGTTGCGACCCACGACCATCGAGATCGACGTTCTGCCCTACCCAGAGGGGAGTTGCATGATCACCCAGGGCTTGACCCGGGTTCTCTGCGCGGCCAGTATCGAGGAGAGGGTGCCGTCGTTCCGCAAGGGCAGCGGTCAGGGGTGGGTCACCGCCGAGTACGCCATGCTGCCCCGCTCGACGAACACCCGCATGGAGCGCGATGGGCGCAAGGGTCGCATCGACGGCCGCGCCTCGGAGATCCAGCGCCTCATCGGTCGCTCGCTGCGGGCTGCCATCGATTTCACCGCCCTCGGCGAGCGCAGCATCTACCTCGATTGCGATGTCATCGTGGCCGATGGAGGCACCCGCACCGCCTCGATCACCGGTGGCTACGTGGCCCTGGCGCTCGCCATCCAAGCTCTCGAGGAGGCGGGGATGCTGCGCGCGGAGCGAGTGCTGCGCCAGCCTGTGGCAGCAATCAGTGCCGGCATCATCAGCAGCGAACCTCGTCTCGACCTCTGTTACCTGGAGGACTCCGCAGCCGATACCGACATGAACTGTGTTGGCGCCCGGGACGGCCGCTTCATCGAGATTCAGGGCACCGCGGAGAAGGAGCCGTTCAGCCGCCCCGAAATGGACACCATGTTGCGGCTTGCCGAGGGTGGTCTCCAGGAACTCTTCGTCCTCCAGGACAAGGCTCTGCTGGCTCGCGCTCCGGCGTCGTGAGGGAGGGGCCCCGGCTGGTCATCGCCACCCGCAACCCCGGCAAGCTCGCCGAGTTCCGCCGGCTCCTCGCCGGCGGTGTATGGAGTGTGGTCGGGCTCGAGGACACCGGCTTCAGTCGCGATGTCGAAGAACCGTTCGACACCTATGCCGAGAACGCCCGGGTGAAGGCGGCTACAGTTGCCGCCGCTCTGGACGCCCCAGTCCTCGCTGACGACTCGGGAATCGAGGTCGACGCGCTCGGCGGTTGGCCGGGCCCGCTCTCGGCGCGCTGGATGGGGGATGGTCACTCCGATCGTGACCGGCTCGACGGTCTGCGTGCCGAGGTGACGCGGCGATGTCCGACCCAACCGCAGGTCCGCTACGTCTGCGTGCTGGCCCTGGCCCGACCCGGTGCCGAGGTTGTCACTGCTCGTGGTGAAACTCTGGGAACTCTGGTGGAGCCGCGGGGGGACTCGGGATTCGGCTACGACCCAGCCTTCCTCTCCGTGGACACCGCTCTGACCTTCGCCGAGGCAACGGTGGAGCAGAAGGACGAGGTGTCGCACCGCGGCCGGGCTCTCCGCCGTATGGCAGCGGCTGGCCACTTCGAGGCCGCTGCGCTCGCGACCTGAGATGCGCTTCCCTCGCTCCCTTGGCCACAATCCCGGGGCGATGTCCACGCCGTCTGGCCTCTCCCGACTTCCGCGGCTTCTCATCCTGCTCACCATCGTCGCGGTTGCATTCGGCCTCTCGTTCTTGGTGACACAGTCCCATGAGCAGAGCGCCGCTTCTCCGGCGACCCTGCCTTCAGTGACGGCGATGGCCACACCCAGCCCTGCGCCCGGCGACATCGCCCGCGCCAACATCAGCCGGGTGGTCACCGTGGAGGCCCTCCTGGCCGCCTCCGAGTCACTGGGGACGGGATGGCTCGTCGACGATCGCGGGGACTTCGTCACCAACGCTCACGTGGTCGCCGGGCAGACTGGGGTTCGTCTTCGTGACCGTGATGGCCACACTCACCTCGCTACCATCCTCGGTGTTGACAGCACTGAGGATGTTGCGCTCCTGCGCTCCGCTGATGGTTTCAGCGGGGCGGCGTTGACGGTGGCACCCCAGCAGCCGCTGGCGACGCCGCAACCGGTGGTCCTCATCGCCGCTGGCGGTGCCACCGGTCACGCCGACACCACCGAGGAATCACTCAACCGGACGGGGGTCGATGTGCCCGTGCAGGGGAATCCCGACCTCGATCCCGGAACCCCGCAAACCACCAAGGTGTACCGGAACATGCTGCAACTCGAGGGCGCGCGCGTCTATCAGGGAAACAGTGGCGGCCCCGTACTCAATGCCCGGGGCCAGGTCATGGGCATTCTCACTCTGGCCAGCAAGGGCGGAGATACCGCCTTTGCGATTCCCATTTGGCGGGTTCTCGACGAGATCCACATGTGGGCCAGCCACTGACCTCTCGGCCGGAGTTGACCGGGACGGCCGGCGCGCATGCCCCTTGTAGGGGCCGCCGTCTCGCGCCCTGGTCTTTGGGCGCCCAATGTCCATCTGGGCTGATTATCGAGCCCTTGGCGATGGACCTCGACCGGCAAGGTCCTTCGTCCATTCGGGAGTGTTGTAAGTACGGATCAGCTCCAGCGCGCTTGCCTCTACCTGGCTTCCCGCCAGACGCTGCGTCAGAAATACGCCGCAGAGAGAAGGATGTCGCGCATCCCTTTGACGCTGCACGATGGCACTGAGTTCACCCTCTCCGGCGGCGGCCAGAACGTGCTGGTGTCCGAGATCATCAAAGAGTTCTGCCCGCGTTGGACGCCCAACGGTGCCGTCCTCTATGTCGGAGACACCGACGAGAAGTTCATACACATTCGTGCGGATGTGTTGCGTGCCCTTGACATCGTGGTTGAGGAGCACGGCAAGATGCCCGACGTCATCGTTCACGACGTCACCCGCGGGTGGTTGGTGCTCATCGAGGCCGTCACCGGTCACGGGCCGGTCGATGGCAAGCGTCGGGGCGAACTGCAAGCCCTGTTCAGTTCCTCTACCGCGCCGCTGGTCTACGTCACCGAGTTTCTCGATAGGCAGGCCATGATGCGCTATTTGCCGGAGATTGCCTGGGAAACCGAGGTGTGGTATGCGAGCGATCCCACCCACCTGATCCACTTCAACGGCGAGCGCTACCTCGGCCCATATGACACATGACCTATCTCGACGCGGCCATCGAGGTCCTGCGCACCAGTCGCCGACCGCTCTCGACCGCCGAGATCGTCCAACGCATGCTCAACGCAGGCCTGGTCGCCACTAGCAGGGTGCTGAAAAAGATCTCGGAATAGCCCCACAGGGCGCCTCGAGGTGTGGGAGTCTTCCCGCGATCGATTCAAGCCTGCGGAGATTCAGCATGCGTGGCATCCCCGAACTGCAGATGACGA
>JBPCLW010000002.1:0-6982 GCA_051002895.1 Candidatus Dormibacteria bacterium | reverse complement strand
CTGACCAGGATCGCCTTCGGCTTCCGCTCTGCTCAGGCCCTCATCGCCCTCGCCATGCTCAGCCTCGGCGGTCTCTGCCCACCCCTCCCTGGCCGCTCATGACCCACGGAAACGACACAAGAGCCGGTTTTATGACCACTCCTCACATCGCGTTCCGGCCGCTTGTCCTCGCCGACATTGAGCGTCTCTGGGAGTGGTATCAGCGCCCCCACGTGGCACGCTGGTTCGCACCGTGGCTGCCGGCAGCCCGCGAGGCCGCGCTCGCGGAGTTCACCGAGATCGCTGAGGGGCGCGCTCCGGAAAGCGGATACGTCATCGTCGTTGACGGTACCGATGTCGGCTACATTGCCGGCTACCTGAACAGTTCCGATCCCGAGTACGCGCAACGTCTCGACCTTGGTCATGATGCGGTTGGCGCTGATCTTTTCCTCGCCGACGAGAGGTTCGCCGGTCGGGGCTTGGGAGCCCGCGTTGTCGCCCTCTTCTACCTGCGGCTCATGGACGAGAGCGGACTTGACGTCGGGATCATCGACCCCGACCTGGCGAACCTCCGCGCCATCCGCGCATACACCGCGGCTGGGTTCACCTTCTTTCGGGATCTGCCCGGTGACGTCGCCGGGTACACCGACCACTACATGCGTGCGACCCGCGGCGATCTGGAGCTCGCTCTGGCTGCGCTGGAGAGCCGGGTGGACACCCCCGATCCCTACACTCGCGTTGCCATGACGGAGAACGGGCCACGGACTGCAAAACTGCACAGTGCGGAGATGACGCAGGGGCCGTCACGGGCGCCGGCCCGGGCCATGCTGCGGGCCATCGGCTTCAGGAGGGAGGACCTCGACAAGCCGATCATTGGTGTCGGTCACGCGTGGATCGAAACCATGCCCTGCAATTGGAACCACCGCCAACTCGCTGAGCAGGTGAAGGCGGGGATTCGCGCGGCTGGGGCGACGCCGATGGAGTTCAACACCATCGCGGTGAGCGACGGTGTCTCCATGGGCACCGAGGGTATGAAGGCGTCGCTCGTCTCCCGCGAGGTGATCGCCGACTCCATTGAGCTGGTGGCGCGCGGTCACAGCTTCGACGGCCTGGTCCTCATTGTTGGTTGCGACAAGACCATTCCCGGCGCGGCGATGGCGCTGTGCCGCATGGATCTCCCCGGGCTCCTTCTCTACAGTGGGACCATCGCGGCCGGTCACCATGGGGGACGCGACCTCACCATCGGCGAGGTCTTCGAGGCGGTCGGCGCGCACGGTGCCGGCCGCATCGACGACAGCGAATTGCGCGCCATCGAGGAGGCCGCCTGTCCCGGCGCCGGCGCCTGCGGTGGTCAGTTCACCGCCAATACCCTGAGCATGGCCATGGGTTTCCTCGGTCTCAGCCCCGGGGGGGCCAACGAGATCCCCGCTCTTCATCGCGACAAGGCCACGGCCGCGACCGAGGCGGGCCGCCTCGCCGTCAGCCTGGTGCGCGACGACGTGCGGCCGCGCAGCATCATCACCCGTCATGCGCTGGAGAACGCAGTTCGCTCCTTCGCCAGCAGCGGCGGTTCCACCAACGCGGTGCTCCATCTCCTTGCCATCGCCGCCGAGGCAGGAGTGCCATTCACCATCGACGACTTCGATCGCATCTCCTGGGAGACGCCGATCCTCGCTGACCTCCGTCCCGGAGGCCGTTTCGTCGCCACCGACCTGCATCTCGCCGGCGGCCTCGGCCTGCTCATGCAGCGTCTCCTTGACGCTGGTCTACTCCACGGCGACGCCCGCACCGTTGATGGCCGGACCATCGCCGAGATCGCCGCAGCGAGCCCGGAGACGAAGGGCCAGGAGGTGGTGCGGCCGCTGGAGAATCCCCTCTCCGAGCACGGAGGAATTGCCATCCTCCGCGGCTCTCTCGCCCCCGACGGTTGCGTCGTCAAACTCGCCGGCCACGCCCGGCTTGCGCACCGCGGCACGGCACGCGTTTTCGAGTCCGAGAAGCTGGCGTTCGCCGCTGTGCACGACGGCGTCATCGCTCCCGGTGACGTCATCGTCATTCGCAACGAGGGCCCTGTCGGCGGTCCCGGAATGCAGGAGATGCTCGCGGTCACCGGGGCGCTCGTCGGTGCCGGGCTCAGCGACTCCGTGGCGCTGATCACTGACGGCCGATTCTCTGGGGCCACTCACGGCTTCATGATTGCCCACGTTTGTCCCGAGGCAGCGCTCGGCGGTCCCATTGCACTGCTTCGCGAGGGCGATGGCATCAGCATCGACGTGGAGACACGGCGCATCGACATTGATGTCGATGCTGCCGAGCTGGCCAATCGTCGCACTGGCTGGAGGGCGCCAGAGCTGCGATATCCCTATGGCGTGTTCGCCAAGTACGCGGCCACGGTCACCCCGGCAAGTCTGGGGGCGACGACCGCGCCCGTACCCGACGCCTCGGGCGTGGCTGGGACTGCGATCTAGACGGAGTCGCCACGGCAGCCAAGGGCTCGTTGGGTGCGCTCGAGTGCGGCGAACGTGGTCACGTTCTCGCCGGGGTCCTGGATATCCGCGGCGAGGACGACAGCGCCGTGCAATGCGGCGGCACGGATGCTGGCGATGGCGGCGACACGGTGATCGCCGGCAGCACGGATCACCGCCGCTGCCGTCGAGGTCGCCGGCTCGAGCGTCGCCGACGGAAGGTTCCGGCCGAGGAACTGGCCGCATTGCGCGAGTGCCTGGGGATGAGAGGTGACGGCCGTGATGTCCTCGATATGGACCCCCACTGCGCTGACGAGTTGGTGGCACACAGGGAGACGAACTTGGTGGCGCGCGGTCAGGAGATCGCCATGTCTCGCCAGCGCCTTGGCACTCTCGACGACGGCACCGGCTTGCGTGTTTTCCACGGGGACGAGAGCACCATCGACCTCGCCGGCGACGAGGCGCTCCACGACCTCGAGGATCGATCGGCACGCTACCAGCTCGGCATTATCCCCGTAGTGCTCGAGTGCCGCCTCCTCGGAGAACGTGCCTGTGGGGCCGAGATGGGCAACGCGCAGTCGCGGGCGACTGCTGGTCACCCCCGTCGCCGGAGGGGTCGCGGCACGGCCGCGAAAAGACGCAAGAGCCGGGGGGCGACGGTGGCGGTACGCTGCGCTGAGGCGAAGAGGGCTTCGGTGCGCGCCTGATCTCCGTCGAGGTGGGTGAGCATCTCCGCCCCGAGGTAGAGCGCGACCACCCCGTGTGCCATCTGTTCGATGGGCATGACGTCGACGAGTGGGCTGTCCCCGATGAGGCGCTGCAACGTCGCCTCGGTGAAGTGCACCCACGGTTGCATGCGCTCGATGATGGCCTCGCCCAGGCCGGTCACCGAGGATGCCCCAGAGATGAGCTCGGCAAGAACGGTCATGTGGCCGGAACGGATGTCCTCGGCGTAGAGGTCGCTGGCCGCCCGGACGGCGTTGGGGAGGTCGTCGATGGCATTGATGGCATCGCGATAGCGATCGAGGCGACGTCGGCTGGTCTCGTCGAGCGTCGCGAGGAGCAGGTCGATGAGAGACCCGTAGTGATAGAAGATGAGGGCTTGGTTGAATTCGCCGCGCCGGGCGATGGCTCGGGCGCTGGTTCCCGCAAACCCCTCTTGGCGCAGCGTCTCGATGGCGGCGTCGAGGATGCGCTGTCGGGTGTCCGAGTTCGCTGGCGCCACCTGGAGCGGGGACTGTCGGGCCATCCTGATCTCCTTGAGCGAGCGTTTTGAGCACCCGCTTAAACCGAGTGTACGCTGCGCCACGGTCAGGGGTCAACGGCGCCTGTCGGTTCCCGCGGCGATCAGGTTGGCTTCACCACCATGCAGAAGACGATGGCGACGATCACGATGGCGAGGAATATGCCGAGGAGGCGGTTGCGGTTGCCCAGACGTCGGAACTCCGAGGAATCGGCGCCGTCCTTGTCGAGCGCAGCGATCTGCTTGCGCAGCGTGGGGGTGAATCCGAGCGCGCGACCAGCACTGCGATGATGTAAAGGCGTTCCGCTGACGCTTCGCCTTCCGCTACAGACCGCCTGAACCGGTGCCTCCAGAGGGCAACGGCGGCGGCTGTGGCCCCCCACTGTTGGCGTATTGGGCGAAGGGGATCTGCCAGTCGCCTTCACCGTCGTCCTGGTCCGCCTGCCGGGGAGTGCCCTGGATGATGACGACGTCACCGATCTGGCTGAAATTGAAGAAGTCGGTGGCGCGCGCCTCGCTGAGGTTGATACAGCCGTGGGAAACGTTGCGCGCTCCCTGGTCACCCACTGACCACGGAGCCGAGTGGATGTAGAAACCGTCCGTGGACACGGCGGTGTCCCAGTACACGTGCTCGAAGTAACCGCCGGGAGCGCCGTGGGGAATCGGCGGCGTCAGCGCCAGCGAGTCCATTTGCACGTCCTGGATCTTGTAGGGCACATAGAGCGTCCCGCCGATGGTTGGCCAGTGATTATCCACGCCCATGCTGACGGGATACGTCGCCACCAGTTGGTCGTTTTTGAAGACCTGCATCTGGTGGCTTGCATTATCGATCTTGGTGATGTGTCGCTCACCGATGGCGAAGCTCTCCGACCAGTTGCCGAAGCCCCAAAAGCCGTTGCCCGCATTCACACCGAGGAGGTTGGCGCTGACCGTCACCTTGGTCCCGGGCGCCCAGAAGTCGGCGGGCCGCCAGTGCACGCTGCTGCCCCCCCACCAATGCCAATCACCTTTGACTGCGGGCGATGACGTCACAGTAACGTGGCTGATGAAGCGGGCCTCGAGCTCACTGGGAATCGGGGTGTTGAAGCGCAACTCGATGGGCATGCCGACGCCCACGGCGCTGCCATCACCGGGCATGGGCGAGGTGGTGAGCCGCTGCCCATCCAGGGTGCTGAAATGTGATGTCGCGGTCGTCGAGCCATTGCCGTTGCTCGCGGCGACGTTCACGACGTACTTGGTTGCCGGGACCAGGCCGGTGCCGGCCGCCCACTTGAGGCGATCCGAGCTCACCGTGCCAGGGATGGGCGTGGGGTCGCCCTCGGGGTGAATGCTGACGCTCTCCAGCTTTCCATCGGACGCGGCGACGCCCAGCGTGCTGTCTGGCGCCACGCCGGTGGTGCCATCGGTGGGGGTGATGCTGATCTTCGGCGGCTGCGCCGCGACTGACGAGGATCGACCGCCGTCAGCCGGCTTCACTGCCGGGGCGCATCCGGCGAGAAGTACTGCGAGAAGCAGCAGGAACCAGCGAGGACGGAGATGAGGCATCAATGTCAATGTACCAAGCCTGCCCGGCCCGGGCTGTTCACGACGCATAGGCACTGCCTCTCACTTCGTGAGTCCGGGATCATGAGGGTTGGGGGAAGCGTCAAGGCCGCGGGACAGGTATCGATCGGCGGCGGACTGCACGTCACAACTCATCAGCTTGGCAAGTGTCGGGCGATCAGTTTGTGCCCCCGGAACCGCCGGGGCGGCGTCCTGGAGACTACCGATCAACCTGACGCGCACACTCTCCGGAAGCATCCCGGGCCGGGCGAGCGCGGTCTCGATCCTGTCGCGGAGCGCCCTGGCAGCGCGCTCATTGTCACCGGTGCGCTGCAGGATCGAACTCTCCAAGGCCCAGTCGAATGCCTCTCGGGTTCCCGCCGGCCGGTCTGCCAGGGGCGCCAGAATGAGCCGCTGTCGCTCCAGGTGGGGGTCGGGTCCTGGGCTGATCCGGGATCGGCCACCAGGATGGGCGAGGTGGAAAGTGCCCCCCGCATCGCGGATCTCGCCATGGCTGAGCGGTGAGAGGTAGGGACCAATCTGCTCGAGAATCAGCGTGTCGAGCGCGCGGACCCCGGTGCCACCGCTCATCACCGTCTCTCGCTGGCCGAAATCATCGACGCTGGTGAGAAGATCCATGTCGAAACAGCGCAGGACGACGTCGGGCGGAAAGCGGGGCCACTCGCCCGATCGGCTGGAGCGCACGCTGAAGTCGGCGGTGAGATTTCCGAGCACATCCTCGACGGCATTGCCCATTTCGTCGGGGAGATCGCGATCTTTCCAACGAACCATCATGGTGTATCCGGGTGACGACGCCTGGAGGAGGCGGATGGTGCGGATGGCCTCGCGGATGACGGCCCCGGGAAGCGCCAGATTCCCCGTCTCGATCATTGCCCAGTCGTCGGGGCTCAGCGGTTTCCAGGGCCGCTGGTGGAGGGGCGGACGTGCGCTGAGCAGGTGGTGGCCGATTCCCGCGGCCCCGGCCCTCGGGGAACCGAGGGCACGCTCAACTCGGGCCTCGCGAAGTGCAGTGGCGACGACCCGACTGAGTCGCAACTGAGTGGGCGTGGGACGGATCGCCCGGGCCTCCTCGAGGGGCATCCCACCGATCTCGTCGAGGTACGCCTGAGTGGAGGGGAGATGCAGCAGACGTTGTGCTTGATCCGACACCTGGCATGAGGCTAGCCCCCGGGCACGGACAGCCCGCGCCCAATGGCGCGGCCATGATGGCGAGTGCCACTGGTTGGTACCGGATTCCTGGGGATGTAGGAGTAGAAGAAGGCCGCCGGCCGAGGGGGACCGGCGGCCCGATGGGGAAGTAGTGTTGCTAAAGGACTACAAGACAGAAGGTTACACAGATTTGTAGATGATGTCAAGCGACCGCCTCGGTTCACTCATCCCTCAGGCATCTCTAGCCGCAACCTCAGCAGTGCCCGCTCCGCGGGGCTGACGGCCAACGTCAGGGCGTGTTGGTCGGCGGCCCGCGCATCCGCGGCGCGTCCAAGTGCCCGGAGGAGGTCCGCCCGAGTGGCGTGAAACAGGTGGTAGTCCCCCAGGGGTTCGCGCAGGGCCTCGAGCTCGTGGAGTCCGCTCGCAGGTCCCCGGGTGGCGGCGATTGCTACCGCGCTGGAAACGGCATCGTAGACTGGCCCCACCGCGGCAGAGTTATCTGGCCCCACCCTCGGCGCTGGTCTGATGCTTGTTGAACGATATCTCAGGGGCGCTCCCGAGTCACTGAGCGGGGCCTTTGGGT
>JBPCLW010000001.1:0-26787 GCA_051002895.1 Candidatus Dormibacteria bacterium | reverse complement strand
ATGCTGTTCGTGGTCACTGTCGTCTCCTTGAGGTTGGGTAGAAGCTCTTCAAGGATGGCGCGGTGGCCGCTCTCATTTCAGGGCGCTGCCTCAGCCCCTTCGTACACCACGAACGTGGACACTACTTCGCCCAGGTGAAGCGCGACGTTGATACCACCCACCTACGCCTCTCTGGGCGAAGCGCGCCCACCCGCCTGGATCCAGTGAGCAGGGCGGTAGGATCGGGGTGATGACCACAGACCCCGCGACGCTGGTCATCGTCAATCCCGCCTCGGCCGGCGGCCAGACGTTGCGCCGCTGGCCGGAAATCCTCGCCGCCCTGCGCGAATTCCGGGTGGCGGTGACGCCACATCTCACCGCCTATCCCGGAGAGGCCACAGAGCGAGTCCGCGAGGCTCTCCTCGACGGCGTCCAGCGAATCGTCGTCGTGGGCGGCGACGGCACCCTCAACGAGGTGGTGAACGGCTGCTTCCAGGGCGACGGCGCGGCGGTCAGCGAGGACTTCACCATCGGCGTGATCCCCTGCGGGACCGGGGGCGACTTCGCTCGTCACGCCCTGGGTCTCACCGACGATCCCCGCCGCAATGCGCGGCTGATCGCCGATGGCAGCCTGCGCAGCGTCGATGTGGGCAAGGTTGCCTTCGACAGCGGCACGGTGCGCTATTTCGTGAACATCGCGGACTGCGGCATCGGCGGCGAGGTCGTCGCTCGGGTCAACCGCAATACCTTGAAGGGCACGGGTCTGCGCGGAAGCGCGGTGTTTCTCGGCACCTCGCTCAGCACCCTCATGCGTTTCGGGGGCCGGGCGGCGAGCATCGACATCGACGGCGAGTTGGTGGCGCGCCGGGTGCAGCAGGTGGTGGTGGCCAATGGTCGCGCCTTTGGCGGGGGGATGCTCATCGCCCCTCGGGCGGAGATTGACGACGGCCTCTTCGACGTGGTGATCGTCGCCGAGATGGGGCGCCTCGAGGCTCTCCGCGCCATGCCCGCGCTGTACCGGGGCAACCATCTCGGGCACCGTGCCGTCGAGGTCCGCCGCGGCCGCCGGGTGCGCAT
Source organism: Candidatus Dormibacteria bacterium (assembly GCA_051002895.1). Classification (GTDB taxonomy): domain Bacteria; phylum Chloroflexota; class Dormibacteria; order Aeolococcales; family Aeolococcaceae; genus JBPCLW01. Next base: position 25,731 of record JBPCLW010000001.1, on the reverse strand, counting down.
CACCGCTGAGGACGGCGATGAACTCCTCTTCGACATCGAAGGCGAACAGGTGGAGAGGGCGCCGGCGACGATCACCTGCATGCCCGGTGCACTGAAGGTGGCGGCGCCCTCGTAGGCGATCGACGATCGTTGGGTGACCGGAGACGGCGGTACGCTGGGTCCTGCCTCAGTCGAGGAGTGCGGCGATTCGGGCGGGCAGTTCGGCGACGGGACAGCGATAGGGAGCGACGGATGCGTCGTCACGCCGGCTGTCGGGATCCCAGGTGAAGCTGAGTTCGCCAGCGTGGTCGATGAGCAGCCCCCCCAGGTTCGCCGAGGGGATGAGGAGGCACTGAGGATGGAGGGTGAGGTCCCTGCGGCGTTCGGCGAGGACGACGATGTACGTGGCGGCAGTGACGCGATAGGTGTTGCGGGGGACGTTGACGGCACCCCTCGGGTGGATGGTGTCAACGCTGATGGACTTCACCTGGATTCCGGCGATGCCTCCGGTTTCCACGTGACGCACGCAATACTCGACCGATCTCCAGATCGGGGCAGGCGCGGAACGCGTTCAGCCGGGGGTCCTCGGCGAACATGGCGACGAGCCGGGCCTCAGCGCGGTAGCCGACGTCCGAGCCAGTCTGACGCAGAGGTGCCGTGGGAATCTCGGCGGAGGAGAGGAGAGGACAGAGTCGGCCGGGGAGGTCGGCGAGGGAAACCGCGTAACCGTGCCAGCGGCTGTCCGGCCCCGGCGGGAAGGGGATGCTCGCCTGCCAACCACTGTCGTGACCGGCGGCGCGGCGGAAGGCAAGACCACAGAAGGTGGGGACGTCGACGCAGATCGCCATGTCGTGCAGCCGGGGCGCGACCGCGTCGAGGACAACCGCGACGATGCTGACGTGGGGGTCGCACAACTCACTGTCTCGGACGAGAACGTGGAGCTTGCCGTCGTTGAGGACATGGCGGGACTTGACCTGGATGGCGGTGGCAACGTCGGTGCCAGGGATACGAACGATGCCGTTGACGCCCATGTCACGGATGGGCAGGAAGACGTGTAGAGGTGAGGAAAGCGTGAGCTGTGTCCACAGCAGCCATTCCGCGGCCTGGCCAACGCGGTCCGCGGTGGTGGTGGTCGAGCCTGACATCACTAACCGTCCATGGCCAGTTGAATCCGCCGGTTCGTTCAGCTTACAAAAGGCTAGGAGAAGCTGTGATGATGGTGTCGGGGTGACTGTGGAGAGGGGCGCTGATCGGGCCCGACATGACGAGCGGGGTGATCGGCGAGACGCCAACCGGGCCGTCGGCGTCTCGGCTCTGGGGCTTGCGCTGACCGGCGGGATTGAGCTTGCGCTCGCCATCTTCACCGGATCCGTTGCTCTCCTCGGCGACGCCCTGCACAACCTCTCCGACGTCTCCACGTCCGCAGTTGTCTTCCTCGGCTTCCGCATCTCCAAACGGCGACCGACCACGAAGTATCCGTATGGGTACGAACGGGCTGAGGATCTCGCAGGTCTCGGCGTCGCGCTGGTCGTCTGGGGCAGTGCAGCGTTTGCCGGGGTCGAGAGCTACCTCAAACTCGTCGACAACGGCGCTACGGTGCATGTGGAAATCGGCATGGTGGGGGCTGTGCTGGGCATCGTCGGCAACCAGGCCGTAGCTCGCTACAAACTCATGGTTGGTCGACGGATCCAGTCGGCGACGCTTGTCGCTGACGCGCGCCACTCATGGCTCGATGCCCTCTCCTCGTTGGGCGCACTGGTCGGCCTGATCCTCGTGGCCCTGGGATATCGGTGGGGCGATCCCATCGCGGGCTTCGCCGTCACCCTCTTCATCCTCCACGTGGGCTACGAGATCACCGGTGAGATGCTCGATCACCTGATGGATGGCGTTGACGTCGGTGAGGTCGAGGCCGCAACCCGCGCCGCCCAGGGTGTCGGCGGTGTCGGGCCGGTTGCTGTGCGCGGTCGGTGGATGGGGCGGTCGTTCCTTCTCGAGGTGCAGGGAGCGCTCGGACCCGGGGTCAGCCTGGGCGACGCAGAAGGTGTGGGGCAGCGCGTCAGGGCCGCGGTCTTCGCAGCGGTTCCCAGTGCGCGGGCAGTGCACTGGCTCCCAGTGTCCTCGTTGCCGGGCAACCCGGACCAGGACTGAGCATGCTCGCCTGGATGGATCTGGAGATGACCGGGCTGGACGTGTCCCGCCACGTCATCGTGGAGGTCGCCACCCTCATCACCGGTGACGACCTCGAGATCCTCGCCATGGGCCCGGATCTCGTTGTTCACGCGACGCCGCGGCAACTCGCCGATATGGACGACGTGGTGCGGTCCATGCACACGGGGTCGGGTCTGCTGCCCGCCATCGAGGCATCCACACTCACGCTCGAAGATGCGGGACGGCAGACGCTCGCATTCCTGCGTACGCACATTTCCGAACCGCGGACGGTACCGCTCTGCGGCAACTCCATCGCCACCGACCGACGATTCATGGGGGAGCACCTCCCCGAGGTTGAGGCGTACTTCCACTACCGCTCGGTGGATGTCAGCACGGTCAAGGAGCTGTGCCGGCGCTGGTATCCCGAGGTCTTCGCGACGGCGCCCCCCAAGGGTGGGACGCATCGGGCTTTGGACGACATTCGCGAGTCCGTTGCCGAGTTGGCCTTCTACCGCCAGAACATTTTCCTCGGGCGAGCCGAGTAGCACCAGGGCTCATCGGCCCGGTTCGATGCGCTCCCGGCGGACTGCTGTCGAGCGGCCCTTGATGGTCGCCCCTTTGAGCGCGTGGATAACGCTGTCGACAGCATCGACGGGAACCTCGACGAGAGAGAAGCGTTCGGCAATCTCGATGCCGCCGATGAGCTTGCCGTCCAGATCGGCCTCGTTGGCGATGGCGCCCACGAGGTCTTTGGGCCGGATGCCGGCCTTGCGCCCGGCACCGATCCAGACGCGCGCTGTGTTCGGCGATGCACTGCGCGGACGCCTCCCATCGAAGCCACCGGGCCCGCGGGACCGGGCCTTGGCGGGGGGCGCCTGACGGGCCTCGACGCGGACCTCAGGGATTTCCGCAATGTCTTCAGCGACACCATTGCTCTCGTGCGCAAGTTTCACCGCAGCCAGAGCCACCTCCACGATGTCGAACTCATCGGTGAGCTTCTCGACAACGACACGAAATTCATCGAGGTCATCGGCGAGAAGGCTCTCGCGAAGACCGGCGATGGTGACGTCGAGGCGCCGCGCCCGGAGATCGGCAACGGTCGGCAGCGTCTCCACGCTGATGCGCTGCCGGGTCACCCGCTCGATGACCTTCAGCATGTGATGTTCCCGCGGCTCCGCGAGGGTGATGGCCACGCCCTCGCGGCCGGCGCGGCCCACTCGCCCGATGCGGTGAACATAGGCGTCGGGTGCGGAGGGCACGTCGTAGTTGATGACGTGGGTGAGATGGTCAACATCGAGTCCCCGCGCGGCGACGTCGGTGGCGACGAGGAGATCGACGCTCTCGTTGCGCAGGCGTCCCATGACGCGGTCGCGCTGGGGCTGATCCATACCGCCGTGGAGGGCCTCGGCGCGGTATCCGCGGCCCTTGAGGCTTTCCGCCAACGTGTCCACCTCCTCGCGAGTGCGGCAGAAGACCAGGGCCGAGCCGGGGGATTCCACGTCGAGGAGGCGGCCTAGGGCGGCGGCCTTGTGGGCGCGGGCAACGACGTAGGCGCTCTGCCGCACCAACGGCGTGTCGAGTCCCGTCGATGCCTCACGACTGAGATCGATGCGCGCAGGGTCGCGCTGGTGGCGCCGGGCGATGCTGTCGATGCGCTTTGGCAGCGTTGCCGAGAAGAGCACGGTCTGGCGCTGCTGCGGCGTGGATTGGAGGATCTCCTCGAGCTCGTCGGCAAAGCCCATGTCGAGCATCTCGTCGGCCTCGTCGAGAACCACGACACCGAGCTGGTGGAGGCGCAGGGTGCCGCGATGGATGTGATCGAGAGCGCGGCCGGGAGTGGCCACGACGACATCAACACCACGCTCCAGCGCCTGGAGCTGGCGGACGATGGGCTGGCCGCCGTAGATGGGAACCACCCGCGCCCCGAGCCCGCGACCGTAGCGATGGATCGCCTCGGAGACCTGCATGGCGAGTTCGCGCGTGGGCACGAGCACCAGCGCGACCGGATCCTTGGCGCGACCGCCGGCGACCAGCAATTGCAGGATGGGCAGGGCGAATGCAGCCGTCTTGCCGGTCCCGGTTGCGGCCTGGCCAAGCAGGTCACGTCCTGCGAGGAGCAAGGGGATCGCCTGTTCCTGGATGGGGGTGGGCTCCTCGTATCCCAGAGCGCTGAGAACATCAAGCAACTCGGGGCGAAGCTGGAGCCCGGCGAAGTCGGTGGTGGGGGACGGCGGAGTGGAGGTCATGGCAGCACTGCTATAGCATGTGGCAATGGCCGATCAGCACCGACCCGTCCGCAGCGTGAGGCTTCGCGTCCCCGCGTTCGTGGCCGGACTTGCTGCGGGGGTCCTCTTTACCCGGTCCATCCATGGCCGTACCGACGACTTCTGGTCCCGGCGTCTGGGCGGGACCCGCCTCCGCCGCGGCGACCTCCCCGTGGGCGGGACGGTTGCTACCGCGATCTCCCTGGTGGCGCCGAAGCCCCTGCGTCCCCACCTCCGCGCTTGGGCACTGGGGGCGGCTTTAGGCGTTACCGCAGTTGCGGTGACAGACCCACTCCAAGCTGGCTGACGATAGCCGGTCGCCCGGTAGCGGAGCGATGCGCGCCGCGCTCGGGTGAGATCAGCGACGCCACCACCGGCGGGTGCGGCGCCGCGGCGCCACATCGACCTCGTCAAGCTTGCCCTCCAGCTCACGGACCCGCATCTGCGCGGCAAGCGTGGTTTGCTCGGCCGTGTCGATGGTGGTCATCTGCCCGTGAATGACCCGGATGAGATCGCGCTCACGATCATGGGCGTCAGCATGCTCCCGGCGGCGCGCGTCGGCCTCACTCATGGCGCGCTCCCGCCACTGCCCGATACCCGCGTTGAGCAACGTGATCCGTGACTCCTTTTCATCAACCAGGGCCTCGAGATGGGCAATCTCGACGAGAGTGTCGATCTCGTGGAGTTGATGGGGGAGGACCGCTTCCGCGACGGCCATCTCCAAGGCGATGTGCTGCTGAATGTCGCCGGGATCCGTCAGGCGCCCGACCACCTCGATAGTGGGTCCGCCAGCGGCCACAGGGTCCGGCGCGCCGCTGACCGGAAACTGCTCGCGCGTGGTTTGCTCGGCTGTCGGATGTGTGTGCGCCGTCATGGCAATCTCCCTGGAGTGAAACGTGGGGTGAGAAGTAGGGATGCTCTGCAGAAGCGTACCGCAGGAGCGGCGTGAGCGCTCGTAACAGCGCCGTGTTTTGGCGGGCTGAAAGGGGTGCTACGGTCCCTTGGTCAACTCGAGGGGGCCCTAGAGGAGACACGGTGATCAGTCGCACAACCGTCCCAGGCGTCGCGCTGGCAGCTCTCTTCGGCCTCACTCTCGGGGGCGCCTCCACTGGGCCCACGGCGGTCCACGGCGCGGCCGGGGCGGCGGCTCCCACAGCCCATTACCAGCATCGGGCAGAGACGCCCCTGAACGCGACTGGTTGGGTCAACGGAGTCAGGGTCCACACACCGGTGAATCCTCCCGGCGTCCCAACGTGGCCGAGCGGGATGAAGGCGACGCCAGGGGTAGGAGCGGTACACAGCAACTCCCAAAAGAGTTGTTATCCAGCGGGCACGGCGGGGTACCAATCAGACTGCTTCTACGGGTACGAGTGGAACGGGGCGACCCCGTATCTCGCCCATTGGGGAAATGAACCCTACCTCAACACGGGGATCCGCTACGTCTGGGTTGTCGATGACCTCCGCCCAGGCAGCCGTGAGCGGGAGATTCTCCAGTACCTCATCAATGGGCTGAATGGAGGCCGGGGCACGACCGGCCCCTACTTTGTGTATGCCCCCGGGGAGAACTATGGATTGCATGGCTGTGCCAACCCCGGCGATCAATACATCGTGGCCTGCTATCGGAATACCGACTATGGACAGACCACATATTGGTATGACGGACTGGGCCACTTCGGCAGGAATGGACACGCCACGATCATGCAGATCGGGAGTCAAGCCTACCTCGGGGGGGACCCCTATCTCTGGAACGAGGTCATCCATGAGTTTGGACACGCGATCGGGTTCGCGCACGACACCGACTGCAACTCGGTCATGACCTACTGCTCGACCTTCGATTACAGGTACCTCGGGTACGCTATCAATCAGCAGCAGGAGTACACGGCTCTCTATCGGGGGGCGCACTACAACTAACCCCCTCCGGTTGAGACTTCACATCGCCCACTGGCACTGTCCCGGTGATGTCCGCCCGCGCATCCTAGGCTCGCCCCTATGTCCAGAGGTCGCAGGCGCGCAATAACCATCGGCATTGTTGTGATGTCGCTCGCCGTCATATTGGGATCCGCAGCGCAGGCCGCCGGGCTCCGCCAAGCGAATTCCACGACATCTGCGCACGACGAGCACATCCGCGGGACCCGACACCACACCGCTGCGCCGGTGCGCTGGCACGGCGGTCCCCTGCAGCATCATCCCCGCGTCTACCTGGTGTTCTGGGGCCCGCTGTGGGGGGCTGATGCGGTGCATCAGAAGGTGCGCGCCAGCGAGGAGGCGGTGATCCGGGGTATTGATCGCAGTCCCTATTCTCAGATCCTCACCCAGTACTACGACAATCACGGCCATGTTGGTAACGACGTCACCCTTGCTGGAGTCTGGTTGGATGCAGCGGCGCCGCGGGGGGACGTCAGTCGCAACAGTGCGCTGGCGGGGGAGGCTGCCCGGGCGACGAGAGTCAACAAGTGGGTGACAACGGCGGACACGCAGTTCATCATCCTGACACAGCGCGGAAGTCAGGGAGCCCTGCAGGACTGGTGTGGATTCCATGACTATGCCAACAGCGGTGGTCACCGGTACATCTTCAGCCTGGTGCCTTTCCTGGAACCGTATGGAGCGCGATCGCAGTGCGGTGGCCCCGATCTGACCCGCGCCATGACCACCACTACCACTCATGAGTTCGCCGAGACGGTCACCGACCCCATCAATCGCGGCTGGTATGGCGTGGACGGCGGTGATGAGATCGGAGATCGCTGTGATCGCGGTGCGGTGGTCCGTGGGGTCTGGGTTCAGCAGATTTGGAGTGCGCACACGCGGCGCTGCACGGCGGGTTAGTCGACGGATACCCTCGGCAGATGACCGAGCACGACCTCGACGCCTACTGCAACGCTCATCGTCATCGCTTCCTCGACGAACTCCAGGAGGCCTGTCGCATCCCCTCGATCTCGGCCCAGCCGCACCACGCTGAGGACGTGCGCCGTTGCGCAGAACACTTTGCCCAGGCGGCACGCGACGTTGGTTTCACCCACGCCGAGCTCCTGGAAACGCCCGGCCATCCCGCCGTGTACGCCGAGCGCATCGTTGATCCGGCTCTCCCTACCGCGCTCATCTACGGCCACCACGACGTCCAGCCCGTGGATCCACTCCATGAGTGGGTCTCGCCGCCGTTCGAGCCCACGGTGCGTGACGGCGCCCTGCACTGCCGCGGCGCCGTCGACGACAAAGGCCAGGTGTTCATGCATCTCAAGGCGGTGGAGGCCCACCTGCGGACCCGTGGCGAGTTGCCGCTCAACCTCAAGCTCATCATCGAGGGCGAGGAGGAGATCGGCTCCGTCCACTTCGAGGAGTTGCTGCGCCGCGAGCACGGCCGTCTCGCCGCCGATACGTGCGTGGTCTCCGACACCGAGATGCCCGGCCGCGGCCAGCCCTCGATCTGTGTCGGCCTCCGCGGGCTCGTGGGTCTCGAAGTTGAGGTCAGTGGTGGCAAGAATGACCTCCACTCGGGAAGCTTCGGCGGGGCCATCGCCAACCCTGCCGAGGTACTCGCCCGCCTGCTGGTGGCTCTGAAGGATCCCCTGACCGAGCGCGTCATGGTGCCCGGGTTCTACGACGAGGTAGAGGAACTCTCATCCGAGCAACGCAGCGCCCTCACCGGTTTGGAGTACGACGAGGCGCGGTTCCTTCATGAAGCCGGGGATGCGCCGGCAACCAGCGGCGAGCAGGGATACACGGTGTGCGAGCGCATCTCCGTAAGGCCGACGCTGGAGATCAATGGAGTCTGGAGCGGCTACCAAGGAACCGGATCCAAGACGATTGTGCCGGCCCGGGCAACCGCAAAGGTCACCTGCCGACTGGTGCCGCATCAGCGTCCCGAGGTCATCGCCGCCAGGGTGCGTGCGGCATTGGAAGCGGCGGCGCCGCCCACGGTGCGGGTGCGGGTGACGGATCACCCGGGGAGCGGGCGGCCGGTGGTGATTCCCCTCGATCATCCCGCCATCCGCGCCGCGCAGATCGCACTCCGTGACGTGTTCGGCGTGGATCCGGTGTTCCTCCGCGAGGGCGGATCGATTCCCCCGGTGGAGATGTTCAGCCGAATCATGAACATCACCACGGTGATGGTGGGCGTGGGCCTTCCTGACGACAACTACCACGCACCCAACGAGAAGTTCGACCTCGAGCAGTTCCATGCCGGCATTCGCGTCATCGCTCGGCTGTGGGATGAGATGGCCACGGCACTACATGGAACCGCCGCGACACCTCGCTGATTACACCAGCGCCCATCATCTCCGGCACTGGGCCCACGGTGGCGCCACCAGCGTGGAGAACCTGGTCCTGCTCTGCGGCCGGCATCACTGGCGGGTCCACGAGGGCGGCTGGCAGATCACCCGCACCGACGAGGGCGTTGTCGGCCTGCCTCCCGTGTTCGAGTCCATGAGCCCACGAGCCCCAAGCGCGGCCGCGGCCTGAAGGGTGCAGACGGTTCGGGCTCTTCCTCCTTGACATCGGCGACAACCAGGTAGATTCTCCCACCTGATGGCGGAGCCCACCACTTCCGCAGGGCGTGGCCGCTGGGCGCGGCTCCTCCTGCTCGTCCCGTTCGTAGCGCTGCTCTTCCCCACCCTCTACGCCCACGCGGAACCACGTCTGGAGGGCATTCCCTTCTTCATCTGGTACCAGTTCGCCTGGGTCATCCTCGGTGTGACCATCACCGGGATCGTCTACGCGGTCGACCGGGGTGGGAACGAGAGGTGACCCACTGGGACGAGCTCATCATCGTCGCCGTCATTGGTCTGGTGGTGGCGGTCATCGGCTTCGGGGCCTCCCGCTGGCGCCGCGCCGACCTCAACAACCTCGAGGAGTGGGGCCTCGCCGGTCGTGGCTTCGGCACCATCGTCACCTGGTTCCTTCTGGGAGGGGACCTTTACACCGCCTACACCTTCGTCGCCGTCCCCGGGGTGGTCTTCGCCCTCGGTGCCTACGGGCTGTTCGCCTTGCCGTACACGATCATCGTGTATCCGCTGGTGTTCCTCACTATGCCCCGCCTGTGGCAGGTCTCGCGCAACAAGGGGTACGTGACCGGTTCCGATTACGTGCGGGACCGTTTCGACAGCCCCTTCTTCGCTCTCCTCATCGCTCTCACCGGCATCCTCGCCACCATGCCGTACATCGCCCTGCAGATCTTCGGTATCAAGGTGGTTCTGGCCAACATCGGCATCAGCCCGGAGGTGGCGCTGATCGTGGCCTTCGTGGTGCTCGCAGTCTTCACCTACGTGAGTGGCATGCGCGCACCAGCACTCATCGCCATCGTGAAAGACTCACTGATCTGGCTGGTGGTGATCGTGGCGGTCATCTACATCCCGTACAAGCTCGGCGGCTTCGCCAGCATCTTCAGCAAGGTGGAGCATGCCGCCGCGGCGGCCCCGGTGGGCAAGGGCAAGCCGGACGTCCTCCAGCCGTCGCTGTTCAACGCCTACAGCAGCATTGCCCTGGGCTCGGCGCTGGCCCTCTTCCTCTACCCGCACTCGCTCACCGGGGTGCTCAGTGCCCAGAGTCAGCGCACCATCAAGCGCAATGCATCGTTCCTGCCGGCCTACTCGTTCCTGCTGGGGATGATCGGCCTGCTCGGCTTCATGGCCATCGCCGCGGGGGTCAAGCCCAGCGCGGAGTTCGGCAACAACAGCGCCATCGCCGACCTCTTCCAGAAGATGTTTCCCAGCTGGTTTACCGGAGTCGCCTTCGCCGCCATCGCCGTGGGCGCGCTGGTGCCCGCAGCGGTGATGTCGATCGCCGCGGCAAACCTCTTCAGCCGCAACATCTGGCGCGAGTACATCCATCCGCGGATGAGCCCTGGCGAGGAGGCAACCGTCAGCAAGGTGGTCTCACTGCTCGTCAAAGTCGGTGCCCTGGTGTTCATCCTGGCGCTGCCCACCACTGACATCATCAACTTCCAAACCGCCGGCGGGGTGTGGATGATCAATGCCCTGCCCGCGCTGATCGTGGCGCTGTATGTCAAGCGGCTCAATGTCTGGGCGATGGTGGTGGGCTGGGCCGCCGGCATGGGGCTGGGGACCTACGCGCTCATCCAGGAGAAATTCGCCACCTCGCTGCACGACTTCGGCTTCGGGCTGGGGCTGGGCAAGATCTACATCGGCTTCGCTGCTATCGCCGTCAACCTCGTGGTTGTGGTGGTGGGCTCAGCGCTGGCGGCTGTCGTCGGCAAGTCCACGCCTGGGAACCTCAGCGAGGAAGACTACCGAATGCCTGCGGCGGGGGAGGCCGACCGTCCCCCCGTGGTGCAACCGATGGCCCCGCCGGTGACCGGCGGCACCGCCTAGCCCTTCCGGCCTCAGCAGCGCCATGAACCTTCTCCCCAACCTCCCGCTTTGGGCCGAGTTGGTGATCTTCGTGGCCAGTGCCACGATCATCTGGGTGGCGGGGGTCTTCCTCTCGAGGACGACGGACATCGTCGCCCACCGGCTTCACCTCGGCCAGGCGCTCGGCGGGCTGATTCTGCTCGCGGTTGCCACCAACCTTCCCGAGATCGCCATCACCTACACAGCAGCGGTCCGCGGCCAATTGGACGTCGCAGTCAGCAACATCCTCGGGGGCATCGCCCTGCAGACGGTTGTGCTGGTGGCGCTCGACGGCTTTGGAGTTCGCGAGCGCCGCGCCCTGACGTTTCAGGCAGCCAGCCTGACGCTGGTCCTTGAGGGCGCCGTCGTCCTGGCGGTCCTAGCCGCGGTGGTGATGGGCACGCAACTGCCGAAATCGCTGGTATGGCTCCGGCTCTCCCCCGACGTCGTCGTCATCGCCATCATCTGGGTGGTGGGGCTGCTGTTGACTCAACGCGCCACCCGCAAGCTGCCCTGGTCGAACAGCGGCGAGGCGCCCGACAGTCAGGTTAAGCCCCGCGGCCACTCCAGGACGGCGGCACGGGACGCGGCGGCCAGACAAGGTCTGAGCCCCACTCGGGCCGCGATCATCTTTGCGCTGGCGGCAGTGGCCACACTCGTCGGCGGCGCCATCGCCGAGGAGAGCGGAAGCGCTGCCGCGAGCGACGTGGGCGTTTCCGGGGTGATCTTCGGCGCCACTGCACTCGCGCTGGTGACCTCGCTCCCGGAGTTGAGTTCGGGGCTCACCGCGGTGCGCCAGGGTGACTACAAACTCGCCTTCGGGGACATCTTTGGGGGGAACGCGTTCCTTCCGGTGCTCTTCCTGCTTGCTGTGCTGGTCTCGGGGAAGGCGGTCCTGCCCAATGCCCACGCCTCCGACATCTACCTCACCGCTCTCGCCGGCCTGCTCACCCTCATCTACATGACGGGGCTGCTGTTTCGCCCCGCCAGGGAGTATGCCCGGCTGGGGGTGGACAGCATTGCGGTGCTGGGCGTCTACGTCATCGGCATCATCGGGCTGGTCATCCTGCCCAACTGATGCAGCGGGCCACAGGCCGGGCCGGTGCGAGAACACCGTTGCGGACGGGGAGTTGCGGGTACTGCAAGTGGTTGATGTCCGCCGTCTGCGCGAAACACCCTGAGGACCAACCCGGGCAAATGGCGCCGGATCATCGAGCGTGAGCGACGGGACAGTATCCTCGGGGCATGACTTTCATCGAATCGATCAGCGCTCTCGAGGTCCTTGACTCGCGCGGTAATCCCACGGTGCAGGTGGAGGTGCGTCTCGCCGGTGGCTGGCTAGGTCGCGCTCTGGTGCCGAGCGGCGCCAGCACCGGCACTCACGAGGCGGTGGAACTGCGTGACGGCGACACCGACCGCTTTGGCGGCAAGGGTGTGCGCATCGCCGTGCACAACGTCGTCGACATCATCGGCCCGGATCTCCTCGGCTCCGACGCCCTCGACCAGAGGGCCATCGATGCCCGCCTAGTGGATCTCGACGGAACCGAGAACAAGGCCCGGCTGGGCGCCAACGCCATCCTCGGGGTGAGCCTCGCGGTCGCCCGCAGCGCGGCCGAGGCGGTGGGCCTGCCGCTGTACCGCTACCTTGGCGGTGTCGGGGCCTGCGTCCTTCCGACGCCGCTGCTCAACGTCATCAACGGCGGCGTCCACGCGCAAACCTCGGTCGACTTCCAGGAGTTCATGCTCGCCCCGCTGGGGCTGCCGACGTATGCCGATGGTCTGCGCGCCGGCAGCGAGTGCTTCCACGCGCTGCGCGCAGTGCTGAAGAAGCGCGGGCTCGACACCGGCCAGGGTGATGAGGGCGGCTTCGCGCCCTCCTTGAAGCACAACGAGGAGGCGGTGGAGATCCTCATCACCGCCATCGAGAAGGCGGGCTATCGACCGGGTGAGGATGTCGCCATCGCGCTCGATCCGGCAACGTCCGAACTGTGGAAGGACGGGCGATACCTGCTCGCCGGAGAGGGCCGGGAGCTCGACTCCGCCGGGCTCGTTGACCTCTGGAGCCAGTGGTGTGACCGCTATCCCATCGTCTCCATCGAGGATGGCATGGCCGAGGACGATTGGGACGGCTGGACGACGCTCACCCGGCGACTCGGGGAGCGCATCCGGCTCGTCGGTGACGATCTCTTCGTCACCAATGTGACCCGCCTCGCCCAGGGCATCGACCGAGGCGTGGCCAACGCCATCCTCATCAAGTTGAACCAGATCGGCACTCTCACCGAGACGCTTTCGGCGATCAACCTGGCCCGCTCCCACGGCTACGCCTGCGTGATCAGCCACCGCAGCGGCGAGACCGAGGACACCACGATTGCCGACTTCGCGGTTGCAGTCAATGCTGGCCAGATCAAGACGGGTGCGCCATCGCGCTCGGAGCGCGTCGCCAAGTACAACCGGCTGCTCAACATCGAGGCCGAGCTCGGCAGTGGCGCGCGCTATGCAGGGCGGGAGCCGTTCCTACGCTCGCGGGGGCAGGGTGTGCCTGCCGCTGTGGGATGACGGCGGACCGTTCCACCCGAGCGGTACGAGCCGGGTTGGGGGCTCCGTCGGGCCGGAGTGTGGATCTCGTGGCGCCGGCGGCGACGGCGTCGGTGCGCGCCTTTCCCGACCTCGCCGCGCTCGACGAGGGCATGGATGCCGAGCGCGCCACATATGGCCGCCACGGCAATGAAAGCGTGGCACTCCTGGAGTCCGCTCTCACCGATTTGGAGACACCGGCGGCGGGTGCGGTGCCGGTGTGCCGCGTCACCGCCAGCGGACAGGCAGCCCTGCTTCTGGCGCTGAGTGTGTTGGTATCGCCGTCGCGGCCGCGCGTGCTCGTCGTCCGGCCCTGCTATGGGTCGACCGAGACGCTCATTTCCGGACCCCTGGCGCACTTTGGGGTGGAGGTGGTGACGGTCGATCTGCCGCCACCGGGCGACGTCGGCGCGCAGCGCGGCGTGCTCGCGCGCGCCCTCGATGATTCGCGGATCTCCTGCGCCGTCGCCGAGGTCATCGGCAACCCGCTCATGAATCTGCTCGACGTCGATGTGTTCACCGCACTCTGCCGCGAGTGCGGGGTGGCGTCGGTTGTCGATTCGACGTTCACCACACCGTTTCTATTGCGCCCGTTGGAGCATGGTGCCGACGTCGTCTTCCACTCGCTGAGCAAGTCGCTCTCGGGGCACAGTGACGTTATCGGTGGCGCGGTTCTGGTGGGCGCCCATCACAGGGCGGCGGACTGGCTCGATGCTCATTCACGTTTGCTCGGAGCCGTACTCGGTCCTCAGGGGGCGTGGCTGACGCTGCGCGGCCTGCGCACCGCCCCGCTGCGAGTGGAGCGAAGCGTCAGGAATGCCGCGACGGTCGCTTCCCAACTGGGTGCTCATCCCGCGGTGCGTCTCGCTCACTACCCGGGGCGGCGCAGCGTCGAGGAGGAGGAGCTTGCTCGCAGTCTGCTGCCGGCGGGTCGGGGGGCGATGCTCGGGCTCGACCTCGGTGACCGCGGGGCGGTGGAACGGTTCCTCGGCGCGGCTCCGGGCATCCGCCTGGCGCCGTCGCTCGGCGATGTCAGCACCACGGCGAGCCACCCGGGGCTGACCTCGCATCGGGGAATGTCGCCGCTACAGCGAGCGGCCCTGGGCATCGGTGATGGCCTGCTCCGCCTCAGCGTGGGCTGTGAGGAGCCGGCGGATCTGCTCGCCGAGGTGAGGACGGGTCTCGACGCCGCCGGTGGGGAAGACGGGATAGGATCGACGCCATGACCATTCTCCGTATCAGCAACGGTTCCGACATCGGTGTCACCCCGAGCTTGGACGAAGTTCTCGCGACTCTGGGTGCAGCCAGTGCCGATGGCTTCGTCGAGTTCGCCGGTGAAGACGGCCCCGTCCATCTCCGCGCCAGTTCGGTGATCGCGGTTCTCGGTGATCAGAAGAAGGGGACCGCCGGATTCCGCGTCGGCATCAACTCGCGAAGTTCCGACAGCTGATCGTCATTCCGCGCCTCGGGAGCTCCGTGCTTGAACGCATCGGAAACACGCCGCTTCTGCGCGTGGAACTATTTGCTGAAGAGTGTCCCGGCGTGGAGATTCTCGCCAAGGCGGAGCACCTCAATCCCGGCGGGTCGGTGAAGGATCGTCCGGTGCTACGCATGATCGAGGAGGCTGAGCATGACGGGCGGCTCACCCACGACCGCGTCATCCTCGACTCGACGAGCGGCAACACCGGGATCGCCTACGCCATGGTCGGCGCCGCTAAGGGCTACCGGGTTCGCCTCGTCATGCCAGGGAACGTCAGCGCTGAGCGCAAGGCAACGGTGACCGCCTTTGGAGCGGATATCGAATACTCCGATCCGCTGGAGGGCTCCGACGGTGCCATCCTCCGCTGCCGTGAGCTCTATGCCGGCGACCCGGAGCGATACTTCATGCCCGATCAGTACAACAATGACGACAACTGGAAGGCGCACTACCACGGCACCGCTCTGGAGATCTGGGAGCAGACCCAGGGTCGGGTGACGCACTGGGTTGCGGCGCTGGGCACCAGCGGAACGTTCGTCGGCGTGTCGCGACGGCTGCGGTCCCTGCGCTCGGATGTGCGCTGCGTCAGCGTGCAGCCGGAGTCCGGATGGCACGGGTTGGAGGGGCTGAAGCACATGCCTACGGCCATCGTGCCGGGCATCTACGACGCGTCTCTGGCGGACGAGAACCTGTGGGCACCGACGGAGGATTCCTACGTTCTGGCGCGTGAACTGGCGGCTCGGCAGGGGATTCTCGCCGGACACTCCACCGGGGCCAACCTCTGGGCGGCGCGGGAGGTAGCCCGCAGTCTGGACAGCGAGGGGGTGGTGGTGACCGTGATCTGCGACGGCGGAGACCGCTATCTCTCCGACGGTTTGTATGAGGCGCCGGTGGCGTGATCGAGAGGGTCTCGATCAGTGCTGCGGTGGAGCAGCGGATACGTGAGTTCGCTGGCGAGGCATATCCCCATGAGGGTTGCGGCGTGCTCATCGGTTCGTATGTGGACCGCGGCGCTCGCGTGATTGCGGTCACCTCTGGCCGCAACCTGTGGACCGCACGGGCTGCGGACCGCTACGACCTCGATCCCGGGGACATTCTGGCCGCCCAGCGAGAGGCGACGGCTACTGGACTGGACGTCGTTGGCTACTGGCACTCGCATCCCGATCATCCAGCATGGCCATCGCAGTTCGACACCGATCGCGCCTGGGTGGACTACGTGTACCTCATCGTCAACAGCGTTGCCGGGGGCACCGGTGACCTGGGCGCATTCCGGTTGGGTGGCGAGGGCGAGCCGTTCGACGCCGTGAGGTTGCAGGTGGGGGAGGCATGAGCCCGCGGGGGACGTCGCGCGGGTCGGTACGCAGCCGCCAACTGCGGCGCGGCGGCGATGACACGGGTCTCGGCCCACCCAGCGGCATCGTCGCCATCGTGGGCCGCCCCAACGTGGGCAAGTCGACGCTCTTCAACCGGCTCACCGGTCAGCGCCACGCCATCGTCGATGAGATGGCCGGACTTACCCGCGATCGCCTGTATGGCGTTGCTGAATGGCGAGGCCGGCGCTTCACAGTCGTGGACACTGCGGGCCTCGATCCCGGGTTGGTCAGCGACGATCCCGGCATTGCCGAACTCACCCGGGGCACCCAGGAACAGGCCCGCCTGGCGATAGCTGAAGCTGATGTGTGTGTGCTCATGCTCGACATTCGCGCCGGGGTCACCGGCCTTGACGAGGATGTTGCTGCGGTCCTGCGCAGTGGGGGCGCCCGCGTGATCGTGGCCGGTAACAAGGCCGACAGCGCGAGCTCTTCCCACTACGCACACGAGCTCTATCGCCTCGGTCTCGGCGAACCCATATTGGTTTCTGCACTCAACGGTACTGACACCGGTGATCTCCTCGACGAGGTGGTCGAACGGCTGCCGCCTCCCGATGTCAACGCCGTGGAGGCCAGCGATGAACTCCGCATCGCTATCATCGGACGGCCCAACGTGGGCAAGTCGTCGCTGCTCAACATCCTCACCGGGGAGCAGCGGGCCTTGGTGTCCTCCGTAGCGGGAACCACGCGCGATGCGGTCGACACTGTTCTCACGCACGAGGGGATGCAGGTGCGGCTGGTGGACACTGCAGGTATCCGTCGCCGTGGCCTCGTGGGCACATCGGTAGAGCATTACAGCTTGCTCCGTGCCATGCGCGCCATCGAGCGCTGCGATGTGGCACTGATGGTCGTCGACGCGGCCCAAGGTGTCGTCGCGCAGGATCGCCACATCGCGGGATATGCGGCGGAGTCGGGGAAGGGCGCGGTGGTCATTGCCAACAAGTGGGACCTAGTCGACCAGGAGGACCGCGCTGATCCGGGATTCCTGAAGGCCTTCCATCGAGCCTTCGACTTCATCCCTTCGGTGCCGGTGCTGACGCTCTCAGCCCTCGAGGGTCGCAACGTCCAGCACGTTCTGGAGAAGGGGGTGCAGGTTGCCGAGGCACGATCCGTGCGCATTCCCACGTCGGCGCTGAACAATGTCATCCGCGACGCGGTAGACGCGCGGCCGCCGCGGTACAGCAAGGGGCGACGGGTCAAGATTCTCTTTGCGACCCAGGCGTCGACACCGAATCCGACGATCGTGCTCTTCGTCAACGATCCCGATCTCCTCCACTTCAGCTACGGGCGCTACCTGGAGAACCGAATCCGGTCGGTATTCGGGTTCGCTGGAACGCGCTTGCAGATTGTCCCCCGGATGAAGTCGGATACGCGCGGATGAGGGACCGCGTTGCGGTGGTGGGGGCCGGTTCGTGGGGCACAGCACTGACCGGAGTACTGCGCCGACATGGACTCGAAGTGTCGCTCTGGGTGCGGGATCCGACCCGGGCCGAGAAGATCGCCCGCACTGGCCAGAACCACGACTATCTTCCCGACATCGCCATCGAACCCGGCGTTGTGGTCAGCAGTGACCTCTCCAACGTGTGCTCCGGCGCGGGCATCGTCGTCCTCGCCGTCCCCACTCAGTCGATGCGCGCCGTGACCGAGGCTGCCCGGCCCTGCATCAGTACGGATGCGGTGGTGGTGAGCGCTGCCAAGGGATTCGAGGAGAAGTCGCTGCTTACGATGACTGCGCTGGTGCGCAGTGTCCTCGAGGCGTCGGCTCCTGCTGTTGTGGCCATGAGCGGCCCGAACATTGCGATTGAGATTGCCCGTGGCCTACCCGCGGCAACCGTGGTCGCGGGGGAGGGGAGTGCGGTCCAGCGTGTGCGCGACCTCTGCAGCGGCAAGCAACTGCGTTTCTACTCGAGCGACGATGTCATCGGCGTCGAGTTTGGGGGAGCTCTCAAGAATGTTGTCGCCATCGCCGCAGGGATGTGCGATGGCATCGGTATCGGCGACAACGGCAAGGCAGCCATCATCACCCGGGGGCTCGCGGAGCTCGCGCGTGTCGGCGTGGCTGCCGGAGGGCGCGCCCTGACCTTCTCCGGACTCACCGGACTCGGCGACTGCACCGTCACCTGCATGAGCCCACACTCGCGCAACCGCCGCCTCGGCGAAGCGATCGCGCGTGGCCAGGGCCTTGCCGATGCCCTGGCCGCATCGTCGATGGTCGTCGAGGGGGTTCATGCCACCCGCTGTGCCGTCGAGTTGTCGCAACGCCTCCAGGTGGAGATGCCGATCGCCGAGGAGCTCTCCGATGTTCTCTTCGGCGGCAAGGCCATCCCTGACGCGTTCGCCGACCTGATGGGTCGCGGTCCCGGCGACGAGATGCGCGGATTCGATACAAGTGGGGCGGAGCAACGTCGGAGCACCTCCCGGGACCGGAGGCGGTCGTAGCATCCGCTAGACTTCCCGTCGCGGACCTCGGGGAGTAGCTCAGGTGGTTAGAGTACTGGTCTGGGGGACCAGGGGTCGCAGGTTCGAGTCCTGTCTCCCCGACCACGTCCGCCGACACCGGAGACAGACCCGTGGCGCTTCTTGATCCCTGCGACAATTGCGCTCAGCCGACGATGATCCCCCGACTCGCTGCGGTGATCCTCGACGGGCGCATCGCCCGAGTGTGCCCGAGATGTGCGGCGAGCGAGCAGGATCGCATCGACCTGCCCTTTGCGCCGCGTCCCGATCAGGGCGCGGTCCAGCCCAGCACCAGCCGCGACGTCTGGTGATTGCCGAGCCGGTCTCCCTGCGGCTTCGCCGCGCCGCTCAGCAGACCGGTTCCCTTCTCTGTCTCGGACTCGATCCCGTCGGCGCCGACTCTGCGGCCAGCGCCGAACGCCAGTGTCGCGATCTCATCGATGCGTGCCTCGAGCATTGCGTCGCAGCCAAACCAAACCTGGCGTTCTTCGAACAGTTCGGCTCCCCGGGGGTCGCCGTCTTGGAGCGGATTCGCACTCATCTTGGTGACCGCTGCATGGTCATCCTCGACGGCAAGCGCGGCGATATCGGTAATACCGCTGCCGCCTACGGACGGGCGCTCTTCGACGTCTGGGGTGCCGACGCGATTACGGTGAATCCCCTCATGGGACGCGACTCCGTGGAGCCACTCATGCAGCGTCCGGGTACGCTGGTGTTTCTCCTTAGCCGCACCAGCAATCCTGGCGCTGCCGACTTCCTCGAGCAGCCGATGCATGATGGGCGCCCGCTACGCACGCACATCGTCAACACCGCCGCAACGTGGAGCGGCGCTGCCGAGATCGGCTTCGTCGTTGGCGCCACCAACCCCGCAGCGATCGCCGACACCCGTGCACAAGCTCCCGAAGCGACGCTTCTGCTCCCCGGCGTGGGAGCGCAGGGCGGCGACCTCGAAGCCGCGGTGCGCGCCGGGATCGACGCCGCCGGGGCCGGTACGCTCATCTCCGTATCCCGGGGCATCAGTTGCGCCGAGAATCCCGGCGCTGCAGCGAAGCAGCTCCGCGAGCGCATCGTCGCCGCCATCAGCGCCACACAGGTCTGACATGGCCGGCAGCGCTGCGGTCGCGCTCCTCGAGGACACGCGCTACCGGCACCATGCTGCCGCTGGCCATCCGGAGCGCCCCGACCGGCTTGTCGCGATCGGCAGCGCCATCGCCGCAAGCGCAGACCTCACCGAACTGCCCCGCCTAGCGGCCGCCGAGGCCGATGACGACACCCTGGCACTGGCCCACACGCGCACCCACATCGAGCGTGTCGGCGCTCTTGCCAAGAGCGGTGGTGGTTGGTTCGATGCCGACACGTACTGCACGGCGACATCGGACCAGATCGCCCGACTGGCCGTCGGCGGTGCTGTCGTCACAGCCAACGCTGTTCTCGACGGCGTGTCCGCGCACTCGTTCGCGCTCGTGCGGCCCCCCGGGCACCATGCCACCGCTGAACGCGCCATGGGGTTCTGCCTCTATAACAACGCCGCCATCGTCATCCGCCACGCCCAGCGGCGCGGTGCCCAGCGTATCGCCGTGCTCGACATTGATGTGCACCACGGCAACGGCACTGAGGACATCATCTGGGACGACAAGAACGTTCTCTACACCTCTCTGCATCAGTCGCCGTTCTACCCCGGGACGGGGGGCGCCGCCGACCGTGGTGCCCACGACAACGTCCTCAACGTGCCGCTGCCGGCGGGGACGAGCGCGAAGGAGTGGCTGTCGCAGCTCGACACGCTGGTGCTCCCCGCGCTGACCGCCCATGGGCCCGACCTCATCGTGGTGAGTGCGGGGTACGATGGCCATCAGGCGGATCCGTTGGCCCAGTTCGAACTGAGCACGGCAACGTACGCAGCGGTCGCGGAGCGGGTCGCGGCACTCACCACCGGCAGCGTCTGGCTACTCGAGGGCGGCTACGACCTCGACGCCCTCAGCGACTCCGTGATGGCCAGCATCCACGGTCTGATGGGCATCACCCAGCCGGTACCGGGTACCGTGTAGCTCTGAGATGCGCCGCCGTCGCCTGCTCCCCATTCTGGTCGCCGCCGCGCTCTGCGGCTGCGGCAACGCCGGGAGCCCCACCGGGGTGGCCACCAATCCACCCGTCGGTGCCAACTCGGGAACCGGCAACAGCAGCAATGGCTCCTCGCCGACTCCGCAAACGAGCGGCACCCGCACCGTTCTTGCCGCCCTTGGCCTCAACATCCGCGATGCGCCGGCACGCACCGCCAACATCATCGGCAACGGAGCCCGCGGTACAGAGCTCACCGTGCTCGCCTACAAAGCGGACAACGGCGGGTGGTACCAGGTGAAGGGGCAAACGCTCACCGGATGGATCACCTCTGATCCGATCTACACGGCCAATGGTCGCTTCACCGAGTTCCCCACCGGCGACAAGAAATTCTCCGCCCTCTATCCGGCGGACTGGACGTTCGCAGATTCCCCCACCGAGACTACCTTCCGGCCCCAGAGCGGCAGCGCCAGCATCGCCGTCCGTCCCGCCCCAACGCGTGCCGCCCTGGGCACCCCCGGTCTCCCGAACTACACGCGCGAGAAATCCGACACGGTGCAGGCCTGCGGCTACACCGGTGACCTGATCACCTACAAGGGCGATCAGAGTGCGCCCCAGCCCACCACCGACGCGGGCGGCGGCAAGGTGAACCGCCTGCCCCGATTCGCCCAACTCTGGCTCATCTTCGACCCCTCGCACGCCCTCGACATCGAGGCAAACTTCGCGACCGCTGCAGAGCTGCAGACCTTCCGTGACTTCGTCAGTGGCATAACCTACCCGTACCAGCTCTGCCAGGCACAGGCGACGCCCGCTCCGGCACCCACCTGATGCGCAGCACCGAGATTGCCATCGACACGGGGGCACACCGCGTCGTCGACGTCACCGGCATTGCCACCAGCTTTCTCGACTCCGGCGACGAGGGCTTGCTCCATCTGTTCGCACCCCACGCCACCTGCGGTCTCGCTCTCATGGAGACCGGCTCGGGATCGGAGGCCGACCTCCTCGCTACAGTGGAACGCCTGCTGCCCCGAGACAACCGCTACCGGCATCGACACGGCAGTGGCGGTCACGGCGCCGATCATGTTCTCCCTGCATTCGTGTCCCCAAGTCTCACCCTGCCAGTACAACGCGGTCAGATTCTCCTCGGCACCTGGCAGAGCGTCGTTCTTGTCGACACCAACGACGACAATCCCCATCGCCGCCTGCGTCTTTCGCTGCTCGCCGGCTGACACGATCTCCCCATGCACTCATTCTGTGACATCATCACTGTGCAGAGATGCCCCGGTGTCGCTGTGGGGCAAAGCGGCCGGCGGCGGCCACGAGGGAAGCATGGCTGAGCAGACAGGTCGGGCCGGCGGCGCGCCCGAGGTGACCCTCCGGGCCAGGTCAGCGCCGCGCTCCCTCTGGGACAGGCGGCCGGTCAAGACACTGATCTGGCTGCTCATCATCGCCGCCGTCATCCAGGTCTACCGCGGCGCGGAATACCTCGTCACCCACGTCTTCAGTGTGTTGCTGCTCTTCATCTTTGCCACAGTCATCGCTCTCATCCTCACCCCCGCCGTGGACTGGATGCAGCGCGTACGACCGTTTCGGGGTCACCGCGGCCTGGCAGTCCTGACCCTCTATATCGGCGGAATCGCGCTGGTTGCCGGAGCCATCGCCGCGGTCACCCCGTCGCTCGTGGCGCAGGCCAAGCAACTGCCGATGTTGATGACGCAAGTCCAAGCGGAACTGGACCACCGTGGCCTGCCATTCCAGCTCAACTCGCTCTCCAAGGCGGTCAGCGGCGAGCAAGTCGCCGTGGCTCTCGGCGTCGTGGCGGCCGTCGTTTCCGGCGTGGTCAATGTCGTATTGGTGGTTGTGATCTCCATCTATCTGCTCATCGAAGGGCGCGTCATCGTTGCGACCGCCCGCAATCTCTTCCCCAAGCGGGAGAAAGAATTTGACTTCGTCGCCGTCGCGGTTGGGTCGACGGTGGCTGCGTACGTTCGCGGCCAGCTCGTCCTGTCAGTCACCATCGGGACCTACACCGGCATCACCCTGACCCTGATTGGTGTGAAATACGGGCTAGTGATTGGGGTTGCCGCGTTCTTTCTGGAATTCATTCCTATTGTTGGGGCGGCCGTCGCCATGGTCGTCGCTGTCCTCGTGGCCCTTCTCCAGAGTCCTCTCTTGGGGCTTCTCGCTGGAATTGTGGGCTTGCTTGGGCACGCTCTTGAGGCCTACGTGGTTGGCCCTCGAATCGCTGGGCGCGTCACTCAATTGCATGCGCTGGTGGCGATGGCGGCTCTCTTGGTGGGAGCCGAGTTGGGCGGCATTCTCGGAGCAGTGTTTGCCGTTCCCATCGCCGCTGTGGGAAACATCTTCCTGGGTGCGGCCTACCGCGCACGGCAGGGCGAGAAGGCGATGAGCACAGCTGACCATGGGGAGGTCAGCGTCGACGCGTTGCCGCGCCTTGGCGAAGAGGTTGGAGTCGTCGAGGAGGAGGGGGTCGCCGGCGCACCGGTCCCGCGTACTGCTGGGACCAAGGACTAGACCCCCCAGGCCTGAAGCCTAGCTGGCCACGATCCCCATCCCCACCAGGGTTCCGTGGGCCAGGCTCATGAGGAGCGCGGAGAGGGCGATGAGGCCCACGTAGAACACGGCGAGCCAGAGCTTGGCGTCTCCCGGGAGCGGCGGCGGATCTTCACCGCGTCGCGCCCGCTGGAATCGACCCCAGGTTGTGAATGCCCCAAAGAGAAGAATGATGAGAAGGAAGGGATTGGTGGGGACGTCGTTGACAGCCATGAAGAGCATGAGACCAGCGAACGCTGCCAGACCCGCGACATTGGCCCACTTGGAGATGGCGCCCGCGATACGGCCTCCGTCGAGCGGAACCATGGGGATGAGGTTGAACAGGGTGATCAGGAATCCGAAGTAGCTGAGCGCGAAACAGAGGCTCACGAAATGGCTGACCACGGGCTGGGACAGGGCGAAGAGGTAGAGGAGGAGAGCACTGAGGAATCCGAACACGGGTCCCGCCGCAGCGATGATCGCCTCCTTGCGGCGATCGTTCTCCAGCCCTGCGTGGGCGGTGAAGGCACCGAGCATGGGAATGAACAGAGGGGCTTTCACCGGCACTCCCTCGAATCTTGAGGTCAGGTAGTGGCCCATTTCATGAATGAAGATGAGCAGCACCACCCCCACCGCGAACTCCCAGCCGAAGAACAGCGTGTACACCCAGATGGCGATGACCATGGAGATCGCCGTGCCGCCGAACTTGCCGAACTTAAGGGCAACGAGCCCGTACTTGAAGAAGGCAAAGACGGCGGCGAGGAGGCCGCCGAGGATCCCCCCATTGCGCTGCCCGGTTCCCGGCCGGGTGCCGGGAAGCACGGTGGGGTGCGCTTGCTCCGCAGACCCATGCCAGGCCTGCCAGGCGGGATCCGGGTGATACCCCCAGCCCGGATCTCCCGGCGGTCCCTGCTGCGGCTGACCGCTCCAGGCGGGTGGCACCGGCGCGTATTGCGGATTGGGCGCCCACCCCGGCGGCAGGGAGCCGGGAGGGGAACTGCCCGAGGGCGGGGGAGGGGCGGGGTCCGGAGTGGCCATGTGGTGATGATCCCATCACTGCCCTGTCAGGGACGTGTCTGATCCGGCCTGAGACGCGCTATCGTGGCCGCCCACATGTCTGAGGAATCCTTGCGCGGAGCCCACATCGGCATCGTCGGCGCTGGCGTCATGGCCGAGGCCATGCTCGCCGGCCTCCTCGAGCGCCGCCTCATCGACCCGGGCAACGTTGTTGCCAGCCATCCCAGCGACAAGCGCCGCGAGGAACTCCGCGAGCGCCACGCCATCGGTGTCGTCACCGGTAACGCGCAGGCACTGGCGGGGGCCGATGTCATCCTCCTCGCTGTCAAGCCGCAGATGTTGCCCACGGTGATGCCCGAGTTGGGGGAGCAGCTCCAGCCCGATCAGCTGGTGATCAGCGTCATCGCCGGGGCCAGCACCAGGGCGCTGCGAGACGGGCTTCACCACCCCGCCATCGTCCGCTCCATGCCCAATACGCCCGCGCAGATCTCCCGCGGTGTCACTGTCTGGTATGCCACTGAGGCCGTCACCGCGCAGGGGCGCGCCCGTACCCGGGCCATGCTCTCCGCGCTCGGCCAGGAGTTCGAGGTGCACGACGAGCGTCATGTGGCCATGGCCACTGCGGTGAGCGGAACCGGCCCGACCTACATTCTCCTATTCATCGAGTCGCTGACCGACGCGGCGGTTCATCTGGGCTTCCCCCGCCATGTGGCTCGCGAACTGGTGCTGGGGACCATGCTCGGTTCCGCCGAGTTCGCTCAGCAGAGCGGCCGCCACTTCGCCGAACTGCGCGACATGGTGACCTCGCCGGGTGGGACCAGCGCTGAGGCGCTCTACCAGTTGGAGAAGGGAGGCCTGCGAACGGTAGTGAGCGACGCGGTGTGGGCGGCATTCGAGCGCACCCTCCAACTCGAGGCCCGCCTCGAGGGCCGGCCTCCCGAGCCCAAGACTCGCCGCTGAGGCGTCGGCCTCAGTTGCCCGACCGGAACCGCCCCCAAAAACCCCGGGGCGCTTCCTCGGAGTCGATGCTGGCGATGATCGCCGCCGTGCGCCGGCTCCGTCCGTTGGCGTCGACCTCGTCGAGCCATCCAGCGGTGGTGAAGACCGGCCCACCGGTGAGTTCTTGGGCGTTGCCTGCGGAAACCCGCCACGGAGCATCATCCCCCGAGGTGGGGTCACCGAGCTCGTCGGGAGTCTCGGCACGATCAGGGACGATCTCCAGCGCCGGCGGCGTTCGGTAGCTCGAGGGCTCATCGAGATGGATGCCGGTAGCGTCGTCGCGGAAGAGGTCGGCAAGGGGGAGGGCTTCACTCACGACGCTGACGCTACGAACGCCGAACGGACAGCCAGCGGACAATGCGCGTCCCCGTGTGGGAGTCCAGGGAAAACTTCCGCCCTCAACTGTTCAGGGAAAACTTCCGCCTCATGAGAGAGGGAGCCATCACCTTGAGCCCACGAGACCAACGTCGGATCCACATCCTCCTGGCCCTTGAGCG